>JAHEBQ010000004.1:0-175719 GCA_024642205.1 Planctomycetaceae bacterium | reverse complement strand
CAGCATTCCCGTTTGCATCCAACCGTTGTACTCACCCCGTTCTCCCGCGTCGGTGCTGGAAATACAAAGCGCATCGATTGCCACATCCTGCGTTGCGGCGGCCAGCCCGTGAACCAATAACAACCCGGCGAGAGCGGTAAACTGCTGCTTGGGATCCATCCAGAGCAACGGGACCAGCGTCAGTCCCATGATGGACTGTGCCAGAATAATCCAATGCCGCAACGTCCATCGAGAGCATCGAAAAAAATCAATCAGCGGCGCCCATGCGAACTTGAAAGTCCACGGGAGGACGAGGATGGCGGAAAGCCAGGTGATCTGCTCAATCGGTACGCCGCTGGCCCGCATCCGGGTCGGCAGCGCCAACCAGATGAACCCAATCGGAGCCCCTTCGCTGAGATACAAGCAAGCAAACAGAAACTTTCGTCCCAGTTTGGTTTTAAACAGGTTCATGGGCTCGCCAAAGTATTAGTCAATTGAGATAATCCGCCGCAATCGGCTCATCAGAAGTGACGAACACGCGTTAAGCAAGCCTCGATGTCGATCCTGAAAACCAAACGGCTCTTGCCACCCGACCAACCCAGGAATTGAAATGGACCCGCTGGATCTGAAAGAATTTGAATGGAAAATCGTTGTTCGCCAATTAACGATGGACGATTTCGACGATCTAATCAAGATATCCCAAGCCTGTTTTCCCGGGATGCAATCCTGGGGCCGGGATCAAGTCGAAAGCCAGCTTGCAATTTTCCCCGAAGGCCAATTGTGTGTCGAAATCGATGGCAGGCTGGCTGCTTCGTCGTCCAGCCTGATTTTGGAATACGATACCAGCCTGGAATGGCATAATTGGCGGGCGGTTGCCGATAGTGGTTACATTCGCAATCACAAACCCAAAGGCAATACGCTGTATGGTATCGAAATCATGGTCCATCCCGATTTCCGGGGCATGAAGCTGTCGCGCAGGATGTACGACGCCCGCAAACAATTGTGTCGGGAAAAAAACCTCGAACGAATCATTATCGCCGGTCGAATTCCCAACTACCACAAATATCGTGAAGAGCTTTCTGCCGCCGACTACATTGATCGCGTCCTGGAAAAAGCCATCTACGATCCGGTTCTGACGGCGCAAATTTCAAATGGATTTTCGGTCAAAGGTCTGATCACGAATTACCTTCCTTCTGATCTTGAATCCTGCGGCTACGCAACGTACCTCGAATGGACGAACCTCGAGCATGTTCACGGTGCCAAGCGCCGGTTTCATCACGTCGTCGAGCCGATCCGGATTTGCGTTGTCCAGTACCAGATGCGGACCGTCAGGGGTTTTGATGAATTCGCCCAGCAATGTGAGTTCTTCCTGGATACCGCCTCAGACTACAAGTGTGATTTTGTGCTGTTTCCCGAGCTCTTTACCACGCAGTTACTCTCCTGTGTCGAAGTAACCCAACCCGGTCAGGCAGCGCGAAAGCTTGCCGAATTCACTCCGCAGTACCTGGAATTTTTTACCGAAATGGCGGTCCGCTACGACGTCAACGTGATTGGTGGATCCCAGTTCGTCGTCGAACACAATACGCTGTACAACATCGCTTACCTGTTCCAACGCGATGGTTCGATCAGCAAGCAGTACAAAATACATATTACCCCCAGTGAGAAAAAATGGTGGGGCGTGAGCCCGGGAGATCGCGTTGAGGTTTTCGATACCGACTGCGGGCGAATTGCAATCCAAATCTGTTACGACATCGAGTTTCCTGAACTAACGCGAATTGCGGCCGATAAAGGGGCGCAAATCGTGTTTGTCCCTTTCAATACCGACACCCGCCACGGATACCTCCGAGTCCGACAATGTGCCCAGGCTCGGTGCATCGAAAACCACTTGTACGTGGCAATCTCAGGCTGTACCGGCAATCTTCCGTTTGTGGAAAACGCGGATATCCATTACGCACAATCGGGTATCTACACGCCGGCCGACGTTGAATTTGCACGAGACGCGATCGCGGCCGAGTGCAATCCCAACGTCGAAACCTTGATCATTCATGACCTCGATTTTGAGCAACTGCGGCGGCACAAGGAATCCGGTTCGGTTCAAAACTGGAATGATCGCCGCCGGGACCTGTATCAAGTCTCCTACGTCGAAAACGGAGAAACGAAGTCGGTTTAGACGGTCATTGCCAAACTCACGCTTTCTTCCGTCGCATCGTGGTGAGTCGGCGAATCGACGAATGCGATCGACGAAGGGAACCGTCTGCCCGGGACAGGTTTCCGTCAAGTATTCGCCTGAGTATGCACCTGAGCATTCACCTGAGCATTCACCTGAGCATTCACCTGAGTATGCACCTGACCGGGCACCTGGGAAATCTTGACGACGGGCCGTCGACACAACCAGGCAGCGCTGGTCCGTAGTCATACGCTCCGTGGACGAGCCGGAATTCCCGGAAAGAAATGCCCTCAACTCATCATCCACCCCAATGCTGATTTGTGGCCGACGTGATCAGTCCGCGAACCGGAATCGCGGCGGGATAAACGAAGTAATCAGCCACACGATCGCCGTCGTGATTCCACACAACACAATCGTCAATCCAAAAATCGCAAACAGGGGTCCCATAGTGCTGACCATCAAGTCCACCATTTTTCCCGAGTCGATCCCGAACAAGGCCAGCAAAAAAGCAACCACCAGCGCAATTCCGCCAAACAAAAACACACCCTGAGATGCACCCTGGTAATCACTGCTACTGGGCGCCATGTGGCTTCCCACACAAAGGACCAGATAAATGAATGTCCAAAATCGAATCGTCCCCACATTGGACAACGTGAGGATGTTTCCAACCAGCGAACTCACGATCGCAAACATCCTGGCAACCGCGCCACCCGAATGATCGGCCTGCGACGTTTCGATTGCACTGTTTGCCGCGTCTGGAAAGAAAATCCACAACAGCACCGCCAATACAATTGAACCACCCAGCAGTGGCGCGACACCGATAAACAAGGTCCCCATTTTCTGAAACCTGTTGCCGGTGCGGAATGAATGCTTTACGTAACCCAACCGACCCGACTCGCGGTCCGGTTCAAACAGGGCAATCTCATCGATCCGATGGTGAAACACTCGGCACATGAACGCATGACTCAATTCGTGGATCGGCGTTCCGAGCCATCCGGTCCAGAGAACGCTCTTCCAACCGAACCGCTCGGCCAGCCGCCGCTGAGTCAGGTATTCAAACCAGTGGATGATAATCGCGAAAGCGACAAAGGGAACCAGCAGGATGAACAGCAATTTGAGCGATTCAAGAAAGACCGCTCCGAAGGCCTGTCCCAATAATCCCCCAGGCATGCGCAGCATGGAATCGACGCCGAATGGCAAATCCTGACTCAAAAATGCGTTCGAAAGTCCCAATGCTGACTCGAAAAAACCGGGTCTCTGTTAACACGACCAAACCTCTGTTAGTTTTAGTCGTTCCGGCGCGTGCCGACGAGGTCAATTCCGCTGCCTGTCCAGGCGAAACGGAATTCGGCTCGTCAGCGCTGAACGAATCAAACCGTATTCTCAAAACAGCGACTCGAACACGAATGAATCGACCGACAAAACAAGTCCGACGTGATGAGCTAAGGCCCGGCGAAGTCCTTTGCGACCATTGCACGGCCAAATGCTGTCGTTATTTTTCGCTGGCGATTGATCGACCCAGGACTGCCCGGGCTTTCGACTACCTTCGTTGGTACCTGCTACATCAATACGCCTCCATTTTCACGGAAGACAATGACTGGTTCCTCCTGGTTCATACGGATTGCAAACATCTTCGGGAGGATCATCGCTGTGGCATCTATGAGACGCGCCCTCAAATCTGTCGGGACTACACCACTCATGATTGTGAATACGATGACGGTTACACGTTCGATCGGTACTTTGAAACTGCCGAACAGATCGAAGAGTATTGCAACGCCCGCTTTCACGACATCCACAGCTTTCGAACTCCCAAGCCGGGATTGCCGATTCTGAATTGACGAATTCCCGCAGTGCCAATCCCAACCCGGTAATCCAGACGATATTACGGCATGTCCCACGAACTGATCCAACCAAGAACGCTCAGCGGTTTTCGCGACTTCCTTCCGGAAATGATGATCCCGCGCGAAAGACTGATGGAGACCGCCCGCCAGGTTTATCGATCTTACGGTTTTGTTCCGATCGATACGCCGACCCTGGAATATGCCGAAATACTCTGCGGCAAGGGCAGCGAAGAAACCGATCGCCAGATGTACCGCTTCCAACATGGCAAACACGATGTCGCGATGCGTTTCGACCTGACTGTACCTCTGGCCCGTTTCGTTGCCCAGCATCACAACGAACTGGGCCTGCCGTTCAAGCGGTATCATATCGGTAACGTCTGGCGAGGCGAACGCCCGCAAGCCGGTCGTTACCGCGAGTTTGCCCAATGCGACTTCGATACGATCGGCACGACATCGATGGCCAGCGATATTGAAACGGTGATGGTGATCAACGACCTGATTCGCGCAATCGGGTTTGAGAGATTTACGATCCGGGTGAACAATCGAAAAGTCCTCAATGGGCTGCTCCAGAAATCAAACCTTGCCGAGCACAGCGTCGACGTCCTCCGCGCGCTGGACAAACTTCCCAAAATCGGACACGAGAAGGTCAAACTGGAGATGCTGGAAACGACCGGAGCCAGCCAGTCCCAGGTCCATGAAATCCTCCAACTGGCGGAAATTTCAGGAACCAATGAGGAAATCCTGAGTCAGCTGGGGCCGATATGTGCCGGCAATGAACTGGCAGAGGAGGGATGCGACCAACTCGCCGAGCTCATCCGGGCGACGATGGCGGTCGGGATCACTGACAACCGCCTCAACATTGACGTTTCGATTGCTCGTGGGTTGGACTATTACACGGGCACGATTGTGGAGACATTTCTTGAGGACTTGCCTTCGTTCGGAAGTATTTGTTCAGGAGGCCGATACGACAACCTGGCCGAGCTGTACACCAGACAAAGGCTTCCAGGGATCGGTGCGTCACTTGGTCTCGACCGGCTGCTGGCTGCGATGCAACAGCTGGATCTGATTCCGCCAACGAAAACGACTGCTGATGTTTTGATTGTTCAATTTGACAAAGACAAACTTCACGATTATTTGCGCCTGGCGGCAGATCTGAGGCTTGCCGGAATTGCCGTCGAAGTTTACCCGGACGCCAGAAAACTGAATCAACAGTTTAAATATGCCGATCGGCGAGGGGCCCAGGCCGTGATTATCGCCGGAGCCGACGAATTTTCATCAGGCGTCGTCCAGGTCAAATGGCTGGCGGACGGCTCGCAAACCGAAGTCCCGTTGACGGCGGGTTCGATGGAAATCACCGACTGGCTGACGGATCGACTGAAACGGAAGTGAACCTGAACTCTGGAGCAGACTCTCACGTCAGGATCCGTTTATGCGGGGAATCGGGATTGACTGGAAGAATGCAATCGCCACCGGGAGCAACGCGGGATAATCCTGATTTGGAACTGGCTCCCGCGCAGGACGACCCAAGAACTTCATTGACGACCGCCCCGAGCCGATTTGTAGAAACCGTTGCGATTAAATAGACTATTAATGTGGGGCCGATTCAGTAGCCGTTTTGATTGAATGAGATCACTTGATGTACGAACAAACAGAATACTCACTGGCCTATGCACTGGTTTTCGCATTCCTGATTCTGGGAATGCTGGTTGTGTGCGTCCCGCGCCCGCGCAAAAAGGGCTTTGTGGATCCCGAACAGGCGGCGAAAGAAAAACGGATCAAGCTGGGCCAGAAAGTTCAAAACAAGACCAAAAAGAAAATAGAAAAGGCAAAAAAGAAAAGAGCCAAGGCTCATGCCAAGAAGATCAAACAGCGACAACAGTAGACCCCGAAAACGGTGGGATCGGTCCTATTGCCGTCCGCAGCGGCAACTCAACCCATGGCCATTCCAGGTCCGGCCCTGCTGGTTTGTCTATCGGCTCTGTCGCGTTCGCAGGGCGAGCGCCCAACCACCTAGAAACACGCTCATGCAGGCGATCACGATCAATGGCCGCCGAAAATCAGTCGACGCCTGGGTATGAAACGACCCAATCGCAATCAACAATGTCCATGCCACCAGGACGGAGAACAGGACGATCAACCCGTTCGAGCGACGGGTTGAATTACGGGCTGGCTTTTTGGAATCGCTCATGTTGGACTGGTCGCTCAAATATCTGTGGTGGAAAAGCCATCATACCAGAATTACACCAGCCGTTGAGAGGATGATTGCCCAGGATGGAACGACGGAAGCGACGTTTACGCTATAGTGATTGTTCCGTCTGATCCCTCCTCCCCGGCCACCCATCCACACCGAAAAGTCCACGGGTAACGATGTCAAAATCAAGAAAACTGGAATCTGGACAGTACGGATGTGGATTTATCCTGGCCAGCGGAATCGCATTGATCATCCTGCTGGTCATGAACGCGGCGTTCGTACGAGTCTTTTTCGGTATTAATTTCGCGAGAATCGATGATCGTTTTTTCCACGCAGCACAATTCCTGTTGCCGATCATCATGATTGCAATCGAGTTTTGGATTTACGACCAGATTGTTAGCCGCAGGAAAATGCCAAAGCGCGAGGATTGAACACCGGTTCCTGACAAGCGTTCTACTTGTTGAACACATCCGTCGCCTGTTTTGCACTTCGCGTTTCGGGATTCCTGGTGATTTCGACCGGGGACGATCCGAGAGCGAATATTTCATTCGATTCGAGCATCGCTCGGACAACACATCGTCCGATCGCATCGGGGGGAATGGCAATCTCCGTTTCGAAGTCACCGCAAGTGACCGCAATTGACTTGGTGCTGCACACCAGGTCATGTGTTTTTTCGTAGGTTTCCTGATAGCCGCAGAAAGACTCATTACTCGAATCGTAATTCCTGCGTCGAGGCGGTCGCTCACGCAGTCGATCCCGTTCGTAGGCCAACTCAATGATCAGTTTGCCATCGGCCGGCACGCTTCCTCGAACACCCAACATCGAGCCGGCAATTTTACTGGACGTCGTGGCCAGCTGAATTTTCGCAGGACGTTTCAACCGCAAAAGCGGATCACCGATCAGGTGTATCAACTGAACGTGTTCCAGTCGTTCCAGTCTGAGCCATTGGGCAGTCGGACTAAACGTCTTGCCCATGCCTTCGATCATTTGGCGATAATTGGGATTGTGGTCACTCCCTTCCACCATGCATCGTTTCGCCAACATGGTCAATTCGCCAATGGTGGTTGCGTCTCCATCAAAAAATTCATGGACCATTTCCAGTGACAACAGGCTCATTGCGTAAGGCATCGTTACCCGTGTTCCGCAGATCGCGGCAATCGGCCCCTGTTCCTGACGCAGCATCGTTTCAGCCAGGCAGTCGTTAGGGTGGTCCGTCGCCCCGGCATAGCAACACAGGAAGATCGCGATCGGACTTCCGCATTTGCAATTCAGCTTTGGCACCGAAGCATTGTCGAGTATCAAGTGACTTTGATCGGGCATGAAAACCCTGTCCAGGCGATGCCGCGATCCGTGGCCAATGTAAACCCAGAACAAACAACCCTCGTTGAACCGTTCAATCGCCGAATCGGAGAACCGCCTCGGGTCCGGGCAGTAGGGACTGCACCAACTGCCATACGTCATTTTGGTTTCATATCCACCGGGTACCAGGTCTGTAATAATCTGTTTCGTCGTTTGCTCGATCAGCCCGTCAATGACCCGGCCAAACCCCCCAACACCGGCCACGAAATTGATCCGTCTTTGCCATTCCGATTGACCGGAGTGCGATTCATACTTGATGATTCGATCCGTGAACCGTTGAATCTCGTCAACCGAATCGGCCGGAATTCGTCCAATCGTCAAATCGGGAATCCCATCGTTGTCCAAATCCGCGTAGGTGTTGTCGGTCGCGATTTCCGGGTCCGAGCCAAACCGCACGTTGACCCTGGCTGCAACGTAGTCGGTCGATACCAAATCGTTTGGAGCCGATCGTGAATCCCCCGAGTCACCAATAATCAGAATATGCTTCAATCGACCGCGATCCGCAACTTGACGAATCTGCCGTTTGATCGCAGCCGGAGTCAGAGCTGGGGAGATGACTTCAATCACGTGCCCTTGACCACCGCGGTAGGCAGTCCATTTTTTCAATGCGACTTGAAATTTCTTGGGACAAATGACAAGCGTATCTGGTGGCGTATCAGGATTGGATACCACATCGGAAATTCGATGAGCGCTGAGATTGACAGAGGCCAAACCGACGACCAGCAGAACAATGATTCGCAACATGATTCGTCCGTGAGTGAAAAGGCAGGAAACCACATTGCAACGTCCGTGCTGCTTCCCAGTGGCTTACGTGTCTCGTGCAGCGTCAAGATTTGATTTTGGGTAGTAGTCGAGGTCACGCGTCCTTTTGATCAAGAAAACGACGGGACTTGGAGCCTCATCCACTACGACCAACCTTTATTCTTAGCTGTAACAGAACACCAGTTTGCTGGAATCCCGGGGCCAAATCAATAGAAATCAACTTCGAAGATTTGTTTTGGCTGAAATGCCTGCCGCGTTTCCCAGTTGTGTTTGATCGATCACTGATTTTGCTGGCGTCGTCAGCTACCGCTTCCCGGCCTGTAGCAGATCGGCCAGCGGCTTCCCTTGAACGTTTTGAATGAAAAGGCGTTTTCGTGGTTCGCAGTTATTCTTCGCACGAGGCAACGGCCGAAGTTTCAGGCTGATCCTGAACAATTTCGCCGGAGACAATGGGAGAAAACGGGCTGGGCTACTTGACCTGTTTATCTTCCTCGGGAATCGCCGCTTTGGGTTCTTCTGTCTTTTCTCCAACGATAATCCCATCGATATCCTTTTTCTCGCTTGCGCCGTCTGGTTGGGCTTCGCCCTGCTTGCCGTCAGCCGGGTTCGCATTGGCTGCATCTGGCTGGATATCATCGTCGGTCGCAGGTGGGCTATTGTCGGGGATTCCGAACAACATGTACGAAGCCCAAAAAAACGGATGTTCAGCTTTTAGCACCGGATCGGTTTTTTTGAAACGAATTCGAGGCTCGTTGTCGTAATCCAGGTCCAGTTCACGGGTTGATTGACGACTTTCCTGCACGGCCCGAGCCGAGCCGAGTTTCGCGAGCTTCGATGCGTACTCTCCAGTCAACGCCAGACTTGTCCTGCCACCAGTCGCCCAGCGACTGATCAGAGCCGTTCGCGTACCAGATGCCATCAATCCGATCGACGTCAGAAACAGATCTGTGCCATTCAATTTCCCTCGCAGCCCGGCGCCACCATCGGATTGAAACCCGGGCATAACGATATGCTCCGGTCCCGACCAGGGGAGCGACATCCACGCCTCAATCGATGTGCCGGTCTTGCTCTGGTCGATTTGCATTGGGGTCATCGCCAGCGGAAGATTCCTGGTTGACTTGATCTCGCTCCAGATCACCAACTGATCAAACAACGATGCGAGGTAATTTGACGGAATCTTGATCTGGGAATCGAATTGGATTGCATCAGGCATTTTTTTTACCAGCGATTCGAATTCCAATTTGGACAATTCGGAATCTCCCCGTTGATGCATTCGGGCCGTCACCACTGCCGAACGCTCCAGGGGGTGGACTGGCCGTTGGGGCCCAAACGCCAAAAACAGGGTTGGCGAATACCGGATACTGACGATGTCGCAAAGTGGCTTTTCGTCGTCGACTTCTCCGATCGGCAAAATCTCGAATGGCAAATACCACAGCACCCCATCGGGCACAACAACGAGTTCCTTGAAATTAGACCAACTGGCATCACTCGATTCCCCAAACAGCTGAACCTTGAGCTCGCGCGCGGTCTCCTTCCATTGATCCTCCTGAAGCGTTTTTACGTCCAGCGCTGCCTCCATCAGACCAATCTGTTTGAGTAACCCGGAGACGTTTCGCAGCACAACGCGGCTATCACTCAAACCTGCATACTGAATCGCTTGGGAATTCATCAGAAACATGTGGTAGCCACTCGACGTCGCCAATGAAACCAGGGCCATTTGGTCCGGTCGCAATAACTGCTGAAACTCCGACATGTTTGCCTGTGGCGGAAACACCATTTCGGCAGGCTCTCGCCTCAGTGCATAGCTGGCCAGGATCGCTTCCTGAGTTTCCGAAATACCGGCCAGCTCTTCCAGGAGTTTGATTTGCTGATCTTCTTCCGGAGATCGGCTGACCGGCTTGACCGGCAGGGCAAGCAATTCCGTTCGAATCAGGTTCGCCCGGTCGTATAGTTGCCTGTATTGCGTATTGCTATTGAGGAATTTCGTTCGTTGGGCTAACGCGTTTTGTGAAAGTGACTCCGGCGGCGCATGAATCATCCAGCGGAACGCCATCAATCGCCCTCCCAGCGGCAGATACGAAAAAAACCGATGCCTCCGGACGAGATCACTGACTTCGAGAGCACGTTGGTGATTCATTCGGGAAACGACGATATCAAACCAGCGTTCCATGGGACCAACGTGAGGCGAAACAAGAAAGGCGATGGCTTCCAATGGGTCGGTTCGCCAATCAAGGTCCGTTGGATCTCGCAACAAAGCGGTATATAGCAACTCCCCCTGACGTTGCGTAATGCTACCGGAAACGACCAACTGATCTGCCAGCCCTAACTGGTACAGCCATCGGGAACCTTTCTGAAAATGTTTCAATGCGGCGACCAACGCGGATGAGCCCTGGCGAAAATCACCCTGGAGAAAATGTACCACCGCGCCAACGTATTTCAGCCTCGCGCTGACCACCGCATTGCGTAGTGAATTACGAGTGCTCATTGGTGTATTGGCCTGTCTCAGCCACTGGGCAGCAGTCGCCGCATCACCCGCTTCGGCGAAACACTCGGCCAGCTTGACGGTCAGCGAGGCCTGCATCATTCTGGCTTTGTTGAAACTGGCCCACTTAATCGCGTTCTCCAGTGGCAGGTAGGCCGACCGGGATGTCATCAGGTGAACCGTCGTGCCCGTGCCCAGGGCCTCTTCAACCAAATCGTATTGGCCAAACATGCCGGCCAGATAGCTGGCTTCGAGTGCCAAATCGGACGCCGCCGAATAATTCTCCGTGGCGGCCGCGATATACGCCATTTCAAGGAGCGCAACCGGAGTCAATGAATGGTCCATCCCGTTGAGTTGCAGCGATGATTTCAATGTTCGAGCAGCGTCGTCCCATTCTTCCATCGAACACTGTGCAATCCCCAGCAGCACGCCGTTGTAAGCGCCCATGACCGAGCCGTTTCCGGCGTCGGCAACCGAAAGTCCCGTCACCAACTGGTTGGTAAACGGATCGTATTTTGAAATCTGTCCCTTGATCTCGCGGCGGCGATGCAGACACAGCGCCGCGCAGCGCATGATCTCGACGACATCGACTTTGTAAATCTCTGCATTCTGGACCAACCCGCCTTCCGATAGAGCGCGTTCCGAATCGAGCCTTCCAAACAACATCGAAAACGTGTCGGGAACCCTTGCAATGGACGACCGTCGCTTGGGGACACCCCAATTGATCTTGGACTGCACAAACGCATTGTTGTTCGCCGGAATGACCTGTGGCATTTGCAAACGCGACTGCCAACCCTCGGCTTGATACGACAAATACAACGTCAGCGCTTGCTCATACAGCGTAATGGCCTCCGTGTAATCACCCACGTGATAATGGCATTCGCCCATCATCGTCAGATAGCAAACCGAGTCGAGGAATCGCCGGTTTCCCAGTTTATACGCCGAGTTGTATCCACGGCCAAACTGTTTCAAGGCGTCTTGATAGTCCGCCAGATAATACGGGGCGTTTTGGATAAAATTCGCGTAATAATCGAGTTTCGGTAACCGTCCGATCTGTCCTTGCGCCCGTTCGGGCAGGAACCATATCGCCATCGCCAGGCAGGCGGCAATCGCCAGATTGCCGAACCTGCTGTGTCGGCAGGCCGTTCGAAAAAACCGCGGTCGACATTTCATTTGCTGGTCAAACTGCATCATGGCTCACTCCCACCTAACCGATTCTTTCAGACCTTGAAATACGTCCGCGAATTCCTGAATTGTAGTCACCTCGATTGGTTTTCAATCGAATCCGATTCGAGACACTTCCTGGCAATGACCGGTTATGGTCGAAGTGACATGGAGGCCTGTCTCCGTACCGGTCAAGACACGTTCCGCCATGCCGGTTCCCAAATCGCCCAAACGTCGAATCCAGCGAATTCACCGGCTCGGCGGCCCTTCGAGTTTTGAGGCCGGCCGCCCATTGAACCCGTCGATTCACTTTCCTTCCACGATAGCAGCCCCGCGCCGGAACCCTTTTTAATTCTCGGCTGTTTCCCGCGCCCTCTGGCAAATGAACAAGAAAACTGCTGTCACTTTTGGTCGATTCGATTTGCAAATGGGACAGACTCCTGTCTTATTCGACGCCAACGGGAAGTCCACTTATCCTACCAGTTAACCCAATCAACCAACAAATGGGAATTGAGGCAGTCTGGGAAACAGGTGTCCATCAAAACGCAGCGGTTGTAGTGATTTTTCTGGATTTGTTCCAAAGTCTACCAGCTGTCGGGACGATAAAGTTTGTGACGGTTATCCCGCGGACGTGATGCTGTGATATGGAACCGCGGCACCGAAATATGGAGTTTTCCAACAGATGTATGCTCGAATGAAATCAAGAACTCTCAGTTTACTATTGTGTGGCGCCGCGATTATCTCGGCAGTTACATCAACCGGCTGTCAAATGAGTATCGCTGGACAAACGCTTCCAAGTGCATACTACCTGAGGGACGATATACAGTATTTTGCGAAAGGACCCGAATTCAAACTTTCGCGAGAGGCAGCCGCGCTCAAGGAGGCTCGTGCTAACGAAGCCAGAAACCGATAGATCAAACGCTATCGGCTCCCTTGACCTCAGCAAGGTCAGGGATATCGATCACATCGCAGCAGCCCGTCATCATGAGCAATCAGTTGGCGGGTTTTTTTGTTAAACGGTTCAGCCGCAGCTACCGACCCCGCCAGTTATCGTTGGACGAATTCATCCTTCAAGAATGCTGATCGTGATTCGAAAATCCAGGTTGACGAGTTGGCGGTCGAAGGTTGGAAAGTAACTTCCAAGTCAGAGTTTGAATCCGGGACGGATCCCGCGCACCACGATTTGCCCCGGTCCCGGTTGGAAACTACCAACCGAGCAGTTCCGATAACCGCCAACCAAACACGATCACGCCGACGACTGTCGCCGTCAAACTGGCCATTAACACGGCGCCACTGGCGACATCCAGCGCCGCCGCAACATGCTCGTTGGTCTCTCCGGTAATCGCTTTGGCAATCAATTCGAGACTGGTGTTGACCAATTCGGTAACCATCACGATTCCGATACAGAGCAACAGGATCGCCATCGAAATCCACCCAACACCCAAGACGGCGGCCAATACTACGACGACCATACCCGCTGGAATGTGGATGACAAAACTGTTCAAGGACGGACTTGCGCGGCGCCCTTTGATGCCGTAAGCCAGTCCCGCGATGGCGATCTGGAACTTGTTCGACCAGCGCCGGTTTGAAAAATCCTTAGAACCGGCTTGTTTTTTGTCTGATTCCATCGCTACTCCAACCAGCGTGATCCGGCAGGCGGAACTGCTACGCCGCCGGGACGGAACATCCGCGGTCGACTGCCAAACCTGGGCTCAAATCCAAAATTGAATCCAAGGTTGTCGCGGCTCACTTCGTAATTGAAACCGAACTGCCACAGGAATGACTCGCCGATGTAGACGAGATTCACACCTTCGCCAATCGTTCCGGTCTCACCAAAATCCACTTGACCTCCCGCCTTGACCCCCCACTTATCACTCATTCGATAGGTCAACGCCGCGGAGACGATGTTGCTGCTAATGGGGCCTTCGATCGTTCGATAGCCAACGAAGACATTTCCCACTTCCGGACGACTGACGATGGTTCCGAAACTCGCCGTCCGGAGTCCTTGTGAAAAGAAATCGAAATAGCCATCGGATACCAATGAAAACCGGTCGCCGATGTGCCAGCGAAAGTCATAGTCAAACATTCCGAAGTCGGCACCGTTATTGTCCCGGTTCGCATCGGGGTACAGCATGGTTTGCAGGTCCAGCGTGATCCAATCGGTGATCCGCTCCCGTCCAGGCATTCCGCGTTTGGTTTGCCAGCGCTGCTGCATTCCAAGTTTGATCGCCGCCAGATCGTCGGCAATTTCGGAGGAAGCGGCCGCTACGTTGCTCTGCATTCCGGAACGAAAGGCAAAATACCGCTCGTCATACTTTGTGGGTACGAATCCACCGACCGGGACTCCAAACGTAGTCGAAGCAAATCGGCGACGAAATGCTTCCTGGGAGTCGTCGTCCAAAGAATCGTACAACGCGAGTTCATTCAGGTCCTGCGACGCGTCCGCGTAAAACGCGTCCATTTCAAGCGTGATTTTGTGTGCCAATCCATTGACGTTCCAAAGCACGCTCTGGATGGAAGGGTCGACTCGCCACAGCGGCAGGCTTGCCCGGATTCCCGCTTGACCATAAACGCGGGTCAAGTCATTTCCAGCAAGTGCCTGTTGCCAGTACGTCGCATCCCCCAAAACATACGGAACGACTTTGACCGGGCCCACCTGCGTTGGAAAATCCAACTCGTTACGAGTTCCAAATTTGAGTCCGTCGACATCGGCTTCCCAGGCCAACGGACGGAATGTCGCCAACTCGGACGGGTTCAAGGGAGCATCCGCTTGACGCATGCGAACATAGCCTGCTTCCGAGCGACTGTGCCAGATCGCCCGATTGTTCAACAAGGGCTGGCCCAACACGAATTTCTGAAACCGCACGCCGCTGGTCTGCGTGAAGAAGTCATTGATTTGCAAATCAAGCGTCAGGTTATTGGATTGCGTGCCGTAGTTCCGTTCATACCAAATTCCTGTCGATTGATCTTTCCTGGTATCCCATTCGAGTTCGTAATATTGCTCGAGAAAGTTTCGATCGCTGATGTAACCCAGTTCGGCTCGTAACGTACGCCCAAGTCCCAGGTCCTGTCGGTGCTCGGCCCAGATTCGACCCCGGTTGTCTTTTTCGGGAACGAGATTTCGCCGGTCCAAACCCAGGTTGTCCAATCCTGTGTCGCGGATAAACCAGCTCTTGTATTGGCCTTTGGCTTTTCCGGGGATCCCGAATAGCGAATCCATCTCATAAACATATTCATTCCCAAATCCGACGCCACGGTCGCTGAGATAATCGACCACACCGGTCCACTCCCTCTCCGGCGAGGGTCGTTTGAGTCCCAGGACCTGGTACATGTCCCAACCCGTCAAGATCTGAAAACCGAAAATTCGATCATTGTTGACGCTAAACCGATCCAGATAAAATGTTGGGTCATCCAAACTGGTGCGTAGCTTCGGCCACGCAAATACAGGCACGCCTGCCAGGTAAACCCGGTTGCGGCGACTTTCCACGACATACTGTTCTTCCGATGCGAACAATCCGGTTTCTGGATTTACCAGTTGAGCCGACGTCTCAGGATCAATCGCGGGAACCTGGCTGCGCTGCAGTCCCACGGACTCCGATTGAAGCCAATAACGTGGCACACCCAGCTGGCTGGACGTAAACGCCGATCCGAAAGCCTGGAGGTTGTTTTCGTCATATTGCTGAACAATATCGGCTTTCAAACGAACCTTTCCACTGTAACCGGGTACCGTGGTCATGACTTCCGCTTTGAGAATCGTCCCTTGCTGAGCATCGACGTCGTAATACATCCGCTCGGAATAAATGACGCGACTCCCTTTGGCAAACACGACGTTTCCTTCGAGATAAAATTGGTCACGTTTTGTACCGTCCAACATGACTGTCTGCCACTGAACCATGTTGTCCGCCAGGATATACAGTTTGCGATCCTGATCGCCCTGGAATTGCGACGCCTGGGCAATCAGCGGACTGTCAATCACGATCCGGATCCCGCCGACGGCGGTGGTGACTCGCTCATTCGGGTTGTTGGGGTTGGGTATTGTTTGCGTGTTCAGGTCAACACTTGGATCACGACCTGAGATTTGAATATTGAAAGGCGAACCCCGATTGGGTTGGCCTCCCCCGCCATCCGGTGACGCGACCGGCACCACCGGATTGGCAGGAGTTCCCATTCTGGGCGTCTGGAACGTCGGCGTTATTTGCTGGACAAGTCCGGTCTGCGGTGAGACAACGACCGATTGCTGCGGCGAAACGAATCCCGTCTGTTGCACAATCGGCAGGTCGCCTCCGGCCAACGCGGTCTGGGCTCGCGCAAAAATCGCCGGCGGCATCTCATTTCCCAGTGAATCAGTAACCTGATCCAGGTTCACGGTTCCCCGGGTAAAAAATCGACCCAGCCATTTTTCATCGACGATTCGATCCGCAGAAGCTTTGCTCGCCGTGTGATTTGGCCCTTCACGGTCCAGATCAATCACAACTCCGTTCTCAAGATAGACAATCACCTTGTGTTCGTTTCCGGCAGCTTCATTTGGCGTTTCGACCCAGATGATTGCTTCATTGGCCGATGCCTTGATTGGATGCTGTTGGATCGTGACGCCACCGGTCAGGTGAAGGACCTCATACTCTCCTTGCCGCCAACGTATGATACGATCCGAGGAAACTGAAATCGACGTTTCCACATCGGGACGTGGATAGGAAATCTGCCACGCATCGACCGGCGTGGTCCCGGAAAAAATAGTGGCCGCGAAAGCAATGCGGACACACGATCGGACGAAGCAGTAAGGCAATCCCCGAATTGCAGTGACAACGCGCAATGACACCGCATCCCTGGTGGATGTTATGACGCGTTGTCTGTTGTGGCGAAACAAGTTCAAGACGTTTGAACCGATGGTCGATAAATTTGATACCCATCGCTGCGTTAACACAGCGTCCTGGCCGCTCAAAAAAATTCCCCCGACGTGGGGCCGGTTGAACTTTTGCGCAGATTACGGTGCGGGAGTATAGGGGGGTGTGTAAGGCCCAACAAGCCAGAAAGGGCGGCAAAACAGCCAGTTTTGTCCTCTCCCCGCCCGACTCAATTGCTCGCGCGATACCGTGTATTCGCCTCGACGAACCCGAGTGCTGTCACTTAGACTGATAGCAGTTTGTGTGTTTGTTGGTGATCCTGAATTCATGAGGCACCCTTGAGTACCTTGTTTTCTTTCGACCTGCCTGACGCTGTCGCCGGCTTGATCACGCCAACGACGTTTTTGCAATACACCGTATGCGAACCTGATCGCAGGTTGGAACCAACCCTTCGTGAATTGGAAGTGGAAGACCTTTTTCCCGGTGGAGTTGTTGATCGGGAATTGGCCCAGTGTTGCCTTGCCGGGCTCTGGTTGCATCTCAATTTTCTCGACCGATCCCACGAGATCAGCCAGGGAATCGTCTCCCGCGAAGGCAGTTTCTGGCACGCCATCATGCATCGTTTGGAAGGCGATTTCTGGAATAGCAAGTTCTGGTATCGAAAAGTCGGAGACCATCCGGTGTTCGAATCAATGCCGGGTCAGAGAATCTGGAATCCCTGCGATTTCGTGGACCAATGCGAAGCGGCAAAGGAAACCGGCGATCAAACCACGAATGCTCTCCAGTCAATCGCGGTTTCGGAATGGAAGACTCTGTTCGAGCATTGTTTTAAGCAGGCAGCGCGTTAGATAATGATCGCCATGTCGATGACAAGGCAAGTGAAAACAATCGCGCTGCGCATCCGGGGCAACCGATGGATAATCTGATCCTGATTACTACGACGAGTGACAACCGCGAAGAGCTGGAATGTATCGCCGCGCATCTGGTGGAACGAAACCTTGCGGCCTGTTGCCAGATCAGTGGTCCGATTTCCAGCTGGTACCGATGGCACGAAAAGACTGAATCGACTCTGGAATGGGTCTGTTCGATCAAGACCATTCAACGTCGATTTTCTGATGTTGAAATCGCGATTTCGAAACTTCACCACTACGACGTACCCCAAATCGTGGCAGTTGAGATTTGCAACTCCAGCAAGGGGTACGAAACCTGGGTGCAGGAGTCGGTTGCCAACGGTTGAGGTCGTGGACGAGCCGTTCGCTGAAAACAAACGGCTCGACAACCAGCGGGGCCAACGGAGATTGAACCGAGGAGCAGGCTACGCTTCGACCAGGTTTGGTTCGTTTACCGGAGGTCGACCGATCGAATAATATGTAATTCCAAGCTCCGCCATCTGAGCTGGATTGTAGAGATTACGACCGTCAAATATGACTGGTGACTTCATCGTCGCTTTGATTTCTTCGAAGTCAGGATGCCGAAACACATCCCACTCGGTATTGATTGCAAGCGCATCGACGTCCTTCAACGCCTCGATTGAATGCTCCGCATAGTCAACCGCGTCACCCAACTCTTCACGCACGTTGTCGGTTGCTTCGGGGTCAAACACGCAAATACTTGCCCCCCGTTGCAGCAGTTGTTCGATCAGGACGAGCGCGGGTGCTTCGCGGATATCGTCGGTTTTTGGTTTGAACGCCAAGCCCCAGACGGCGAAACGCAGACCGGACAGACTTCCCCCAAAATGTTGGTCAATTTTCTGCGTCAACACATGCTTTTGACGATCATTGACTTCATCCACGGCGGTCAAAATCGTGGGAAGCAGGTCGTTGTCCTTGGCCATGGAAGCCAGGGCCCGGACATCCTTGGGGAAGCAACTTCCCCCGTAACCGACACCGGGAAACAGGAACGAAAATCCAATGCGTTGGTCATGGCCAATGCCACGCCGAACGTCATTGATATCACCGCCCAGTTTTTCGCAGAGATTTGCCATCTCATTGATGAAGCTGATCTTGGTCGCGAGCAATGCATTGGCGACGTATTTGGTCAGTTCCGCGCTTTCCGGCGACATCGACAGGAAGGGCTTGTCGGTCCGAAGAAACGGCGAATAAAGCTCGTTGAGAATCTGTTTCGTTTCTTCTTCGCGTACGCCGACGACGACTCGATCGGGATACATGAAATCGTGGATCGCGGCCCCTTCTTTGAGGAACTCCGGGTTGCTGGCAACCCGATAGTACTTTTTGTTGATTTCATACAAGCGATCATAGATTCCTTTGTTCGTGCCAACAGGAACCGTACTTTTGGTCACGACAATCGTATCATCACCAATATGGGGTGCGATCGCCGCCACGACACTCCACAAGGCCGAGAGGTTGGCCGAACCATCGTCACCTTGTGGTGTCCCGACTGCCAGGTAAACGACTTTCGCTTTGTTGACCGCCTTGGCGGTGTCCGTGGTAAACCGCAGTCGCCCCGCCTTGTGGTTCCGCAAGACAAGTTCGGTCAAACCCGGCTCGTAAATCGGAATGACCCCTTTGTTCAAGCGGTCGATTTTGCCCTGATCAATATCAACACAAGTCACATTGTTTCCGCTTTCGGCAAAACAGGTACCTGAAACCAGGCCCACGTAACCAGTACCAATCATCACAATGTCCATGTTTCACCGTTCTAAAATGAGTTCAAATGCTGTCTGCCGGGAAACCAGGATCGCGGTCAATATCGGAAAGCGATCGCAAGTTAAAACGTCAAAATGTTGTTGGAGATTCCTGTCCGACATCTGACTTTTTCGTATCTAAAACCAGATGAACTTGAGCACGACACCGATCGCAATTATTCTTCCGCTTCTCCCGGTTCTTCGGTTTCTTCATCGGTCGAATCCTCGGTCGAATCCTCGGTCGAATCCTCGGTCGAATCCTCGGTAAAGGATTCAGGTTGCGATTCGTCGACCGGCACAGGATCGGTTGACATCGACTTTTCCAAATCATGGGCTCCAGATTCTTCTTCGACATCATCGCCCAATTCATCTCTAGGAACCAGAGCGATTACCGCCAGAGAATCCTCATCGTCAAGGCCCATAATGCGGACACCTTGTGTGTTACGTCCGATCGTACTGACGTCCGCACACTTGATGCGTTGAATCTTGCCACGCGACGTCATCAGCAACAGTTCATCGTCATCGTGGACCGACTTGATACCGATCACTTTTCCGTTACGGTCGGTGGTTTTGATATCGCGAAGTCCCTTTCCACCGCGATTCTGGGTTCGGTAACGACTTCCACTGCTGCCCGAATCGGAATCGTCGGCATCATCACCTTCATCCGAGTTGGCGCCAAAGTTTGTCCGCTTTCCATACCCTTTCTCGCACGCAGTCAGGAGGGTCGCCTGTGGGTTAGCGACCACCATTCCGACAACCCGGTCACCAGCGGCAAGCGTGATTCCTTTGACGCCGCTGGTATTACGGCCCATCGGTCGGGCATCGGACTCGCGGAACCGGATGGCCATTCCGGATTCGGTGGACAATACGAGTTCGTCGCCTGTCTTGGTCACCAGCACATCGATGATCTCATCGTCTTCTCGAAGTTTGATAGCAATGATCCCGCCATTTCGCGGGCGCCCATAGGCCGACAGGGGAGTCTTTTTGACCAGGCCGTTTTTCGTCGCCATGACCAGGAAGTGATCCGACGCATGGAAATCCCGGATCGCGCGGCAGGCCGCGATGGCTTCTCCACTATCCAGCGGCACGATATTGACGATTGCACGACCGCGACTTTCCCGGCTGAGCTGGGGTAATTGATGAACTTTTCGCCAATGAACAATGCCCTTGGTGGTAAAGAACAGCAAGTAATCATGTGTGCTTGCTGCGAAGACGTGTTCGATCGGATCTTCATCTTCGCTCTTGGCACCTTTGATCCCCTTACCGCCACGGCGCTGAGCCCGATAAGTGCTCACCGGTGTCCGTTTGATATATCCACGATGGCTAATGGAAACGACCATGTTTTCTTCTTCGATCAAGTCCTCAAGATCGATACTTCGGACTTCTTCATGAGACAGAACCGTCCGCCGGTCATCCGCATACTTTCGTTTGATCTCGGCCAGATCTTCCCGGATGATCTGTTTGACATTGGCTTCATCGGAAAGAATTCGCAAATATTCCTTGATCTCTTCGAGTAGTTTGGCGTGTTGTCCGCCCAGCTTTTCCTGTTCGAGGTTGACCAATTGACCGAGCGTCATCTTGAGAATCGCGTCCGCCTGAATACCAGTCAGGTAATAAACATCCGATTCACCACGCTCATCCTGGAACACCTTGAACCCGTCTTCGCCCAGTGCGCGTTGCATCATCGAAGCCGGGCATTCGATCCCCATCAAACCGGATTTGGCTTCGGCCTGCGTTTTCGAATTGCGAATAATCTTGATGATCTGGTCGATATCAGCCAGCGCGAGCAACAAGCCCTCCACTGTGTGCTTCTGCCGCCGGGCACGACTGAGCAGGAATTGAGTTCGGCGTCGGATGACCTGAACGCGATGACGCAGAAACTCGGTCAAAAAGTCCTTGATGGACAACTCGCGCGGCTTGCCGTCAACCAGCGCCATGAAATTCATTGAGAACGACGTTTGGAGCGGCGAAAACTGAAAGAGCTGATTCAACACGACATCCGCGTCGGCGTCCGCCTTGACTTCAATCTCCAACTTGACCGGCTCTTTCAAGTCGCTCAGGTCTTTGATCCCTGAAATACCCTTGACCTTGTCCGTCTTGACCAACGAGGCAATTTTCTCAACGACACCGTCACGAGTTTGCTGAAACGGCAACTCCGAGACCACGATCTTGAACCGGTTTTTCTTTTTCCCGACCGGAACAATCTCGCATTTGGACCGGACCACAATCGTGCTGCGCCCCGAACGATAGGCCTTGATCACTCCCGAAATTCCACAGACGATGCCACCCGTCGGAAAATCAGGCCCAGGCAAGACTTCCATGATCTCACTGATCGAGCAATCCGGATTTTCAATCACGATATCCAGAGCATCACAGACCTCACCCAGGTTGTGGGGAGGAATCGAGGTTGCCATGCTCACGGCAATTCCGCTGGAACCATTGACCAACAGGTTCGGAAACTTGCTTGGCAAGACCGAGGGCTCCATTCGCCGCTCGTCGTAGGTCGGCGTAAAGTCAACGGTATCGAGCTTCAGGTCCTCCAGCATCAACGCGGCGACAGGAGACATCCGGGCTTCCGTATATCGCATTGCCGCCGGTGGAAGTCCGGCGATCGAACCGAAGTTACCCTGTTTGTCGACCAGGACATGTCGCATATTCCATTCCTGAGCCATTCGGACCAGGGTTGGATAAACGATGGATTCACCGTGCGGATGGTAATTTCCGCTGGTGTCGCCAGAGATTTTTGCGCATTTGACACGAGACGAACCTGGCGTCAGGTTCAAATCATTCATCGCCACCAGGATCCGTCGCTGCGACGGCTTCAATCCGTCCCGAACATCGGGTAACGCTCGAGAAACAATCACGCTCATCGCGTACGTCAGATAGCTGTTTTTCAGCTCATCCTCGATCGGCATTTCGAGGTACTTCTCGTTCACGTTCAATCCGGTGCCATCACCGTCTTCGTCTGGTTCTTGCGAGTCGGTCGACAATTTCTCCGCCTTTCAACTTAATTCTTACACGTAGATGGTCATTTTCCTGAAACAACACAAGCGCATTCGAAACGCAATTCCCGGACGCTTCGAGCACATCAGGCACTTGGTTTCGGAAACCCGGAAATCTCAGAATTCAGGGTCAAAAAACCACGGTACTGGATCAGCAAAAAAAAGGAAAAAAACCTTGAAAAACAGCTGTTTCCATTAAATCCACGACAAGCGTTTTCGCTGCCAAAATTGTAGCAAAACTGCCCCGATTTCACAACGCTTCCTGGTGCGATTTGGCTCGAAAAAAGTCCGCAAAAACGGTGCTTTCAGACCCCTTTCGGAGATTCGATTTTTCACGCTTCGAATGCCAAACCTTGACCCTGACACGGCACACCGCCAACAATGACTGGCAACAGTTTTGATCACCCTGGATATGCGATGGCCAAGTTCAATTCGAACCTCGGAAGCCTCGATGGAAACATCCTCTTCCGGATCGATCAGTTGGAGCGCCTGCCCGCTTCTGCGTTCCCCGAACACCCGATCCAACCGCTGCCGCAAATCAGTCTCGCTGGTAACTCGCGGCAGTCGACCGATCCGGACGTGACCGCGTCGACTTCCCTCGACCCCTTGGTCACGGACATCAGCCAGACCTCGGTTCACCGAATTCAATGTCGCGAGGGTGATATTTGGTTAAGTGGCACATCATTGTTGTGCGCGTGCCCGGATTGTGCTGCGCCGATGACGATCCGGACCTGGTTACGACTGGCAGATTGTTGGCGCTGCCAATCCAGTATCTCCCTCACCGAAGAACAATACCGCGCCGCTGTTGAACTTGAACAACAGGCCACTCCACAACTCGCAGGAAAAAACTTGCTGCCCCTGCCATCTCCCTCCCCAGCGAGAATGCGTGTTCCGGCTCGGTCGCCTGGGTTGAACCTCCTCGGTTCCCCGGACGACGTTCCTCCCGATCCGCGTCACCGCGAATTGGAAGAACTCAGTCAGGCTTCGATGGTCGCTCGGATTGTCCGAAACGGGATCAAATTGACTCCGGCCTGGATCGTTAGCCTGCTCTTGCATGTGATTGCGATTTTGATACTGGCCTTGATCGTGTTGGGAGACAGATCTTATTTGCCCTCCACGATTACGCTGTCCACCTTCCTTGACCCTGCACGCGAAGAGGGGGGAGACGTTCGTTTCGAGAACCCACTCGACGAACTTCAGGACGATTTGAAGATCGCGGGCGACCTGGAGATTGGTGACCAGGAACTTCGGGACGTTTTGCAAAAGGCCAATCAAGACGCCCAGAAGCTTCAAACTGACCCCCGACCGGTCGTTCCCCTGCGGGATCTCGACCAAATTAAACAGAACATTACGACTCGTCCCGACAAACTCATGTCATTTGCAGCCCGGGACCCACGAGTACGCGCCGAAATTGTCCGTAAGGAAGGCGGCACGACGATTACCGAAGCTGCCGTTGCCCGAGGGCTTCGCTGGCTCGCCTCGGTTCAAAACCAGGACGGCGGCTGGAGTCTCAAAAGCTACAACAATCACATCCATCCGCAAAACAAGAGTGATATCATGGGCACATCGTTGGCACTCTTGCCGATGCTTGGGGCTGGGCAGACTCATGAATTCGGCGCGTACAAACAAAACGTCGCGGCTGGACTGGCGTGGATCATCAAAAACCAAATACCCAACGGGGACCTGCGAGCCGGATTCAAAGGGCAAGCCGGGATGTACGCCCACGGGCAGGGCGCGATCGTCCTCTGCGAAGCCCTGGCGATGACCGGTGATCAGACATTTCGTGTCCCGGCCCAACAAGCAATCAAGTTCATTGAACGGGCCCAGCACGGCAAGGGTGGCTGGAGATATTCACCCGGTCAAGCCGGCGACACAAGCGTGTTTGGGTGGCAAATGATGGCACTCCAAAGTGCCGGCGCACCGGATATCCACCTCGTTGTCGATGACTCGACCCTTCAGCTGGCCGATTATTTCCTCGACGATGTCGTCGCCCCAGCCAGCTTCAGCCGGCGCCGCGGCAAGAGCCTCCCGGAAGGTTCAGCTTATTGTTATCAACCGGGTAAACCTTCGACTCCGGCGATGACCGCCGAAGCGATTTTGTGCCGCATGTACCTGGGCTGGAAAAAAGACGACCCTCGACTTTCGACCGCCGTCAAATGGCTGATCGACGACCATCTTCCCAACCCAAAAAATCCGAACCTGTATTACTGGTATTATGGCACACAGGTCATGCACCACTACGGAGGCCAGCCATGGGAAACCTGGAATGACAAGATGCGTGAGTTGCTGATTTCAACTCAGGTGACAAAGGGCACCAATGCCGGCAGTTGGGATCCAAAAAAATTCGACTGGGGAGATCAAGGTGGTCGAATCTATGTGACTTCACTGGCCGTTTGCACCCTCGAGGTCTACTATCGTCACCTGCCACTCTTCAAGCGGATTGAACTGGACGATTGACATGAGGAAGTCTTCCACAGACGCCAACACTGCTCCCAACTCAAACCCCGGCGGCATTCCGGATCCTCTCGTCCGCCGAATTGCCGGGCGATGGGAGCTGCGCACTCAGACGATCGTCTTCTCGCGCCTTCCAACCATCATGGGAATCGTCAACGTCACGCCGGATAGTTTTTCCGATGGCGGTCAATTTGCGGACGCCGGAGCCGCCATTGAACATGCGCTTCGACTCGCCGAACAAGGAGCTGGAATCCTCGATGTTGGTGGAGAAAGTACCCGGCCCTACAGTACGCCCGTGGAGCCCGACCAAGAAATCTCGCGAATCGTTCCGGTAGTCACCGGTATCGTCAATCAAACGAACACGCCGGTGTCAATCGACACCTCCAAAGCCATAGTAGCACAGGCGGCGTTGGATGCCGGTGCCCAGATCATCAATGACGTTACAGGACTCCAGGGCGATCCCGGCATGCTGGGCGTCGCCCTCAAATCGGGTGCCGGCATTTGTGCAATGCACATGCAAGGGACGCCCCAAACAATGCAGGATCGACCGGACTACGAGAATGTCGTTCGGGAAATTCATACCTATCTGGCCCAGCGAAAACTGCGATTGCTTGAAGCGGGGATCCGACTGGAAAAAATCTGCCTGGACCCCGGTATCGGGTTCGGCAAATCACATCAACACAACATCCAGTTGCTGGCCGATTGTGACCAGTACCTGGATCTGGAGTGTCCGATCCTGATTGGACACTCCCGCAAGGGTTTCATCGGAAAGATCCTCGGAGACAAAGACGCCGATCGCGATGCGGCCACACTGGCGATCACATTGAGGTTGGCCCAACAAGGAATCCAGATCGTCCGCGTCCATCAAGTCGGCGAGACAGTAAAAGCACTTCAGGTGTTGGCCGCCGTAGGTGGGATCGATGGTCAAGTGATGAGGCTGTGAACCACGCTGCCAGGTGAGAACCTTACACAGCGAGCGAGAACTGTATTTAAGAAGGACTTAAGCGGATCGAGGTCTCCAACTAGATTGTGGTATTTCACTCCGTGAAATAGCGCTCGTTCACGGAGTGAACGGCCACTAGTCTATGCATCTGTCCGCCGGAAAATCAACGTGCCGATGCTCATTCCGATGATCCCCACTCCAATCAGGATCAGACACGGCATGACCATCTCGGCAAAACTGAATTCTCGCCAGATTGCTCCTTCAAGCGAGAGAATCCCCCATTTCACGGGACTCAGGTTACTCAGGCTTTTCATGAACGCAGGCATGAACATGACCGGGATCATGCCACCACCCAACATCGCCATAACCATGTTGATCGCCCAACCGGAACCGCCGACCGCCTGTTCGGTTGTTCCGATGACCGACAAAAACATCATGATCCCAACAAAACATACCGAAACGGAAATGGCCGCCAGGACCAACAAAGGGTAGCTCTTGGGCTGCATACCCAGCAGCACCCCGAGAACGGTCAGCGTGACGATCACCAGCACGACGGTAATGAAACAGGCGAGCGCCTTGCCTGCGATTATTTCGAATTTGGAAACAGGTGCGACCCGAAGCCTCGTCATCGTACCTTGCGTTCTTTCTTTCGCGATCGAAATGGCAAATCCGGCGACACATCCCAGCACACCCCAAATCATCGCCTGGGGGAAACTGATGTCCCACTTCGAATTGAGTTTGGCGATCTGCCCGGCGGTACTATCGGGGTCGACCGCGCGCGACACATCGAGGGATTCAATGTTGGCAAACTGTATTCCTTTTCCAGCATTGGGCGCCTGAGACGAATCATCGGACTGGGTTTGAAGTGCACCAATATTCTCCGTCATTTGCTCCAGTGACCCGAAGAAAGCCTGCATCAACATCCGGTTGGTCGAACTGATTGATTGATTGTCGGCCAGCTCCTGACGGGATTTGTCGATGAAGTTCCGCATCAAATCAGGATCCTGGAAACGTTCACCGACCAGTTGCCCAATCGATTCCATGATAAATCCCTGCAGCATGGCAGCCTCTGCACTGCGGGACGGATCGACGCCCAGTTTGATCGTGGGTGGCTGGCCCCACAAAACGCCTGCCGACTCCCCGAATCCCTCGTCCAACACCATCATCGCCACACGTTTTCCCTTGCGAACGCTTTCCCGGGCCGACTCCAGTTCCTCCATGGATACCGCGATCGATTCGTTTGCTTTGAGCGACTCGATGAACTTGCGCGACATGTCACTGTTGTCGTTGTCGACGATCGCGACTTGCATCTTCGCGCGTCCTTCGCCGGAATTCGATCCCCCCATAACCAGACCGAAAAACAGACCCATCAAAATCGGAAATCCGAGAATGAAAAACGCGCCCATTCTGTCTCGCGCCAACAACCGCAAGTCCTTGATCGCCATTTTTACGATTCGATTCATCAGTCGCGAAGACTCCTCCCAGTGAGACTCAAAAAGACGCTCTCCAGGTCCGGTTGCGAAATACTGAGCGTCCGAAACTGCACGCCCTGACCCGACAATTCTGCGACCTTTTCCAGAGGCCGATCCGACTCAAACCGCAACAGGGTGCCATCGAGTTGCCCCGGCAACTCAACCTGTTCCGGCAAACGGCCCAGTTCGCACGTAACCACCGAACAGCCACCATGCTGAGCGATCAAACGCGGTACGCTGTCAAGTGCCAACAGTTTTCCGTGGTCCATGATCGCCACGGAATCACATAACCGCTGCGCTTCTTCCATGTAGTGGGTTGTATACAAAATCGTCAGCCCCTCTTTTTGAAGCCGCTGGATACTCTCAAATATATGATTGCGTGATTGTGGATCGACGCCAACGGTGGGCTCATCGAGAAGCAGGATTTCCGGCTCGTGAATCATGGCAACCGCGATGTTCATCCGACGCTTCATGCCGCCGGAGAATGTTGACAAACGGTCCTTCTGACGATCCTCCAGCTCTGCAAACGCCAACGACCATTGAACGCGTTCACGAAGCCGACCACCGGAAAGTCCATACAGCTGTCCGAAAAACTCAAGGTTTTCTTTGGCGGTCAATTCGTCGTAAAGCGAAAGCGACTGCGGGGCCACCCCAATCAACCGGCGAACCGAATCGTCTACGGGATTTCCAGCGGTGCCATTTGATTTTGACGAGCCGTCTCCGACGATAACGCTGCCTTCGTCCGGATGAAGAAGTCCGACAAGCATGCTGATCGTTGTCGTCTTGCCGGCACCATTAGGACCCAGCAACCCGAACGTAGCGCCGCGTTGAATTTCGAAATTCAGTCCATCGACTGCGATGTGACTGCCATACGATTTCCGCAGGCCCTGCGCGCTGACGATTAAAGGATTTTCCATCACGCCCCGAGGATGTGTAATTCCAACGACTTGCCATCTCAATCATACCGCGTGACGGTTCACGCTCGAATGGCACCAATCGGCAAAACAGTCACGCTTGCCCGGCTAACGCGAGCTTGAAAATCCCAATCCTGATTGCTCATCGCTCAAACTCTACGTATTCGAAGGGAAGGTCAAGCGAGCCCGTCGTACGATTTGGTTTTCGTGAACGAACAACCAATCTTGTCGAGTTTTTGCTTTTTTGACCGCCAGAAGGAAGGTAATTGGGATTTCCCTGCGACAAGCGGTTCCCATCTGACCTAGCTCACCGGCTTCACTCGATCCTCGTTTTCACCAATACCGCTCGGTCAATGTTGTGATTCTTCCCCGGCTCAAACGCGACCGGAATCGAACGATCCATCATGAAGAACGCGCGTGGGCGATAAACCTCACCCGTTTCGTATCCGGCTTCGACGCCCTGACCGTCCATCCCCGGCTTCAATGATCCATCCGAATTGACTTCGAAATAACCCACCGTGATCCAGATCGCAAACACACTCGACCGCGAGGTCACCAGATTACCCAACCGCTGACGCATGTCATTGCGAAAATACGCGGCGCGGTCGACGAAATCCCCTGATTCATAGTCGAATAATGGTTTGCCATTACTGGATCGGAATAATCCGCATTCCACCGGTTCGACAACATTTACTTCTGGTGGCACAAGGTTGCCGGCGTTCGAAGAACGGTATGGATTCGAGTAAGCGAATCCGCCCAGCCCGTCAAGAGAATTCTTCCAATCTCCAAACGAAACATTCGACGCGTACCCACCCATCAACCCGCTCCAGACATTACTATCCAATACGGTATTGATGTTGATTTTCCCCGGGTACCGATAATTCGAAATCGTGTCAAACGGAGCCGCCAGTCCATAAGACAACTGGTTGCTGTCGTTCGCAAACGTCGCCGGATTGACGTACGACTCGGTCCCGATGAAACGCGAGGGAACCTCGAGAAAGTCAAACACCCGATGTAGCGACGGGCCATTGGTTTGCCCAGCGGTTTTGTCTGCGTAAAAGTTCAACAGGTGCGGATACTGAGCCGAATAACTGGGAGCCTCAATGTCCGGATGTTGACCCAGCGCTTGTTCCCTGGTCGGCGGGTTGTAAATATTTCGCGTCGATTCGTCAGCCGCCATGTCAAACGTTCGAGTCAACCCATAACTCGATGTGTGGGGGACATTTGCCAATTCCAGTTGGCTGGCGAACGGCCGGTTGTTCCACGTCAACCAGCAAAATGGCTCGGGCATTCCGGATGGCGTGCCCGACTCGAGATATGCCCGGTTCAACCCCCCCAACGATTCGATAAAATTCCAGCTGAAAATGTGGTCATCAGCCTGATCGTAAAACAGTTGGGAATCTTCTGCCGGATTCTGCAATCCCAGTAAATCACTCTTGAACAACAACCGACTGCGTTCGGTGGTTTGGCCGTAGTCGTTGCCCTCGCTGCCACGACGCTCATGGGAGCCAAACCTCATGATGCCTGGTATATTGTTCGGATCTTCGATCGTGTCAGCTCCATTGAATGCAAACAGATCGATTCCGCAGGTATCAATGGTGCGATAAGGGTTGGAAAGCTCGTCAAATGGCAGCAATGGATTGGCCAAGCGTTGGAGGTGAACCACTCGATAGGGTAAACGCGAGTCGCCCTGCGATGCGGCTCCGACCAGTCCATCGTTCTTCAGGAATTCGTCGTAATGGCTGGGGTTGATCTTGCGATCAACTGGTTCGTCAAATGCAAAATTGGTTGGGGTTCCGGGGGTCGTTACGTTTTCCGTGAATTTCCAGCCGTCTTCGATCGGCTCCAGCTCGATCGAAAACCCACCGTTGCTGGTGAGGCTGTAATACCCTTCGACCGGATCGCTGACACCAAGTTCCCGTTCCCAACCCCCGTCGTTGAGTCCGATGGGCAGGTTGACAACACCCTTTCGCTTGAATGACCTGAACTCGGATTTATCTGGATCCCATTGAACCAGTTCAATTTGCCGGTTTTTGGGATCGAGGCTGATCCGGCGCGTCTTGTTATGCAGCTCATCCGCGTCGAGTGCTTCCGGTGTCAATCGTCTTCCAAAGTACGTGTCGTAGCGATCTCCGACCTTTTGTCCCGCCGTTCCGACAATCGCGTAACGGCCCGGCCCGACAAAACCGGCTTCGATGCCATCGGCAGGGAAGTACACTTCCGGTCCACTGTCCACGCTGAACGATGGCCGTGCGAAATAAATCCGGCGAACCGCGGTCGCCTCCTCAGCCGAAGGATTGCGCGATGGCTCATCGGGATCAAGTGTGTTTTCTCCAATCTCCGTGACCACCATCCGCCATACGGGGCTCGATCCATCAGGCGACGTTTTCTGCAAATCGACGCCGCCCAGTGTTGGGTCGTAGAGTTCGGCGGGTCGAACCTGGTTGGCGTCATTCATGACCCAGGGATTGTACAGCTCAAAGAACGCCGAGACCTTGGGAACCAGGTGACTGTCGAAATCCTCATCGCCGTCGACCATTCGAGCCGGATCCTGTCCGTCAGGTACGTCTTCGGATTCAAGATCCTGTGTCCGACGGTCATGCGTCGCCATCGTCTCGCTGATCAACAACTCCGGACGCTCAGCTCCCCAAACGACGTAGCGCCATTCCGAAGAAATCGTTTTTTGATCGGAAGTCAGAATACTGCCATCCACATCCCATCCATTCCATGGGTTCAAATCGAATTCGAAGGGAGTCATGATCGAATCGCGATCGCGAAAATCAACCACATTGGCAGCCCATTGGGCCACGACCCGGCGGAAGTCAATCCAGTCATCCGCGTCTGTGGTGCCGTCTTCGTTGAAGTCATACCAGTCCGCAATGGAAACCAGACCATCGCCATTACGATCGACTCGCTCGGTGTTGAGCAACGTGACGAGATACAAATGCCTGGCAAACGTGATCCTCGCAAACAGGCTATCCAGATCGCTGGAACTGATCGAGTCATTGTCATGATCGAATTCGAACTGCGCGCCGTTGGGATGGGTTAACACATCCGATTCGCCCATCTCGTCGATCACGCCGTTTCCATTGTTATCGATCCCGTCGCCAAATGGCCGATTGACATCCATCGGCAGACCACGAAACACTTCCGGTGGAAGCATGGTTCGCAAGTGATTCCGAATCCGTTCATCGCGGTCCCTGGTTCCTGACGGAATTCCGATACCTGCCCCCCCCGTCGTAGAATCAAGGATCGCAAATAATTTCTCCGGCAGGCTATCAAAGGTCGTCGGAACCTCGAAACTGTGAGTTGTCACCGAGTTTTTCGCGCTGCTGGTTTGCAGTCCCAATTCAAGCAGCCGCCGGGGTAGCAATTGAGAATCCGGGTCGTGTATTCGAAATACGGCTTCCAATTCACTGGCCGTGTAGGGACGATCAAAACGACCAATTCCGGAACCCGTTGAGTCGTTATCGGCAAATGCCATTTCGTAAGGCGAGTCGACAATTTCGTTTTCCAGGCTTGAGAAGCCAACGTTGGCCACCGGCAGACCGATCGGGAACGTGCCATCTGCAATATCGAAAATCTTGGGATAACCGACTACAAATCGGCCATGGATGTCCATCGCGGAACCAAAATGCCGATCAACCGTCCCGGGAATCGGACCACCAAATTCTGCGTCCGGATATCCGAACAATTTGTAGCTTGACCAGGTATCGCGAACATGGGCTTCACCCGGCAGTCCATCGGGTCCATAACGTTGGTTGATAATATCGCCGTATGATGAAACCACCCGACTAATATCAATTTCGGGTGGCCCGTAGCCTTGCCCGCGGTGGTCGTCTATCGTCGAATTACCCAACAATCCAATTTCCGACATTTGCAGATTGCCGACAATCTGGGTTAGATTTCCATGTGCGTTGAGATTGATCCGGCCATCCAGATCGAGGACGAGGTAGGAAACCAGCGGTTTGACACAGGTACCGTCCGGTCGATTTTCGGCCGGTAAGCCGATGTCCATCCAGATCCCGTCCGCCAGACCATCGTTGTTATTGTCGACCGCGACGCCATCGTTGTTGGGGCCCCCTTTCTTGAAGGCCCGAAAATCGCCGCGCGGTTCGGATGGAGTCTTTTCTGCCAGTTCGGGGCGGTGGAAACTTGCCCGGTTGATCGTTCCGTCCGGATTGATCCCGGCCAGGAACATGTTCTGAAAATCAAACGCGTCGTAACTTTCGTTGGGTCCCATCGAATTGGACACCGTTTGGGAACCATCGAAAACAGAAAAATAGCCGCTTCCCGTCTTTCCCAGCATTTCGCCGATCGTTCGGCCAACCTGGTTGGGAAGCAACGCTGTATTGGAAAGCGCGGACACCTTGGACGACGTCAACGGATTGTAATGTCCGGCCCCCGAGCCGGAAAAAGGCCGTCCGTTGATCACGACGCGAGTCCCAACCAGTGACGGCGCATTGGAAACATTGAATCCCGCATCCATCCGACTGGGCAACACGACAAACTTGTGGATATAGCCGTTGGTGGCGTCTCCGGCGACTTGATGGTCGACAATCCGCATCGATAACCCTCGCGCGGGTCCGGAAACAACCCCCAACAATAATCCGCTCATTGAGCCGGTGACTGGGTCGGGCATGAAGACGGTGCCATCGATCAATTTCTTGGCATCGTTATTGAGGGTCAATACCATGAAATGTTCACTGGTATCAGCGACAGCGGTAGCAACCGTTGCGGAAACGCCATAACCATACATGTCAGCCAAAAGGCTGTGTCCGCGCAGTGGCGAGTTGGCGTTGCTGAGTGCCGGCCCCCGTGCCAGGTCGTAAAAAGCCCGCTCCAGAATCGCCTGGCTGTCGGAATCATACAGGTGTTTGCTGCTCCGCCGGCGTGCCGATTTCAGATAGTCATGGGAGACGATTACAAACGCGGTTCCCATCAACAGGAAAAGCACGATCATCGTCACGACGAAAATCAACGTAATCCCGCGTCGCGACGCAGAATCGAATTTTCGTTTTTTGGATGGCATGATCAATCAGTCGGCAAATCAAGTCTGGACGATACATGAAATCTACGAAGCGACGATCGCGAATGCCGGATTTAGCTTTGTATCGGCTGTCAACGACTCCCAAGAGCCAAAACTTTGTTCCGTCGGATTGAGCGGACCGATTCGGTTTGATGCCAAACCGTGCGATACTCCCAATCCAAACAATTGGTACAACCAGTCCGAAAAAAAGTGTCAGGGAGTACCTGCGGCACTCACTCTAGATTTTTCAACATACACGATTAACTCCCCTCTCCCCATGAACTCGGAAAATCGAGCTTTGCCATTGGGATCAAACGTTGCCCGAATTCATGGGGAGTGAGGAGCATGTGGTTGTTGTCGGTTCTTCGCCAATGAAGCTTCTGGAAGATACTTTTGAACAATTTGTAATGAAAGTGCCGCTGGTACTCCCTGCCACCTTTTTCCGAACCGGAATCCTGTTTGCCTCGCTGGCTGGCACAACCCACCCCATGCAGCGGTTCATTCAATAATGCTTTGCACCAGGATCCCGCGTTCGACGTTGTGATTCTTGCCCGGCTCAAACGCCACCGGGATTGACCGGTCATAGACATAGAAACCCCGGTTCCGGGTGATCTCACCGGTATCCGATCCGATTTCCGCGCCCACCAAACCCTTTTCGTCGACCTCGAAGTAGGCCACCGTGATCCAGATTGCAAACACACTGGATTTGTTGGTCACCAGGTTTCCAAGACGTTGTCGCTGGGCATTACGGAAATAAGCACTCCGGTCTGAATTATAGGCGGGGTTAGTATTATCGAAATCAAATAATGGTTTACCAGTAGCGCCGGGCGTTCCAAAATCATTCCTGAACAACGTGGTGCCAGGACCGGTCACCGAAGGGACACCTGGTGGCACGTTGATTCCTTCACCGGCCGGCCGGAACGGATTTCCAAAATCCGTCGGCATGTTCCCTGTGCTGTCTTCCCGAGAAGTACGAAATTTCAACCAGGTACAGCCCAGCAAGTTGTAGTTGCCCTGCAATCCTCCCCAAATGGTTGATTGATTCGGATTACCTTCGTCGCCGTAGATCGTATTGAGGTTGATTTTTCCCGGAACACGGTATCGTGAGATGTAATCAAACGGGCTCGGGTAATTCAGTGGATTCAATTGCTGGTCGGTACCCACAAACCGGGAAGGGACTTCCAGGTAATCCATCAGCCGGTACAGGTTGGCCCGATTGCCCCCGGAGTCATCATCGTTCGCAAAGAAATTCAACAAATGATGGAATCGCCCTCGGACCGTATCATCAAATCCGTTGTAAGGATTCGTATCATCCTTGGTTGTGAAATTGCGAGTCAACCATTGAGGTTCCGTGTACGGAACGTTGGCCAGTTCAAGATGACTGATATAAGGTCGATTGTTCCATGTCAACCAGGAAAATCCATTTCCATCGGCGACGGCTTGAGGTTTCGTAAATGCCTCGTTCGTTTTCCCAAGTGATTCCTTCAGCAGAAAATTGAAATTGTGCGCGTCGATTGGAGGGAGCGAAGTTCCCGCGGCGATCGCACCTCGCTCGGATCGCCAAAGCTCGCGATGCCTGGATTTTGCATTGGCGGGACCAATCCCTTCGACTCCCCGTTCCAATGCTTCTGACGAATCGGGTTTCATGGCCGGTTCAACTTCGGGTGCCATACCGGTTGTGGGTGGTTTGACCAAACCGTTAAACGCGATCAAGTCCATTTCCATCACATCGATCGTGAGGTAGGGATTGTCGATTCTGTGCCAAGGCATCGTCGGATTGGCGAGTCGTTGAAGTTTGATCGTTCGGAAATTCCTCGTCATTCCTTCATTCGCCAGGATCGCTGTCATGTCGGCCATGTTGCGGTTACTGTCCGTACGCGATTGATCATCCAGCGGAACATCATAGGGGACGGTATATCGATAACCGTCTCCGTCGGTGATTTGAACGGAGGGTAAGCCCGTGGCGTCCACATTGAAATATCCGCCGAAAGCATCGCTCACGGAAAAATTGCGAGTTGCGGTAGGTGAATTCTTGGTCCCAACGCGGGCCGTGTCGATGGGCAGGATCACGGAATAACGAGGATCGTTCGTTGGATCCACGGGATACCGGGTGACTTTGTTAGCCGCGGGTTCAATCGCGATATGTTGCGTCGTATCAAGCTCCAAATTGTTGGCAACTTCATCGCCCTGGGTTTTTCCTGCCCGACGCCCCATAAACGAACGGTATCTTCCCGCGTTATTGGGGTCTTCAAAACCAAGCGATCCGATCAATGCCTGCGTTCCTGGTTTCAGGGTTTCCACATCCCAAGAAGAGAAAAAGACTTCGACGTTGCCACCATCGTCATCGTCGATCGCATCGGAATCGACATCCGGATTCGTAAAATACACATATCGCATCGGGCGCGCCTCGGAGTCGGATTCTCCGCGTTCGGGACGATCGATCGAAAGTCGCCAAACCGGGCAGCGGTCACCATTAGCCCCAACCGAAACTCGATTGAGCTCAACCCCCTGGGTCGCAGCGTCATAAAGACTGGGGTCCAATTTCTGGTTCAAACTGTTCTGCGTCCATGGGTTGTACAGTTCGATGAATGCAAATGGTTCCGGTCGCAACCCCTGATCCCAATCTTCTTCATTGTCGTTGGCGACGTCGTCTCCGGAAGGATCCGTCGTGAGGTCTTCGGTTCGGCGTGGATGAGCCGCCACCGTTTCCGTAATCAAAAGCTCTGGCCGCTCACAACCCCAGACGGTATTCGTGTCATCCAACTGCGTCCCGTTGGATGCATCGTTCCATGTTCCGTCCCAGGGATCAACATCGTACTGGAACCGCGTCATGATCGAATCGGGATCACGGAAATCGACTACATTGACCGCCCACTGCGCGACAACTCGCTCATAGGAACCCGGATCAGGGTTACCATCTCCATCCAAATCGACATCAATCGGATCGGTTAACAGCAAAGCCAGCATATATAAATTTCTGGCGAACAACTGCCTGGCATTACGATCCGCAACATCTCTGACACCATCACGATTCAAGTCAAATGCCTGCCCACTGTAGTCACGGTCATATTCGAATGCCGCTTCATCGGCCTCATCAACCACTCCATCTCCATCGTCGTCGTAGCCGTTTCCCAGTGGACGGTTCACGTCCATCTTGAGTCCTCGCAGCAACTCGGGAGCAAACAAGTTGACATAGGTACCGTTACCGTCCGGATTGATTCCAATCAACTGGTCCGCTCGCGCATTGAGTTCGATTAACGTTGAGGTCGGCCCGAGGTCAGTTGCCAACGCAGGAAGGCGTTCCAAGATCTTTGCCTTGAAGTTTTCGTGGATCATTGGAACTTCAAAGCTATCGGTTGTCACCAAGTGACGGCTTTTTGGATTGGTCACCCAGGTTCCCTTGGCAATATTCCACAGGCGATTTGGCAAAACGTTTGTGTCGACATCAAATTGTCGCAGTACTCTTTCCAATTCAGCAGGAGAAAACGGTCGATCGCTCGGATTGCCGTAGGGCAGGGGAGCGAACGACATTTCATACGGGTTGTTGTCGAACTCGTTGTTTTCGAACGGGAACAACATCGAGGTCGCCAACATGTCGATTCCAGGCAGTGCGTTGGACAACGTGGTCGACGGATAATTCAGATCCCTGAAATCGTCCCAGGAATTCGAAGGGTTGACGACCGCAGCAGCGGGAATCCCCATCGCAAATCGACCTTGAACATCCATTGCACTGGAAGCAAACAACGAACCCGGCATCGCCGCGTTGTTCCTGCTGACCGTTCCGAATTCGCCGTTAGACCAATCCACGACGGACACCGGATAGCCGTACAGTTTCCTCATCGAATCACGCCGTGACACGTCCCCTGGAACCCGGTCTGCCCCGTAACGCGACCACAAGACCTGTTCGTAATTTTTACCGAACAATCCCGACAGCGACACATCCGGGGGGCCATACCCCGACCCTCGGGGCAAATTCGTGGTTGGCGCACCGCCCAGAAACGTCTCGGAGATCGAAATGAAATTATTGTAAGTGGGGATCTGGGTATAGTTTCCCTGGGCGTTCACGTTCAACCGCCCGTCAAGGTCAACAATGTGGTACGCCACCAGCGGCTTGAATCGCTTTCCTGAATTATCAGTGATGATGCCATACCCCGGATCGATGAAAACAGAATCATTCTTGCCATCACCGTCGGTGTCGACCTCCAGGTCCTCGGGAGGCAAAGTCGACGCAGAATCTGAAACATGTTGGTTGAAGGCAAAATTTACGTTCGCGGTCGAACCAACATCCGGAATGCCATCCGGCGTCGGTGCGCCGGTGGAGTTGTTCACATTGTCGAGGAAGACTGGACGGAACGAGTATTTCCGGATATCGAGGGGCGTGTCCATCACTTTGTGCATGTAATCATAAAGTGATTTTCGATGAAAACTCGGAATAATATTTCCATCTTTGTCGCGACCACTCAAAAACATGTTTTGAAAATCAGCGGCGTCATAGGACTCATTGGGAAAGGTCGATTTGATGCCTGCGAGCGGCGGATTGGCGTTGCTAAAATATTTACTTTCAAGATCGCTAAATGTCTCGCCTGTTCGATTCGGCTTCAGCGCGTCAACAGTCAGCTTGCGGCCCGGACCGTTGCTGTATCCACCAGCGCCGGTTCCAGAGAATTCAAGGCCATTAATGACGACCTCCGAGTCGATCAGGGCGGAAGGCGCGACTGCCCCTCCATCCAGCCACGTGGGTAGGACCAGGAAATAATGATGCCCAGACGTTGCATCGTAAGAATGATCTACGATCCGAGTCGAAACGCCTTTGGCGGAACCTGAAACGACGGTAAATACCAGTCCATTATATAATCCACCCACATTGCCAAGGGTCGTTGACGTGGTCACGTCCGGTCGTTGAAGCGACCAACCTTCATCCATTACGCCGGTGGTTCCAATGTCTGAACGCAGCGTGACTCGCACAAAGTGATCATTGCCGACCGCCGTGGGTGCCTCCAAAGCCGGCGTTGCCGAGTCCTCTTGACCATTGATATACGCACGAAAACCGTAACCGTACTGATCCGACAACATATCCTGGGCACGAAATGGCGAGTTCATGTCCAGCAAACTCGGGCCCCGAACGACATCATAAAACGCGCGCTGGACCAGGGCTGCCCGGTCAATCGTGTACAGTTCCGCCTTGCTTCGCTTCCGGGCGGCTTTGAAATAATCGTTGGAGACAATCACGAAGGTCGTACCCATCAGCAGGAACAGCACAATCATACTGACGACAAACAGGAGCGTTAGTCCTTGACGGTTTCTGGGGTTTCGAATTCGCATGGCTGCCTCCAAGGGACAGGTATTTTTTGTGATGTGTGCGTGAGAAGAGTTGGAGTGGCTGGAATTTTCCACGAGGGGAAGCGTGGGTCTCGACCGGTCAGTTCCAGGTCGATTCATATTCTGGTTCGAACGTCCGTTCATAAACACCGACGACATCCTTCAAATGAATGGCGAACGTCTCACCGATTACGCTGCCGGGCGAGGTGATTGCCGGAGTACCGAAGTTAAAGTCCGGACCGTCCAGGGTCATCGACGAAAGCGTTGAAAGGTCCGCTTTGTTGGGTACGCCGATTCCATTGGCTACATCAACCACGCGGTAAAATGCGATTTGCCGATCAAACCCGACCTCAACCGTCTTGTTTCGGTTGATTAACATCACCCAATCGTCACGTACCACACCACTGGCCGTCGTGGTGGGCTCGACGTAAACACCAGGCTCGAAATAAATATTGGTCACGGGACTCTGAACGCCAACATTCCGGGTCGGCTCGAGTTTCGCGGTGACCATCCTGCCATCCGGATCGTTGGCCTGAGTATTGCGATTCTTGTAGACAAGGATGTACATCTTGTATGACCAGCGTCGTGACTTCGTTGACGTTCTATCCGGTTTGAACGGAACCACGATCGCGCTCCAGGAAAGCCGACCGACGCTTTGTCGCCTCAACACCCCGGTTCCGCCTTGATCGAAAAACTGCTCCGGGCCGAGCAACTCATCAACCGACTCACCAAAAACAAGATCGTCAGAAGCCCGAAACACGCGACGCGCCATCGCTCGCCCTGCTTCGTCGACCGCGCCATCCAGGTTTGAATCCGCCATGGTTGATCCGGTCGGTGCCCACAGGTTCGCCGGACTGATTTGGAGATCAGGAGGATACGGAGACCCGAGTTCCAGACGCTTGTAGGGGAAGACCGATTTGACATACGCCTTCCCGATAGGATGGCCTTGTATCAAATCACTTTCGGAAATTCCGAGCGGATCAATGGACAAAACTCCTGGCGGCATTGGCGGACTTTCTGCCGTACCATCGCCGTCCGCATCCCAATTCTCAAAGGGCGAGTAACGGCGTTCCAACCCGCTACCAAGGAATACTGCCCAGTTTGAAGGTGAGCGGAAACCGGCAATCTCAAATTGTGAATACGCATTCCGACCGAGCAACACCGCGGCATCGCTATCGAGCCCCGATTGGGCCTGCTTGACGGCAAACGGGATCAAGATCATGACACCAAAGACACCGATCATCGCAACGACAACCGACGTCAGGACTTCGATGATTGAGAGTCCGGAACGCAACCGACCTGGCCGAGCCTGCTGTGTTTCATGTTCATGAAGAGAGTTCATGGGGTTTCCAATGATGAGCGGTGGGATCTGTTCACTTATTGATTGGCGCTTTGTCTTGTCTCACTCAAACTGCGGGCGTATCGAAGCTGATTGAATAAGGGAATCGTCGGATCCGCGACCGCGTTATAGGCAACGTTGACACTTCCCGTTGTGTGATCAACGGTCACCCACATGGCCGCCGGATTTTGCAGAACGGGATCGGTCGACTCAGGCTCAAAACCGGTGACAAACAAGTAAAACGCTTCCCGGGCGACATCGGTCGGCCCGATCAATCCTGCATTGTCGACGACCGAATACCGGTCAATTCCGCCGTCTCGATTGAAATACAATCGGGCGCTCCCGGTTGTTATAAAGTCAAAAACCGACCCATGGACCCAATCCGGGGCAGTCGGCGGTGATGGCGGCGTCGGCACCAGCGGCCCCGACAATCGCAAGTCAATGTAGTAACCATCCGGCAAATCGACCTGGCTCGATTCAAGCTTTCTCGGTTGACGATAAACCACGTACGGGACTTTGGACCCAGCTGCCAGAGTGGGCCGGATCGCACCGTAACCGGGTTTTAGCCCGAGCGATAACGTAATGATCAAATCGCCGCCTGAAACCACGGGCGGAGGAAGATCGACTCGATAACGTACCGAACTGTGGTTCAACCGGATCTGATCATGGACCTGAATCAGGGGATTGGTTACCGTGTGCTCCAACGGCCTGGGAATGGAAATCGTCATCGAAGTCTCAGTGGTCGTTTGTACGGTCGCCAGACTACCCTGGTCATCCCCGGAAAACGGCGGGATCCTCCGCATCGCATACATCCGAGTTCCCGCATACCGGACACCGTTGGCGTCCACGAAATTGGGATTGGTTTCGATCATCACTCCGGCAGCGCCTTCGTTGACGGCCCGGTTACTGACCCGGCTCATCATGCTCCCAACGACCCGTGCGGCTTCACGGATGTTCCGGTCCTTGTTGATCACGCGCAGACGAGGGATCATGATCGCCGTCAGGACCGAAAGAATCGCCACCACGACCAGCAACTCGACGAGCGTTACTCCTCGGGTGCGAGTTGGTTTCAAATTGTGCATTAAAGAATTCATTTTCGACTCAGGAAGAAAAGTGCGAGTGAAAAGGGATTGGGTTTATTGAATCAATCGAGTCGCCGTGACTTCGAAGCGGATCTTGTTGACTTCGCGTGGAACGGTCGGATCAAGCACGGTGTATCCCGATGGTATGCCAGGATTCTTTTGGATATTGCCAACGTCATCTCTGTATTCGGTTGCCCCTGCTCGCAGGTCGAAATTAACGCCTGGGACATCCTCCCAAATATCGGTACCTGCAGACGGTGAACCCGTGTCGTCAACTTCTTGCGCGTCGACTTGCCAGATACGAAGCTGCATCGGTTCGCCCCAGGCGTCCACAACTTCCAGAAATCCATCCGAATCAAAATCACCAATGGCGTTATTGCCAAGCGACTCAATCGCCGGCGATCCATCCAAATCGATTCTGGTCAGGACCGCATACAGGTATTCGCCCGGTAAATTAAAATTCTCTTTATTGGAAAGGGCCGCGATTTGCCGCCAGGCTTTGACTCTGGCTGGCGAAAGATTGGCCAACAAGTTGCTGAGCCTGGGCAGTCCCGAGGGTGGATTGGGATAGGCCGTATTATCCAGCCAGTCCCGAAACCCTTGAGGGTTCCCCGCACCTGCGATGGTTGTCGGAAAAACACCCAAGTCAGGGTTGAGCAGAAAATTGCCGCCACTGAGCAAGGGACGGGGAAACTCCGCACTGATAATATCCGCCAAGATTCGCCGACGGAGGTTCCGAACCTGTGTCCCAACTTTGATCGGATTGCCACCACCATCGGTGTAAACGGGGTTGGCTCGAACATACGCGGCCAGCGCGTTGAGCCGGATCGGCAATTGGCGAACTTCATAGTCCTCCAATTCAATCTGCAGAATGGCTTCGATCTGGGTGATTCGCGAGCGTGTCGCTGCCTCTTTGGCATCGTCCTGGGCGCTTTTCATGACACCCAGCGCCATGGTCGAGAGCACCGCGATAATGGCGATCACGAACAGCAATTCGACCAGCGTGAATCCGCGATGAATTCGATTTATTGTCTGTGATAAGTTCATGTTCAACCTTTGACTCAGGCGTTCGGACCAAATCCGCGGACAATGTTCCTACTGATTGAAATACTTTTCCAAACGACCTTCCACGAAGTTACAGATATTGTCTGCACCTTGAGCACCGGAGTTGCTCACATCGCCACCAGCACCTGGCAAACCATCTCTTCCAAAAGTGACCAACTGGTATTTCTTTTGATTGAGATACAACGGAAGACCGGACGAATCGACCCCGTCGCAGTAGGCACGCGGGCTGCCGTCGGAAAACGAAAACGACTTGTAGTCGAGATAGCGGAATCTCAAATCGCCGTCAGTTGCACCATAGGCTTGCTGATAGGACGCGGTCGCGCCCCCTGCAGCGGCGGCCAGTTGTTTGTCCTTGAACTCGAAATAGTTTTCCCGCTGGACCACCACACCGGCAGGGAACGGCGTACCATCGGAGTATTGATCCGCCCCAAAGCCACAGATTGTCATGACGCCCGTTGTTCCACCGGTCGCATCAACATTCACACCCCCGGTGAGTGGAAATTGTTTATTCTTGCAAAGCCCCGACAGCCAGAACTGAAGACTGGTCGTTTCATCCAGTTTTGATCCAACGTTGATCCACCAATCGACCAAACGACTGTTGCTGCTGCCGGGAAAACTGGCCGCGTTTTCAGCGTTTTGTGGTGCGATTTTGTTCAAGTATTGCTGGAACTGGGCCAGGTTCTGAATGGCAGCACCGGTTCCGGCAGCTGGATCTGAGGGCCCGGGAGCGTCAATGGTGGGAGGATAAAACCCGTGATCGTTTTTGAATTGCTCGATCGCCAGTTCCATCTGTTTCATTTCGAACACGACAGTCGATTCCCGCGCCGAGAGCAAGGCACCCATCAATGCGGGAACAAGAAACCCCGCGAGGATGGCGAGCACAGTAATGGCGACCAACAATTCTGTCAGCGTAAACCCGGAGGAGGCCTTGCGGCGGCGGGGGGTTGTCATTTTATTTCTCCAGAAGAGTTTTTTCAGTGTTCAGTTTTCAATGGACCGGTGTTCCGCATTCAGCATTCGGTATTGCCTGAATCCTGAACCCTGGAAACGTTGCTTATTTCTTGTTGGCGGTCAGACCGGAAATGATGGCAATCAGAGGCATGAACAGGGATGCCACAATAAACAACACGACCAGGCCGAGGAAAATAATCATCAACGGCTCGATCATCTTCATCATCCCGTCGGTCAGTTGCTCGACCTCTTCTTCGTAGTAATCGGCGACCTTGTACAACATCACGTCCAGTTCACCGGTCTCTTCACCGACCGCGACCATGTTGACCACGAGATCTTCAACCACCGGTTTCTTGTAATTCAGGAAGTACCAGGCTCCCCCCAGAAGCGACATGACCGCGCAGCCATAGAATACGTAAAACCACTGTTCTGGCTGAATGAACAGCACCGACAGGGGTGGTAACGACATCGTCAGGATAAAAAAGAAACCGGCCACTGCATGAAACCCGGGATACGAATGCTCTTTCATCGGGACCGCAATCGTTTCGCCTTCGCGGATCGAGTCGGTCACCTTGGCGTAGACTTTTTCAAACATCGCATTACCGGATGTTTCACGGGTGATCGTCAGACCCTCGATAATCGGCACACCCGACGCGACCAGGGCTCCGAGCGTCCGCGTGGTTCGGGCGAGGTTGGCTTTTTCTACCAGCTTGCCCAACACCGGCAGCTTGAGGAGGAACAAATGCCAACCCATCCGGCCAGCGCGAAATTTACAGACCAGCGAGATAAACAGAATCATCGCGATCGGTACCAGCGGGAACAGGAACCAGAGCTTGACCACGCGATCGGAAATCGCCATCAACAGCTTGGTCATCGCTGGCAGTTCAATACCAAACTCCTCGAACATCTTTTGAAATTCAGGGATGATCTTCAACATGATGAACGTCAAAATGCCGATCGTGAACAGCACCACCATGATCGGATACATCATCGCACCGATCACCTTGTTTTTCAGCGATTGCGTCCGTTCCTTGAACTCTGCCAGGCGGCGAAGAATGACCTCCAGCGAACCACCCGCCTCACCCGCTTTGATCATGTTGACGTACAGTCGATCAAACACCTTGGGTGATTTGGCCAGCGCTTCGGAGAGCGACGAGCCACCTTCGATTTCATCGCAGACATCGATCAAGCCGTTCTTGAGGGCACCGGGCTTGGATTGCTCTTCGAGGATTTTGAGACTGCGCAGAATGGGCAAACCCGCGTCCTGAAGAATCGAAAGTTGGCGGGTGAACGTAACCATCTTCTTGCCGCTGGCACCACCAATGGCAAACGACTTGCGATTTTTTCCCGAAGAAGCGGCCGCCCCCTTGGCTTGTTTCTGGACCGAAATCTTGGTCACAAAGTAGCCCATCGAACGGATCGTCGCCTGAGCGTCGTCCTGCGTGGCGGCTTCGATGACATCTTTGATTTCCTGACCCTGGGGGTCCATCGCTTCAAATTGATAAGTTGGCATTTTTCAGCGTCCTTTTCGACTTTCGTTGACTCGTCGGTTATTCGCAGAGTCGTTTTTTTTGTTCGGTGTTGCGTGTGGGTTGGTCCAGAGCCTGTTTTCAGTCGTCCGTTTCAAATTCAGCATTGGGCATTCAAAACATTCCGCATTCCATCTACGCGTCCAAAACGGTTTCTCGAATCACTTCTTCCGCAGTGGTTGTGCCTTCAAACACAAAATCAATCCCCATATCCCGCAGTAACTTCATCCCCTTTTGCTGGGCCCGATTCCGCAGATCATCGGTATTGCAGTTTTCGTTGATCATGTCGCGCAATTCATCGTCCATGATCATCAGCTCAAACAACCCGACGCGGCCTTTGTAGCCCGTATTGCTGCAACTGGCACAACCGGCGCCACGATAGAATTTCCTGCCAGCAAGATCTTCCCGTTTGAGTTCAAGTTCGAGCAGAATGTCATCACTGGCTTCGACTTCCTCGCGGCATTCAGCGCAAATCCGGCGCACCAGTCGTTGAGCCAGAATCGCTTCGACGGTGGCCGTAATCAGGAACGTCGGCACTCCCATATCCTTCATCCGGGTCACGGTGCTCGGCGCGTCGTTGGTGTGCAGGGTACTGAAAACGGTATGGCCCGTCAGCGAAGCCTGAACAGCGATCTCGGCGGTTTCCAGGTCACGAATCTCGCCCACGAGAATCTTGTCAGGATCCTGTCGGAGGATCGCGCGCAGGCATTTAGCAAAAGTCACATCGATGTCGTGGTTGATCGGAATCTGGATGATGCCATCCATGTCGTACTCGACGGGGTCCTCGGTTGTGATCAGCTTGTCCTCGATCACATTGAGTTCCGCCAGGGCCGAATAGAGTGTCGTCGTTTTTCCTGACCCGGTCGGGCCGGTCACCAAAATGATGCCGTTGGGCTTGGCGATGACCTTGCGAAACTCGGCCATGATTTCCGCGTTCATGCCGACGTTGTTGAGATCCAGCGAAACAACGGAACGGTCCAGGACCCGGCAAACCACGCTTTCACCAAACATCGTGGGCAACACGCTGACGCGAAGGTCCACCGGGTGACCACCGACCATCAACTCGATCCGGCCGTCCTGGGGAAGTCGACGTTCCGAGATGTTGAGCTTTGCCATGACCTTGATCCGCGTCGTAATCGCGAACGCCAGGTGACGCGGGGGAGGAACCATCTCGAACAGGACGCCGTCGGCTTTGATGCGGATGCGGAATTCGTCTTCGAACGGTTCAAAATGGATATCACTGGCGTGATCCTTGATTGCCAACAACAAGACCATGTTCAACAGCTTGCGAACCGGGGCACTCTCAACCAATTCGTTGACGTCGCTCAGGTTGATCGGGCCATCACGCGACAAGGCCTCGGTCGCCCGCTTCAGGTCGTCGTCGTTTTCAAGATCACTGATGATCTTTTCGATGCTTTCCGCATCCTGATTGAAGTACTTGTCGATCCCTTTGAGGATTTGAGATTCGGTTGCCACCAACAGGCGAATGTCGTAGCCCAGGAATCGACGAAGCTCATCCTGCATCGAGAGGTTTTGCGGATCGCAAGTCGCCAACGTTAAAATGTTCTCATTGAGCTGGAGGGGAATAACCCGATAGAGCTGGGCCATGGCGTCGGAAATCGCCTGCTTGGCCGATTCGGGAGGGACCACTCCTTCGATATCGACCGGATTCAACCCGAACTGTTCGCCCAGCGCCTGGATCAACTCATCGTCAGAAACCAGGCCCATATCCTCGGCGACACGACCAATCAACTGACCCGGGTTCTGGCTTTGCTCTTCGACAAGCATTTCCAGTTGGTCATCTGTAATGAATCCTAAGTCGACAAAAATTTGACCGAGACGTCGGACGGCCATGAATCACCTGGCAGGGTTAGTTAAAAGTTGTAATCAGTGAGGTTGTCAATCAGTGAGGTTGAAATCAGGGTTCCGTGTTCAAATTCAGCCTGGGAGTTGGTTCTAATAGTCGTCTTCGTCATCCATCTCGAGATCGCCTTCCCCGAGCGGGATCCCTTCTTCCATCTGGCGCCTCGCGGTGGCGATACGTTTGGCCAATGAATCGGGATCGTTGGCTTTACCCAATACATCTTCCATTTCGACTTTTTCGTTCACCCAATGGTCGAACAGACAATCATCCATCAGCATCATGCCGAATTTGGCCCCCGTTTGAATCGCCGAGTTGATCCGGAAAGTCTTGTTCTCGCGAATCAGGTTGGCGACACCAGGCGTCACGACCAGCGACTCAAAGCCCGCGATACGGCCGCCGCCGATTCGTGGCAACAACGTTTGGGCCAGCACGCCAATCAGGGAAGTTGAAAGCTGAGTTCGAATTTGCTCCTGAAGATTGCCCGGAAACGCATCGATAATCCGGTTGACCGTACCCTGCGCACTGTTGGTGTGCAGCGTTCCAAACACGATGTGACCGGTTTCGGCAGCCGTAATGGCTGCTTCGATCGTATCGAGATCGCGAAGTTCGCCGACCAGAATCACATCGGGATCCTGACGCAGAGCGCGCTTGATCGCTTCGGCAAAAGCCGGGACATCCACTCCGACTTCTCGCTGGTTGATCGTTGACTTTTTATGGTAGTGATAGAATTCGATCGGGTCTTCGATCGTAATGATGTGATGATCGACCCGCTCATTGATAAAATTGACCAGGCTCGCAAGGGTCGTACTTTTCCCTGAGCCCGTCGGGCCGGTGACCAGAATCAAACCGCGTGGACGCATGCAAAGCTTGGTAAAGATCTCCGGGACACCCAGAACTTCCGGGGGCAGCATCTCATTGGGAATCTGCCGCAACACCATTGCGATATCGCCACGCTGTTTGAAAATTGATACACGAAAGCGTGCTTTGTCCGCATAGGCGAAACCGAAGTCCGAGCTGCCAATTTCCTGGAGCTCTCGCTGGCACCGCTCCGGTGCGATGCTTTTCATCAACGCGACGGTGTCTTCGGACTCCAGGACCTTCGTTTCAAGTCGCCGCAATCGCCCGTGTAGTCGAAACACCGGAGGCTGACCGGTCGTAATATGGATATCGCTGGCTCCTTGTTTAACGCAAGCTTCCAGCAGTTTGTCGATCAGTACGGTTGCCATGTATTCGCTTTTCTTACTTCTTGCAAAAACCTGATTGTGAGATTGACCCGACGCGTGAACGCAGACACATCAAATCATTTCCTTGATTTTGACCAACCTGACTTGGAATCACCAACCCATTGTTGGCCGCCCACCCAAACGACCACGGATCGAATGACTGAAAACCAGCGTTGGAAGTGGGGTCAAAAAACGAGACGAAGGCGGGAGCGGAAGTCGTCAATGGATCAATTATAAAGTCGGGAGGCACCGGTATTGTTCGCAAACAGTTCGACCGCGTCCAAAATTCCGACCAATTTGGGTGAAACCGCGTCAATAACTGAATACACCCACCCAAAAGGACTGCACTAAACGTCTTGCTCGGTTCGTTTCGCGACCCGGTAAACTTCGTCGAATGTTGTAAAACCCTTCGTCACTTTGTTTATCCCATCCTGATAAAGCGTGGTCATCCCGGCGGACATCGCGTATGCCCGAATCTCCTGGGCAGGCGCATTGGCAAAAATCATCTCGCGGATTTTGGAATCAACAATCAACATTTCGTAGATCCCGACTCGGCCACGAAACCCGGATTTTTGACAACTGTTGCAACCCTTGCCCCTCATGAACGTGGCCCCTTTGACTTGCTCCGGCGTCAATCCGGCCTCCCTGATCTGGGCTTCTGAGGGTGTGTGACGGGCCCGACATTTCGGACAAATCGTCCTCACCAACCGCTGAGCCAGGATTGCCACGACGCTGCTGGCGACCAAATATCCAGGGACACCCATATCGATCATGCGTGTCACAGCAGTGGGCGCATCGTTCGTATGTAATGTACTGAATACCAAGTGTCCTGTTAAACTGGCTTGGATTCCCATCGAAACCGTTTCCGCATCTCTCATTTCACCCACGAGGATCACATTTGGCGCCTGCCGCAACATGGAGCGAATGATCCGCGCAAAGTCCAGTCCGATCCGGTGCTTGACTTCGACCTGGTTGATTCCAGGAAGGTAGTATTCGACCGGGTCCTCGGCCGTGATGATTTTTCTGTCAGGTCGATTGAGGCCATTCAACGCGGCGTACAGGGTTGTGGTTTTGCCGGATCCGGTCGGACCTGTCACGAGGATAATTCCGTTGGGCCGGCGAATCAGGTTGTTGAATGTCCGGTACATCTCCTCAGAGAATCCGAGCTGACGAACGCCGATACGGATGTTGTCTTTATCGAGCAACCTGAGAACCGCCGACTGCCCCATGCTCGTGGGAATAATACTGACCCTTAAATCCAGTTCTTTTTCGCCCACATTGACTTTGATCCGTCCATCCTGCGGCCGGCGTTTTTCCGCGATGTCGATCGAGGACAGAATCTTGATACGAGAGATAATCGCGCCCAACTGACGCTTAGGAAGCCGGTCACGCTCGTGGAGGACACCGTCGATGCGATAGCGGATTCGGACACGATCTTCAAACGGTTCAACGTGGATATCCGAAGCCCGAAGCTGAACTGCCTCAGTAATCATGAGCTGGACGAGGCGAACGATGGGAGCACTTGATTCGTCGCCATCTCCACCCTCTCCACCACCCCCGTCATCAACCGTTTCTGTAAAATCGATGGCAGTATCGGTAAATTCCTGCAAAATCGAGTCTGCGGATTCACCTTCGACCTGCCCATACATCCGATTGATTGCGAGGGTAATGCTGGAGCGGGTTGCTAGAGCCACAGTGACATCGCGATTGAGGATGAACCTGAGTTTTTCAACGGTATCGACATCACCTGGCTCGCTCATCAGAACCTTGAGTCCACCGTCAGATTCACTCAGCGGAAGAACGGTGTTTTCTCGCGCTACCGCTTCGGGCATCAATTCGATAACCATTTCTGGAATTTCGATCTGGTTCAGGTCGATGTATTCCATCCGATTATGCTTTGCCAGTGCCCGCATCACCTCTTCTTCGGTAGCATATCCCAGTTGAACCAACGTATTGGCGACAGGTTTTCCGGTTTGCTTGGCCAGACTTTCGGCGTCGACAACCTGGTCGTCGGTAATAACGCCTGTATCGATCAGGATCTTGACGAATCCCTGAATTTTCTTGGATGCCATATTTGGTTGAACTTTCGAATCGTGCACGAACCGCGCACGAGGCTGGAAGAAGCGCGGCACTTCAAAAACAAACTGCGAGTGTATCTTGATCCATCGTCGACACACTTGTCAATCAAATCCGCAAGGGAATGAAATCTCCGATCGATCAGATCTTTTGTTATATCCCGGAGGCAAACTGGATTGAGGTGGGAGGATCAATTATACCGAGAGGGTGACTCGAAGGTTGAGAACCATCAGCTTAATGGAACCTTCAGTCGCAGGATTGGGAGGGAGCCAAATCAATTTGACACGCATTTTTCCGTTCAATTCGTCTGATCCAAGAGATCCTGGCCGCTTGTCAAATTCCCTGACATCAGGCGGCTCCCGGGGGGCATTCCAACGATGATAGGTTTTTAGGGAGCTAACGATTGCGCGGATGGTTCGCAGATTGACCGTTGTTTTCCAGTTGGCGGGCATTGAGCCAAAAACGGCGGGCCTGCTCGCGAGCCGAATCAGCTTCCGCATATAAACCGACCTCCTCCAGATCAGCTGCGATCTGATCGATTCGACGTGCTGCCGAACGCAGGGGTCCAACGGGATTGGATGAGCGGTGGGCACCGGGTGCACGGGAATCCGGGTTCTGGGAGGGGTAAGCGGATTCGTGTCCTATTGGTCGGTGGAAATTGAACATCCTGGGAGGAGGGCCAAATCCGGGCCCGACCCCGGTTCTGGGCTCAAATCGAAACGGAACGTCGGGGTGTTGCGGGTGGCCCTCTCGATTGCCCGGTCCGATCGCGTACGGTCGGTCACTTGGAGGAGCCGCTCCTGGGAAATTAGAGTCCTTCTGACCGACGCCTGGTTTGTGATTTCCAGCGTCTTGAACGGCCAGCCGGTTCAACTCCCGCTCGAAATCGTTTTTCAACTGGATCTCAAGTTGTTTTCCAAAATCGAGATCCCGAAGTTGGTCTCTGATTCCACCCCCGAGTTGATTTCGGATTGCGTTGATTTCATCAATCAGAGCCTGATTGGACAGGACTGAGTCGGCGGCAGCGGACTCAATTGCCTGTCCTTTTGGGGCAGCCGGATCGTCAATTGCCTGTCCTTTTGGGGCAGCCGGATCGTTAAATGCCTGTCCTTTTTGGGCCGCCTGCTGGTCAAATGCCTGTCCTTTTAATACACCTGGAAGACACAGGAATACGATAAGTATCCAATTCCCGCTGGATTGGATACGATGACAGACCGACTTTTCCAATTGAGTTTTCAACGAATTGCTCCGGTTTCATCAGGTGAGGTGGGCTGAGGCTCGTTTTGGATCCGACCGGGTTTTGGATCCGACCGGGTTTTGGATCCGACCGAAAACCGAATTCTCGATCAGAATCAGTTCAATCAGACCCTCGATCAGATTGAACGAATATACGGAATGTCTGATTTCTTCAGAAACCTCAGTTCGGGCAGCCGTTGGATGGATCTCTGGCAGGCGCCAGCACGTTTTGCCTGCAAACCGAAATCGACGCGAGCCAATTAATCGGATTCCAATGGTGGAACATCCCTCAGAAAAGCCACAAAAAATTGACAATTCGATTGGAAAACGAGTATCCTAGCAATAGCTGGAAAGTCGCGGCTATGCTTCCAGGCCTCATGTCGCAGCATCCCAAGAATTCTATATGAGACAATTCCAAATGGAGGCATTCATGGCCCATCAAAATTCCGTTCATCCCGCGAAGACGATTTTGATCTCCAGTATTCATTCGCACGCCAGAAGCGCATTTTATGGCATTTTGGTTTGGCTGGTTGCAGCCATCGCTTCGGCGACATTCTGCCAGCTCGCTTTGGCCCAAAATCCGCAGTTTGCCTCCCTGGAAGTGGCCAAGAAGTATAGCGTCGAGCTTCCGCCCTATAACGCGGATGCCGCCGAAATCGCGAGTTACAAAAAGGACAGTCGAGATGCCGAGCGAAACCAGCGAGATTCCTTGGCAAAAGTAAAAACGATTCTCAACAGCAACGGGAGCATCTCGGATCCAATTATCGCTGATTACTTTGACGGATTCGAATTCCCGTCGATGACGACATTGGACAGTCGAGTCCTGTCAACACTGGGAGAACGAAGAACGAAATTCATCAAAGATTTTCTCAGTCCAACGGTTAGCGGAAACGTGCGAAACGGGATGATCGATTTGACGATCAATGCGACCCAGAAAATCTGCGCAGACAGTTCTCTTCATCCAGCCGCCCGCCTGAACGCTGTTTACCTGCTGGGAATGCTCGACCAGGTTGCGCCGGTTCGAACCCCGGTTCAATTGCCCGTGCCCTCGAAAACGGCGTTCGATAGCCTGCGAAAAATCCTGGATTCCCCAGACACCAAATCGTTTCCCGCTTATTTAAAAGTCGCCGCATTGGCCGGCATTCAGCGCCACGTCGAAGTTGACCGTGCGGTTGGTGGCCAGATTTCGGCCGCCGACAAACAAGCCTTGTTGCAAACGGCCTTGGGATTTCTCGATGACCCCAAGACCGACGATTTGAGTTACTGGCTAAAACGACGGGGGATGCAGTTAATTGGTTTGATTGGTGATCCACGTTCGGTTGACCGCGTGATCGCCGTTCTGAAATCCGAAGACGCCGGGATCTGGTTGCGGTTCGACGCCCTCGAAGCAATCGGAAAGCTTAACCTCAGCACCGATAGCCTGGCAAAAAACATGGAAGTAACGTTAGCGATTACCGAGTTTCTTGCTGCGTCATTTGAAAATGAGTCCAAGGCAATCAAGGCAGCAGTCGACAATCTCGTTTATCGAGAGCTGTTGTTTGAAGACGTGGATCTCACCGTAACCGGCACGAATTATGAAGCCAATCAAGCTGGACAAACCGGAGCAGCATTCACCGGCGGAGGAGGCATGGGCGGAATGGGTGGAAAAGGCGGCGGAATGGGTGGAAAAGGTGGAGGCGGTGGAGGAATGGGTGGCAAAGGCGGAGGCGGTATTGGAGGTGGTCCACCGGGCGGTGGCTTTGGCTTGGACATGGGTTTCAATCCGGGCGGCGGCGGATTCGGAGGGGGCATTGGAATGAGCGGTGGAATGCCCTCAGGACCAATGGTCGAATTGCCCGTTTATCAGCTCAACATCATCCGACGGCGAATCAAATCGTTGGCATTTACTGGCGCCCAGATTCTGGGAGGAAGCACCGGAACGGAAGGATTGAACCTGTTGGTTGATGCGAACGGCCAGGCGTTTATCGCAAAAGTCCTGCCGGAACTGAACAACTCGCTCACAGAATCAAATACTGGAATTATCGACCTTGAAGCAAAGAAGACCGACGACTTCCCCGTTATGGATCAGGAACCCGTCAGTATCACCCAGCAGTTAATTGACCTCTGCGCCAAAACCGGGAAAACTCTCAACAGTTATGTGCGAACACAGAATGGTGAGCCGGAAGGAGATCCAGCCGGAGCCCCCGGCGGAGCACCAGCAATCCCTGCCGTCGCAGATGCTCCAGCAACTCCAGCTGGCTGAGAGAAAATCCTGTTGTTAGCGGCCTTGTAAAGAGTCGTGGCTTCTTCGGTCGTAGCGTTGTTGCGGGAGTGACCGCCAAACCGACATTTCAATTGACTAAATCGCGGATGCAGTTGCTGCAGAACTTGACATTCCGCGGTTGATCCCGGGGTCAGATTACACCGTCTCGACAAGATCGAATGGAGGCCGTTGCCGGTATCCAATCACGATCGCAAGGACCATCCAATTGATAGACAGATTGTTTCATTCGTCGCCGATTCCATCCTTTGGCGAGCGCCACAAGAATCTCTGGTTCAAGCGCCTGAAACCACCAATAATTCGGCGGCCTGCCGACGTTTTGCATATCGCAACTGCAGCGTTTCAAAGACGCAATAGCCACCGACGAGTGCCCCCGTAAAGAATAGATCGCCCAACAATGTCGCGCGATAAAAGGGCAATCCGGCAGTATAACAGGCGACCATCCCGGACCAAGTCACGGAATACCATTGTCCGATCCACCAGACTGCACCGTTGGTTAGAACATAGAATACCGTCGACATGATTAGCGATGCGATCGCAAAACGAGTGGCCTGTTGAAAACCCATGTGAGTCGGCGAACCGTTCTCGATTGACCGCCGGATCCAGACCCCCAACCCGGCGGCGATCGCCAGGCTGGTGTAAACGCAGGCCGACAACTTCCAGTCGTACACGCCAAGCTTGAGATCACTCAAAAGCATGATGACGATCAGCCCGATCGCTGCCGCCCAGGATCGGCGAAAAAAGAAACCTCCAAACAGGATCAACGCGGCCACCGGCTTGAAATTTGGCATGTCGACCATCCAAAACCGACTGGCGAGTCCAAGGATCACAATCAGTAAGAAAACGCCGAACTGAACCAGCCACTGTTGTTCGAAGCGTGCCAGGTTCTGAGTCTGGATGGGTAAGGTTGGTTTTTTCATGGATTTTGAAACCCGAATTCCGGGTCTTGGATGAATGACGGGAATGGCCAAAAATGGCTCAACCTAGGTCACGTAGTATACCAACTGGTCGGATTACCGCCACACAATCAACCGACATCCGTTCGTCGAAACGTTTGATCCATGTCCTTCGCTGGATTGTCCGATAATGGTCAATCGGGTGGAAGCACCGACATTGAGGCCGGCCTGAATCCCATGACGCAAACGCCAGCGTCAGACTGGCCTAATCTTTGTTTTCCGAGTACTGGCCGAACACCCAAAGCACCTGGTCACCGGGGCTGACTGGATAAAGGCCGGAACTTTTGTCGCCCAGTTTTCCGTTGACACGGTAAACCCAGTTGTCACCCGCCGAGGCCAGGTTTTTTACGCTTTCAATCGAGGTCACCATTATCTCGCCGGCCTTCCGCCCCGTCGATTCGAATTCGAGATCCCCCTGAGTCTGGGCCCGAACCAAAACCGTATAGACCGTTGAATCCGAATCGCAGGGGACTTCGAGGTCGATGTTGTTTCGCTGAGCGTTGAACTGAATTTCCAGCCGAACCGTTCCGGTCACCGTCGAACTGCCGGGTTTGGCGGCATTGGATTGAAACTCTTTCTCACAACCAGCGACCATACAAGTAACACAAGCAAGGAAAACCCAAGAAACTGCCCGAGCCTTGTTCATCATGATAAACTCACATTTTCCTGTTAGTTCATTCGCAACGTCGACCTTTAGTATAGCATCTTCGCCGGCCTCGATTCCCGGCTGTTGCCCTGCCTTTAATTCGATGTCACCGGCATCTAGCATGGCTGAGACTTAACGCAGCGAACCCAACCCACCCATGAAGATGACTGAAGAATCAATTCCTGCTGTAACGGTGAAACAACTTCAGCCCGGAATCGCGCTGATCACAATGGACCTACCGGGTTCGGGTGCCAACATCCTGAACGATCAGTTGTTCACCGAACTGGATCAAGCGATGGCACGACTGGCCGAGCGTGATGACCTGAAAGGCGTGATACTGTTTTCGGCGAAGCCCACGATTTTCGTTGCCGGCGCCGACCTCAAGAAGATCGTGGGGACCCTGGACTGGCCCGACAAAAAGATCGTCGAGTTTTGCGAAAAGGGCAGGGCAGTGATGGCCCGGTTCAGCCGATGTCCATTTGTTTCGGTTTCAGCCATTCATGGCGCCTGCGTTGGAGGAGGGCTCGAACTGGCACTTTGGTGCGACTGCCGAATCGCCAGTCACGACCGCCGAACGATCCTGGGACTTCCGGAGGTCAAGCTGGGACTGGTTCCGGGCTGGGCCGGAACCGCGAGGCTTCCACGGATCGCGAGTCTTGAAGTTGCCACCGATCTGATCACCAGCGGTCGATTGGTTTCGGCCGAAGAATCCAGGAACATGGGCTTCGTGGATGCCGTCGTTGATCAAGACAAGCTGATCGAAGAAGCCATCGCAATGATCGGCCGCGTATCGACATCCGAGTCATTCGTGCACGACCGACGTGTGATCATGGATCCGGTTTCCAATCCAGGCGATATCGAATCGATGGTCGTGCGGTATGGCAAACAAATCATTGAAAACAAGGACGTATTTCCGTACGCACCTACGGTCGTGTTGGAACATCTGGCGCGAACCGCGCCGCTGCCGATCAAGCAGGCTTGGGATTCCGAATCCGTCGCGATGGCACAAGTCTGGGGCAGCCCCGCCAGTCGTGGGTTACTCAATCACTTTTTCCTGGTGGACCACAACAAAAAGCAGCCGGGGCTCGTCGACTTGGAATTGCAACCAGCGAAAATCTCCTCGGTCGGCATTGTCGGTGCCGGCTTGATGGGTCGCGCGATCGCGGAAATCTGTCTCAGCCGGGGAATCTCCGTAGTGATTCATGATGCCGCCCCGGGATTGGCGGATTCGGTCGCGGCAGAACTTGGCGTTAACGGATCCACTGCATCGATCGCCGCAACAACCGACTATTCCGCTTTCAGCGCCACCGAACTGGTTATCGAATCTGTCGTCGAGACCATCGATGTCAAAAAGATTGTGCTGCAAAGGATCGAAGCCGCGGTCACCGAAAACACCATCATCGCGACCAATACTTCCGCGATCCCGATCGAGAATCTGGCCCGGTTCTTGACCCGTCCGAAGAACTTTTGTGGGATCCATTTTTGCCACCCCGAACTGATGTCCCTGGTCGAGGTGGTTTGCGGCCCGGAGACGTCCGAACAGTCAATCGCGACCGCGGTTGGATTCATCAAAACGTTACGCAAGATGCCGGTCGCGATGAACGATGGAGCTGGCTTCGTCGTCAATCGATTGCTCGCAGCAATGATTGACCAGTCGATACGGCTGTTCACGCAAGGTGTTTCGATTGAAACGATCGACGAAGCCATGCGCGAATTTGGCTTCCTGGGTGGCCCATTCGAAATCATCGACGTCATCGGTGCCGATACATGCATGTACGCCGGACGAACGATGTGGGAAGCGGGTTTGCAATGCGTGACGCTTTCACCGATCCTGCCAAAAATGGTCAAATCCGGTCGCCTCGGCCGCAAGACGGGAAAAGGTTTTTACCACTATCCCGACCCTCGAGGCGACCGGATCTGGAACGACGACGTGATGAAGTTGATCAGCGGTTATCGTGATGAATCGCGGGTACCGTTGGAGATCGACTCAAAACAGGTCTCCACTCAGATTTTGTCAGCCATGGTTTTGGAAGCGACCAACCTTCTTGAAGATGAGATTGTGGACGACTATCGTGACATTGATTTGTGCATCATTCACGGAATTTCGTTTCCACAACATCAAGGCGGCATTCTCTTCTGGGCGGATCAGGTTGGAATCGATCAGGTCAAACGAGCCCTTTACGCCATCAGCGAAGTTGACGAACGGAGGGCGCCCAACACGATGATCAAAGCGATCGCCGATGCACAGGGAAAATTTTATCGCTAGAAGCAGATTGAGCCTTCATCCCCCGGACGACATCGTTATCAGAGTTTGCAACACCCGCAAAGGGTTCCCTGGAACAACTCTGCACGAAAAAGTGCCCGAATCCCCGCATGAATTCAATGAAACATCTGGACAAACTCGCCTGGTACCCGGTCAGTCTTTATTTGCTGGGACTTTATCTCACGTATTTCCACTTGCTTAACCTGGCGGATCCGGAGCAGGTCCGGTTCCTGGGAGCCGGTTTCGCGACGGCTTGGCTGGTCAGTTGTTTTGTCTTTCAGTCCTGTTTTCGCAACCGTTTCGAATTTTCGATTCACACCCTGCTAACGATTGATTTCTGCCTTGAGTCGCTCGTGTCTGATCACACGGGTTTGGGTTTCTATTTCTGCGCCGCCGGTTTCTGGTTGGTGTTTTTGGTTTATCACCATCTTCCGGTTCGCAAACCAGTTGTTGCCTGCAAAAGCAACTAACACAGGCATGACGATCCTGGCAGGCAGAACACTGGAACGGATGGGTCGTTACTCCTCGTAAAGTTCCGGGAACACTTCCTGGGAGAGCCCCTGCCGTTTGATCAGCGTTCGCAACCGGGAGAGAAAATCAAATTTGAAATTTGCGACCTGCTGCTCAGTAATCCCCAATGTTTCGGCGACATCTTTGTTGGATCGGCCCCGGACGATTAGCAACTCCATGCACTTTAGCTTGGTCCAGTCCCCTTTTTCTTTCCACTTTTCGACCTGCGACCCGATGGCTTCGATGATGGCGTCTTCTTCGATTCGTTTTCGTTCAACGCTCCTGGCGATGCTGCTCGCAGGGCGGGCATTGCCAGTCAATTGCCATTGGCCACTGGAGTCAGGTCCGGCGGAAAGTGGAATCGCCGGACGACGTCCCTCGCGACGAAGATAATCGGTCAACTTGTAGGCACAGATTGAGAACAGGTAGCTTTCCAGCGCTCGGCGTCCGTCATAATTGGGGAGACTGTTCAGGAATCCTACAAATGCCTCCTGAACAATGTCTTCACTCGCAGAACGATTGGACAGTCGGCTGTCGACAAATGCCAACAAACGGCCTTCGTAGCGGGCGATCAAGTCGGTCCAGGCATCGGAATCACCGGAACGAATCCGGGCGATCAGCATCCGATCAATTTCATTGGATCGTTTCATAATTCCGCTTTCGGGAGTTTGGCAATGCATCGATGGTGAATGAAGCGAATTCAAATTGCAAGGAGAGGTAGCGCATTGGCGACTCCGGAAGCCAACTGGCCCGGTTTCGAGTCGGCACGAGGACACGCTGGTTGAATGTGATCGAACAAGGTAACGGCCGCTTCGATTCCATGAAACTGGCGGTTACGCCCAGCGAATATTATCCTTGCCGATCGCAAAGGTCGGCTGCGACTTCACCGGATGTTGCGTTCAAAGGCGCTGGAGGGAGGAATTACCTGGGCAGCTTCTTGAGAAAAGACCCCAAACGTGAATCCGCTTCGATCCTGGCTTTCTTTTCCTCGACACCCAAATCGATCGCATCGGGGTCAATCTGACTTACCGATTTCTTGACGTCTTCTCCCGTGTCGATGCTCCCCACAGAACTCGCGGCAGGTCGTCCGACCGGAAGTTCATCCAAAGCGCTCGCCGAAACGGACTTACTGGCAGAATCAGCTTCACCCAATTCGAGTGAGAATCCCGAGATTCCAATGGCTGAGCCATCGCTTGTCGTTCTATCAAGGAAGCTCTTGTCGGTGTCTCCCGCCGTGAAATTCCCACCTTCGTCATCGTCAAGAAAGTCCGGTCCGTTCCGGTGGTTCGCTGGATCTGCCCATTTGGCCGGCGCGACATGCTCTACGAATTCCCGCCCGGTTTCCGGAACGGAATCTGGTTTCAACGAATCAACCGGTTGGTTTTCAGACGAAATCATGTCGACCGGTACAGTCTCATCAAAAGAGACAACATCGCTGATGGAAGAAACTTGTTCTTTTCCATCAGGCGTTTGAATCTCAATCACATCATTAACGTCGACGCCGCGAAGCGTTTTGATTTCATCTATCGAAACCGTTTCTGCCGTGGACAAGACGCACGCCGTGTCATGCGTTTCGATTTCGTAAACCGCCCGAAACGTTATGTTTCCAAGCGTCAAGAGTTGATTCGGCTCAAGGGGCTGGTCGTTTTCGATCCGGGTGTTGTTGACATAGGTTCCATTGAGTGACCCCAAGTCTCGAACGAATAGACGCCCTTCTCGCTCGAAGATTTCAGTGTGTCGACGACTGACCAACGCATGCGGGACCGTCAAACCTGCCTCTTTACCGCGGCCAATGACCGTCGGTAGTTTGAGCTGAACTTCAGCTTTCTTGGCATCACCACCGACAACGACTAGTTTTGCGTTGAGCATGCTTTTCCTCGATTCGAATCCATTTAACTCTTTCCGTCGCCTCGTCGTTCATGGCAGTCCGCGAATGACAGACCAATTCGACCAACATCCAACCCAAAAGTCAACATTGGCTACCATCTATCCATTGATGCCAGATTATTGGCAATCAGGCCAGCTTAAGTCAAAAACCACACTTTTATCCGATCGGCTGCCGTGATCTTCGAATCTGGCCCAATCCGCATTCTGCGATAATGTTCTCTGGCAAACAGGCACGACCGCCGGAGCCAGAAGGCTGGATGATTCCAGGTTGGATAACACAAGTTGGACAACAGGACAGACATTGGGTTCAAAGATTGCCGTAGTTTAAGGAATTGGTTGAAGAAGATCAAATATTTTGATGCTAGACTTATCCGGTCGTCGGGACTGCGGGAGCACTTGCAGCCTGATTATCCCGGCGTATAATCCGATTTTGACAATTGGGACGATGCTGCGAATTTTTGAACAGCTGGATTCCTCATTGCGGGTGTAGCTCAGTGGCTAGAGCGTCACGTTGCCAACGTGAATGTCGAGGGTTCGAATCCCTTCACCCGCTCTCTTTTCCGTTTTCGAATTCGCGGTATTTGCTCAACGGCAGCTGGTTTGACAGCAATTTCTTCAGAGTTTTGTGCTGAATTTCATTGCCAGCCGGTCTGTAACTGCGGATTCAATTGGCTACAATGTCGATCCACGTGAGATCGGGTTTGACAATCTTGTTGGTCAATCAAAATATCCAACTGGCTTCCCGCGCTGCCGGTTTTTCTAAAATCGGACTGATACCATTAACGTCAACGGACAATGAATCTCCGACGGGAAGTTCAGCATCATCCGCAGATTTGCCGAGAATAAATCCATTTAGCCGCTGAGCGATCGGCGTTTCGACCGCCAGCCAACTCTCCTGCCCAGGAAACAACCAGTGAATACCGAGACAAGTGAAGCAGAAGCCGAAGAAAAAACAAAACTGAACCTTTCGGTTGAAGTCAAACAGACAAGTGCCTGCGAACGACACGTGACCGTGACGGTTCCACGTGGCGATATCGAAAGATATTTTTCCAAGCAATTTGATGAACTCGTACCGAAGGCCGAAGTCCCTGGATTTCGAATCGGCAAAGCACCGCGGCAGTTGGTGGAAAAGAAATTTCGCAAGCAGCTATCGGGCCAGGTGAAGGGTTCGATTTTGATGGACAGTCTCTCACAGGTTAGCGAAACAGAAGATTTTTCTGCAATCAGCGAGCCCGATCTTGATTTCGAGCAGGTCGTTATTCCCGAAGAAGGCGATTTGACTTACGAATTCAACATCGAAGTTCGGCCCGAGTTTGACCTTCCGAAATGGAAAGGACTTGCACTCGAGCGGCCGGAGCGTGAATTCACCGATGCCGACATCGACTCCCACATCGGCAACCTGGCTCAACAATTTTCTGATCTGGCTCCTGTCGACGATGCTGTTAAGGCCTCGGACTATGTGGTTTGCAATATCACCAGTCGTTTCGATGGAGAAGACATCAACACCAAAGACGAGCAGCTGATTCAAGTTCGTCCGACCCTCAGTCTCGCAGATGCGACGGTGGAGGGATTTGACAAACTTCTGATCGGTGCCCATGCCGACGACCGGAAGACCGTGAACGTCGAAATCAGTGAACATGCTGAAAATGAGAATCTTCGTGGCAAGACGATTGAACTCGAGTTTGAAATCCTCGATGTCAAACGAGTCGAAGGCAAAACCCCCGAAGAAATCGCCTCGCAACTTGGACTCGAGTCGGTCGACAAACTCAAAGAGCTGGTACGTTCGTCGATGGAAGAACGATTACAGTATGCCCAACGTGAGACCATTCGGAACCAGATCAGCAAGGTTCTGACCGAATCCGCGGACTGGGAATTGCCTCCCGACTTGCTCCGACGTCAGTCTCGACGCGAACTGGACCGAGCCGTGATGGAAATGCGATCCAGCGGTTTTTCTGAACAGGAACTGGTCGCTCGGGAAAATACGCTTCGCAAAAACATCCTCGAAAAAACCGAAACGTTGCTCAAAGAACACTTTATTCTCGAACGAATCGCGGAAGAAGAAAAGGTTGAGGACGAACCCGGGGACTATGAAATCGAAATCGCCCGGATCGCGATGCAGCAGCAGGACTCTCCGCGTCGAGTAAGAGCTCGACTGGAACGAGCCGGTCAAATGGACTCGCTCCGTAATATGATCATCGAAAGAAAAGTTATCGATCTGATCACAGAAAGCGCGGCGTTCAAAGGGACCGAATACGAGACGAATCCGAAACCCGATACCACGGCTTTGACGTACTTCGCCGCTGGCCGAAAAAATCAAATCCCCGAAGCCAAGTACGATGGAGGTGAAGCCGAACCCGTACCAGGCATGAAGCCGGAACGAGATTAGATTGACGACGTGGCAATCCTGGGGCGAATCGTTCCAGGTGTTTGTGACAAGGCAAGGCTGAGCGTGCTTTACTCCCGGCGGGTTACCCCCGGGTGTGGGTTGGTTCCTTTTAAAGTAGCCTGTCGCGGTTGCGCCCAAGGTTTGCCGCCGGCAATTGATTTCCGGTGTCCGGCAGCGGAATAAGCGGTTGAATTCGGAGTCATCTCAAAGCCGACACCGCGAGAACGTTCCCTAGAGCCTGTCGGCTCATGACTGTTTCACAGGTGTCGCGGCGTCCCTTACCGGACGACTCCGTCCAACTGTCCATGCTGTTAAACCTGATCGCGCATGAGACAGTTTTTCGGCGTGAAATGTTGTTCACAACGCCGGTTTCACGAAACCGGATTGAAACGACTACCGCTCGTTCGAGCTGTCGTCATTCTCGAGTGTCCAATCGACTTGAATCTCGTCTTGTCTCCATTTTGTAATCGCGATAGCCTTATTGCATGACGATCGGAAATCGAATTGAATCGGTTCCCGCGTTGTCACGTCAATACGCTTGAAAAGAACTTTGTCGTCAACGGCAACTCACCAATCAATCACGGATCAGCAATGGGTAACCTCGCCTCAAGTACTGGATCGGTCATTCGGGACCCGCTTTCTGAACTTCAAAACTCCTATTCTTCAGCGTCCTATCAGCGACAACGTCAAATGACGTTGGGTGATCTTTTGCTGGAGAACCGAATCGTGTTCCTGCAAGGTGAAATTCACACCGGTAACGCGAATGAACTGGTCATGAAGTTGCTCTACCTTCAAAGCGAAAACAAAAAGAAACCGATCAACTTCTATCTCAACTCACCCGGTGGCGACGTCATCGCGACGCTTGCGATCTACGACGTCATGCAAATCATGTCGTGTCCTGTTGCGACGTTCTGCGTTGGCCAGGCCGCCAGTGGAGCAGCTGTCCTGCTGGCTGGCGGAACCAAGGGAAAACGGTTTTGCCTGCCCAACTCGCGAGTCATGATTCATCAACCCCACGGCGGTGTGGGTGGCCAGGTCAGCGATATCGAAATCCAGGCCGATGAAATCCTGCGTAACCGCACCGTTCTCAATGAGATTCTCGCCAAGCACACCGGACAGACCGTTGAGCAAATTGCGCATGACACCAATCGCGATTTCTTCCTGACAGCCGAACAGGCCAAGACCTACGGCATCGTGGATGAGTTGACCATTCGTCAAGGCAGCGCCGACGACGATGACGACGAATAAGCGACAACCCGGGTTTGGAGCGTCATTCTGAATCCGGTGCCAAATCAAATGTCCGTGCAGACGCGACGTTCAAGCGGGCCAATACCTTCGGCCCAACCCATTTTCAACTAACATTCAATCAACCGGTCAATCGGAGTTGCATTCCATGTCATACGTTCCCTACGTGGTCGACAATTCAGGTCGCGAAGAACGGGTCTACGACATCTACAGTCGGCTATTGAAGGACCGCATCATTTTTCTTGGTCAGCAGGTGACCGCCGATCTGGCGAACTCTCTGGTCGCACAAATGTTGTTCCTTCAGTCAGAAGATCCCAAAAAAGATATTCACCTTTACATTAATTCACCTGGCGGAAGTGTCACCGCCGGACTGGCAATCTACGATACGATGCAGTTCATCTCCTGCGACGTGGCCACGTATTGCCTGGGACAGGCCGCTTCGATGGGCGCCATGCTGTTGACGGCAGGGACAGCGGGAAAACGGTTTGCTCTGCCCAATGCGAGCATCATGATCCACCAGCCACTTGCCGGCATGCAGGGAACGGCCGAAGAAATCATGATCCACCGGAAAGAACTTCGACGGGTCAAAGAACGATTGAACCTGTTGCAGGTCAAACACACCGGAAAAACGCTCGAGGAAATCGAAGCCAACACCGATCGCGACAACTTTATGACCGCCGAAGAAGCCAGAGAATTTAACTTGATCGACCGCGTGGTTACCAGCCTCGGCGAAACCCGGTAAGAACGAAAACGCCATGAGTCACCAATATTCCGTTACTGCGACCGTCAAGCCTGATGAACTGGTCGACCTTAACGCCGATGGACTTGCCACCATCGTCTCCGGTCCGCCGCTGGAGTTTGGTGGCACCGGAGAACAGTGGTCCCCGGAGGACCTGCTGGTCGGTGCGGTTGCCGATTGCTTCGTGCTTTCGTTCAAGGCGATTGCGGCGGCGTCCCGTTACCAATGGACCGATTTGAAGTGCCACGTCACGGGAACCCTCGACAAGATCGAGCGGGCGATGCAGTTTACGGAAATCAACATCAAAGCAACGTTGAAAATTCCCGCTGACGCAGACGCCGATCGGGCACAACGCTTACTGGAAAAAGCCGAACATACCTGCTTCATCACGAATTCGCTCAAAGTCGAGCCGGTGCTTGAGGTCGAGATTCAATTGGATTGACACGTCACCGGCCACCAGGCTCCACCGTGGTAATCGGATAGCTACGATGACTGGTGAACAAGCCAAGTCGGGCCTGTTTCGGTTGTGCTAGCGTCGATCGATGCCAGACGCAAATCTTGATCCTGACCTGGTTTCGAAAACTGGGATTGCCGCGAATCTGGTAATTCCCGTAAAGACACGTTTTCGAAATTCTGGTTTTGAAGGTCGTTCTTTCCCATGCGTCTTTTTCTCGTAACTCTTTTGTGCCTCATGGCGATTGGATGCAGATCCAACCCCCGAGTCAATCGAGAGACGGCACTTCTGCGCGCGGAAATTCTCGATCTTGAAGACAAGTACTATTTGCTGAAGTCAAAATACGATGGCGTTATAAGCCAGCTTGACGAAGGTCAAACGACTGGCGAATCGTATTACGATGGCGGCATCATTTACGAAGGTGAAATAAACTACGGAGATGGTGTCCCAATTCAAAGCGGGAGATCCGGCGGGAATCTGGATAACTCAACGCCCCGGCCCGATGTCAGCATTCCCGGGAATTCAGATCCTCTTCCCTCGCCCATACCGGATGCCGATGGATCCAGTTTATTGTTCAACGCTCCGGTCACACCGGGCTCATCTGACATCGAAGTCGCAATGCCGCAGGTTATCAACGAGGCCCGGGAAATCACCGAAATTGCGATTCACCGGGCAACGACGCGCGGTCGGGACGTCGATGAAATCCCGGGGGACGACGGAGTCGATTTGCTGGTTCAACCATTAACGGCCGATGGCCATGTCGAATTGCAGGCGGGTGAATTGACGATCAGCGTCATCGACAAAGCTGAAACGCCTGATCGGCAACGGATCGGCCTTTGGAAGTTTGTTCCGGAAGAGACGAAACTTTTTTTTGCCAACGACGAATTGGATAACCGGGGCATCCTGCTGCACTTGCCGTGGGATCAATCAACGCCGGTCAACGAAGACCTCGAGCTCCACGTCCGGTTTGTTTCCAACGAGGGTCCGCCGCTGGAAACCTCTGGCACGCTACGCATCCATCCGCCGGCGCGAGGATATTCAGCAAAAGCTCCGGAGGTCGTGAAATGGACCCGTGAGGACTCGCGATGGATCCCTGCCCCGGATGGGCTAACGAAATTCAGCGATGGTTCCCCGTGGCGAGAGCCAAGGATCTCGTCCAACCGTTCGGTGGGCTCCCCGACCGGACCTCTCACATCACCAACGAGTCCTGCGATTCCCGCCAAGTCACCGAACCAAAGACCGGTCTGGCGTCCGATTCGATAACTTGATCACCGTCGTTGGTTCAATCTGCGAATGGCGCCGGTGAGCGGTCGCTCCAGTTGGTCGCTGTCGGGCTTTCGGTCGTCAATCGACACGCCCAACCATCCGTCAACCACAACGAACTGGGAAACCTCCAGGAGTTGACCGTCGATTCGATCGCTCAGCTTCTTGGGCAACGCATTCAAGGCATATTGTTGTTTGAACAGGACCTTCATAACCGCACTGATTGCCGCTTTATCACCAAACCGAAGTCGTTTTCCTCTGATCCGCGTGCCTTCGTCATCCTGTTGAAGCTCAATGGACATTCCGTCTACGGCAAACCGGTAGGAAGCTGTCAGTGAGACATTCTTCCAAGTTTTCCCCGTTGTCCCGATCTTCAGTGATTTGAGATTCAGCGTGATGTTCAGCCGATCATCCTGGAAGTCGACATGCATGGGATCGAAGTAGGCAAAACCGATCTCGGCATACCGATCACTGTCCTGGTCCGAAGAAACGACCTGGTCTGAACCGATGACATCGCGAAGATGCTTTGTCAATTCGTCAATCGTAAAGTCGTTTCCATTGAGTCCAATCCTGGCAATTGCGTTGTTGATCGCCGATTGATGCAGCTGAAAACTCAACAGGCTCTCTCCGTTGTCGCGTGGGCGAGACGTGTTGGCAGCCATTTGGTCTCGTCCGGCCAAGCGGTACCGCATGACAACCTGCTCGTCCGTCGACGTCATCTGAAGGGACTCGGGTTCAAGGTCCATTTCAAAAAGTGGCTGAAACAGCTTGTCATAGGCGGCTTGTCGAACTTTCGCCAATTGCTCGGCGACTTGCTGCTCCATTTGGCTCTCAGCCGAAGACTCCACCGTGCGTTGAAACAGCCGGTCGTTGTCAGGTCCTTCTTCGCGCAACTTTTTGGCGGCCAGTTTGCGGGCCATCCAGCCGACGACAGGAACATCATCCATTTTTGATTCAAGGCCAATCACGTACTGGTTTGCTCGCGACAGTGCGTGTGGCCGGGACGTCGCTTCGATACCCATCGGACTGATGGTCAGCTGTTGAACGACTTGAAACTGGGCCTTGCCAAGATTTTGAATCCGGAACGACTTGGTCTTTGCGATCGTATCCGATCGAACGTCTCCGGTGGTCGCCAACTGCAATTGAACCTTGCTGGCATTGGGTATGAGATCAACATGCAGCTGGTTGGACACTTGACTTTGACCGAAAACGCGCGCGCCCTTGATGTTCTGGGCAACGGGCGATGCCGTCGTGGGAAGATCAGGAATCATCCGGTTGAGCAGACGCTCGGCCACCACCAATCGAAAGTTGGCATTCCGATAGTGAGTTTGAATTTCCGCCGCGAGAGCCTGTTCGGCCGGGTCATTGGACCACAGCAGATTCTGGTATTGATCGTTGAGATAATAGCCTGCCAAAGACGAAGATTGCGTTTCGTAATTTTCAATCTGCTTCAGCAATTCAATTTTATCGAATGGCTCCGAAGCATGTGCCTTGAGCGAACTGATGATCATCGGATCAATCACCTGCTCAATGTATTTCGCCTGTTCCGGTTTAAGCAAAGGAGAATAAATCCGGGCCAATACGCTTCGCGCAACTTTCTTTTGGTCGGCGGCGTTCGGGTTCAACGATCCAAACGCCGATTGCAGCTCTTTCAGTTTCAGGTATTCAACCCAGTTCGGATCAAGACCTTCAAAGTTGATGCGACTGAAGGACGCAGAATGAATCGACGAATCGGAACCAAACGAATGGAATACGACAGTAGGACGCTGCTCGGTTTGTCTTGAGACGCTTCGCAGGGCTTGCCAAACCGCGATTCGACGTTGCAAACGATACGAAAGCCGGGATACTTCACAATGCGCAAAAACGGCCTCGGCGGAGTGCTCACCGCGGCTCGAAATGGCGGTGACAAGTTGCGGCACGGCTTGGAGCTGGAGCTTCAAACGCTCCAGGCAGTTATCCAGCTCACTGGAATTGGGGGAGGCTTGCGACATCGTCTCAAGGAGTCGGATGGTTTGCGAAGACCAAGTCTGAACTTCAGGTACGTTTCGCAGCAACTTGATTTGTTCGACCAACGCTTCCGCGATCGGCCAGTAACTTGAGCCGCCTGCATCAGCCAGATTTCCATCGGGCTGGTTAGCCAGATAGGTTACCAGTTGAACTGGGGCGATCGGTTGCCGTGCGGAACTCGGATGGGCTGAATTGGCTGCAGTGATATGGGAATCCGAAAACCTGATTGGGACGGATGTCCCCATCGCGCCAGTGCCGGTTTGGATAGCCGCATCGGCTTCTTTTCCGTCGACCTGTTGAGCGGTTTGACCGACCGATGATGGTTTCGTCAGTGTGTCGGAAGAGGCCGTAACCCGGTGATTCGTGTCCCTGGCCTCGCTCGTCAAACTCAACACGAGGATCGTGCTACACAAAAGCGCACAACCAAAAGACGCAATCCGAACGGTACGATCAAGCATCAACCAGACATCTCCGAGGGACCGCTACGCAGAACCACAACATTTGGGACAGAAACGGGAATTCTGTATTTATCGGAGCAACATTGATTGCGAATCGACCAAGAAATATCAAAGTAGGTGCGGAATCGGCCGGCACTTGGCTTGCCCGGTAAGACTTTGTCGGTTATCTGGGTGATTCGGGCGATTTCCTCTATGGGGTTTCGGAATCGCAGGACAGAGCGGGTATCTGTCAAGAAAAGGCAAGCAAGTTGAGTCCAAGCTGCTAGCAAGAGCGGTTATTTTTCGGTGTCCACCTGAGCATCGTCACCTGCGAGCCGAGGGCGGCGGACTGCCAACAATGCGGGTGCGTACTTTCTTACCGACCATGATTCGGGTTCTGGCAGCGACCCCGGATCGAAACGGCTGTCTGACTCGACCACGAAAACGCTGCCTTCGGGGGCAATTTCCATTAAATCGCCGACCATTTTGAGAACATCATCCGCCCGATCCACGTAGAACGCGTAAGGTGGGCAACAGATCACCATCCACGGCGTAGAGGGCCAGAGTTCTGGCGATTTCAAGAATTGACGGACCCAGAAAAACGTATCCGACGAGTTGATTTCAACTGAAAGGTGGGGGTCAAGGCTGAGCACATTTTCCTGGATAACGCGTACGGTTGGGATATGTCGTTCGATGAAAAAGCACTTGGCAGCTCCGCGACTGAGTGCTTCCAAACCCATGGCTCCCGTACCAGCAAACAGGTCAAACACAGTTTTTCCTTTGACCCATCCCCCGATGAGGTTGAAAAGCGCCTCGCGGATGTTGTCCTTCATTGGACGAGTCACAGGATCACCGGAATAATCGATCAATCTTCCGCGGAAATTTCCACCCACAATTCGTAGCTTGCCAATTCCCGCTTCCGCACGATTGGAATTCCATTTGGACAGGTTTTTGCCTCGCTTGAATCGCGGCATCAGAGTTTTCTTTTGAGAAAAAGCGGATTGGAGTACAAAACAATTTCAATCGCTATATTATTAGTGGTCACCGCGAAATACCAGCGGAGACACAAGTTGACGAGGGCTTATCAAGCAATCGTGAGAGCGAGGTTTATCGACCCATCCGCGAACAGATCACCATGAAGAAAATGACTCGACAACCAATTCAGTCAATATCCCGACGGGCTTTGTTCAGAATCTCTGTGTTGGTCTTGATTGTCGCAGGATTTTCTCTGCCCTTTGACCTGGCCTCCGGCCAGGAAGACTCGGGGAGGACCCTCGCTCAAACCTCAACAGATGATTTGTCGGTTCAAGAGCTCCAGCACAATTACGACCATGCGGTCGACAATCTGCGAAACGCACTCAAGGCAATCAAACGAACCGGGGCAGACTATTATCAAAACAAAAGCAGTTTGGCATTCGAGTATCGGGAAAAATGGGAGGCCGAGGCTGTCATCGCTGAAGACGCCTATAAGCAGGTTCGGGATGCCGCTTTTGCGTTGTTTTTTTCCGTCGATCAACCGGACAATGAGCTTGTGCAGCTGATCTCGGGATTGAACCAAAAACTGATTTCGCAAGGCCAATTGACAACTTGTTACGACGCCACCCGGAAGCTGTTGGATCTCAAGCCCGGCGATGCCGAGTTGACCGAGATGATGGGCCGGATTTCCATCATGACGAACGACTTTGATTCGGCCCTTCGTTTTTACAAGGTTCAGAAACCGGCGACCGAGTCGTTTGGTGTGCCCGAGGGTATGCTCTATAACAGTGTGGAATCCCTCAACAGCAAATTTCAACGCGAATTGGAGCTACGGGAAGTGGATGCCCGCGGAGAAGAACTGCCGCACGCAATCGTGAAAACAAACAAGGGCACGATTGTCATTGAGCTGTTCGAGAATCAGGCGCCCGAAACGGTTGGTAACTTTGTCAACCTCGTGGAAAAAGGTTTTTACGACAATGTCATTTTTCACCGCGTGCTAAAAAACATTTTCGCCGACACCGGCAAAATGACCCAAAACCGGGCTCAGACCGTTGATTACACGATCTACGACGAATCCAAAAGAACCGACGCGCGGCACCACTTTCGCGGCTCGGTCACGATGATTTTGAATTTCGACAAAGAAAACTCAGGTGCCGCTGAATTCAGAATCATGCTCGTTCCGGGGCCTCACCTCGACGGAAAGAACACGGTTTTTGGCCGCGTGATTTCAGGTCTGCAGATCCTGGATTCCTTGCAGGAGACATTTACGATCAATGAAGAGGAAGGAACCGAGGAGTTCGTGCCGGACATCACTCCCGACACCATCGAATCGATCACTTTGAAACGGTTGCGGAAACACGAATACGAACCCCACCGGTTCAATGAGTAATTACAAATTAACGGAATCTTGACTAATTGAAAAACTGAGTTCCCATGCGACAACAATCCATTCCCGTCTCGCTCGTGATTGGCTCGATCTGTGCCGTCCTGCTCATGGCCACCGGCATCCATGCACAAGATAATCCGGTCACTCCAACCGAGCCCCTTCTGCAGCCAACGAACCCGATCGGCGACGTCTTGCCGGCAGCCAACCAGAATCAGGAAAAGACGTTTCAGCAGATCGTTGACGAAGTTCGCGCAAACGAAAAACAGATCAACAAGCTGTTCAGTTCGATTCCGATTGGATTTCCCAAAAAGCAAATGGAACAAATGAGTCAGATCGAATTCCTCAAGAAATCCAATGAAGCATTGAAAAGCCAACTCGAAGCCGCTGCCTTCAAGGCGTTCCGGCTGGATCCCAAAAAAAATCGGGGCGCTGTCCAGCTCGTTTTTGCGACAATGAGGAAGAAGCTGGAAGTCACGCCGATCAGCCCCGAATATGATCCTCGGGGAGCATTGGAAATCGCAGAGATGATGCTTGACACGGATCTCGACAGCGATCCTCCTGGCCCGGTCCGGCTGGAAGACGTCGCGTATCAGGCATTTCTCGCAAGTTACGCGATTGAAGACTACGCGCGCGCCGATTTGATGCTCAAGAAAATTGAAGACAAGGGATTGTCGCTCCAGCCATCGGTCCGCCAGGAATTGACGGATGCCCAGGAAAAATGGCAGAGGGAATTAATGATCCGCCGCCTCGAATCGAACACGGACGACCTTCCGCGAGTCAAGCTTGAAACATCCGAAGGCGATATTGTGGTTGAGCTCTTCGAAAACCACGCACCGCAAACGGTTGGCAATTTCATCTACCTGGTCGACAGGAACTTTTATGATGAGCTGCCTTTCTTCCTTGTTCAACCTGGCCGAATCGCTCAAACGGGATGCCCAACGGGAGACGGATCTGGCGATGCAGGTTACTATATCCCCAGCGAGACCGATCGCGAGCAGATTCGGCATCATTTTACCGGAACGCTCAGCATGGCCAATTCGGGTCGCGATACTGGCGGCTCGCAATTCTTCATAACTCACCAGCGCAATGGCCAGTTTGATGGAAAATATACGGCGTTTGGACGAGTGATTGAGGGAATGGATGTCGTTTACCGATTGAAAATCGTAAACCAGACCAGGCCGGTCAGTCTGGATTACGGCACGCCGCCGGCTCCCTCCATCATCCACAAGGCGACAGTGATTCGAAAACGAGACCACACGTACGCACCCACCCGAATTGAAAAGAATGCCGAAGCAAACGTGGATGGCTCAGATTCGGAACCGGCCGCGAAAGCCGTTGCAGATCAGAATTCGGGGGGTTAGCGCCCGCCCCATCGGCGTTGGACCCAAATCGGATACACTTCTATTTGAAAACAACCGTGCCGTGGCAACGCTTGCCGGCATTGAATTGAATACCCATAGTTTTTCGGAGACGAAAATGTACTTTCTACGAATGACGCAATATGTTTCTCTCGCAGGAATTGCGTGCCTCGTGGCGTTGATTGCGTGTGCCCCGAATTCAGCAATTGCCCAAGAAACCGAAACGACATTGAAAGAGCTTCAACAGCAGTGGGCGAACATTGATGCCAAACTGGTCGCCAAAGAAACCGAACTGAAATCGGCTGCTGGTGATGATGAATCGCTGCAGAAAGAATTCAGAGACTTGGTCGATGAAGCCAATGCGATTGTCGAAAAACTCGAATCAACGGCAAAATCACTGCTCCAGACCAACCCGGAAGATCCGGAAGCAGTGAGGACCATGATGGGAATCATGGTCAACGACGCCCAGTTCAATCGGGACGCAAAGGTCCTGGCCATGGGGGACCAGTTGATCGCCAATGGAATCAATCCGGAATATTTCAAGCTGGCTTCCCGTTCGGAACGGCTGTCGATTCCCGCTCGCGAGATTTTTGACGAGTTGATGATTCGACACGCCGAAGCCATGAAAGGAGATCTTCCGCGGGTCAAGTTTTCTACAACCAAAGGAGACATCGTAATCGAACTTTACGAAAACGAGGCACCCAACACCGTTGGAAATTTCGTCAGCCTGGTTGAACAAGATTACTACACCGACATGATTTTTCATCGAGTCCTGGAGGGTTTCATGGCCCAAGGCGGCGGATTCAAGAAAGTCGGTGACAATGAGGTGGGCGGCGAGGGGCCCGGATACGAAATCAAATGCGAATGTGACTCGCCGGAAAAGCGACTTCACTTTTCGAATTGTTTGAGTATGGCCCACCGCGGAAAAGACACCGGCGGATCTCAATTCTTCCTTACATTTTCGCGAACCGATCACCTCGATGGACTTCACACGTGCTTCGGTCGGGTCGTGGAAGGTCAAGAAGTTCTGGACAGGCTGGCGCGAACACATATCGCCGGACCCCAGGGTGAAGAGCCCATCCCGGGCGTCGTCAAAGACAAAATCATCAAGGCGGAAGTGATTCGAAAACGTGATCACGAATATTTGCCTGACAAAGTTGGCGGCAACGACGAAGCGGAAAAAAAGGACGAAAAGAAAGCCGTTGAACCAGACTCTGGGGAAGAAAACGCAGAAGCTGCGAATCCCGATTCCGACACGGAGAAAAATGCCGAGCCGGCAAAGAAAGCCGAGTCCGAAAAGGAAACAGGCAACAATTCCGAATCCGACAAATAACCGGTCAGGAATCGCTTCTGAACCGAACATGGATCGTCAGCATGAAAAAAACTGAAAGAGCACAGCTTGTTCTCTCTCGGTTAGCGGAGCTTTATCCGAGCCCGCCCATCCCCCTGAATCATCGTGACCCGTTTACTCTGCTTATCGCGGTGCTGCTGAGCGCCCAATGCACCGATGAACGGGTGAATCGTGTAACACCAGAACTCTTTCGCCTCGCCGATACACCCCGTGCCATGGCCCAGGTGCCAATTGAGTCCATTCTTGCCGTCATACGGCCCTGCGGATTGTCCCCCCGAAAATCAAAAGCGATTTCGGAACTTTCGAGAATTCTCGTCGAACAATACGACTCGGTCGTGCCACCGAACTTCGAAGCACTGGAAAGCCTTCCCGGCGTTGGCCACAAAACCGCAAGCGTGGTCATGGCCCAGGCATTTGGCGTTCCTGCCTTTCCGGTCGACACGCATATTCATCGCCTGGCTCAACGATGGGGTTTGACGAGTGGAAAAAATGTCAAGCAAACCGAGCTGGATCTGAAACGGTTGTTCCCCATGAAACACTGGAACGATCTTCATCTGCAGATCATCTATTACGGCCGTGAACATTGTTCGGCCCGCGGCTGCGATGGAACGAAATGCGAAATCTGCCAGGCGTGTTATCCGAAACGGAAGCATCCGAAAGTGACCATCAAGGCTTGAACACCGGATTGACATCGGCCAGACTGAATAGTGGTCAATGGGAGAGCCGAAGAAAAACGTTTCGCCCGGCCCATTCTCGCTGAAACAACCACTTCCTGATTTCCCGAACGCTCAACACCAACTGGTTGAAGCGTTGCGTTGACGTAAAATGGGATGTGGTTTCTGAAACAAAGGCGCGTACCCTGATGGATCTTTACATCGAATGTCCTGTTTGCGAACAGCAGTTCTCAACACCCCACGGACCTCCAGAACAACAAGTCGCCTGCCCGAGTTGTTCCCGTAAATTTGAACTTGGCTCAGCCGTCGAAGTTTCGCCACCGAACCAGTCGGAAATTGCGGTGCCGAAATTCAAGCCTCGACTCGAGGTGCCCGCTGCATTTGCCGCGCCCGTGCCAACGACGGACCAAACGGACCTTCCCGCTGCTGTGACCGAGGTGGACGCTCAACCGGTCAAGAAAAAACCGATCTTGGCGCTGCAACGAAAACGTCGTCTCCGTCGGCGGTTGATCACAACCCTCGTTTCATCGGCACTGCTGGCAGCCGCCATCGGAATCCTGGGAGGACTACTGATTCAACAACTCAAACAGAACCCACTTAGCAGAGAAGGAACATCAATCACCGGTCTGGGTGATCCGGTCAATGAAGCTTCTGGTTCCGAACCGGACTCTGAACCCCAACAAACGATTAACGATCAACCCTCATCGCGATCAACCGAACATGCCGTTGCCGATCAACAGGAGCCGATTCCTCCCGAAGATATCCCGCCGCAGTCGTTTGATTACCTCGATCGCAAGGCATCGCAGGATCGCTGGAATTCGGTTCAACCCCACCTCGTAAGTCTCCGGGTATTTGACGGATTGGGCACACATGATGCCGTGGGGACCATTGTCGATTCGCGCGGCTGGGTTCTGACGAGCTATCACGCGGTCGCAGGTGCTTCGAAAATCGAGGTCAAAGCAAGCGTCCATTCGATCGACGACTATTGGGAGGCTGAGCCATTGACGGACCTGGTCCGCGGCTATGTCGCAGAACAAAAAGAGAACGACCTGGTCCTGCTTTCGATCAATCGTCGATTTGTCGTCGCGTTTTCCGTTATCGAGCCTGCGGTCAAAAACAATGTTGTCGAAAGCGAGTACCTGTTGCAATGCGCACCGCCTTCGCGAGAAAACCTGTACGGTGGATCCGAAACGAAAATTGCCAAACGGGCTGATTTTGGATCCCTTGATAAAGCCGGACAGTCGTTTGCGAATCGAATGCAACTTGGTGGAGCCGACCTGGTTTGGCTGGTTGCCACGGGAACCACGGTGCCGCTGCCCGGAACTCCGCTATTCAAGATCGACGGCGACCTGGCGGCAATCAATGTTTTCAACGCCAGCCAGCATCACTATTTCTTACCGGTTGAACGCGTAAAAAGCCTGCTGGAACACGCCGATGACAATGTCAAACCGTTAACGGAACTGGGGATATCACTTGTCGAACCAGGGCCCATCGCGGTTTCACCCTCGAGCGACATGTATCAACCCAGCGTTCGCCTCAACCAGCTGACGGAATCATGCAAAGTTTTCAATTGGATTCCTCAAACCCGTGAAGACTACGAAGTCCTCCAGGATTTTGTCGGCGCCTACGTAACTATCGAAAAATACGCGCGTGAAAAAACCGGCAGTACGATCGTCGAAGAAAAGAAAATTGTCGAGCAGATCGATCAATTGGGAAACCTGATTCGAGAACGCGCAGCTTCGTTGTCAATCGAAGATGAATCGCGGCTCAGCCAGATGAACAAGGACTTTGCCCGTCGTGATTTGCAGGAAGCGAATCAATATGTCCCTTTTTACGGCGAAGTCCACTCCGTCGATATCGTCAATGCCCAGCTGATTTTGAAGCTCGTCGGGACCGAATCGTACGTCAAAGCACCTTTTGTTCCCTCTGATCATCCCATGCGAATGCAAACCAGGTGGGTGTTTTTCTCGAAAACCCCCGAGACAACCCGGCGCGTGAATTACCGGATTTCCCCTTCGGAATTGGTGACGGCCGAGACCATCGTGCAGCTTTTTAACTTTGGCGAACGATGATACGGTGGATGACTCGCCAATCGGCTTCCATTAGACTGAATCCTTCCGATTGTTCCTCGCGCCCTGATCTAACTGCTCGAATCATTTCCTTCCAAGCTGGATCCTGAGAAACCATGTTCAAATCCTGGCAAGCCGTCACGCTGTGGAAACGAGTTCTGGTTGGCCTGTTGATTGGACTGGCCATTGGACTGGCCATTCGATATGGCATGCCGGACCGGAAAGTTTCGGCGGATGCGTTGGCGGCAGCCCGAATCGAGCTGGACCGGTTGCAAGCCAGTCCCGGTGCCACCGAAACGGAACTTGCTGCTGCCCAACTTGACTTGCGTGAGTCAATTCCTGGCGTCGAACGAGCGGCCTTGATTGGCGATACCTGGTTCCAGCCGTTCGGCGACGCATTTGTTCGATTGATCAAAATGCTGATCGTTCCTCTGATCGCAACCACGCTGGTCGCCGGTGTGACCGCGATGGGAGATCCAAAAAAACTGGGCTCCCTGGGAGTTTACACGATAGGACTGTATATGCTGACAACACTGTTTGCTGTCAGTCTTGGATTGGCAATGGGAACAGTCATCAAACCTGGCGTCGGCGTGAAGTACGACACTGCGTCGGCTGCCGACATCGCTTCGGTAACGGGTCAGATGGAACAAGCGGAACAGGCCGGGGGGTTCGTGCAGCGTTTGCTCGATATCATTCCCGCCAACCCGGTCGCCGCATTGTCCAACGGCGATGTGCTGCCGATCATCTTTTTCTCAATCCTGATTGGAGTCGGAATCCTGTTTGTGGGAAGTCCTGCTGACCCGGTCAAGGATTTTTTTGACTCGGCCGCAGAGGTCGTGATGAAAATAACCATGCTGGTCATGGAGCTGGCTCCCTTCGGAGTATGCGCGTTGATGGCCTGGGTGATGGCGACCAAAGGTGTCGAAGTGTTAACGAATCTGTTCTGGTTGGCAATCTCACTGTATGTCGCCTGTGTTTTGCAGATCGTACTTGTGTATGGCTTGATCATCGTCAAAGGAGTACTGCGTCTACCGATGCGTCAATTTTTCCGTGGTATTCTGGACGCGCAGGGAGTGGCATTTTCGACTGCTTCTTCCAGTGCAACGTTGCCGGTCACGATCTCCTGCGCGGAAAAAAACCTGGGGGTCGACAAGTCGGTGGCAGGTTCCGTGTTACCGTTGGGCGCGACGATCAACATGGACGGCACCGCAATCTACCTGGGATTGGTGGCGTTATTTGCAGCCCAGGCGGCTGGATTTGATTTAACCTTGTCACAATATTTTCTGGTTGCGATGACCGCGACTCTGGTTTCGATCGGGGCTGCGGGAATCCCATCAGCGGGCCTGCTCCTGGCTGCCACGGTGTTGGAAGTTATCGGAATCAGTGAATCGCAAACGCTGTTGGTGATCGCTTTTATTTTTCCATTCGATCGATTGTTGGACATGATGCGAACGGTCACCAACATCTCAGGCGACATCGCCGTTGCATGCACAGTCGCCAAATGGGAAGGAGAATTGGACGAAGAGATCTTTCGTACGGAAGCCGAAGTCTAATCTGGTGGACCTGCCAGTCTGGCTTCCAGTCTCGGCTTGTTCAGCTGCAAAGTCGATGGACCGCAGCACCGCTCAATCTGTTCAACGTTTCACCAGTGCAAATTTGGGTTCTTCAAAAGCTGGTATCGCGACCTTCCCATGGTAACATGAATCGCCAGCAATCGCCTTTGTTCCGCAAACAGTTGAACTTGATCGGCGGCATCCAGTGTCACTGGAATGCCTGGCTGGCGCCATACTGGAAAACGTGATTCAATGATTCCTAGAGTTGGACTGCCTGCGATATTCACTTTTTTCGGCCTCGTTTGCCTGGCCGTATCGTTTCTTGCCTTGCAAACGCCGGACGAAAGGCTCACGGAACAATCACCCAGTTCGGGAAGTTACCGCAGAGAAACCCGGAGACCCAGGCCGATGCCATCCCGGAGTGATTTTCCGAGTTGGGAAGTCGACTCCGAATTCAAGGAGGATGTCTTTACGTTTGTCCGCGTTGAATACGATTCCGTCGGTCCATTCGGTTGGTGGGACCGCTGGGACAATGATTATCCGGATGGTGACTGGAACTTCTCGTACCGACTTCAGAACTTGACGTCACTCAGGGTGGCTTCCGACAGTAAGGTCTTGCGGCTGACCGATCCAGAACTTTTCGACTATCCGTTCATTTACATGGCGGGCGTACAAACCATGACGCTCAGCCAATCCGAACAGGTTGCCTTTCGACGCTACCTGCTCAACGGCGGTTTTGTCATGGTCGACGATGTCTGGGGAGTGGATGGATGGAAGAATGTCCTGCATGAGATGCGAGGAGTTTTTCCCGATCGCGAACCGCTGGAACTTACTTTGAAACACCCGATTTTTCACCTCGTCTACGATTTAAGCGCGCTTCCTCAGGTCGTCGACATCAAGACCTGGCGTGATGGCTATGACTACGAATTCATGCACGGTGATTCAGGAGGGGACCAAGCTCCTCATTTCTGGACTTATCATGATGACCGGGGCCGAATGGTCGCCTTGGTTTGCCATAACAACGACATTGGAGACGGATGGGAACGCGAAGGTGAGGATCGGGCTTACTTCCACCAGTTCTCGGAAAAATGGTCATATCCTTTTGGCATCAACGTCGTGACTTATGCGATGACGCATTAAGCAACCGGCATTGAAATTCAGGCAGTCCACTGTTCTCGGGAGTGTTTTTCGGATGTGGCGAAACATCGCCGAACTGCGGTGTTCAGGTAACCCGCTATGTGGATCCTGCGGCGATTCCCATTCTCGACCACGTCAGGTTGGGGTGTCCAAACCTCCCCCGTCGGATTCCGCTGACAACCGGCTAATCTCGGCTGACGGGACTTGGATCGTCTTTCCCGAAACGCCCCCGATAGTCTTCGACGGGATATTTCTCACAGTTCTTGACCATTTTTTTTCTTAATGTTGATGCCAGGTCAAGCTCCAGCTCGTTCGCCAATGCCAGGGCATAGCACAGTACGTCGGCCAGTTCTTCTCCAACGTCGTCAAGAGCCTGGTCGTTGAGTTGGCGGGACGCATCAGGGGTGATCCACTGAAAATGCTCCATCAATTCGGCCGCTTCGATGGCCAGCGCCATACTCAGGTTCTTGGGAGAGTGAAACTGCTTCCAATCACGGGCTTCGACAAACTGCCTGACCAGTTGCCGCAGATCGGCGATGCATGTTGAGGCGTCGTCGGTTGATTCAAGGTTCGTCATGGGGCCGCCGGAGGAGTTCGATTGTTCAACGCGATGACGATTCTACCACGCTGAGCGCACGAAAAAAGCCACGCAGCCCCCCGGCGAACTGCCCACTGCGTGGCTTGATTGATGAGAAACTGGCTTTGGTTCGACGGAATCGAACAGTCTCAGCCTGCCTCGAAATTTTTCGCGGCAGACCTGCCGGTCGATCATCTAGCAGGCGGAAATTCCGATTGAGATACGGACGGGGCGGATATTCGATCCTTCTCCGCAGTCTCTGTTTGTGGTTGAAGCAGGTAAGCAAACATATTGTTGATTTCGGCAACAGTCAGTCCATCCAACAAACCTTCTGGCATCGCGGACTTCCAGCTCGGTTTGACCTCTTCGACGTCGTCGGCCTGAACCCGGATCCGCTTGCCATCACTTTGAAGCACCAGGAACGAACCGTTCGGTTGCTCGATCGTCATCCCGCTGTACTGCATTCCGTCGGCTGTCAGAATGGTCCTGGTCGCGTACCGATCCGGGACGACTTTCGAAGGATGAATCGTTGATTCAATCGCTTCCCGAAGCGAGAACCGTTGAGCCAGACTGGTCAAATCGGGCCCCATGGCTTGTCCTTGACCCTTGAATTGATGGCAGGTCGCGCACTGAGCCTTCACGAAAGCGGCATGTCCCATCAGCGCATTTCCTGGACCCTCGTTCTCCAAAAGGACGAGCAATTGATTGACCGAATATCGACCAACGACTTCGTCCTGGTTCTCAATCGAGACGGGCTCTTCCTCAGGCCACTTCTGGTGGAACCATTCGCTCCAGGCGTTGAGTTTGGATTGCCAATTGTCTGACGGAGGCGTCACGGGCTCTCCCGCCCAATGCTCCAACAGACGGACAATCGCATCTTGATCCTGGCCCCGAAGTCGATATCCAACCGAAATCAAATCGCGAAAATGACGTGCGGCGCGTGGTCGACGTGAGATGCCAATCAATTTTTCAACCACTTCCACTCCCGTTAAATCGTTCAGCACAGGAAGGCTACTGACGAGGTATGCCCAGTTTTCGGCTTCTGGCTGCTGAGACAGCCCAATCACAATATCATTGCGACGGTCCTCTTCCTGTTGCCACAGTTGTCGCAAATATTCCATCGACACCGAGTCGCCACTGCGAGCAAGCAAGGCAATCACGCCAAGTCTCAACTTTTTGGCCATGGGATCGGAGTCTTCCGACTGTTTGATTTTCTGATCCATCTCGATAACCAGCTGTACCATTCCTGGATCGAGTTTTTCGGGCAATTGATAGAATGCCACGACGGCGGCGTTGGGCCAACGATGGCCATTGTTGAGAACCGTGATTACCTGGTCGGGCGTGATGGATTCTGCCAAGTCCTTTACTGCTTGTTGAAGATACAGAGCATAGCTTCCACTGGTACCGTCCATCTTCCGAATCTGTTCCAGGCAGTCGATGATCGCCAGTTGAGCCCCAGGTGTCAGTTCGGGGCCGATCGCCTGCATGTGCATGCCAAGATGGACTTTGTCTTCGACGCTCACATTCTCATCTTGAATGTACTCTTCGACTCGGCCTTGCAAGTCGCCCGCCTTGAGGTACGCCAACAAGCGAATCAGTTCACGGTTGATGGTTGAACTGCCGGACGGAAACTCGTTGCCAAGTCGAGCAACCAAACCGGGCACGCGCTCCGGTTCTACCTTTCCCCGAACCAGCGCCAACTCCATCGTACGCAGCAAATTAATAAAGTCATAATCATTGACAAAACCCTCCATGAATTTGCTGGCTTGCGCCAGAATTTTATAAGCCCGTTCAAGTGTTGGATCAGCGGTCATCAGTGCGACAGACCCCTGGTTGAACAAACGCTTCTGGTCGGTCGTGAAAATTTCCGATTCCCATTGATCAGCAGGGATCCGCTCAATCAGACGACGAGCACACATCGATTCAATCCGATCGGTCGAATTCAGCATCGGCAGGATCGCTGCCAATTCCGGTTCAACTCCCAATCGCATGAACGCTTCACACGATTTGCGACGAACCAAAGGTGACGTGTCAACGACCAGTTGCGTCAACAGGTTTTCACAGGCTTGGTCTTTCTTGAGCCCGCAGAGCTGCGCGATCTGGGCGCGAATCTCCGGGTCCTGGTCCTTACTCAACGCGCCCAACAATTCTTCCGAAGGCACAGGGCCATACATGACCATCAACTGAAGTGCGCGTAATCGATTCCGGGTGTTGTTTCGTGTTTCCTTGGCAACGCCCTCCATCGCGGAATTCCAATGGTCTCCCATGGCAATCTTCAACTGGGCAATATTTTGGCGGGCCCAGGCAGAATTTGGCTGCGGATGGCGGATCACCTTGGCCAGGTTTGAGTCGAATTGAAGGACCTCACCCGGGACTTTTCCTTTCCAGGTTACCCGATACACACCTCCCTGGGTTCCTCGACCACCGGTACAAAAATACAGTCCACCGTCTTCGCCCACCGCCAGATCAACCACGTTCAGAGGTCGACCTTTGAGGAAGGTCTCGGCTTGGGCCGTGTATCCAGCTCCGTTTTGTTGATTGCGAAGTGACAGGATTCTTCCTTCGGACCAGTCCGCAAGGAAAATCGCATCCTGGTAACGAACCGGGAAATTAAGGTGTTGATACAACACGGCGCCCGCCGGCGAGCCACGGCCCGTCTCGCAAACCGCCGGCGTCTGATCGGCAAAATACTGGGGAAATTTTGCCCAGCCGCTTCGCCATCCGAGTTCCGCGCCCGCAGGAACGTGAAAAACCATGGTCGGTCGGTACCAGGGCGTTCCGATGTCTGATTCCATGTCGCTATCGTGAATGAACAATTCTCCCTGTTGATCGAAAACAAGGTCATACGCATTTCGAATGCCACCCGCGACTGTCTCGACTCTTTTACCATCGAGCGATACCCGAACAACTGTTCCTCCCGGAGCTTTCACACCTTTGGCATGTCCACCCGGATCCTCGTACCTCGGAATCAAATCGCCTTCATAGAAATCCTGAAAGGGACTTTCCGGATTGGTCGGCCCTTCGATCTGACTGCCATTGCCAATGATCACATACAGCATGCCATCGGGACCCAGCTGAAGACCATGAGGGCCATGTTCTCCCAGTGAGCCAGTGAAGCCTGCCAGCTTTTGTTGGACTTCCAGCATCCCATCCCGATTCGAATCGGCAAGTCGATAGAGTCCCAGGCCTTGAGGACCACTTCCTGTCACGTACACCGCGCCGTTGAGAGGCAGAATTCCCTGGCAACTGGTAACCTGGTCGCAACAAACACGAACGCGGTGAGGGTCCTTGAGTTGTTTGGTTGGATCCGCAATCAGCAGCGGCCCACCCTCACGCGACAGCAACAACTTTCCAAACTCGTTGAATTCCATGGCGACCAGCGACCCGGTCTCGTTACCCGAGAGGACCAGTTGAACCGTGAATTCGGGATCAATTTCGAATCGCTGCCTGTTGTCGGTCACCATCGGCTGTGTTGCTTTGTCAGCCGCAGCCGAAACCTGATGCGCCGGCACCGTTGTCGTTGTTGAATTACTCTGGTTTGGCGACGCGGGAAGTCCCAGCTTTGGTTCAATCCTGCCCGTCCTTGCCGAGACCGGTTGTGTTCCCGTTGAATTGGCAACCGAAGGTGACTTCGGACCAGCGGGTTGAGCTTGTCCAGCGGAACTCGAATGGGGCCCGGGCGAACCAACCGTTGGCGAATCAGCGATCCCGGCTCCAAGAACACCAAGCGTTTGAGCTTTTAACCATCCCAGGTCGTTATAGGCGGTGCTTCTCCATGATTCAACATTTTCGATTCGCGTTTTCCACGTCCCGTCAGTCAGGAGGTTTCGCCAACGAGTTTCACCTTTTTCCTTTACGCGGATCCGCATTGCCAATCCGACCTGGTTGCCATCGTGGTGACGAACCTTCGCCGCGATCAAATTAACTCCGGGTTGCAAGTAGGCACCAATGTCCATTTTGCTGATCGAACCAAACGATTGACCACGCGTTGCCAATCGACCGTTGATGTAGATTTCGAATTCGTCTCCAGCCGCGATTTCCATCTCGGCGTCAACCGGGCGAATCAAAGTGAAACGTTTTCGGAAATGACAATCTCCCTGCGAATTCAATTCAGCGGCGCCGGTTATCTTGGGCGACCAGATCCAGTACGGTTGGTCTCCCCAAACGGATTTGTCAGTGATGATGAAACTGAACAACAGAATCAGGCCGAACATCAGGGTTCGGCTCGGCGCGAGCCAACTGCCTATACAAGTGGTTGATTTTTCGCGATCGTCCATGATCACCTCATTTTGACTGACGGCCATTGAAGTCCATTTAGGGATCGATTGATCCATCCACGCACAAATGGCGGAATCTATACCCTTTTCGAATCGGCAGTTTGTGCTGACAGACTTGGCAAAGTTTGCCGATTATTCCAATTTTTCGTCCGCGACGGGGAACCGATGGAGGTTCGGCTTGTCAAAGACAAACGTCGATTTGAAGCGGTCTGGCCCACGACCTTGCGTTTTTGGAGCTGGCTTTGTCGCAAGGGACCCATTTTACCTTGTTGTCAACCATCGGAATCCCAGCTCCAATGTTCAGTTTTTACCCTAAATGTGACGGTTTTAGGCCGTTGTATTTGCATGGATAGAGACCTCTAACTACAACGGAAGAGTAGAAAATCGTTTTCACCCCGGCTCTCCCAAGAGCCTTATTTTCCCGGAATTATCACCATGCTTCGATTCGTAGCAAATATGTCTGAACTCTTCACCGCCAGCAGTCGGTTGGTTCGCCAGTCCACCCGAAAGCATGGTCTGAACTACCAGAGTCTCGAAAGACGTCATCTGCTTGCCAGCATTGCTTTCAATCCCGGTAACGGAATCGTCACGATGACGGGTGACCCGACCGCGGATACCGGAACCGTCGAACTCACCAGCCCAACGGAAGTTACGTTCTCGCTGACCGGCGCGACCTCGCTGGTTCTGGCTCCTGGTGACGTAACTGAGATCTACTTTCGCGGTGATGCGGGAGATGACGTATTCACCAACATGACCTCGATTCCCTCCAACGTTTTCGGTGACGCGGGAAATGACCAACTAACCGGAGGTGATGGGATCGACCGAATCTTCGGCGGGGACGGCGATGATGAAATCGACGGCGGCGGCGACAGCGACGAACTGCACGGAAATAATGGGAACGACACGATTCATGGAGGAGCTGGCGCGGACTCCGTGTATGGCGAAACGGGGAACGACAGTCTGTTTGGTGATTCCGGCGACGATATTTTGTATGGCGCGACGGGAGACGACTTCCTGAGTGGTGGCGATGGCAATGATATTGCTTACGCATTCGACGGTAACGATTCGGTGTTCGGTGACGCGGGTAACGACCTGCTCGTGGGCCACGATGGAGACGATGTGCTCGTCGGAGGTGATGGCGATGATACGATTTTTGGCGGATCGGGGATCGATACGATTCATGGTAATGCCGGAGCTGACCGCGCCTGGGGTGGAACCGGTAAGGACGTAATGGACGGAGACGAAGGCGATGATCGTCTTCAAGGTGAAGATGGCGACGACACGATTCGTGGTGGCGTTGGTAACGACTACATCGACGGCAACGCCGGCAATGACATTGTCTCGGGTGGTGACGGCGACGATGTTTTGATTGGCGGGGCCGACATCGATTCTGTGATGGGAGATGAAGGCAACGATCTCATCTTTGGACGAGATGGCAACGATTCACTCTTCGGAGGAGAAGGCGTTGACCGCATCTACGGTGACGGGGGAGAAGACTACGTCAATGGGGGCAACGGCAACGACTTTCTGTTCGGCAACGCGGACAATGATTTCATCGCTGGCGGAGGAGGCGATGACGTGATTTATGCCGGCGACGGCGATGACGAGGTCTGGGCCGGCGATGGAAACGATACGCTGGTTGGAAACGACGGCAACGACAACCTCAATGGGCAAAATGGCAATGATATCGTCTTTGCCGGCGTCGGCAACGATATCGTCACCGGCGGTGCAGGAAACGATCAACTATACGGCCAACAGAACGACGACGACATCTCGGGCAATGCCGGGGACGACCTGATCAACTCGGGAACTGGCGACGATACGTTGCGTGGAGGTGACGGCAATGACCGGATGTTCGGTGGCGACGGAAACGATCTGTTGTTTGGTGACGACGGGGCCGACACGCTCGTTGGTCAGGCAGGCAACGATGGTCTGTTCGGTGGTGTGAATGCGAATGCCATTGACGTCTTGTTTGGAAACGAAGGCAAAGACCGCTTCCTGTATGTTGCATTTGATAATGTTGCCGACAACACGGCGGCGGATGCCCGAATCGAGTTTCGAAATGGAAACAGCGGATGGAGCAACCGTGACGTTGAGGTCATCGACAGAGGCCTGCAAATGCTGCACGATCGGACCGGCAATACGCGATTACTCAAAGACACCATGACGACCGAACCCCTGGTGTTCGTCAAGCAATACACGATTCCGTCGGTTGTCGAAATCGCCACCAACGAACTGGTCACCATTGACGATCAGATGTTGGACCCTGATACGGGAGAACTCGTACCCGTCACCCGGCTTGAACGACGTTTGACTTTCGGTGACTGGGATGAATTCAATCAGAGCTTGAACGATTTCTACGTTGCTGAATTACCGCGGGTGATCGCCTACAGCTGGGCCGGTCCGGACGCCGTTCCGAACGTCCTTCCAACACAGACGTCCTTCTGGAAGCAATTTCAATTGATCAGTGGCTGGACAACGGATCGACCTGATGCAATCGAGTTTTATGACCTTTCCGGAGACAACCAATGGTGGTTCCTGAAGACCGCCCAGTTCGCCCAGGAATTTGGAAAAACCAACCCGACGTCCGATTGGGCGACTGCCTGGAGACTTTACTTTGAACCCGAGTCTTCTTCTGCAGAAAAAGTTCGATTGGTCAACAAGATGAACAAGATTGATCATCTGTTTACCCAACTGGAAGTTTTCTAGTTCCGTCAATCCACCGTCGGTTGAAACCTGGATATTACGAAGGCGTCGTTTCCCGGGAATGACGCCTTTTTCATGCGCTCCCCGTGAATCGCAGTTCAACCCCCGTCCCGCACTGGAGCCGGTTCGGGCTTCTCTGGAAAATGGCCAGCTTGGTTGCCTCGGGCCGTTCCATCATCCTCAATCCGACAGATCGCCGTGAGCCGGCTGCCTGGCGTTCACGATTCACTTCGGATCGGATTCGCCGGAATTAAACCGCGCAGAGCAACCAGCCAGCGGCACTCCTCTGGCAAGCCTGGACATACGACGATGACGTCGAACATGCGCCCTGTTCGCATCGACGCAAACGCGCCCCAGGGGCTGATAGCTTTCGCGTCTCCTCGGGCTTCTGCAGCTCCCGACTTCAAACCGTCAAAACGGGAACCACTACGGCGCGACCCTCGGCATCGCGGCACTCCAGGTCCAGATGCTCTGGAAACACGGTCTCGCTACCCAGGACACGGATGCTAAGCGTTCCGCGGCCTTCCAGTTCGGCGAGTTCTTTTCGCTTTTGGTTATTCAGATACGAAGCTACCTTCTCGTTGACCCGGACCGAAATGCTGGACAAGGATTTATTCTCCGTCGCCAACATCAACATCCGGAGCACGTCCAGCGCCATGCTTTCTTCGGTCTTGACGTTACCGCGACCGGTACAACAGGGGCATTCCTTGTACAGGCTTCGCTTTAAACCCGGTTTGATTCGCTGTCGAGTCATTTCGACCAGGCCAAACGGGCTGATCCGGAGAATCTTGGTTCGGGCCCGATCACGCTTCATCGAATCGCGCAACGCCCGTTCGACGCCACGGCGGTGCTTGTCACGTCGCATATCGATGAAGTCATTGACGATCACGCCACCGAGGTCACGCAGTCGCAGCTGGCGAGAGATTTCCTTTGCGGCCGCAATATTAAGCCGATAGGCGGATTCTTCCGCCGAATCATCTGTGCGAAAACTTCCACTATTGACGTCAATTGCAACCAGGGCTTCGGTCTGGTCGATCACGATCGAACCCCCTTCGGGCAAGGGAACTTCGCGGGCGTGAATTTTGGCAATTTCCTGCTCGACTCTGTACTGGTGAAACAGCGGGTCCTTCCCGGTGTACAGCTGCAGCTTGCTGGAATGGCGGGGCATTACAAGTTTCAGGAATTCTCTGGCCCGCTCATACGCTTCCTGGCTATCGATCATGATCGTGTCGATATCGGACGTCAGGATGTCACGAATCGTCCGAATGATCATATCGCTTTCTTCGTAGATATCGATCGGCGCAGGCAGTTTGACCACGCGTTTGGAAATCACTTTCCACAACCTGAGCAGGTACGCCAGGTCGCGCGACAGCTCGCGACGAGAACGGCCAGCGCCGGCGGTTCGAACGATAAAACCCAGTCCCTTGGGAGGCTTGAGATCGTAGAGATATTCCTTGAGGCGCCGTCGCTCCTCTTCGTCTTCGATCTTGCGCGAGACACCGATCCGTCCCAACGCCGGCATGAGGACCAGATACCGCCCCGGAATACTGATGTAGGTCGACAGCGTCGGTCCCTTGTTGCCAATTCCTTCTTTGATGACTTGAACGAGAACTTCGTCGCCGCGTTTGAAAATCTCCTGGATCGGCGGTTTCACACGAGGACGAAAGCCACCATGCGTCGGCTGACGCCTGCCCCGGCCGTTGGCGGCGGCGAGCGCGGCCGCTTCCTTCTCTTTCCGCATCATCTCGACAGGGTCATACCCGCCTTGTTTGAAATAGCTTGGCTCGACATCGCTGATATGGAGGAATCCGTTTCGGCCAACACCAAAATCAACAAATACCGCCTGGATGCTCGGTTCAAGATTGACGATTTTTCCCTTGTAGACGTTGCCGACGAAATTTTCCTGACTTTCCCTTTCAACATACAGTTCTTCAAGCCGATCGTCTTCGATGATCGCGATCCGGTTCTCTTCGGACTGCGATGCATTGATTAACATTGTTTTTTTCATTTTGGTTCATTCTTTTCTGGCGGCCGACTGGGCTGGTGACAGCTCGAAACAATCGACGCATGTGGTTGTGATTTTCTTGACTGCCTTGATCAGGCAGATTTTGCGCGGAAAAACTTCGCACGCGATGGTCCAAAGCGCGGCGATCCAACATGGGATAATCCGGGATCTGGGTAAGTGGTTCATGGACTCCGACCTGCGGAGCCAAACAACGAAAATTTAGCCGGTGATTTTCTTTTGGGGGTTTTGAGGCAACCCAAGCGTTCCGATCACATAATGGCTGTAACTGGGCAGGCATCGACGAAGCAGATTGACAACGACGCGACCCCGAAATCAACTGTCCCAATCCAACGGCAAGGCCCTGGAGCGACCAGCCTTGCCTCCGCGTCTGAGGACGACGTCCGACCCACCGAATCGCCCGCGAGACAGGCGCTGGGTGGAGCTCAAACACAAGTCCGCGATTGAAAACGGGCAAGACAGATTGCAACGCCATCCGGTTTGGTTGAGGGCGCAATCCAGGCAACCACGCGGGACGATTGCCCGTGAGTGCGGATCGAATATTCAAGTAACCTAACACCATCGAATTTGCTCGCCTTTTCAGGTTTCTGCAAACGCGATTCAATTCCTGTTTCAGCTCAACTCAGATTCGCCGGCCGGCAGGATTCCTGCACGAACACGCGGAGTCCCCATATTAGCCGGGACTCGCATCTCCCGAATCGACGGTGGCCGGAAACCCGGAAACCACCAGTTCCTCCAATGCCAAAATGGCAAGCTGTGCGTCGACACCGGTCGCTTCTACCGAAACCTGGGTTCCCTGGGTTGCGCCAAGCGTCAAAATATCAAGCACACTCTTGCCATCTATTCGAATATCGTCTTTCACCACTTCGATCTTGCTCTCGAATTTTGAGGCGGTCGAAACAAACAAATAGGCAGGGCGCATATGGAGACCTTGCGGATTGCTAATCGTGACCGTCGTTGATCGAAACTGATCAGACATCTCAGACATCAATAAGTTGAACCATTTTTGGTTGAATCACTAGTTTGCAAACCGACTCTACGAAACGAACTGATTGTTATCAGCTTCTTCGAGAATCTGCTGGATATCCTCAGAGGTCCGAGACTGCTTGAGGAATCGGCAAAATGTTTCATCCTGGAGCTGTTTGGAAATATTTTCCAACGCCCGCAGATGATCATTCGGCTGGTCCGGGGGAGAGATCAACATGAAAAACAGCTGAACCTGCTCACCGTCGAGACTTTGAAAATCGACGCCCACCGAGCTGACACCTACCGTTCCCACCGGCTGTTCAACGCTGGGATGTTTTGTATGGGGAACGGCAATGCCGCGGCCAATCCCCGTACTGCCCAACTCTTCACGTTTCAAGATCGCCTGGACGATACCTTCCTGGTCGTCGGCACCAAGCTGACCTGATTCAACCAGGCTCTTGACCAGTTCACGGATGACACCTTCTTTGTCAGAAGAGGCCAACTCTGCCCTGATCGCCTCGGTTTTCACGAAATCAGAAAACTTCATAAATGGTTCCTTTTATGTTGATGCCACGCAGTTGTGATCGTGCCAGACAATTGCTGCCGTTACTCGGCCGATTCCTCGGGAATCTTATGATCGCGACTACGATGGCTAATTAATTTCTCTTTGTGTTTCTTCAGCTGATGTTCAATTTTTGCGATCGTGCTATCCAAAGCAACCATCACGTTGGATCCTGTATCGGAAGCAAAGAAATCATTCGCTTCTTCCGCCGATACAATAATCTCGACTTTGGGGCTTTCGGAATGTTTCAAATCTGCGAGGACCCGAATCGCGGTCGTTCGGTCAAAAAATCTGGGGAGTTTGGAAACTCGCGCCTTCATCGTTTGCTGGATCTCGTCGCTTAACTGCCCGTGTCTGGCGGTAACTGTAATTTCCACCCTGTCTCCCGTTTTGAATTGATTCATGGAGGCGATGAGTATTCCCTCATCTTATCGGCTCGATCACATTGTAGTGTGGCCAATAATTTGGGACAAATCCAAATCACATCAGAGCAGGAAAATCCCGAAATAATGCCACCAGGGCCGGCACCGAACATGCGCAAATCCTATCATACCTGGGCGGTTTTGGCCGCAGGAGAACCAGAGCAATTTCTGCAATTTCAGCGGAAATGGGGAGCTCGGTGGCCGGCGGTCAACCTGTCGTCCCACTACAGGACAAAGGTCGGCAGGCGGTGGAACGAGCCGCGCGCCACAGTAATTTTCGCCAAGCCGATTTGACCCGCCAATCCTCGCAACAACCGCTTTTGACCAGGGATACGATTGCTGTTATGACCCTCGACCTCAGCCGGTCTCCCCTGGGCGATCGGACTGGCAAGTTCAAGGCGCCTCGACGAAAATTGCTGGAATATTTGCCTCCCGAACCGCCGTGTTGAATTCCTTCAGCCCTTTGGCGACGACCACTTGTTGTTCAGCCAGCAACTGATCAATCTCGGCCAACAACCCGTCGCGAACCTCAATGGACTGTCGGGTCGGTCGATTATCGCCCATGCTGACAACACCCACTAAAGCACTAAGCCGGTTATTGAGCTGGATTGGAAAGTTGAGCGGATCCTGTGGGCTTTCATTTTTCGTCTGGTACAGTCGCTCCTCGACGACGGTCAGCTTATTGACCAGTTCTTTCGCATTTTCGACAAGCCTGTTGTGCTTCGGATTCTTGTTGAGTCGCTTTTGCAACGCTTCCATCTGTGTTCGAATATCTCTGATTCGCTTGATTGCCAGGTGAACTTCGGACAATTTGTCCCTCACGCCGACCAGGAAGTCAAACTGAGCCTGCAAGTCTTTCTGGGTTGCCGACGACCGTGGGTCTTTCTTGATTTCAAACCTGGACTCCGCCGACAACACGACATTCTCTTTGGTCGGGTCAGAAACTGCCGTTCGTTGATTTCCGGACTTCGCGTTCACCTGGGCGCCGTCTTCCTCACTTGCGGTTTCCCCGGAGCTGGTTTGTGTCAGCCTTACTTGATAAGTTCCCGGTACGGCCGTTGGACCGCCTGTGCCTCCACCCCACAGCACCATTCCTTCAAAGGTTTCAGCACCGGGATAGCGCATGTCCCAACGAACCTGATTGATACCTGGACTGACATTCAGGGGCTGTTCCTTTTTTTCCTTGTCGGGGTCCGTGCTGAAAGTCTGAACAACATCACCCGTCGCATCCAATATCTCCAAACGCGTTTTGGTTTTCTTTCCGGGTTTCTGTTTCAGGAAGAATCGAATCGGCACGCCTGCCGCCACATTCTGTCCCGAGGTTCGCCCCGGTGTCGCACTTCCGCCACCGCGCATTCGAAACGTCGGGGGCGACTCCAAAAATTGAAGGTCCTGTTCAAGCAACTTGGCATTCCACTGATGCAGGACCGTCAGATCATCCAGCACCCAAAACGAGCGACCCTGTGTCGCGACGATCAGGTCGTTGTCTTTGACCGCGAGATCGGTAATCGGAACAACAGGGACATTACATTGAAACGAACGCCAGTCAGCACCATCATCAAACGAAATATACAATCCCGATTCGGTCCCTGCGTAAAGCAACCCTGCGCGGTTCGGATCGGCTCGTACGACACGCGTGAAATGCTTTCGATCGATACCCTCATGAATCGCTGTCCACGTCTTGCCGTAGTCGACTGTCTTGTACAGATAGGGCTTGAAGTCATCGAGCTTGTAGCGCGTTGCCGCCACGTACAGTCCTCCAGGCAGGGTTGGATGAGCTTCAATCGAGTTGATTTGCGACCACTCCGGCAACTCCGGGGGTGTTACATTCTCCCATCTTTTCCCGCCATCACGCGTGACGTGAATCAACCCATCATCGGATCCCGTCCAGATGACATTCGGTTCTGTTGCTGATTCAGCTGCTGCAAAAATCGTGCAGTAGTACTCCACGCTGGTATTATCTTTGGTAATCGGCCCCCCCGAAGAACCGAGTTTCCTGGGATCGTTACGCGTCAAGTCGTCACTGATGCGTTTCCAGTTTTCGCCGCCGTTGGTCGTTTTGAACAAAACGTTTCCAGCGGTGTATAGTACTTTTGGATCGTGTCGCGAAAAGAAAATCGGAAAATTCCACTGAAACCGGTACTTGCCGTCGCCGGCACCGTGCCCCATCGGGTTATCCGGCCAGACATGGATATTGCGAACCTCTTTGGTCCGATGATTCTCACACGTCAGGTATCCACCATAGGACCCACCGTAGACGATTTCGGGATCGAGCGGATCGGGCGCGATGAACCCGCTTTCACCACCAGCAGTCGACTCCCAGTCGCGTTCGTCAATACTTCTGCCTTCTGTCCGGCTAAGAATTCGAACGGTCGAATTGTCCTGTTGCGCGCCATAAATCCGATAGGGGAAATGTTGGTCCGTTGTGACCCGATAGAATTGCGCCGTCGGCTGATTTTCATAAGTTGACCAGGTCCGTCCGCGGTTAAAGGAAATCTGAACTCCCCCGTCATCTGCGATCGCCATCCGCTGGGGGTCATTGGAAGCAATCCATAAATCATGATGATCGCCGTGTGGCGTGGAGATTGAATCAAACGATTTTCCTCCATCGCCCGAACGCCAAAACTGAACATTCAAGACATACACTTCGTCAACGCTGTTTGGCCCAGCATACACTCGTGTGTAGTACCACGCCCGCTGGCGGAGTTTTCTCTCGGCATTGACCCGCTTCCAACTCTCGCCCGCGTTGTCGCTGCGAAACAGCCCTCCGTCTTTAGCCTCGATTATCGCCCAAACGCGATTTGAATCGATGGGCGAAACCGTGATGCCGCAGATCCCGATGGTTCCTTGAGGCAGCCCTTCGTTGCGGGTGATGTCGGTCCAGGTCTCGCCGGCGTCGATGCTTTTCCAAACACCAGATCCGTCGCCACCACTTTCCAGGCTGTACGGAGTGCGCAGGACTTTCCACGTTGCCGAATAAAGCACGTTCGGATTGCCAGGATCGATGACCAGGTCCACGGCACCGGCTTCTTCGCTGACGAACAAAACCTTTTTCCAGTTCTCTCCACCGTCAACACTTTTGAATACACCACGCTCCTGACTGGGCCCGTACAGGTGTCCCAGGGCCGCTGCATACACGATGTCCGGATTCTCGGGATGGATGCGGATCCGCGGAATTCTCCGTGAATCCTTCAACCCGATACTCTTCCAGGTTTTTCCCGCGTCCACCGATTTCCACATCCCGTCGCCATGTGAGACGTTGCCGCGAACCGTGACTTCGCCACCGCCGACATAGATCACGTTGGGGTTGGAAGGCGCGACTTCGACGGCCCCAATGGATCCTCCAAAAAAACCGTCGGAGATGTTTTCCCAACTTGATCCGGCATCTTCCGTTTTCCAAACGCCGCCGCCAGCCGCTCCCATGTAATACAACATCGGTTTCCCGGGCACACCGGCAACGGCGGCCGAACGCCCACCGCGATAGGGGCCAATTGATCGAAATGACAACGAATCAAACAACGACCGTTGTGGATCGGTCGGAGTTTCCTGCGCTGAAAGCGCCGCGCCCGGAAATCCCGTTCCCAAGAAAACAAAAACAGCAAACAACAGGCATTTCAACATCGCTAGATTTCCACCGGGGTGCAGTATCAAGTTTCAAGAGCAGGCAGGAGCTACCATTATAGTCCAAGTTCGTCGGGGCAGAGCCTCCGGTTGATCGAAACGGATCGCGAATCAGCGAATGAAGGATTGCGCCCCCGGCGACGCGATTCGGCGATGGGTCTCAAACGAATAATCGAAACTGTTTTTCTCATCGCTGGCATGCCAAGACCGATCAACCAGTTCCCAGCGGGTCCAGTCAATCTCAGGCAATAACGTATCGCCTTCCAGCATTGTATGAACCCGTGTCAGGTGAATCTCGGACACCCACGGAAGGGCCAACCGGTAAATCTCGGCTCCCCCGGTAACCAGGGGAGCATCATCCTGACCACAAATGGAAATCGCATCCTCGATTGAATGGGCGATCCTCGCACCCTCGATCTCGAATTCCGTTTGCCTGGTTACGATCACCGTCGTCCGCCCGGGCAGCAACCGGCCGATCGAATCAAACGTTTTGCGGCCCATGATGATGTGATGCCCCATCGTTAACCGTTTGAAACGTTTCAGATCTTCGGACAACCGCCAAGGCATATCGCCTTTCATGCCGATCACGTTGTTTTCCGACGCCGCGACAATCATCGAAAGTTTCTGGAGAGTGCTCATCGAATCCAGGTTGCCGGCTAAACAGCAACCGCACCTTTAATATGCGGATGGGCCTCGTAGTTCCTGAGCGTGAAGTCTGCGAACTGGAATTCAAAAATTGATTTGACGTCCGGGTTTAGTTCGAGTGTTGGCAAGGGTTTGGGATCACGAGTCAGTTGTAGTGAGACCTGGTCAAGGTGATTGGTATAAAGATGCGCGTCTCCCAACGTGTGGACGAAATCACCTGGCTTCAAGCCTGTCACTTGCGCCATCATCATCGTCAGTGCCGCGTAGGACCCGATGTTAAACGGGACTCCCAAAAACACGTCCGCGCTCCGCTGATACAACTGACAGGACAACTCACCATTGGCAACATAGAACTGAAAGAACGCGTGACAGGGAGGCAGTTTCATTTTGGGAATCTCGGCCACATTCCAGGCACTGACGACCAACCGCCGCGAGTCGGGATTCGTTTTGATCTGCTCGACGACGTGCGAGATTTGATCAACCGTTTCGTTGTCGGCCCCCCGCCACGATCGCCATTGGGATCCGTAAACCGGTCCCAGTTCGCCGTTGTCATCAGCCCACTCATTCCAGATTTTGACGCCGTTGTCCTGGAGGTAGCGTACATTGGTATCCCCACTGAGAAACCACAGTAATTCGTGGATGATACTTTTGAAATGCAGCTTTTTGGTCGTCACCAGCGGGAACGACCTTCGCAAGTCAAACCGCATCTGGTATCCGAATACGCTGATCGTTCCGGTTCCAGTGCGATCCGTTTTCTCGACGCCTTGTTCGAGAATATGTTCGAGCAATTGAAGATACTGTTGCATGATCCTTTTGTAGGGGTTGCCGGCCTTCGATTCAAGCCCGCGGTTTCTTCTGCCTGTTCGCGTCCAGGTCCCCAAAACTGAGCTTCTCTCCGGACCAATTCAGCATCCCTCACCTTCGCCTGAACTTTTCGGTCGGACTCGCCTGAATTCGGCCTGACCGACCGAGGCTGTGGGCTCAATGGAACAGCATGGACTTCCGCCAAAGTTCTTGAATTCGTGAGAGAAGCCCATACCACCTCATTCGAAATCAAGCACGAAGTTCGACGGGACAGCTGATGCTTCGGGTTTGTGGGGCCACTGGCGACCCACGGGTACCAATTACACGATTCCCGAATTCTCCCGGCCGGCTATTTACTTTCCGTCGGCCCCGATCAATATTCGTTCTTTCTTCCACCAAACTGGAATTCGGCAGTTCGTTGTAAACTACGTCGAGACCAATAATCACGCACGCTTCCGCTATCAAGAACTCACACTCACGACTGGCCGACATCAATCTGTTGTTTGTCGCGATCATTTGGGGCGTCAACATGGCCGTGATGAAACTGGCGATCACCGCGATCGACCCGTTCACATTTAACGCGGTGCGCCTTTCTTTGTCCGCCCTCACCCTGGCCGTTTGCGTTTGGCTGGAACAAAAAAATGATCGTCGAAATCCGGTGCCAGATACGGCAACCCTTTCACTTTCGCCACCCCCGTCGGCCCTGAGAAAATGGTTGATCATTGCCGGGTTCGCAATCATGGCCGGAGGCTTCTACCAGATCCTGTTCGCGGTTGGCATGGACAGGACGACGGCAGGAAACACCGCTTTGATCATGTCGTCGATGCCGATGTGGATCGCCATCCTTTCGTTTTTCTTGTTGAGGGAAAAACTGGGGATTGCCTGGTTGGGATTGATCATTACGTTTGCCGGAACCGTGATCGTGACCCTTCAAAAAGGAAACTTCAGCCTGGCCTCGGAAAACCTGCTCGGTAACGCGCTGATCCTGCTCGCCGCAATGGCCTGGTCCCTGGGCGCGATTGTAAGTCGTCCGTTGCTGAAGCTCATTTCCCCGATCCAGTTGGCCTTTTACGCAACCGTTGGCATGTTGCCGCTCCACTACCTCATGCCATTCTTGATGGGATCGCATGATTTTGATCGAATCCAAGAGCCCTCAATCATGCTGTGTATTTTCTACTCGGGAGTTTTTTCGACCGGATTGGCCTACGCGATGTGGAATTTCGGGGTCCAGCAACTGGGGGCTTCACATGCTTCGGTTTACCAAAACCTGGTTCCCCTGATTGCACTTTTGGCGGCTTGGCTGTCTCCCCTGGGAGAAACCATCACTCCGATCCAGATGCTCGGGGGGTTTCTGATCATTTTCGGGTTATTTGTGACTCGGCGGTTGAGAACACCACCGCCTTGAAAATCCTTGGCAGGAGTTAGCGTCACCGGAACAGTTTGTGAAGCTAGGATCCATCCCGGGTCCGGTCTTCTTCATGGAAAATCAGAAATTGGCCCATAATCGTTCTGCTATCAGGCCGGTAATCCTGAGTTCAGGAAAATCATTCGACTTTCGCGGGGTGAAAATCCGAAGGTATCTGGAGACGTGCTTGCATCTAACTCGTCGTGCTACATTCACACGCGTTGCAACCTTCAAGCTCCGACCCAAGGCTTCTCGATGCACCGGTTTTCCATCATCGTTCCCATGCTCGATGACCGTCGACTGTTTGACGATACATTGGCGTCCGTCCTTCGTTACCGTCCCTCTTCCAGTCAAGTGATCGTAGCCCATGACGGCACCTACGACGACCCTTACAGTCTGGGGACCGAAGTTGACTTCGTATCGACATCGAGCCGCGCGAATCTGGTTCACCTGTTCAACTGCGCCCTCCGGGAATCAACGGGCGACTACATTGCGTTGATACGTCCCGGTGTTGAGCTCACCAACGGCTGGGAAGTGCCAGTTCAAATGAGATTTGAGGACGCCAACGTTGCGAGTGTTGCACCGATTGTCGTCAGTCCCGCACAACCACAAACCATCATTGCCGCCGGTGTAGTCCCCGGGTTCGGATTCCGCCGCCGGATCGAAGGATCCGGGTCAAAGATCGCACCGCGAACGATTCGTCGGCTCGCCCCACTCGGCCCCACGTCTTGGGCGGCGTTTTATCGCCGATCCGTACTGGAACAGATCGGAGTCTGCGCTGATCAACTGGATCCGCTTTACCTCGACGCCGATATCGCGCTAAGTCTCAAGACCATCGGCTATGAATGTGATTTTTGTCCCGAGTGCATTGTTCAAGTGGAACGAAGGATACTGGTGGAACGCGAGTTGGATATGCCATACGGCAAGTCGGCGCAACGCGCTTACCGAAGGCATTCTGCCCAATCCGGGTCAGGATCATCACTGTTTCGGTCTGGCTGTGCATTTGCGCAAGACATTCTTCTGGCGCCCTTTCAGCCATGGCGACTCCGCCACGCGATCGGACGATTGGGGGCCTGGACCAAGGCCGGAATCGATCGCGAATACGCCGACCACCTCTGGCAGCTTTCCCATGAACGTCTGGAACATGGCAAACCGGCAAAAACGAACCACGCGATTGACGTAGCCCACACCTCCGTCAATTCCAGTTCCTACGGGCGTGCAGCTTGACGCGGGCGGATTCCCAGCCGGAATCCGGGTTCCGGAGCAAATTCTGCGTGAGTCAACACACGCTTACCCGTTTGAAGTGAACGCCAGCCCGTGCGTTTTCGTGAAAAGCCCGCTATACTGACCAAGCGACGCTGATTCCAGGGTTTGACGGCGACCCAAGCTGCCGTCCATCGACTAGAGACCACTCCAATTGCACCTCTCCGTGCCCAATTGGTTCTATCACTTGGAACAACACATGTATTTTCGATTGGCCAAACGAATGTTGATGGAGACGGACAAGCGCCTGCTCTGGAAACTCTCCTGGAACATGGGATTCAAGGGTTGGCGCAGCGTTCAAAAACACAAACGGCGATTGAAGCAGGGAAAGTTTTTTCCGCCCTATCTCTATATCTCGATTATCAACAGCTGCAACCTGCGTTGCACTGGTTGCTGGGTCGACGTTGCCGCCAAGCAGCACAAAATCGACGTCGATGCAATGAATCGGATGATCACGACAGCCAAAAAAATGGGCAATTCTTTCTTCGGTTTGCTGGGCGGTGAACCGTTCATGCATAAAGAGCTGTTTGAGATCCTCGAAGCCCACCCCGACGTCTATTTCCAGGTCTTCACCAACGGGCACTTCATTACCGATGAAGTCGCCAAACGGCTGCGCAAATGCGGAAACGTAACGCCGCTGGTCAGCGTTGAAGGAACCGAGATCATCAGTGATTCGCGTCGGGGGAAAACTGGCGTACTATCGGCGACGATGACTGGTTTGCAGAATTGTCTGAACAACAAAGTCATGACGGGTGTGTGCACCAGTCTCTGCCAGACGAATTTTGACGATTTGCTGCGTGAAGAATGGATCGACCGCTTGATCGACATGGGTGTCTTATACACTTGGTATCACGTCTATCGCCCGATGGGGCCGGATCCGGCGCCGGAACTTGCCCTGACGCCCGAACAGCAACGGAAGGCGCGGCAATTTGTTGTCGACATGCGTTGCAAAAAGCCAATCATCGTGATCGACGCCTATTATGATGCCGATGGAAAAGCGCTCTGTCCGGCGGCCACCGGGTTTACTCACCATATCAACCCCTGGGGTGACATTGAACCGTGTCCGATCATTCAATTCGCCAAAGAATCGATTCATGACGAGCGACCGCTCGATCAAGTGTTCAATGAATCGGATTTCCTGAGGGATTTTCGCAAGACCGCGGCCGAACACACGCGGGGCTGTATCGTACTGGAACGCCCGGACTTGATTGAGTCACTGGCCCAGCGCCACGGCGCCAAAGACGCGACCGCGCGAAAATCCTATTTGGCCGAATTGCGTGCGGCCCAGCCTCATCCGTCGCAATACTCTCCCGACGTTAGTCCTATCCCAGAAAAAAGCTGGGCCTACCGGCTTGCCAAAAAAATTGCCTACCACGACTATGGTGTTTACGACGAACATTTTGATAGCTCCAAATGGCAAGACCCTCGCAACGCCGAACCGCCAACCCGGGAGCCCGAGCTGGTTCAGATCAAGTGAATCCAGAACAGGAAGTCTTCGGACTCGTGACGGCATCACGCCTGCCCTGGAATGAGATTCTCGCCAACCGGTTTCAACCGATTCCCGCGGCGGATCAACTTCCGAGAGTCATTAAAAAACAGAGTTCCACCTTCATCAAAGCCAATTTCAATCGACAGGAATCATGGAAGCATTGTTGCCAATCCTCATCGTCGGCGGAATTCTGACCCTCATTTTCTTTGGAATCGCTTGCTCGTACTACGCAGCGAAGAAACGTCGCGAGTCGTTGATGGAGTCCGCCGAAGCAATGGGACTGACCTTTTTCCCGGACGGCGATGCGAGCCTGCTGGAACGGCTTTCGATGTTCAAGCTTTTTAATCAGGGCCGCGGTCGCAAGATGACGAACTTGATCCAGGGAGATAGTGGCGAAGTCAAAATTGCGATCTTTGATTACCAATACACGACCGGCAGCGGAAAAAACTCACATACCCACCTTCAGTCGGTCGTTACGCTCCAATCGAAGCAACTGGTTTGTCCGGACTTTACGATGCGACCCGAAGGGATGCTCGACAGAATCGGAAGCGCGCTCGGCTTCCAGGATATCGATTTTGAATCGCACCCGCAGTTTTCAAATAGTTTTGTCCTGCAGGGTTCCGACGAAGCGGCGATTCGGAATTACTTTGACGCCTCGGTCCTGGATTTTTTTGCGGCCAAGCCCGGTATTTCGGTTGAAGCTCAAACCGGCACGCTGTTTTTCTATCGTGCCCGCAAACGAATCCAGCCCGGTGAAATCAAGGACAACCTGGCCCAAGCTTACGAAGTCTATGGGATGATGGTGGATCGATCCTGATCGACAGTAAACGGAATCCGGCCTGTTGATCCAATGGTACAGCGGGAGGACACCCGGGGACCGGGTCATGTACCAGCGAAATGCCCTTCGAACCTGCTGGCAGCCTGTGACCGAGCGGTCGATTCAGTACCAATTTGAAGTCCATGCCGATGGAGGACGGGTTCCGCGGTCCGTTCAGCATGATTGCCTTCGCGGTTCATTCGAAACCAAAGGCATGCTGTAATTTCGCCTCAACCTTCGCCTCATCTCTTCTGTTTGGCCGTTCAACCAACCGCTTCACCAGTTTGACGATCTGTTGTCCAAGCTTCGATTCCAACTCCGGCAACGGGAACTCCTTCACATACTGCGTCATGTATCGGCGACGACCGGCATACAGCTTGTTATGAAACATCGTGTCATAGTACCTCGTCGCGATGGTTGAATTGGCAACAGCCAGCATCATGTACAGCCAGTCAGGATCAACATCGGGTCGAAGTTTGATCCAATAGCAATCGCCGTTGACGATTGCTCCGCTGGCATCAAGAAAGAACTTTGGCTGTTCCGATATGTCCGGCCAGACGATTTTTGGCTTCTTCCAATCGGTAGGCTGGTGGGGCACCCAGATTTCAAACCAGCAACGGCCTGAATCGACAACGTACCTTCGCGACTCAAGCCGCTTTCGATATCCTTCAAGATATTTTCCTGCCAAGGGAAATTGGTCGAGATCGATCGGGGTCCGTTTCTGAACGGAATTATCATAGGGATAGAGGACTGTTTTGCGGACCGTTGCAATGGACCATCGACTGGCATCGTGATGCGTAATCAATGACCGAAGCAGGCCCTCTTCTGGTTGGCAAATTCCCTGTGAATTCCATTCATCGCGGATAAAAACCGAATCGGCAGTCGTCTTGATGCCCACCTTGATTTCCGAAAGATCTTCAAATCGTCGGAACTGCTTCTCTCGAAGACGAGCCAACCAATTCCGCGTCGTTGAATTGGCCAACGTCCAAACAGAATCATTCTCTTCGGCAAGCAACTCTCCACGTTCGATCCGGAACATTCCAGCAGTGGTCTCGAATTCGCCAAGATGCCTCTCGTCTCCGATCGCCTCAAGCAACAGGGCGTGATCATCGTTGTTTTCCAGTGTGCGATTGACGCAATAGACGCGATGAAAATCCGAAGTACGTCTTGCTTTGCCTTTCGAATCGCGTTTGGTCCCCGTAACGACAACCGGAAGTACGGCGGCGTCGAACAGCCTCGTGTCACCAAGGTCAAAAATCCGATACAGATCAAAATTATCTCTTAGCAGCCTGCGCATCGCTTTGCCGGACCGGACCGTCAAAAAGCGATTCGAAGTCAACAACCCCAATGCTCCGGCTGGCGGCAACACATCACTGATGGCAACCGCAAACGCCTGATACAGATCAACACGACCGTGAAGACGAAATTTCTTGGCCAGTGCCTGTGCTGCAGCCCCGCCCATGTTCTGGGTGCGCACGTAGGGCGGGTTGGCAATCACGCAGTCGAAGTGTCGACGCGACCCACCCTGACCGAGAAAGTCCCGATTATCAACTTGAACGCAAGGTATTTCGAACTCCCGGATTCGCTCTGTGGTCGCCGCGACCGCTTGTGGATCGGTGTCGAAGCCCACGACTTCACTGACTTTCAAATTCCGCGCCTGCAACGCTTCGATCAACGAAACCAGCAATTGACCATCACCGCAGGCAGGATCCAGAATCGCGACCGGCTCGCGGCGGCCGGCCTCAATACAGGCGACGGTCTGCCGCGCCAGAAATTCGGCCAGTGCCGGAGGCGTGTAATGAACTCCATTGAGCTTTCGAACAGTCGGATGCATGAGGCAAAGTAGAAACGAAACCGCGTCCGGGATAAAGCGGGAGCAGGCATTCGGTCGTCGCAGCTGGAACGCACCTTCCGCATGTCGATTCACGACTGTTCGTTGATCGCTCCCTATTCTCGACGCCATGTCACCGAACCCACAGCCACTCGAAATGGACCATGGTCAGCCCGGAGGACACGACAAATCCAATGTCTCGCTCAGGCTTGAATGTTCAGGCTTAAATGTCCAGGCTTAAATGTCCAGATCATTCAGTTCATCAACCAGGTCATCGAGATCATCTTTTGGTTCCGTATCCCGCTGTTCTTGCCGGCGCGGCATACCGACGGTCAGCCCGACCGCTTCGCGGCCGGCCGCGATCAACTGCTCGTCACGTTCCAGCGCTGCCAATTCTTCGGCCGATCTGCCCTCGGCGGGCGCTCCGAACAACTGGGAGAGATCGATCTTCAGACTCGCGACTGCCTCACTTGAGCCTGCAATGGCCGGAGTTTTGTGCTGCGGAAACATGATCGCATTTTCGGGACAAACACGACTGCAGGCGGGACAGCCTTTGCGGCAGTTATCCGGTTGCTCAACAAGTATCGTGTCAACCGCGTCAACACCATAAACACCGAACAGGCAGAAATCTATGCACTCCATACAGTTCGTGCAACGGCTGTAGTCGATGACCGGATACCAGCGGCGCCCCCCCGTGTCCTCGATTCGATTAACCACCGAAGGTTGATCCAGACCGTTACCCTCGAGCGACAGAGCCGTATCGTTGGTTGGAGAGCTCATTCGCTCGACCGCAGATGCCGTTGCGCCGTTCAACCCGGCGAAACCGTTTGGCTGAGGAGGAACCGATTTGATAATATCCCCCAGTCCCACGATCTGAACCGCGTTCTCGTTGTGAATCCGTTTGACCTCGTCAATGAACTCTTGGGCGCGGTTCGTGATTTTCAAGTCAAGGCAATAGATTTTTCGATTGGGGATCGTCCGTGAATCAATCACGCGATCCTTGTGATCAGCAGCTTCGCTGTCCTGATCCTCTTCCCATGCTTCCTCTTCTTCGTCGTCATTCTTGAGCAGCACCTCTCCGACACGGCCGTGGATGGCATTTCTGTCCAGGATCCAATGGGCCGCGCGTTCGAACAGCCAGGAGATCACAACGAGATTGCCGCTGATCTGCCGCAGTGCCAACATCCCGGTACTATCCGGTTTGATGTCGTACAGGTTGGGAACGATCGTGACATCGATTCCATTCTCGAACAACAACCCCGCCACGATATCCTCTTCCAGTTTCCGCTTGGCAGGGTTTTTACTGGGACTTTGAGAGACGACGACAGAAATGCGTTTTGCCATGGAACCGAAATATCATTTGACTTCAAGGTCGTGGTAGAAAAAGAGACCATTGAATCAATGGTGCCTTACCATCCTACCAAAATTCCGGTCCCTTGGGACGGTTTCACGGTCCTTTGGGTCCAACGCCCGCCGATTAAGTCATGCAGTTCACCAAAACCCGCCTTGGGGACCGCTCAGACGAGCCTACTTCAAATCCTGCCTGGTGACCGTCCGCATGGGCTGGGTTACATCCGCGCTGGCTCTACCAAAGGTAGACTTCTCGGTGACGTCTTCGTCGGTCCATTCAAGTTTCAAACAGACCGAGCCCACACGTACGGTATCGCCGGGTTTCAACGTCGCGCGGTTCTTGATTCGTTGATCATCGATGTACGTTCCATTGAGTGAATCGAAGTCTCGAACCGATAATGCATCGCTGGCGTTCAAGAAAAACTGGCAATGCCGACGGCTGATCGAGGCGTCCCCAATTGGCACGTCCACATCAGGACTTCGGCCAACGGTTGCGGGCAGTTGCAGGATCCACTCCCGGTCGACGGTACCATTGGCCTGGTTCAAGACTTGAAGTTTGTAGCGCATCGAACCCTCTCCAGCTGGAAACCCCATGAAAGGCAGATTCCGGTATGGTACTTCGTTTTGACTCGCCGGTCCAGCTTTTTGGAACAGCAATTTTGCCGGGCGAAATTCTGAAGCAGCGTCGGGACAGACGTGGAACCGGACAACCGCCGCAATACCCAAATGATGAATAACCGAGGCTTAAACTTGAGCTCAAACCTGAATTCCAATGCGCCTGGCAATGACTCAACCAGGATCGATGTTGGTATGAACTCGATCGGTTCCAGCGGTCCTACTCGTTCAATTGTCCTTTGATCGTTCGCTGCGTCCTGTCCCAGACTTCTGCCAGTAATTCAAGGTATTGCCGGGCCGTCAAGAAATCGGACTGCTGAATCTGCATCTCAAACAGCCATCCGGCACCGTACTTGTCCGTGTTGATCGCCGACGGATCCTCCATCAACGTGTGATTGAATTGAACCAGCTGACCGGAACCCGGGGCGTAGAGCGCACTTTCGGCTTTCTTGCTTTCGATACTGCCAATTTCCTGGCTCTCCGCGAGCGATGACGGTGCATCGAGCATCCAATCGAGAAAATAGACATCTTGCAACAACCGCACAGCGTAGGCCGTAAAACCGAACCGAATTTTGGATGGGTCATCGTTGGCGGCCTGGGCCCACATGTGATTCCGGGCGTAGCGACGATCGTCCGGAAATTCGGCTTCGAACTCGCCCATCATGAACGTCAGGTTTGAATCACTTTTCGATGACTCATGGATCATGTGTAGCGAATCCCCTGATGTTCCGCTTCAAAAAACGGTGGCAACAATGCGTCGGCGTGCAGGAAGCCCTTTCTCGTTAGTTCGATCCGTTCGGGACTGACCGTCAACATCCCATCGTCCACATGCTGCTGGAACTGGTTTTTCCAATGCTCCGTGATATTGACGCCAAATTTCTTTTTGAAGTACTGGACCTCGAGGAAGCCACGTTTTAACAAAAGCACCATTTCGCGAACCAACAACTGATGCTTTGTCGGTTTCATTGCCCGGCCCAGAGGCAGCTTTCCGTGTTCCATCAAATCGGCCTGGTACTCCTTCATCTCGGCTTTGTTCTGGTAATGCACCCCCGAGACGTGTCCGAAACTGGCGATTCCGGTCGCCAACAGATCGGAACCATGCCACAGGTTGTCCCGGTAGCTGAAATTCACCTTGTTGTTGTCCTTGACAACCGTATAGGCGCTGCTGATCTTGTAACCGGCACCCAGAAACTCGTCGTACGCGTAATCCAGCCAAGCGCGTTTGGTTTCCCAATCCGCAACGGGCGTTTCAATTTTCTCGCCCAGAATGTCCTTGGAGTAAACCGTGTTGAATGGCAGTTCCATCTGGTAGATCGTTATCGACTCGGGCGAGAGCTTGATCGCCTCTGAGATATTGAATTTCCAGTTATCCCACGTTTCGCCGACCATCCCCGAAATCAAGTCGATGTTGACGTTGGGAAAATCGGCCGCCTTGATCCAGTCCCAAGCTTTGTAGACTTCCCTGGAAAGATGCGCCCGGCCGTTTTCCTCCAGCACGGAATCGGTGAAGTTCTCGATCCCAAGACTTAACCGCGTGACTCCCAGCTCCTTGAGCGTCTTGATCTTGTTTTCCTGCAACGTTCCCGGCTCGCACTCGAACGTCACCTCTTCGGCCTTGTCCCAGTTGATATTGGCACGCAGCCGGTCAACCAGCGACGTCAACTGGCGGGAGCTCAGAAACGATGGCGTACCTCCGCCAAAATAGACGAACCGAAAGGGGCGATCTCCCATGACCGGCAGTTTGCTCACCAATTCGATCTCACGACACAACGCCGATACATACTTCTCGATTTCCTGGGCATTTTGATCGGTGAAGACTTTGAAGTAACAGAACTTGCAGCGTTTGCGACAGAACGGAATGTGCAGGTACAAACCCAACGGCGTATCGGGAACCGGCGGAGCGTTGAACACCCGGATGACTTCATCCAGTTGATCGGTTTTCCACTGCGAGAACGGAGGGTAATTGGAGATGAAGTAGCTGCCTACTTCAGTTTTCGTTGATTCAGTCGACATGGGTTTGGGTGGGTTGTAATCGTTGGTCAATAAAACCTGAATTGCTCCGCGCGCCCGTCGCTGACGCCGGCGACCCTCGATAATCACCAACCGGCGACACAGCCAAGCTGAATCGATTCGAGAGATCGATGCGCTTATTTCCTACCTAGACAATAGACGACGCCTCGATCCGTCGCAATAACAAGCCGCTCAAAAGCCACTGCCGGAGAACTGAGAAACCCACCATTGAACTGTTTTTGCCATATCGTCTCACCCGTATCAAGTGAAAGCGTATAAAATCTTCCATCCGTTGAACCCACATATACTCGGTCGCCTGCAATCACCGGAGACGACTCAACTTTGGCTTTCAATGACACAACCCAGTTCTTTTTTCCCGTTTCCGGCTGAAGCGAATACACCTGGCGATTCATGGCACCGAACACCACATGCTGGTCGGTGACTGCCGCACAGCCATGGACCGCCGACTGGCCGCTGTCGTCTGAGAACGTCCACAGGGGTTGAATCGCCTTCCAATCTACCGCGATAAACTCGGCTTGTTCGGTTCCAAAAAAAAGGCGATCGCCGAGTGTGGCGGGTGTCGATTGGGTCGGTGAGTGGATATCGGTGTTGCCAACCTCGTCACCTTTATCCAGATCAATCACATGCAGATAGCCGTCACATCCAGCAACAAAGGCGCGGTTTCCGGCAATCGTCGCGGAACATCGGATTTGATCGGGCGTTTCGTATTCCCAGATTTTTTCACCATTCTCGGCATTGAGCAAATAGAGCTTGGCATCCTGTGATCCGAAAAGGACTTGGCCGTTGTAGAAGTTCGCACTGGAGCTGATCTCGCCACCCGCTTCAAATTTCCACAGAACATGACCTTTGTCGTCAACACAATGAAAATACCCATCGATGTCTCCAACAAATATCTTCCCGTCCCGATAGGCCGGTGAAGCCGCGATCCCGATCCCCAGCTTGACCTCCCAGTTCTTCTCGCCTGTCTGGAAATCGATCGAAAAAAGTTTTCCATCCATATCGGCGACGAATACCGTTTTCCGGCCGCCGGGCTCTTGGACAATCAACGGCGTGCCTTCAAACCCACCCTGCGGGACTTTGAAGTCCCAAAGCACCTCCAATTCAGCGGGAAGTTGCGTTTTGGCGACCCCCGTCGACTGAGCATTGCCCCGGAACACGAGCCAACCGTCGGCAACCGAGGGTTTCGGCGCCGAGGCGTTATCCGGTTCGTGGCTGCCCGCACGACCGGTCTGTTCCGCTGGAAGTTGTGCCACCAACAATGGGTTCGAAAACAACATTGCCCATAGCAGAACGATCCATAGGCAACCGGCAAAAACGCGGTGAGGCTTCATGACGCTGTTTGTCTCCATATCGGGTGACTTTTTCAATGACAAGTTGCCGATACGTTCTGCCGTTGCGTGAGTCTCCGGAATCGCTGCCGAACCTGTGATGATCGGGCGCTGCAACACTGAAACGTGCTCCACGTCGAGGCTAAAACGCATTTTGGTAAATCCCCAGCAAAGACTCCTGGCTGACGTCTCGCGGGTTGAATGTACCCGTCCATTGAACTGCGGCTGCCGCAGCCAACTCCGGCATTTTGTCCAGCACCACGCCGCACTGATCAAGTTTCACTCGCAAACCGGCCGCTTCAATCAACTCAGTCAGGAAGTCAGCCAGCCCGGCAGCACCACTTGAGGCCGGCGGCAAACCTGGCAGACCTTCACTGAAGGAGAGTAAATCCTCGTACCAACTGTTGAATTGTGCACCGTTGTATCGAACGACATGGGGAAGCATCAAACCCACGGCTTGCCCATGAGCTGTTCCGTAGATCGCCGTCAACGGATTCGCCAGTGCGTGACTGGCACCAAGCATCGAATTCTCAATCGCGACACCAGCATAGGCGGCGCCCAGTTGCATCGCCGCTCGAGATTCCAGGTCCCCGGGATCGGACAGAACGCGTTTGAAATTTCCGGCCAGCAGTCGCCAGGCTTCACGAGAATACAACATCGACACCGGGTTTCGTCGCTTGGTCACGTACGTCTCGACGGCGTGGGAAACGGCGTCGACACCGGTCAAAGCCGTCACCATTTCCGGTTGCGTCAGAGTCAACTCGGGATCCAGCAACGCGATGCGACAGCTTGCTTTCTTATCACCACAAGCCATTTTCACATGCGTCTTTGCGTCCGAGATCAATGCAAAGGATTGCATCTCGCTGCCCGTACCGGCGGTGGTCGGAACCGCGATCATCGGCAACATGGGTTTCAGCGCCTTGCCAACACCATGATAGTCGTGCATCGTTCCGCCATTGGTATAGACGAAGTTGATCCCCTTGGCACAGTCCATCGAACTTCCGCCGCCGAGTCCGATCAACAGTTCCGGTTCGTAGCGTTGGGCCAGTTCCAACCCGTTTTCGATCTCGTCCGTGGTCGGATTCTCCTGCGCGCCGTCAAATAAAAAGGCTTCAATGTTGGCGTGGGCAAGTGACGCCAACCCGCGTTCGACGTGACCGGCAGCGATGATTCCCGGATCGGTGACAACCAGCGCCCGGCGAGTCCCCAATTCGCCCGCCAGTTGTCCGAGCCGATCGATCGAACCGGCTCCGCAGACCATTCGAGTTCGAAGGTTGAAATCAAAATCTTGCATGGAGAGTCCAGGGTTCTCAGTCTTCGTGTGTACTTGTCGAATCGTAATTTGGCCATCGTTTCCGGAAACGGATGTGACGATTCCTTTTTTGGAATATGGCGATGGGCCCCGCCCATGAACGATCGCATGCGGATCGAACGGCCACCATTTTCATCAAACGGTCAGTTCCGCCAGCTTTTCTGCCGGCATCTGATACGCCCGCGAGCGGAATAAAAAGTCAATCAGGTTCCCTTCGTGGGGCTGGAGCCAGTTAAGTCGGTTGGTAGGAATCGGTCCAATGTTCAGCCGGTCAATCGACGTCGCATCGGTCAGCTCGTCAATCCACTCCTGATCTTCTGTGATCGCGGTTCCGACCAGTGAATAGCCCGATGACTGAATCATTTTGGCCTGCGGGCACTCGACGACCGTCACAAAAGGAAACATGAACTCTTTGCTCACGATTTCACATTGGGGATTTGTGGCATGGGCGACGATGGGTCGGATATATGAGCATCGTTCAAGCTCAACCAGACGGTCGCCGTATTGAGCGGTGCAATCGGTCACGCCGTCAGCTTTCAGATCCTGTTCGACCATCGAGAGAATCGCCTTGCCGACCCCATCAGTCGTAAAGGCGGCCAGCCCCGCATCGGGATCGTCCGGAGGAAGTGCATTCACCGGACCCAACCGCTGGGCAATCGCGTCCGCGATTTCTTTCGTGTGTCGGGAAGCAAAAATGCCAGAGCAGTTGATGCAACTTCGTCCCCCGTTGATGTAAACCGATTCAACCATGACATCGAGATATTTTTCCCAATCGTCGACGCAATCGTCACCAAGAAATATTTTGGAAAACCCCGGACCGTGAACCTGGACTTTCGGATTTCCGGCATATTGATCGATCGTCTTTTGCGAACCAAAAATCATGCTGCGCTGACAACTGGTCAGCAATGCACTGCCAACATCATGACCGCCCGGGTACAGCGAAATCACTTCCGGGGGAATCCCGGATTTTTCAAACGCCGAAGCGACCCGGTAGACGGTCCAGGGTTCCGACGAACCAGGCTTGAGCACCAATCCCATTTGCAACGGCACGACCGGAAGCCACAACGTGTGGACGCCTGGCGAATTGGACGGCAAGACCGCTCCGAGCACCGGTGATTGAGCCTGATAACTCACCACCACACCGCGTGATTCCATCCCGTAACCACGACTGAGGATATCCAGATCGAGACCCCGCGTCAGGCATTGCAGGATCTCGGTCATGTTGCGCATCACGAAACAGTTTTTCTGCATGTTCGAACGACACATGTGTTCGGGCAAGCCAGTCGAAGCCGATTGATGAACTACGAATTCATCCGGTGTTTGCGTCCCGCTTCCCAACGGCAACGTTTCCTGTTCGAACAGGTCCGCGGCATGGGCGACTTTCGCAATCAAATCTTCGATCGAAAACTGCTTGAGAATCTTTCGGGCGTCGCTCGCCTTTCTCATGTCGCGGGATACCAGTCCGCCGTTGGCTGAACTGACGCGCGCGATCGCTTCGCCCGTATTGAAATGAACAACTTCTGTGTTTTCGAGTGATTCGTATGGTTTGCCCCAACGAATGACAGGTATCTCTAGCACTGGTAATTACTCCGTGATTTTGGGTGTCGGGTGCCAAATGTCAATTGTGAGTCGTTTGTGTCAGCCGAACCTGACAACGACGTTTTCCCTGCTTCGATTCCGGGGCCAACGCCGGTCGCTTACCTTGTTCGCATGATTCCTGGTTTTTACGATCGCTTCGATCTGACTTGAATCGCGACCCAAACCAGAATCTATCGACGCGTGAACCTTGTCCTTCGGTTGGCCTTGATATTGATTCCCCAACCCCGCGAACCGATTAGTAAACGCCAACGGTGGTGGACGCTGCAATCTCATGGAACGGTCGCACGCCACTGACACCGTCCCAGGGGTAGGTCTCAAACGGCATCTCGCGTTCACCTTCATCCCGTTCCAGAAATCCCGGGACAAAAAACTCCGGCGTGAGGGTCGTCAGCTTGACGCGTCCTGTCTCTCCAAACCCGACGACCGAATTGTGATCTTCAAAACTGACAACTTCCGTGACGGCCCGGGGTTGAGGCGCGTAGTAGGAAATCTTGTATTTGTCTGCTGCCGTTACCGGTTTGCTGCACGCCAATCCCATCAACGTGTTACCGTAGGTCGGCGTCATATAGATCCCACTTTCCTCGGGCGGACCGCCAAACAGTTCTTCGACGCAATAACGCGTCCACTGCGGCGTGAACTCGGTACCACCGGAAAAAATTCCTGTAATCCCGGTTTCGGCAAGGGTTGTTCCCCGGTCTTCGAGTCCCAGGCAGAGCGATTCGATCAACTTGGGAGTTCCAAACATGCACTTGATACTATGATTGGCCGTCAGGATCGTGATCGCCTGGTCAATACAATGCTTTTTATACTCCTCGAGGTGTTCCATCCAGCCTTTCTTGATCAGCTTTACGACCCAGCGAGGATCCAGATCAATACAGAAACAAATACCGCCTCGAAACTGAGCCAAGTGCTCAACCGCCAATCGTAATCGACGCGGACCCGAGGGGCCCAGCATCAACCAGTTTCCACCCCGAGGAAAATACTCATCGGGAAGCGTCTCGCTAAACAACTCGTAATCGGTTCGGAAGTCATCGACGACGACGCGGCTTTTGGGAATACCGGTTGTTCCACCGGTCTCAAAAACATAGGTCGGTCGGTCGGCGTGATCTTTCATGCGCCAACGTTCCACCGGACCTCCCCGCAACCAATCGTCTTCGAACAACGGGAACTTTTTCAGGTCTTCGTAGCCTTTGATCTCGGTGAGCGGATTGAAATTCAGTTCCGCTTTTCTGCCCAACCAGAAAGGACAGCCGGTCGATTCATGAAAATGTCGCTGAACGATGTTGTAGGTGTGCTCGTCAAGTTGCTTACGGGCGTGTTTGACGGCAGCTTCCAGATCGATATGGGTAGATGACATAACTTTTCTTCTTGCGTATTTTTGCCGAAAATTCAGACTTCTATCAGAATCGACTAACCGATGAACGTCAATCGTTGTAACGCCGATTCACCAGCGGGAGTCGGTCGAAAATTGCGTCGAAAACCTCACCGCCGCCAGGCCCGTGAAAATTCTCACCGCCGAAGCAACGTTGTGCGGCGGAAAAGGCATTCAGTTCTTCTCGGCGTCGGTTCCGCTGTCGAGTTTCAACTGGTCATGCAGATAATTCGCCCGCTCAATATTCCGTTGATCGGTCGTCAGCTCGGTTCGGCTGATCTTTTGCAAGTGGGCTGGCTGAGTGTGGATGAACAACTGGTTGATTTCTGGAATTTCCAGATTTCCGATCAGTCCGAGATTGATCCCCATGCGAACGCGGGAGAGCAGGAACATCGTCTCTTCACTGCTGATTTGTTGTGCATTCTGCAGCGTCCCGTACGCCCGACTGACCTGGTCGAACAAGTCGTTTTGCTTTTCATTGACCAGGAAATCCCGCGCCTTCCGCTCGTAATCGATCACCACCGGGATCACATCGCCGACCTGTTCAATCAGGTCCTGCTCCGATTTACCCAGCGTGATTTGATTGCTGACTTGATAAAAGTCACCCATTGCCTGCGTCCCTTCGCCGTACAGGCCACGAACGACAAGGTTGATCTTTTGCAGACTTCGAAAGACCTTTTCAATTTGCTGGGTGATGACCAACGCGGGAAGGTGCACCAATACGCTGACCCGCATCCCGGTGCCCACGTTGGTGGGACAGGCAGTCAAGTAGCCGAGTTTCGGATGGAATGCGTACGTCAGGCGGCTTTCGATCCTGTCATCCAGTTCGTTGATCTGATCCCAGGCACTGGCCAGGTCCAGACCGCTCTTCATGACCTGAATGCGCAAATGGTCCTCTTCGTTGACCATCAAGCTCAATCGTTCCTGCTGGTCAATCGCCACAGCGCGGGCACCGTCGGAGTTGGCATGTTCTCGACTGATCAACTGTCGTTCCACCAGGAATTGCCGATCCAGCACTTCCAGGTCAGCAACGTTGATAAAAGTCAGGTCGGCGAGTCGCTCGTCTTTGTTCAATCGTTCGCGCACCGTCGACTCGATATTGGCTCGGTCGATATCCGTGCAACGACGAATGAAAGGATAGTCGGCCAGATTCCGCGCCAGCCGAATCCGGCTGCTCATCACGATATCGGACTCGGGTCCGCAACCTTTGAGCCATTCACCACAGCGTCCTGCCATTTCGTCGAGGGTCATATCGAATCTCCCTCGCCCAAATGTTCGTCGGAAAACGGCTCGTCGGGAAAACGGTCCTGATCCAAAGCGGGAGCATCCCAGTCGCCCTGCTCAAACTGTTCAAACTGTTCAATCTGATCGCGCAACTTCGAGGCCTGTCGATAGTCTTCGCTGGCAACGGCAACCAGCAACCGATGCCGTAATTGAACCAGTGCGAACATCCGATTAACGCGATTGGCATCGTGCTGCCTGAGCAAACCCGTTCCAACTCCCAGTCGAACTTTTGAGACCAAGGCCATGATTTGTGTTTGACTGTCGTCGTGATTGTCGTCCAGGTCCCACTTGCAGAGTTGTTCCAGGGCTTGCGAGACCTCGCGGCGCAAGCCTTCCCGGTTTTCGTTCAGCAATAACTCGCGGGCCTGCTGCTCATATTCAATCAATGAGGGAATTACACTGATGACCTGCTCAATCAAGCTCGCTTCATCGACGCCAAGCGTCGCCTGATTACTGATCCGGAAGAATTCTCCGACCGCCTTGTCGCCAAACACCCCCCGCGCCACGACATTGATTCGTTGCAGACTGCGAAAAACCTTGTCGATCTTACCGGTCATCGCCAGCGCCGGCAGGTGCACCAGAACGCTGACCCGCATCCCCGTCCCCACATTGGCCGGGCACGCGGTAAGGTAACCCCAGCGAGGGCAGAATGCGTAATTCAGCTGCTGTTCAATTCGATCGTCGAGCTGACTGATTTGATCCCAGGCCGAAGTGAGGTCCAGGTCGTTTCGCGTCACCGTGATTCGCAGATGATCTTCTTCGTTGATCGTCAAGCTTGCTGTTTCAATGCAGGAGAATGTTCCCACCGCTAATTCGGGAATCGACGCGGCATTGCCTTCATTCGTATCCGGAAGCGTCGATTCCGCCGATCCGTCGGACAGCGTGTCCTGCACCAGGGGAGCACTCACCAATTGCAACTCCAGCAGAAACCGCCTCTCCAATTCACCCAGCTCAACCGAATCAACGAATGAAATCTGATTCAGTTGATTGTCACTGGTCAAACTGGCGCGAACCGTCGATTCAATTTCGGCGCGTTGGTCATCCGAGCAAGTACTGACAAACGGAAAATCGGCAATATTGCGCGCCAGCCGAATGCGACTGCTAATCACGACGCTATTTCGATGGAGTTTTTCGTCAATCACCAGATTGTCCTTCGCCTTCGATTTTGCGAATCTTGTCGCGCAGCTCTGTCGCCTTCTCGTAGTCTTCCTGCTCAACCACTTCTTTCATCTGTCGACGGAGACGAATCAACTCGGTCTGCGATTCAGTATCTCGCACACCGCGCTTGGGTTGCTTTCCAATGTGCTGGTTGTCGCCATGCACATTGATCAGGAGCGGTTCGAGCTCACTTCCAAAAAACACATAATCGTGCGGGCATCCCAATCGACCCGCCTGACGAAACTCAAAAAATGAAATTCCGCAGATCGGACACTCTTTGGAGTCCAGCTCCCGAAGGTCCTCCGCAGCCTGCTCCAGCGGTTTGAGTTGCTGCGAGAGCAAGCCCGACATGGTCGGAACCTCCTGGGGCGAATCTTCTGTTTTGAGATACTGCTTGGCACAGTCCGGGCAGAGATGCAACGCCAGAAGATCATCACCCGTCAAGTCGGTAATGTGAAACGTTGCCTGCTTTTGACACTTTTGGCATTTCATGTTTTATTTGATCGACCTGAATCCCAAGTCGAAATTTCTGGTTTGGGTCTGCCCTTCGATCCTTCGGTAAAGGCGGTGAACAGATTTTATCCCTCGGGACAACACGGTACAAGGTTTCTTCCTGACGCTGGCACCGTCAAGTCAATCGGCGGTTCGAATTCAGCGGCAAATGTCCTGTTGGCGTCTGTTACCATGACAAAGGGCGGACATTGCCGGTATTGGTTGTGGCCGCTAAGCTTGAAAATACGTGAAAAATGGATTCGTTTGATCCGATTTTTTTGAAAGCCTTTTTACCGTACCGGATTTGAACCTTCGACCGACTTGGCGGCTTGTCCACAAAGACCGCTGGGGAGATCGTGGCGATTCAAATGCCAACCGCCAGCCTCCGAAGCCCAACACATGGCCTGTTTTCCTGATCTTGAGAAGTTTTGCCAAATCGCCCATGTGTATGACGCCGTTCCTGTGACCCGCCGGCTGCTGTCCGATTCCCTGACGCCCGTTTCCGCGTTTCGTCGAATCGATCACGGAGGTACGGCTTGTCTGTTTGAATCTGTCGTTGGTGGCGAGAATGTCGGCAGGTACAGTTTTCTTGCGATGGACCCACAGGTCCAGGTTGCCGCCTCTGCCAACCAAGTCACCGTTACCGAAAATGGCACGAGCAGTAGTTTCGAGTCCCCAAACCCTCTCGAAGAAATTCGTACGCGAATCGACCAGTATCGCGTCGCCCAATTCCCAGGGATGCCTCCGTTCACTGGCGGCGCGGTGGGATACGCCGGCTATGATGTCGTGCGATACGTCGAAGATCTTCCCAACGCTCCAGATGATGACCGCGGTTTGCCCGACATGTCGTTCGCGTTTTACGATCGCATGCTGGTGTTCGATCACATTACCAAAACGATCACGGTCGTCGCGTTGGCCTGGACCAGGAAACACGCGGACCTTGAAACCGCATTTGACGATGCGCTCCGCCGAATCGATGAAATGATCGAGTTACTGAACCAGCCGGCGACCGGACTTTCGTGCCTGGATGCAGACCCGCCGACCGGTCCAGCCCCGGCATTCGAATCAAACTTTACGCAGGAACAATTCGAACAGGCCGTTCGTGACTGCATCGAATACATTCGCGCGGGTGATATCTTCCAGGTCGTCATCAGCCAGCGGTTGAAACTGGAGATCCACTGCGATCCGTTCGAAATATATCGCAGCCTCCGGGTGATGAACCCCAGCCCGTTTATGTTCTTTCTGCGAACTGGAGAGACGACACTGGTTGGTAGCTCACCCGAGATCATGTGCCGCGTCGTCAACAACAAGATGACGGTCAGACCGCTGGCCGGCACGCGCAGGCGGGGCAATTCGCCTGAAGAAGATCTTGAACTTGAACAGGAGTTGCTGTCTGACACAAAAGAGCTGGCCGAACATGTCATGCTGGTCGACCTGGGTCGCAACGATGTCGGTCGCGTCGCGCAGTACGGTTCGATTGAACTTCCGGACATCATGGTGGTCGAGCGATATAGTCATGTGATGCATATCTCCTCGACGGTCACAGGTCAACTTCGAGAAGGTGCGGACGCGTTTGATGCCCTGATGGCCAGTCTTCCCGCCGGAACCGTGTCGGGCGCCCCGAAAGTCCGCGCGATGGAGATCATCGACGAGTTCGAGCCTCACCGGCGAGGTCCTTACGCGGGCGCTGTTGGCTACATCGATTACTCCGACAACATGGATACCTGCATCGCGTTGCGGACAATGGTTATCAAAGACAATATCGCTTACGTTCAGGCCGGCGCGGGCATCGTCGCGGACTCCGATCCAACCAGCGAATATGAAGAGACTCTTAACAAAGCTCGCGGCCTGCTGCGTGCAATTCAAATGACACACGAGCGCGTCAATCGAGCCTGACGTGACGGGACACCGATTCAGCCTCGTGTCTTCCAGTTCTTCGATCCATCAATTCTTCGCTATTTCCGATAAAACTTTTAACGGACCTTGTGCCGCTGGCATGGCCAGCGACCAGCCCACGGCCGTCCGAGAAATGGCCGACGGAATCTGATTGCCGGATCGACTAAAACGACCGCCGCCGACTACAATGGGTGTGCCTCCCAACCCTCTGATGGACAAGTATTCTCGTGAAAATACTGCTAAACGAAAAACAGCTGAATGAAGGCGTCGAACGACTGGCCAAGGAAATCAATGAGACGTACGGGGACAAACCCTTGACCATCGTTGGCGTTCTGACGGGCAGTGTAATCCTGATGGCGGACTTGATTCGCAAACTCGAGATGCCACTTCGCGTCGGCGTAGTCCAGACCAGCAGCTACCAGGGGACCGATCGGGGAGCATTGACGATCAACGCCGAAATGATGCTCGACATTGCCGGCCGCGACGTGATTTTGATCGACGACATTTTTGACACTGGAAATACGCTGGAAGAAGTGGCCCAGCTGATGAAAGACCTGGGACCGACAAGTCTGAAGTCAGCGGTGCTCCTGTTAAAGACGGGTCGCCAGCAAGTCACTTGGCGACCTGAGTTCGTGGCGTTTGACATTCCCGATGAATTCGTTGTTGGCTATGGACTGGATTTCAACGATGAGTACCGTAACCTGCCATACCTGGCTTGTCTTGAACCCTCCGATTTACCAAGCATTTCGAATTAGTTGTGTACGTATCGCTGAACACTCCTTGTCGTCCGGGAGTCCGGCGACAGAATGCCGGCAACGGTTGATCAGGAGCACGCGATGAGTTCGCCGCCAATTGTAAAGCCAGCTCAACCGGCGTCCGTTACCAGAACTTCGAATCCTCTCCGGCTGGCCATCGTCACGCGGCGGTTTTGGCCCTATTCGGGTCCGACAGAAATGGCGATCGGTGACCTCGCAACAGAAATTAAGCGTAGGGGTCATTCGATCGACGTCTTGACCATTCGGTGGGAAAAGAACTGGCCAACCCATTTTCAATTTCAGGAGTTGTCAGTCCATCGCATCAACAGGCCCGCCTCCGGTCCCTGGGGTTCGTTCCGATATTTGCGATCGCTCACGCGGAAATTGATTGAACTCAACCTCGATGGCATCATCGTTTTTGGACTCGGCGAAGAAGCTTGGGCGATCAGCAAGACTTTCGGCGGCAAGGTTCCCTATGTCATTCGATTGGACAACCATCTGCTGGGCCCCCAAGAATGCCAGCCGACATTCTCAATACGCCAACTCTCGGCGCTCAACGGGGCTGCCCGTGTGTTGGTCGACTCGCAATGGACCCTGGATTGGATGGACCACCACCCATCGGTCAAAAACACCGAGATCGTTGTCGTGCAGGACGGAATCACGATCGCATCCGAACACACCCACTTTTCCACGGAATACAACGCTTCCCGCATCGCCGTTTCCGACGCGCATCCGGTCTTGATGATTGGGCCGACTCAGCCGTTGGTCGTCTGCGGATCTCCGCTCAACGGCGACGAAGGATTCATGGACCTGATTGATGCCTGGCCCCAGGTATTGGAGCGTTTCCCCAAATCAAGACTGTGGATCGTTGGCGACGGCAGAAAGGGCCGCCAGGTTTGGGAATACACGCTGGAAAAAAACCTGGTTCACTCGGTCATCATGCCAGGCAGTTTTGACGATCTCCACGACATTCTGCGAGCCGCAGATGTATACGTTCACCCGCTTCGGTCGGATGAAAACTGCGGTTTTCTCGCGAGGGCGCTGGTCGACGGGGTTTGCTCCGTAGTGACTTCAACTCAGTCAACCCGTACGGTCATCGAAAACAACGTTAATGGCTTGGTTGTCGGTATCGGTGACTCTCGCGCCCTGGCTGACGCAATGAGACTTGCAATCAGTAACGCCGAACTGCGTGCACGACTGGGCAATGCCGCTTTGAAGTCGGCGGCAACTACGTATGATATCAAGCACCTGGTCTGTCATTTTCTCGATCCCATCATGGATTCGGTCAACCAGTCACCAGTTCCCCCGTCGATCGAGCAAGTTACAAATCCTGCGAGTCCACTGTGAGCCACCGCATCCTGTTTACCATCGAATCACTGTTTCCCCTGGGTGAGGCACAGCAACTGAAACTGCTGGCCAGCTCGCTGGTGCAGCAGGGGTATGATATCCATGTAGCGGTGCTGGGCGAATATGCATTCGAACCGATTCAGTGGACAACCGACTGCATTACTGTTTATTTTCTCAACAGCGACGACAAGACGCCCTTGCATACAATGCGGGATGGGTTGTACGTCGTCAGGGCATTGCGGAAGCTGATTCACGAAGTATCGCCAGACATCGTTCACTCCTGGTGCGGACATGCGGAACTACTGACGTTGCTGGCGACCGAGGATTTCCCGCTTTCCCACGCGCTGCGCAAGCCGCTCAATCCGTTTCGACTGCTCGGTACCGAGCTGTACCTTCAGCCGGAAAAACGATTTACACGCCAGGCGGTGGAACATCGGATGAACAGGCGGGTGGAACAAATGATTGTCCCCCATGAATCAGTGAAAACACATCTGGTCGAAAACGGATATCGCGAAGCAAGGGTAGCCGTGGTTCCCAACGCGGTGTCTTGGCCGGATCCCGCGATCGATCACGCCGGGGCGCGCAGTCGTCTCCTGTCGCGACTTGGCCTCCCCAATACGACCTATCTCGCCGGAGCCGTCGCCCCGTTGATCCATCGGAGTCGACTGAAAGATCTGATCTGGGCCACGGATTTGTTGACTTGTATTCGCGAGGACTTTCATTTCGTGATCATCGGAACCGGTCCCCAGCTGCCGCGACTGAAGCGATTCGCGGCGTTGACCGAAGCCAAGGCGCACATTCATTTTCTGGGCCATCCAGCGTCACCTGAAACAATCGTTGCCGGACTTGATTTTTATTGGCATTCCCATTTTCGCGACCCGTTGTCTGGAAACCTGCTCGCAGCGATGGCGAACGGCATCCCGGTTATCTCGGTTTACGGTGAAGAAACGAAAGAGATCATCCGGCACCAGGAAACAGCGTTCGCAGTGAATTTTGGCGCGCGAGATGAATTTGCACGCTGGACGAAATTCCTGATCGAAAAACCGGAGCAAGGTCAAAAACTGGCACAGCAAGGTCAGGCGTTCGTACAACGGCACTTCGGCACCAAGACCATGGTTGACGGCTACCAGGCGATTTACGATTTGGCGAACTGAGTCGGTTACGAAACCTGGTCGAGCACCGGTTTGAGAAAACACTCTCTTAAATTGAAGCTTGGGTATCCGGCCAGAACGAGATTCACCACGCGTTGAAACCCATCGACTCAGACTCTCCCGGGTTTTGTTCGCGCGCATCGGGGCTTCCGTTGTGGTTGAACAGCCCGCCAGGCTCGACCGTCCGGTCGTGCGTCGGAAGAGCTGGACGAGGTATCGAAAAACCGGTTAAAATGCTGGAACATAACCTAAGCGGCAAACGGCTTGATTTCGTATTTTCCCGCCAGCCCCGTTTTTTCCAGCGCTTCTTCAATTGCCGCCAATGACCTGCTCCCATCGAAAATGACGACGTCGATGTAGCTGTTTTCACGGCCCGTTGCGCCTCCGACAACAAAGCCACCACCGGTTAATCGCCTGGCAATTTCCTCTTCCACAGCAGTGCGAAATCCCAACGGGTCCTTCCGGAAATCGTCACTGTCTCCGTCGATTCGAATGTAAAGGAATTGAGCGCCGGTGTCCTCTACCGGGTCGTTTTCAAGAGTTCCTCTGTTGTTCAAGAAACCGAGGACAAGTTGCGGCAACAAGGTGTAACCGGCGATTGTGTCGGCTCGTTCAAAACCGCGAGTAGGCTCCGATTGATAACCCGAATAGGTCTCCAATGGCGAAAGGTCTTCCCAGCCTCGTTCCCGCCAGAGCGTTTCGAGGTAGCCTGGCAATTCGCCCAACGGTTTGGCGTCCAGATCCCTTTTGAATTCGATGTTACCCAACTTGGTCTGGGTCGCGTATTCGCCAAGTGCTTCATCCAACAGAAGATACAAGATCTGAAAACGACTTTCCTGCGCGATGTTTTCAAACGCTTCGTGCCAGACCTTGATGTCAACGACTTGATTCACATCATCCACCCATGTCGCGACCATTAACGTTTCAACGTCGACACTTGTGCCGGCCACATCGATTGCAAGATCCAACAATTGATCGGCGGGAGAAGGTTGGCGTGCGCAATAGAATTCCCATCCCGGGACCTCGACAGCAAGTGACAACCAGTAATGGCTCAACAACTGCCTTGCTTTCTGCCCCTCGCCGGTGAGAGTAAAGGACAGTCGACCTGGGGCTGCGCCGGGCCCGAACACCCACGATAATCCACCGACTTTGTCGCGCACTTCATTAATGAAATCGGACAACTGCGCTCTCGCATTGCCGCATTCGAGGGTCTCCGCAACCGATTCGGCTACGGTTGGAAACCACTTCCAGAATTCCAGCGATTGTTCACGAAAGGTCGAAAACGGTTTCATTTCCTTCGCATTTCACCAAAGTTGTTGTCGAGAGTCGGGACCCGAGAAATGACTCGAAATGTTCAATGTACTCAAGCCTCCGGGGAAACAGAAACGACTTTTCAGTTTTTCCAACACAACGGTTGGCTTGAAATTGAAAACCAATCTTCCCGCATTCCATCTTCAACCGTAGGCTGCTGTTTCGGATTCTCCCTGACTTGAAATTGGCAATTCAGAAGAATCGTATTCTACTTTCCGATCCTCCAGTACCGCAGCAACAATCCGGTCAGAATCAATCCACCGCCCACCACCGTTGTCCAGGCAGGTGGTGCGTAGTCCTGCGAGTTGTGCCAGGCAAGAAACACCCAAACGGGGACCAACAGCGGTTCGAGCAACGTCAATCCGGAAGCTTCGTGGCTGGAGACTGAATTCAGCCCACGGGCGAAGAGGAGATAGGGGATCCCGATTTGTAACATCCCAAAGCTGGCCAGGTAAAACCACTGGTTGCCGGAGGGATAAATCCCGTGGTGAATCAGTACCGGGGACAGGAGGATCGCGGTGACCAGGTGATTCAGGAAAACGACCCATGCGGCATCATAGTCCTTGAGTGACCGTAGCAGAACGACCACCCCTGCAAAAAAGACACCTGATGCAAGGCCGTATCGAACTCCAACCGGCGACGCACCAAACAGTTCAGCTTGCAGGATCACGGCGACGCCCAAGGAAGCAAATCCAAACAACCACCAATCACGCCGAACTGGCCGATCCCGAAACCACAACCAGCTGATCAAAAACACCCATGCAGGCGCCGTGTACTGTAGCCAAATCGCCAGCGTCGATTCGCAGTAGACCATTCCAGTGAGATAGGTCCAATTCATCAATGCGAATGTCAGCACCATCGGTAGCAGCTTCCATGTCCACTCGATCCGCCGGACCATGACGATCAAGACAAGGGCTGCGAACAAGGCTCGCCAAAACGCGAGTAGGACACCACGTGATTCCTCCGGCCAATTGTCAAAGATGGGCGCTTTGGCAAAAAAACCACTGGTACTCCACATCATCGCCGCCGCAACAATCAGCAATCGACCTCGCCAAACCGAAAAGGCAGGGCTGTTTGACGGGGAACTGGGAGACACGGCCGCGGGCATGTTGATTGTCGATTCATTGAAACAGGAATTTCGAAGGAAGAGCCCACTTGGCTCAGGTCCGTGCAGGACGATGAATCAACGATTTTATGGCAGGGGATCCCGGCTTCCGATCCACTTACCCGGCCACACAGAGTTGTAGACCAGTCTGCGCAGCAGCAAGCACAGTAAACAATGGGGAAAAAAAGAAAGCAGCAAGTCATTGTGGAACTTAACTGCGGAGACGATTCGCTATCGATCGACTACTTCTTGCGATGTCGAATTTTGGCTCGCATCCGTCGTTTTTTGCGGCCTAGTTTGCGACGACCTTTGCCGGTCTTTTTGGTTCCCACTCGGTCGGACCCCTGTTTTGGTGATTAATGGATATTAATTCGAGCATCCATGTTACCGACCTCCAAGCCCGGTCGCAAGTCGAAATGCCGACGACGGAAAAGCCGACTTGGCGGTCGAACCAGGATCAACCGGACTGAAAACCCGGCCGTCCTTTTCCAGCCCAATGGACACCCGGAATGGGCGGGGCCAACTTCGCGTCAGAAAACGCGTACATGCCTCAAATTACCGCGTTTCACCCTCGCTCTTGAGAATAAAGCTCAAGACGAAACCGATCACGACCCAGCCACCGATCACCAAGGTAGGCGTCCATAAATTCTGGTCAATCATGTAGGTCCAGCTTCGATAAACCATGAACAGGCAGGCACCTGCAAACAGCAACGGCAGAAAGGGATAGAAGGGAACGCGATATCCGTCGAATTTGCCTTTGAACCGAATGCGGTTGACGATTAATGAAACAACGGTCAATCCCAAAAACGACCAAAAGTACGGTGCATTGGCTGCCGTCAGGTTCTCAACCCCGTTTTTGTCGTTGCCAAAGGTGGCAATGTACGCGATCGTTACGATGGCTTGAAGCAACATCGCCCGCCACCAGCCCCGGCCGTCGATCGAACCCGCCACCCAGTGCAGACCGGGATAGTCGATCGCCGTTGCCCAATAGATTCGAGGACTCGTGAAAATCATCGCATTGATTGCCCCAAGACACGAAACGCAAACGAGGATGGACAAGAGATAGCTACCATACGAACCCATGTTCTGTTCAACCAGAACCGAGGTCGCATTTTCCCACCGACCTCCCAGATCCGCCATGCGTTCGAACCCCAGGCCAAAGACGAGAGCCAGATTCACCAGGAGATACACCAGCAGCACAACTCCGGTTCCTATCACGAGTGAACGAAGCAGGTTCTTTTTTGGTTCGCGAGTTTCACTGGCAACGAAAGCAATGTCGTTCCAACCACCAAACGTGAACATCACGAAAACCATCGACAGCCAAAACCACTCCCATGTTGAATCGGACGGCCCGGGTGTCAGAATCGACTCGGCACCCGATGGGGCAGGCTCACCTGATTGATTGGACGCCGGAGAAGGACGACCTGCATTCAAATCCAGTGCCGAAGTTTCGCTTGTGCTCGAACCCGCCGCGCTGACTGCGCCGTCACCGGTGTTCGGTACCGTATTGGGCCCGAACGCGAACGCCGAAACAACAACGACCAGAATCCCGGCGACTTTGGCAACCGTTAACAGGTTCTGCGCGAACTTACCGAATCGCACACCGACCAGGTTGGTGAGACTGAGAACGACGACGCTGAAGATGGCAAACCCGAACAATGGCCAGGTGTCCGGGAACACGACCGTGGCGAACTCACCAAATATCATCGCCATCAAGGCGATACTCGTCGGTCTTACAACCCAAAACGCCACCCAGGAAAATGCAAATCCGATCCTTCGATGATAGGCACGTTTGAGATAACCATAGTCGCCACCCCGGTCGGGATAAGTCGTTGTCAGTTCGGCAAAACAGAGTGCTCCAATCAATGCGATGATTCCACCGAATACCCATACCGCGACCAACCAGTAAACGTTGGGAACATTGGCGGCCACAATTGCCGGCATCTTGAAAATCCCGGCGCCGATAATGGTGCCGACGATGATACAGACACAATCGAACAGCGTAAGCACTCTGCGGGGAGCAGAGTGAGTTGCTGGTCTGGACGAGTTGTCAATCGCAGAATTCAACGTTTTGCTTTCCATCGGATTCAGGTTCGGCCGTGACATCGTAAGCGAAGTTTCGTCATTAGCGAAATGTTATGGTCAGATTACCGTGAAAGAACTGAGGTTCATGGAAGCCGGTTCGATTCGCTGAGCAGGACACCGTGGAACCGGTTTGGAGTCTGCAAAGGGTTCCCCAATATGCCAATCCCGATGACGATCGATCGATCCAAATCGACTTTGAGCCCCGAGAGCCGACTCCAACCCGATTCCGGGCATATTCCATGGCGGAGCATACACCGCGGTTGCTTGCATGACTTGAGACACTCCGTTTGGTTGCGAGGAGACAGGTTATCTTCATCCAACCCCGGTAGAAACCGAATAATTGATTGCCAAAACGCCAACGTGGCTATGGACTGAATCGTCGGTCCGAGTAGAATGGTCGAGATCATTCTGGATTCATTTTGTTGATGAAACGAATAATTTTCCAAGCAGTTTTCCTAATGGGGATTTATGGCCAAAGAAGAAGCTTTTGAGGTTGATGGCACCGTTACACAAGCGCTCGCCAACACGCGATTCCGGGTTGAGCTGGAAACGGGCGATGAGGTATTGGCTCACGTGGCAGGGCGAATGCGCAAGCACTTTATTCGTATTGTTCCTGGGGACAAGGTCCGAGTTGAACTTTCACCCTACGATTTGACCAAAGGCCGAATCGTCTATCGAGAGCGCTAATTCTGCCTTTGTGGGGGCTATCTTAAGGTACGTTTCCTCGACTTTTCCCGTTCTTCAGAGTCTGAACTCCACGGAATCAGCGTTCTTCACTATCGGAAAAGGCGTGTCCGAATCACCCGTGGGACCGACATTGCCGCTGCAGTAGTGGTTTGCCAAGGGTTGCTGCCCGAAGGCCACCATTCAGTCTTTGCCGACAGACCGAAAGTTCGTAAAACTCTCGACGGATTTGCGGAGTATCATCTGTTGATTCGATGACCTGCGGATCAAGTCTGGGTCGTTTACCCGTAATTGACGTTCCCAAGCGGCGATTCTGCTGCCGAACAGTGGTTCCGTCATTGCATCTAAATCGTGATGGTAGACAATCTAGCCAGGATGCCATGCCATCCAGCGAACCGACTCAAATCCGGCGAGCTGCAAATCAGTTTGTCGCGCCAACCCGCGGCCAAAAATTCGAATTTCCGTACCCACACAAGCCAAATTTTGGAGAATTAACGTGAAGTCCTTATGTAAATCCCTGTGGATTGGGCTGGTAGTCGGCGTCATCGCCCTCCTGCCAATCGGTCAAGCCTACTGCCAGAGCTTGCCTGAACCGGCAGTCGTGATTTCGATTGCCAAATTCAAAGAGCAAATGGAAGACGTCAACTACCTGTTGACTGCCTCCGGATTCGCTCAGATGAAATTCATGGCCTCCGCCATGATCAAAGGCTACACCAAGGGCCTGGATTCTGAGAAAGACGCTGGAGTGCTGTTGTACTTCCACGAAGATGCGGAAATTCCAGATTTCCTGGGGTTCGTTCCCGTGACTAACCTGGATGAAATGCTTGAGGTCATCCGTGGCATGGCGGAAGTCGAAGAGGATGGCGACGTGACGACCATCACGACGGACGACGGAACCGAATTGGTGTTAAAAAAGAATGCTGGTTATGCGTTTTTCTCGACCAACAAAGAGATGCTGGAGTCGCTTCCCGATGCGCCTGCCGAAATCCTCAAGGGTTTGGCGTCCAAGTACAATCTGTCGGCACGCGTATTCGCGCAGCGAATTCCGCAAAGTCTACGCGACAAGGCCCTGGAGCTGATCCGGGAAAGCTCCGAATCGACGTTGGATAATCTGGGGGACGATCTCCAGGCTGATTTGCAGAAAAAAAATCTTGAGATGCAGATCAAGCAAATGAAGATGATGCTGCAGGAATCCGACACACTCACAATGGGAATGACGGCAGACAAAGACGCCAAAACCCTATCCATGGAGATTGAATATACCGGTCTTCCCAATTCCGAACTGGCAGCCAAGCTGGCAGCAGGAGCTCGCAAACAAGCCTCACGATTTTCGGGGTTCTTGATGGACGGTGCGACTTTTACGCTCAACCAATGTGCCAACCTGAATGCTGAGGATGCCAGTTCATATTCCACCATGCTCGATGAACTGGCGAAAACCGCAGTCAAGGAGATGGATGCCGATGGTGACTTGTCCGAAGAAGAACTCAATGTCCTCGAAAGCACCCTCAAAAACCTCGTGGATGTCGCCAAGGCGACGCTGAAAGAAGGCGTATTTGATGCCGGCGCTTTCCTGATGCTCGCAAATGGCGAAATCAACTTTGCCGGTGGTATTCAAGTTGCCGACCCAAAGAAGATTGAAGATACCGTCAAAGAACTAGCCGCCATGGCTGAGAAAAAACTGGGCGAGGAGATCAAGATCAGCCTCAACTCGGGCAGCCACAAAGACATAACTTTCCATTCTGTTACTGTCCAGGTTCCCGACCAGGAAGAATTGCGTAATGCCCTTGGCGATCAAGTTACCCTGGTGGTTGGCATCGGCGAGCAAGCAGTTTACCTGGCTGCCGGAAGCAACCCGGTCGACATGCTCAAAAAAGCCGTCGACGGCAAGACCAGTGCTTCTGACCAGACCACCGGTGGCAGCAAAACTCCTGCAGCCAAGGACAAATCCGATCTCATGCAGTTCAACTTTTTCGTGACGCCAGTTCTGGATTTCGCGGCGGGCATGGAGGAAAGTGATCCTTCGGTGGAAGCCATGGCCAATGCGTTGAAAGAGTCGGGTGGCGACCGAATCCGAGGAACCTACAGTCTAATTGAGAACGGCGGCGTCATGCGGTTCGAAATGCAGGATGGCATCCTTGGCCTGATCAAAGTCGGATTCGATTCATTCAGCCAGGGCGGGGGTGGTCTCCCCGGTGCGAACGAAGATTTCTAGGATGAAATCGAACCAGTTCGCTTGCTGAACCGGGATTTGTTTCTGCCCGTGTCTTGCTTTGGCAAGACCAGCAACACAGTTGATTCAACCAAGGCAGCCCAATCCGGGCTGCCTTTTTTTGTATCCGACGGAAGCACCTCCGTTGCCGCGCCGATGCGCTGACCCGTTATTCGGCGTCAGGAAAACAACCCTCTTTCCTGAATGTCGGGACGAACGACGAAAAAAGGCCGAATCCAGATGGACTCGGCCTGTAACAGACTCACTTCACCAATCAACGTCGAATCGGTCTATGATCCCTCGGACCGGTTTTGACAAACTCGGTTCCCCGACCACATGGATCCGGATTACCCTCGTGTGGTTAGAAACCATTGAGGTTTTGTTCAGGATAAAACGCTTTGTCGGTTCGTGCGTTGGATTTCTGGATGTTCAACCTCTGTTGCTTTGTCCAGCCGGCCAGAATGGATCCATCACCATATTTTTGAGCCACGTTCTGGCAACCCATTTGCGTCCATTGTTCGAATGTAATGTTCCGCGATTTGCAGTTCGCATACGGCTGGCACCCATTGCAACCGGGAATGCCACAGTACGGGCAGGCGTCGTCGTTATCGCCTTGACTTGGCGGACGAGGTGCCAGCAGTGCCCGGTTATACGCGACCTCGTTGGCATAGTTTCTCAACCAGCCAATCGTCTCCGATGGCATCAACGTAAAGTCGACTGGGGTTGGGCTTGGCGGGACAATTTCACCAGCATCGTTGGTCGTTTCGGTGCCGGTTACAACTTCGATCGCGATCATCCCAACGCCGTCCGATCCGGCAGCTGTCACTCCGTAGGAACCATCCGGAACCTGCCGGAAGGCAAATCCACCATAGTTGTCGGTGGTCGTCGAAGCAACAACACTATCGCCTTGGAACAGCATGACCTTGGTGGATTGAACATCGACAGGGCGTCCATTGATGGAATTGAATTGGTGAACCCGCCCAAGCACCGTGCCGTCGGCTTGCTTGATAACCTGTTGACTTGAAATGGATGTCGCCAGGGTGGCTTGGGGCAGGTTTTCGTACAAACCCACAAAGCCGTATAGCTTAGCCGGATCATCGCGACCTTCACCGTCGGAATAGCGGCCGTAGACCCGAAAATTGACGAGCGGGGCGAAATACTGAATCCAGTCGGTATTGATGGTTGTTTTGTTCTGATAGGCCGTGGCAATGACAGAATTGACAACAACTCCGTTATTGTCCGGATTGAAGGCCAGGATATTCAAGCCAAAAGCAAAAAAGCCATTGGGCCCCCAGCCAATCAGGGCATAGGCTCCCTGGCGGACGTTGGTGAATTCAAATCGACCATCGCCGAGAAGACTGGTTTGCTTGACCAACCGGCCGTTATTCATCAAGAAAATATTCATCCTGTCAACGTCGGCTCCCTCGGCAGCCAGGACACTTCCTTCGATGCGTCCATTGGGGTCAACCATGATCCAGTTGCCGCGAATCGTATCACTGACTCTCTCGCCATTGACCGTTTCGGCGACTTCTTCCCAACCGGCAAACTTTGAATTGAGCAATACTGTCTGGTCGGGGATCGCGGACTGATCCTGGGGAGGGAGGAATGAACGGCGTGGAGATACATCCGGGGATGGCCGAACGATTACCGGCTCCTGGATGGCGTCGCTCGCTGGCGTGTCCTGAACAGCAGCATCGAAGGACGATTCAAGGGGTTGTTGAGCGATCGCCAGGCCAGTCAAGAGTGACAGGCAGATGATCGCAATCAGCAGCGAACTGAAAAAATGTCGAACGTTCATGGTTAATTCTCTTCCTCTGGCACCGAATTCCACTTGGTTATGCAGTTTGTTCTTCACGACCGGATCGGCGGAAAAAATCTGTGCAACGGGAACTTATTGCACAAGCTTGCACTCGGTCGTTCCGGAGCAAATCGGTTAGTGGGTTGATTTTGCCCGGTTGATCTAGCGCGACCAGTATCGAAATCGACTTTCGGACAGGCTTTAGCAAGTGAGAAGCGTGTGATCGAATGCAATGTTCCGAATTGGATAACACTTGTAACAACCCGGAACCTGTTTTCGATTTCACCTGTTGTTTGCATCTTGGCGGATCTGTCGTTTACCGCCTCCGGACAGATCATGCTCAAAGCACCGTTTGCGATATCGGTGCCTGATAAATCGAATGTACGACCCCATCATTTTCACCAGAGCGAGTCACTGGAAAAATCGCTGTAAATTAACAGATCCGTTTTAACAGATCCGTTCTGCAGATCCAGCGAATGGCACTTGGATGGCTGAGTTCTGTTTTCCAGGCATGTCACTATCGCCATTGACTGATCGCGCCAGTCATTTCAAGAGCTCCTGAACTTCCGCCAACTGCTGTCGCAGATCTGAAACCTCCTCTTTGAGCGTCGCCACCTCCTCAATCAGATGGTCCAGCTGTTCTTTGACCTCCGGGGCCGGTGGCATTGCAGGCATGTTTGCACCGGTAACCTCGCCGGCCTGCCGGCTCGGAGCAGGCTCGGCATCGCCCTGGTAGCCGGCAAACTGCATTCTCAATCGCTCCAATTCGCCAGTTTCGTTCAGTCCATGGGTGACGATTTGACCGCGTCCCGGTGGCGTCAACTCGACGATCAATCCCCTTTCAACCAGACCCGCGACGATCGGTTTTAACTCCTCAATCCCGTCGATCCTGTCCATTCTTGAGGCTCGCCCGCGGAGTTCGCCAAGCGTTTGCTCGCCACGCAACAGCAATTCCGCCATCACAGCAAGTTCGACTTTGTCGACACCCAACCACTCGTAGAGCTGGTGTTTGAACTTCGGAACCCTTCCGCCAGAATGGACTTCGATCACCGCCCCCATTTTTCGCAGTTGGTACAACGTCTCCTCGACCTGGTCTTCACCCAAATCCATCAGCGGACTGCGATTGCTTTTCTGATTGGAGGCCGTCTTGATCGAATTGATCGTCATGGGATAGATGTCGGGCGTCGTTTTGGACTTTTCAACCAAAACGCCCGCCACCCGGCGCTGCATTCTCGTGAGCGCCTTCCACGCAGGCTTGGTTTCCTTTTCCATGTCACGATTGTCTGGCGGTTGCAATGTATTCATGAATTCAAATGGCAGGTAAAACAGACTTGAACAATGCCGGGCGTGCATCCGCGGCCAACAGGTAGCCATTCACTCCGTGATTGAGTGTTTTCTCACGAAGGGAAAAGCCATGTCCGCAGTCAATCGATGGTCTCCGCAAAACAACCCTTCGACACGCGCGATTGCTGGCCTGTATGTAGCATGGATGCACCAGGACTTCAACAATTATACCGTCTTGCAATCGACTGCGAAGCCGCGTGGACCACCCGTTGCTTTCAGCCAGAGGCGTGGCAAGTGTCGTGGACGTACGAGTCACCTTGATCAAACGGCATCGGCACGAACATACTAGCGGCATGTTCGACCAGACCAAACTCCTTGAAATGATCAGTGGCAAACGCAAGGGGTTCGTCGCAGGCACGGTTCGAGCCGGACTCGGCTGTCTTACGCCGTTGTACCGGATCGCAATTCAAGGGCGCAACCGGAGATTTGATCGCGCCCAAATGAAAAACAATCAAATTGTCATTAAAAGAGCGGCGATCCCGGTCATTTCTGTCGGCAACCTGACGACGGGCGGAACCGGCAAAACGCCTTTGGTCATTTGGATCGCCCGATTCCTGCGAACCCGGAATTTGCGAGTCGTTCTGATCAGTCGGGGATACGGCGCAAAAAACAGCGGTGGCCCCGCCGGACCCAATGACGAAGCGCTTGAAATGGAACACCGACTCATCGATGTCCCCCACCTGCAGGACCCTGATCGGTATCGAATGTCGGAGATCGCGGTGGAAGAATTTGAGTCCCAGATTATCGTCCTTGACGATGCTTTTCAACATCGCCAGCTCCACCGCGATGTTGATCTGGTATTGATCGATGCGACCGAACCGTTTGGTTTCAACCGGATGCTGCCTCGCGGTTTGCTGCGTGAACCTTTATCGAGCCTCCGCCGCGCGGACGCGGTGATCCTGACCCGCGCCAACCTCGTCAGCGATCGCGATCGCAAGAACATTCTGGCCAGGATCCGCTCACAGATTGGCGACAAGCCGATTGCCGAAACGCGAACCACGGCCACCCGGCTGCTTCAATCCGACGGCCAGCAGGCGGATCTCGAATCCGTGAATGGCCAATCGGTTTTCTTTTTTTGCGGCATCGGAAACCCGGATAATTTTCTGCGCACTCTCGAACAGCTGCAATGCAACATCGCTGACTCCGTCGTGTACCCGGATCATCACGCCTATCAGCGTGCGGATCTGGAACATATCGGCCGATCGGCCATGGCTTGCGGAGCAACGGCGATTGTCTGTACTCACAAAGACCTGGTGAAAGTCTGCGCGAATCGGCTTTCGGGAATTCCGGTTTACGCGGTCTTGATTGACATCGAGTTCATCACCGGCCAGGCTGAGATCGAACAATCCTTTGATCGTCTCGCAGATCAAATCGTGGCTAACAAATGAGGCTACCGTAGCGTCTGCTTCCGTTGGGGTACGAGGTTTCGAAACCGGCGGAACATCGGAGCGGTTTCGCTGCCCTGATTGTGGGAGTTGTCGTTCCTCAACTCTAATGACGCATTGGCCGACTCGGAGCGGGAGGCCGTGGAGTCCTGGCCGGTTTTGCCTGGAACGGATTCCGATTCGGTTGCTCGAGCTTCATTGTCTCGAACGTCGTCCGTTGATTCCTCGATCTCAATGAACTGATCAAGAAACCTGAGCCAATAGCCATCCAACAGTCGGCGACAATTATCAAAGGTCGCAGGATTGGAAAGCAGTGGACCGGTACTGGCCAGCATCTGCGTGATTGTCTTGGCATCGTTTTCATCGAACCAGCGGTCAAACACCTGTACGTTGTCGATGTTCACCTGACCTGGCCCCATCAAGTCAAACCCGATTCGGACATTCGACAGACCTTCCAATGGCAAATCATCAAAATGAACCGCGAAGCGTTTCCATCTCGACTCGATTTGGTTCGACCGGGAGTCGGGGGACAAACTACCGACCGAACCAAACCGGTAATAGTTCGTCCCGCCGGATTGACCCTCCAGCGCCAACCTCAACGGTGGCTGTTGGGCAGTATCATTCGTTTTGAGCCAAACTGAAATCGATAACCGTCCCGTATTTCCCGCTTCAAACACGTTGCTTCGGACCCAAACCGGATCCGGGTCCTTGTTTTCCATTCGCAACGATGCTCGTCCCATCGGCGGCCTCGATTCCGACCCGTCCTGATTCAGATCCAAACGAACTTTTCCGGTCGACTGGTGGCCGGTTTCCCAGCCTCCCAGCGTCGGTTGACCGTTGAACTCAAAGCCGGAATTCTCAAGCACTGTCACAGGTCCCGGATTCCCCGACTTGGTGAGTTTGGCTTGCAGCGCAAAAACATGGCGGCGGAGATCCTCGTCTGCGTCTGCCGGCAATCCAAACCCGAAATCAAATAGTCGATGTTCCTTCGACATGCGGCCTCCCAACAGTCCGTATGCTGGCACCTGGGCGTTGACTTCGAACGAGTTCCCGCTTGGCTTGGGATACGAGACGCTGAGCATTCGGGGCGACGTTGCCGTTTTGGTCAGTGGACCTGCAATGAGTTGCTGTTGCGGGCCGGACAAGGATTCGATTACGGGTGTCTCGGCAGATTGCGAATTCAAGAACAGTGTGACGCGCGTCGGCCAGGGCGACGCATTGGCCACGTAAAAATAAGTATCGTCTCCGTATTGAAGCTGCCGGACCGCAAGCGGCGTCGCATTCACATCCGGATTTTCTCCCGAAATCACATCCGTAAAACGTGCGTCGGGAAGTTGACCAAAAACTCGCATCATTTCGGCGATCGACGCTTCCTGCCCCATCGTGATCATCCCGCCACCATCGACCAACATTCTCGCATCCCGGTCCTTGATACTCTGCACAAAACGCTTCCGGTTAAAGGATGCAGCCGGTGACATCTGCTGGAGTCGCATCAATGGCGAACGCTGAATTCCAAACGGGCTCTGGGCTTGCAACTGGGCAAAGTGCGCCCACGAAACTCGATGCGTATACAAGTCACCGGCGTAGTCGGCATCGGCGAAAAAGGCCTGAGCCTGTCTTGAGCTTTCAACGGCCAATTCGACTCGCTGAGACGACAGGGCTTGGTCGGGAGCAATCCGGTGCGGGTTCAGGAATACGATATCGCCACTACCGGACGCCGGATTGGATTCAGGGATTGAACGGACGAGCTTCGCTTCAAATCCCAAATGTAACATGACCCGCTCAAAATCAGTTGACGAGTGCAAACTCGGACTCAGCGCCGAAGCTGTCTCCTGGCCACGATAAAGATCAATTGGAGCCAGGAATAGCCGTCCATTTGGCAGCGCCCGCTGGACCCTGGTCGCGAGTTCCTGATACCACAGGGTCATCTGGGCTGCCCGCCATTGGATCCATTGCTGCTGATGCGAACCGGCGAGGATGTCTTGAACTTCCGACCACTGATTCGGCAATTCCCCAAGATCGGGTTGGGATTGAAAAAACCGCTGGACCGTTAACGTATCATTGCCGCATTGGCGGCCGGGGAGCAACGTAAATGTGTCGGGGCGGCAGATAATCGCCACACCCTCAAACGTGCGAAACGTCCGGTACCGCTCAGCCAGCTCTTCCACTACTCGGCTGGCCGCGTGTTGAACGGTCAGATTCAATGGATTGTAAATCGGGAGGCGGTCATCCATCGCAGTTGAGCGATTGGTTGCGTCAACCTCAATCGACTCGAAATCAGGATTCAATCCATCCCGTCGACGCAGGACTTCCACTTCCGGCAGGGGACTCGACAACGCAAGCGTTGGCACCAAAACCAATCCTTCCCGTTCGAACATTCGAAACAACATTTCCAGAACGTCCTTGCGGACTGGATCCTGACCCGAGCTGAAAAACGTACCGTTGTCGTGTTTCGGAGACGGCAACAACAACTGGCTCGGATAAATTGCGCTTCCATCGCAAGCGACGGTAATGAACGCGCCGCGATAGGAGTTGGCTTTCAGGTAGTCAATGAACCTGCTGGCTCCTTCGTAGAACATTCGCCAATCATCGAGCGGCTGGCCGACCATCGAATCAATGGACTCAGTGGCGCCAAAACTCTCCGGGAACTGCGGCGTTTCATAAAACGCCATGAGCTTTCGCGTATCGCGACTGGAGCCGCTTTCGATCTCGCCGGGATCGAGTCGATCCGGGCCCGCCAGAACGTTGACCGATCCGAACGTGGCGCTGGCCGTTGCGTGCCGGTTAGCAACCAGCAAATAGGGCGTTTTTGTTTCGGGCCAAACTGTCAACCGATGCCGCTGAATCCGGCTCCCATCCCCCTTGCTGGGAGACACCAGCGATCGTGGAACAAAGACTCCGGAGTCAAAGCCATAGCTCGGAATCTGGCCGGAAGCGTCCGGTTGCAAGAGGCTGATGCCGATCGCGGTCTCGCCATCGGCAACATACTCAAGTTCAATAATATGTGGCATTCCGATCCGATCGATCGTTAGTGGGATCGCTTGCCAACCGCCCGGCAAGAGTTGCATCATGGTTTGTTCCTCAACCACGACCGGTGAGCGAAGCTCGTTACCCAACATGTCCTTGGTCGGCCAGCCAGCAATGCGAGAAAACTGGGACCAGGCTCGAAACGATTCGCTTGAAACATCAACAGCATTAACCGATGAAACCTGCCGCCAGGCCTGCCCACCGAATCGCGTCGCCTGATCGGCCAGCACGATCAGTTGAATGCTCCGACGAATGGTATTTTTCCTGGGGCTGAATGACGCCTGGTAACGGCCCGCATCCAGTTCAATCTCGATGTTGTAGACGGCTTCTTCATCGGGAATATTCAAACTCAGTTCTTGCGATTCTGCCGTCCCGTTTTCATCCATTTGAAAGACCAGTGCCTGGGAAACCAGTGGCCGGGTAACAAGTGGTCGATTCCCGGTAATTCCCGTTGCGTGGGCCGGGACCAGTTTGACCCGACAGCTTGCTGTTCGTCCGGCAAGCGGAGTTGAATTGGGAGTAATGGAAAACGTAAACGACTCACCCGGCTTGAACACCAGATGCTCGCGTTGAAAGCTCACCTCAAGTTCGTCACCAGGCGCCCGCGAAACGGAGCAACGATTGCCCAGCAAATCCAGCTCGCCACCGATTGTGCCGGCAGCTAATTCTTCAAACGACATCGTTTGTTCAAACCGCGTTTCGGGTTGCTCAATCGAACCGACCTCAAAACGAACCTGCGTTGCAGCGGTTCCCGTCAGGGTTACGTCCGCACCTCCGTAATTGGTCGGTGACCAATGTCGGACGACCAAATCCTCGCCGACCTGCGTGACGGCCGCGTTGGCGTCCGGGTTCAGACCCAATGGCGCAACGTCGGAAAACGCACCCTCGCGTACATCAATATTTCCGGTCCAGGTTTGAGGCGTACCGCCACCCCACGAAAGCCGAAGTCGCAACCGACGAACAGACGAACCATTGACTGGACTGGTCGCAGTACGGGTTACCGCGGAAGTCGGACCTAATGGATAAAAATCCTGCGCGTTGACACTGGCAGTTCCCTGCAGACAACTCAAACTCTGCGCAGCAACGAACGCTAACACGGCCAGTTGTCGCACCGTGCAGGTTGGAAAAACGAATTTCGGACTTCCCTGTCCGGACATTCGAAAAGCCTGACTTCAAGTTGGATTGTGAAAATTGGCTAGCGAGGAGATCCCCCGCAAAAATCAAGTGGCGGACTGTACCAATCCACTGCGCAGGTAACCAGTCCAACCAGCATGTCACGTGATAGCATCCTGGTGGTTGCATCGCAGATCTTCCGGAAAACGATCGCCGGCAGGGAAAAACAGGGCATTGGGGCGATATCAGCGGTAGCCAGAGGTGAATTCACCACGAAAATTTCATCCTGGGCCAAGCAACATTGGCCCGAAAGAGGAGCGGTGTTTCCCAAGGATGTTGGCAATCTCGCAATTTTCTTGATTGGACAATTTAATGACCCGAGACAGCAAGCGGTCCCTTTCTCGTCAGTCCAGCCGGGTCGCGAGAGCTTCGGGTAGTTCGAAATCAACCGGAATCGCGAGTTCTCCGCCAATAACCAGCTGATCAAGCACTCGGACCAGGGATTCGACAATGTGAGGGCAACGGCGACTTACATCGTTGACTTCACCGCGATCATCGGGTTTGGCGAACAATTCGACTTTGGTTCGATCGCGAATCAATTTCCAGGCCTGGGTGTGGATTGCCGCCGCTTCTCCATGAATCGTGCAAGCGACTTCACGTTGTTTATCGGGAAGCGAGTAAAACATCGATTCGACGGCGCGTTCCACGGCTTGCCTCGAGACAAACCAATGGATTAGCAAATCGGAAATCCAATTGAGCTGAACGAGGCTTCCGGTTCGAATCGAACGAGCCGACTCAAATTCAGGTTGATTCGGTAAGCATACCATCATCGGAACATGAACCAATTCACTGTAGCAGGAACCGAGGTCTCCTGTCCGGGGCTCGCCGACTCGCCCATGCTCTCCCAAGGGATAACCTCGTGTAGAAAACAGGCAAAACAAGGTTGATTCACCCAGTTCCGTGTCCAACAAGTCGAGGATGACGCCCAGGAAATCATCGAGCAATGTGACCTGGGCCGCGCAGACTTGTTGATACCCCAACAACTCGTCCGGGTCATCCATTTCGGGATCAAACGTACGCACCGGGGGCTCGTGGAACTGAGGTGGGTCGGGATCTTCTGGATCCGCCAACTGGATCCGTAATGGCCCAGGTGCATCCCAGGCACCACTCAGTCCGCGCGAGTGAAGCCACAGGCACGTCCCGGAATCCATTTCCGTCATCGCCTGAGTGGCTTGTGCAAAAAAGTTCGCCAATTCGGTTTGGTCCAGGGAGCTAGCCAACCGATGAGTTGGCGGCAAATCAACCGGAATGATCCGGTCGAAATCCTCTGCCAACGTCAAATTCGCAACCTCCGGTTCGTCTGTCAGCAGGACGGGGCTGAACCCGGCTTCACGGATTTGCTTCAACATGTTTGTCTCGGCACCTGAATCCCACAGCCCGCGATAAGCTGCTGCCAGCTCAGGTGTGGTTGTAATCGCATGGTCAAAAACCAGCGATCGTGCCGCCAAACGGTTGAAATTCTGCGTTTCAAACCAGGTGCTGCCATAAGCGCCCAGCATGTTGGCGCCCAATCGGTCAACCACCAGGACAACGGCACTTCGAATTTCAGGTTGGCTCATACGCAAACATGGTGAAAGACGGACAACGAAACGCCAGAGAACTTGATAACTCAACAAGAGCATTCGATCTCTACGGCACGTCATCGCTCATTGACGAATCGACGGAAACCATCATATTGTCACCAGGGATTCAGTGACACCGGGCGGAAACGACAGAGGACAACTTGTACGATCGACAACGACTAATCGAATTGGTGAAAAGACACGCGCTGCGTTTCGGTAGCTTCACTTTGGCATCTGGCAAACAAGCCAGTTACTATCTGGATTGCCGAAAATTGACGCTGGACGGAGAAGGAGCCAACGTCATCGCGGCTGGAATTCTTGATTCCATGGGTGATGACTTGCCCGATGCGGTCGGTGGAATGGCAATCGGTGCCGACCCGATCACTGCGGCCGTGATCACTTGTGCATGGCAGCAATCCAGGCCTCTCAAAGGCTTCATTGTCCGCAAGGAAGCCAAGGCCCATGGCACGGGCCAGCAAGTTGAGGGGCCCGTTGAACCGGGTCAAACCGTCGTTATGCTGGAAGATGTAATCACAACCGGCGGCAGTTCATTGCGGGCGATCGAACATGCACGGGAATTTGGCTTGAAAGTCGACCGAATTATTGCGATTGTCGACCGCGGCGATCAATCCGCCGAGATCTTTGCAAAGGTTGGTGTGAAATTCACCGCCCTCGTACATGTTTCGGAACTGGGCGTATAAAGCCGTCGAACCTGTTCGAATCATCTGCGGCTACCGGAATGACCTGGGATAATCAGACCATTCGGTTCTTTGAGTGTTGGCTGGAAATTCGGTTGATCTGGATTGACTGATGTCACATCTGCGAGCCGTTTTGTCCGAATGGGCGTCGCCATCAACGCCATTTTACCTGGCCGGATCCTTAGGGAATAACCGCCGACCCACCGAAACTCCGGTTGATACGGTTACGAAACATGGATTGCCAGGTTCTGATCGTATCAGAACGAAAAGCTAGACTTTGCGGACGAGGCAGGAGTTCCCCAAGAATCGGGCCAGGCAACTCGGACAATTCATTTTGCATTGGACGGTAATCTCGGCGGTTTGGGTTGGTCCGTGCGGTGTTCTGATATTTGTGGATTTGAGGAAAACTTCGTTTCGATTCCTCCGGATCCTCGGACGATGTCAAACGCAGACGTTGTAAGGAATCGGCTCACGATGCAGATATTTCCGGACGCCGGTCCGGTATCTCAACGAGCGTTACCAGTTCAAGTTGACCACGCCACGCCACGCTTGCAGGGCAGGGGATCAATACAAAAAGGAGTTTGTAATGAAGTGTTTTTGGCAAACATGCATGGCGGTAGTCGTAACTGCGGCGATGGCCAACGCGGCCAATGCTCAATGGGATGAACCGGCGAGGATTGGATCCTATCAGTCGATTCTTGCCCGGGCGGGCTATGGAGACCCGTACGGAAGCCAGACAAATGGCGCCGTTCCCGCCAGTTACCGCACGACCCAATCGGCAACGGTGACCGCCGGTACGGCGATCGCACCCGCACAGATGGGAGTTCAAGTTGACAACGGCGCGATAACTGGCCAGATGCCCGGACGCGACGGTGTCGTTTCGACGGACGGCTATGGTAACGGCAGCTACCTTGATTCCAATTCCGGTGATGCTGGTTGTGGCGCACCGGTCTACAGTCCTGAAAAATCTGTTTGCGGCGGTGAAAACGCGAACTGGGTGCTGGGCGTCTATGGCCTTTCATTCCGCCGCGACTACGACGATGGTCAGCGACTGGCCTGCAATGCCGCTGGAGACGTGTTGTACTCCGATGACGTTACCAACGGAAACATGAACGGCCTGGCTTTTTCGATTGCCAAACGCGGGTGCAGCGGTTCCGGATGGGAGGCCATCTTTTGGGGTGTTGACGAAGAATCCGATGTCACACTGGACGGAACAACTTCGACCCACCTGTATGGACTGGGCGCTGTGTCTCACCCACCGAGCGGTGCCACCGTCCAGGATATCTACGACTCGGGCGATCGAACACGCGTTTTCCGTGACACCGATATTTACAATTTTGAATTCAACCTGTTGCGAAACGGTGGCCAGTACACGACTCGCTTTGGGCGATGTGCGACATACGAATTGCTTGGCGGTTTCCGGTTGTTCGACTTTGACGAAAGCCTCCGTGATGTAAGCTATTCTTCGTCGGCGGCCTACCCGGCGACCATCGAGTATTCACTTGAGGCGGAAAACACGCTGGTCGGTTTCCAACTCGGCGGACGCAGTGAAATCTGCTTGAGCGACCGATTTCGCCTGGCCTACGCAGGGACGGCCGGTATCTTCAATAACCACATCGAAACCCGTCAACAGATCGTTGACAGCGACAGTTATTGGGCAATGGATTATTCGGACACCAAGAATGACGCAGCCGTCCTGGGACAGATCGACCTTGGCCTGATTTACCAGTTCTCGTGTAATGCACGTGCCCGGATTGGCTACCGAGCAATGGGAATTGCCGGGGTCGCTCTTGCCGACGACCAGATTCCGCGTGATTTCACCGACACCCGGGCACTGGGATCAGCCAACTCCAATGGAGACCTGTTGCTGTACGGATTCTATTACGGCGGCGAATTCTGCTTCTAATCAACAGGCAAAATGGGATTCAACCATTTTAGTTAAACCAACGCCGCAGCGAGATTCGCTGCGGCGTTTTTGTTTGCCTTCATCCGGTCCGCAGATCACAACTCGGATGTTCACGAACACTTCCTGCTCAACCGGAACTTGTACCATGGAGGGGATACGCCGGGCATCATTCCGTGGGTCAACTGCGAACGGCTGCCACCGATTATTTATTGGGCGCGATTGTACAAACCATGCGTCTTGGTTGCTGGGATGGCACGCTCTCGACTTTCCCGTGCTCGGAAAGCAACTGAATGATATAGTCCATGACTTTGCGACCTTCATCGACATGAGCATTCTCTCTTCCACGGAACAGCACTGTCACCTGAACTTTGTCGTTGTGCTCCAGGAAGCCGATCGCCTTCTTGACCTTGAACCCGATGTCGTGTTCGCCGGTTTTCGGTCGGACACGAATCTCCTTGAGCCGGGTCTGGTGAGACTTGTTTTTTGTCTGGCGTTTTTTCTTGTCGTAATTGAATTTGCCAAAATCCATGATTCGGCAGACCGGCGGCTTCGCGTCGCCTGCCACTTCGACCAGATCGAGCCCAGCTTCTTTGGCTTTCAAAAGCGCATCCGATGTTGGAATGACGCCTAGTTGATTTCCATCCTGGTCGATGACGCGAATAGGTGTGATCCTGATTTGTTCGTTGATGCGGGTCTGTTTTTTGTCGCTTGGTGGAATTGTTGTCCCTTTCAAAAATAATTGAATCAAATGCGCCACACGGAAGGCGCCCATCACAACAGCATCGCAAGTTTCTCGACAATGCCGCGAGGTAAAATTATGTTTCAGATCGACTCCGATCGTCAACTAATCTCCTGTTATTAATTGTATCGCGTCGCTCGTCTGAGGGCGAACCGCGTTTGGCATTTTGCCGAATTTTCACCGACTCGGGGCCTCGGCAGGGCCTATTCCGCGCTTTTTCGTCGAACCGTTTTTTCCAGAACTTCTTTCTGGAATCTGGCAATTGCCTGGGCAACCGGGATCGCTCCCAAGTCACCATCACATCGGTCTCGCAAGGAAACGGTTCCGTTTTCGGCATCGCGTGGCCCGACAATCATCATGTAGGGAACCATTTCCAGCTGACCATCACGGATTTTGGAGCCCAGTTTTTCACTTCGATAGTCCCCTTTGACACGAAGACCTGCTGCCCGGAATTGCTTTTCGACATTGCGACCGTACTCTTCGGACTTTTCACTGACCGTCAGAATCCGGCCCTGTTCGGGGGCCAGCCAGAGCGGGAACGAGCCCGCAAAATGTTCAATCAACACACCGATGAATCGCTCCATGCTTCCAAAGGGTGCCCGATGAATCATGATCGGCCGGTGTGGCTTGTTGTCCGCACCGATGTACTCAAGTCCAAATCGCTGGGGAAGGTTGTAGTCGACTTGAACCGTTCCTAGCTGCCACTTTCGACCGATGCAATCCTTCACAACAAAGTCGATCTTGGGTCCATAGAAGGCCGCTTCGCCCGGATCCTCGCTGAATGGTTTTCCCAAGGTTGCGGCAGCCTCGCGACAAGCCTGTTCTGCCAGGCTCCAGTTCTCCGGATCACCAACGTATTTGGAACTGTCCGGATCTCGCAATCCAACACGGACACTATAGTCTTCCATGCCCATTGCGCCAAAGATGATTTTCACCAACTCGATGCAACCAACCAATTCCTCTCCCAGCTGCTCCTGGGTAACAAACAGGTGTGCGTCATCTTGAGTAAATCCACGCACCCGGGTGAGCCCGCCGATTTCGCCGGACTGCTCCCACCGGTAAACGGTTCCGAATTCCGACAACCGGATCGGCAGATCCCGATAGCTCCTCTGTTCCGCAGCATAAATCCGAATGTGATGCGGACAGTTCATCGGCTTGAGCAAATAACCTTCGATCTCGCCGTCGCTCATCATGTTGGACAATTGACCACATGTGCAACCGTCATCGGCCAGCTTGCTCAAGTATTCACGATCGACGAGCGGTGAATATTGACTTTCCTGGTAGTACGGAAAGTGACCTGATGTCTTGTAAAGTTCCAATTTACCGATGTGGGGTGTAAAGACCTGATCGTACCCTTGGCGATTCAGATGCTCGGAAATGAAATCCTGCAGTTTCTGTCGAATGAAGCTTCCCTTGGGAGTCCACAGAATCAGGCCTTGACCCACCATGTCGTCAATATGGAACAGCCCCAGTCGTTTGCCCAGCAATCGGTGGTCACGTTTCTTGGCTTCTTCCAGCAACTCCAAATGCGCATCGAGATCGGCTTGAGTAAAAAACGCCGTCGCGTAAAGCCGCTGGAGTTGCTGGCGTGACTGATCCCCTTTCCAATACGCTCCCGCAATTGATAACAGTTTGAACGCGCCGATTTTCCCGGGAGAAGGGACGTGAGGACCTCGACAAAGGTCGATAAATTCGCCTTGCTGATAAAACGAAAGCGTGTCGTCATCCGCCAATCCAGTTTCGATATGCTCGACCTTGAATTCCTGCCTCAAGTCCTTGCAGACCTGGATCGCATCCTCACGGGGGCGTTCGATTCGCTCAAACGGCTCATCGAGCGCGATGATTTTGGCCATCTCTTGCTCAATCGCCGGAAAATCGTCTTCTGTCAGCGGGTCTTTACATTCTACGTCGTAATAGAATCCGCCTTCGATTGTGGGACCGAATGCCAGCTGTACCCCCTTTTTGATCCGCATGACGGCCCGAGCCATCACATGGGCGCAACTATGCCGCATCGTGGCCAGGGCTTCCGGGTCCTTCCGTGTGATAATCCGCAGGTTGACCGGCTCGCCAGCGGGGATTTCGTAATCCAGTTCGACCGGTTGCCTGTCAATCTCGCCCCACAATGCGTCCTTGGCCAGACGAGAGCCAATACTCTTGGCGACATCCTTCACGGAGACCGCATTTTCAAATTCTTTGAGACTTCCGTCGGGCAGTTTTACGCTTGTCATTGCTGGTTTTTATCATTCCGAATACTGTGGATGCCACCCGCGTCTACCAATCGCGGTCCTTGGCCAATCAGCGAGTATAGATAGTCTGACAATTCCCCGAAACATCGGTTCGGGGTCAAGTGAAACTCCTGGTATTTCGACGTGAAATGACCATCTTGCAATTCGGGACAACAGGTTCGTCTCTCGCCGATTCGCTGAACCCATTTCGATTCCCAACCGTCTTCCGATAGTTTCAGATATGAGCTGGCCGGCAAGCCAACCGGTGCACGCGACAAACCTTTCGTTTTCCCCGAAAATCGTAATGATTTTGAAAACTTTCACATATCCGGAAAATAGCCGTTGATTTTTTTGACGATCCGTCAAAAATAATCCCATGGAAACGCTCACACCCAAAAAACGGGAAATGCTCGAACGGGAATCCCGGATCCTGGAAGTTGCGAGGCCAATGGTTGTCCGCGAAGGCTATCACGGTCTGAACATGGATCGGATTGCCGATGAGGTCCAGTATTCCAAGGGCACGATCTATAACCATTTTTCCTGCAAAGAAGAAATCATTATCGCGTTGGCAATCCAGACGGCATCCAAGCGAACGGAGTTGTTTCAACGTGCGGCTCAATTCAAAAGTTGTGCCCGGTTTCGAATGATGGCGATCGGCGAAGCCGCCGAGAAATTCGTCAGGGATTACCCTGATTATTTCCAGTTCGAGCAGATCCTCCAACTCGCTTCCGTGCGAGAAAAAACGTCCGAAAAACGACAGGCGGTTATCCGCGGCAGCGAAATGCAGTGTATCAGCATGGTCGCGGGAGTCGTCCGAGACGCCATTGCCGCCGAGGATCTGGAACTTCCAGATGGTTTTTCGCCAGAAAAGCTGGTGTTTGGATTGTGGTCACTTACTTCCGGAGCCTACGCGATCATTTTCAACTCGGATTCACTGGAACCCTTAGGGCTCGACGATCCATTTCAAACGGTTCGTCAACATACCGAAGCATTGCTTGACGGCTTTAATTGGACGCCGCATTCAAATGCCTATGACTCAGACAAGGTGCTACAGAAGATTCGCAAAGAGGTTTTCAACAATGAGTAATACGGTTGGCCACGTCGCACCCAAAATATTGACGAAACGTCAAATTGGCTGGCTGGTATTGATTTTGGCGATGATCGCCGGAATTGCGTTGCTGGCCAACGGGCCGTTTTTGAATTTCTTTGCCAACTCGACGTCGGCGGACGAAGACATTGCCGACTTCATGAAACCGCTTCCCGTAAATGTCGCCGAAATCGAGTTTGTGGATTCGATCACGCAGTCTCGTTCCTTCACTGGGACGATTCGTGCACGTCGTCGCAGCGATCTGGGATTCGAACTCCCGGGAACGATCAAATCCATCCACGTCGACGAAGGAGACAGCGTGTCGGAAGGTCAGGTTCTGGCAGAGTTGGACACAGAAACTTTGCAGGCTCGGCAACGCGCGACAGCTGCACGATTGGCTCAATCAATTTCCGTCATGGACGAGCTGAACGCCGGTCCGCGATTGGAAAAAATCAAGGCCGCGCAGGCCACGAAGGACGCGGCCATGTTTCACTATCAAAGCACTGCTGCGAATTTGAAGCGACGCAAGCGACTGTTCGAAGAAGGTGCGATCTCCGATGAAGAGTACGATCAGGCGAGATTCGCAGAGCAAACCGCTCAGGCTAATTTGCTCTCTGCCCAGGAGCAACTGCGGGAACTCGAAGCTGGAACCCGGAAGGAACAACTCGCTGGCCAGGGATCAGCCGTCAAACAGCTCGAAGCCGCGTCCAGAGAAATTGAGGTCGCAATCGCAAAAAGCAGACTCGTCGCCCCGTTCGCCGGAATGGTGACTCGGCGCTATCTCGACCCCGGAAGCATCGCACCGTCATCGGTTTCCGTTATCCGACTTGTCGAACAGGGACACCTGGAAGCCTGGATCGGATTGCCGGTTTCCCTGGCCACTGATTTGAAGCTTGGCACCCGACACCAGATCCTGATCGACGGAGAACGCCATGTCGGCGTTGCATCTGCCAAGATCCTGGAACTGGATCCTGCGACCCGGACCCAGACAGTTTTGTTTGAGCTAGAGGCGGAAGCATCCAACAACGTCGTTTCGGGTCAGCTCTGTGAGATCCAGATTTCCAGTACCGTCAATTCGTCGGGCTTTTGGATTCCCACCTCGGCGCTCGCCAACGGCATTCGTGGACTCTGGACGGTTCTGGTGATCGTGCCGGATCCATCCGGAAAGGGTTTCCGCGTTGAAAAACGAGACATCGATATCATCAAAACTGATTCCAACCGTGTGTTGGCGACCGGCACCATCGAAAACGGAGATCGCATCATCGTGAATGGCATTCATCGAGTGGGCGAAGGCCAATGGGTCCTCCCGTCGGACGAGTAACAGGAGTATTGCACCGTTCACTGCCCTGATTCACGGACTCGACAGCCAACAACAAGCTTGCAGGGTTGATATAAACGCCTCCCCCAGTACCAGGGACCAGATCCGAGGCCCGAACAAACGACTTCACCTTTTAAGCCTTTGTCGGACGAACCTTCCCGCCATGTACCTTTCCAATTTCTTTTACAAAAACTCGAGACTGACACTGCTGACGATCTGCCTGATCATGGTCGGTGGGCTGTCGTCGTTCTTTATCCTGCCCCGGATGGAGGATCCACAACTGGTCGAACGGGGGGCTTTTATCAATACCGTCTTTCCCGGCGCTGAGCCTTCCCGGGTCGAGGCACTTGTGTCGGAAAAAATTGAAGATGCGCTCAACGAAATCGATGAGATCAAGGAAGTCCGCTCGATTTCGCGCGAGGGCATTTCCACGATTTCACTGGAGCTTCGTGATGATGTCATCGATAGTGATCGGGTCTGGTCGAAAATTCGTGATCGATTGGCCGATGTTGAACCGGAGTTGCCAGCGGGCGCGTTGAGGCCCGATTTCGACGAAATGGACTTCAAGGCATACGCACTGCTGGTGGCATTAAAGTGGGATCGCACGGGTCCGGTCAACTACGCGGTGCTGCAACGCTGGGCCAAGCAACTGGAGGATCGTTTGCAGGCTGTCTCCGGAACCGAAAAAGCCCAGCTTTTTGGTGAACCGACGGAAGAAATCCTGGTCTCGCTCGACGCCAACCAACTGGTTGGCTTGAACTTGACGGTTGCCGACGTCGCGCGCCAGATCGCCCTGAGCGACGCCAAGGTCTCCGCCGGACAACTCCGCAGCGGTTCGGAAGACCTGTTGATCGAGGTTGCCGGCGAACTTGATTCGATTCAGCGAATCGAGAACATTCCGATTCGGTACCTCGGTGATTCCGGGTTGGTTCGATTAAGCAATCTGGCCACGATCGAGAAGACGATTGCCGACCCCCCCGACAGCCTGGCGATGATCGACGGAAAACGGGCGGTCGTGGTCGGCGGATTCGTCCGACCCGCCAGTCGAATCGACATCTGGTCGCGAGACGCAGCCAGGGCGCTGGATGAGTTTGAAGGCCAACTTCCGTCCGGAATTAAGCTTGACCGGATCTTCAACCAAAACGATTACGTCGCGAAGCGACTGTCCACTCTAATGCAAAACCTGTTTCTGGGTGCGGTGGCAGTGTTCCTGGTGATTTTTTTCCTGATGGGTTGGCGAAGCGCACTGGTGGTATCGATCGCGCTACCGCTGGCCGCGATGATGGTCCTGTTCGGCATGCGGATCATGCATGTACCTGTTCACCAGATGTCGATCACTGGTTTGATCATCGCCCTGGGCTTGCTAATCGACAACGCCATTGTCATTGTCGAGGAGATGTCGATCCGAATGCGAAAAGGGGCCACGCCTGGCAAAGCCGTCTCTGAAAGTGTGCATCATTTGTTTCTGCCGCTGTTGGGTTCGACATTGACGACGGCACTCGCGTTCGCCCCAATTGCATTGATGCCCGGCCCGGCAGGCGAGTTCGTTGGCTCGATTGCAATCAATGTCATTATCGCGATTTTCAGTTCCTTTTTTCTGGCCATGACGATCATTCCCGCGATCTCGGCAAAGATCAACGAACTGTATGCGTCGCGGCTGGAATCCAGGAACCAGACACCGGGGCAGGGGACTGACGCATGGCAGTCCGGTTTCTCGAACGAGCGACTGACGACATGTTACAAACGCTCGCTGGATTTCATTTTCCAACGTCCGCTGCTGGGTGTGATGGCGGGAATGGTAATTCCGGTGCTTGGATTCTGGGTGGCCACGACGCTGGACGAACAGTTTTTTCCCGCTTCTGATCGCGACCAGTTGCAGATCGAATTGGAGTTGTCGCCACAGAGTTCCCTCGCCAGCACACTGGTAACGTCACAACAGATTCGAGAGGTCCTGCTCGCCGAGCCAAATGTCAAACGGGTGGACTGGTTTGTGGGAGAAAGCGCCCCGGCGTTCTATTACAATTTGATCCCGCGCAAGTCAGCGGTCTCGCAATACGCGCAAGCGATGGTGCAATTGACGACAGCGGAAAACCAGGCCGAAACGATTCATCGATTCCAATCACTGCTCGACAGGCGTTTTTCCCACGCGCAAGTGCTCGTCCGACAACTCGAACAGGGACCACCGTTCGATGCACCCGTCGAGGTTCGTTTGTTTGGTCCGGATTTGGATCGACTCCAGCAGCTTGGGGCGGAATTGCGGGCGATCCTGGTCAACACTCCAGGCGTGATTCACACGCGGGTCGAAACGGGGAGTGCACTGCCTAAAATTGTCTTCGACGTCAAGGAAGAAAACGCCCGGGCTGCAGGCATGAATCTCACCGACATCGCGCTTCAACTGAATGCATCGACCGAAGGCATCCTGGGAGGGAGTATCATCGAAGCGACAGAAGAACTCCCGGTCCGGGTTCGCCTGGATAACGAAAACCGAAACGACCTCGGCAATCTGGCCTCGCTTGACATCGTCAATCCGTTGGTCGGTTCGGGTGATCCAACGCACGGAAGTAACTATCGCGGCATTCCAATGTCGGCGATCGCCGAAACCAGGCTTGATTCGGAGTTTGGGTCGATCACACACCTGGCGGGGCGGCGGATGAACGAGCTTCAAGCCTTCATTCCAGCGGGCGTACTGCCATCGACCGTTCTCCGGGCGTTTCAAAAGCAGTTGGAAGAATCGAAATTTGAACTTCCGCCTGGCTATTTCTTGCGGTACGGCGGTGAATCGGCAAAACGGGACGAAGCCGTAGGAAACCTGATGGCGAATGTCGGAATCTTGCTGGTGTTGATGACCGCGACACTGGTCTTGTCGTTTGGTTCCTTCCGCGTCGCTTCGATCGTCGGACTGGTTGGTGTACTGTCCATTGGGTTGGGCATGGGTGCCTTGTGGTTGTTCGGTTACCCTTTCGGATTCACGGCAATCGTGGGAACGATGGGGTTGATGGGTGTCGCGATCAACGACACGATCGTCGTATTGGCGGCCATTCAAGGCGATGAGGCAGCCTCGAGCGGTGATCGTGTCGCCATGCGAAACGTCGTCAATCAGGCAACGCGGCATATTATTTCGACCTCGCTGACGACGATGGCGGGCTTCACCCCACTGATTCTTGGCGGTGGCGGGTTCTGGCCGCCACTCGCGGTGTCCATTGCCGGCGGCGTCGGGGGTGCGACCATTTTGGCGCTTTATCTCGCGCCTTCCGCTTATTTACTGGTCATGTGCCGAAAAACTCAGCCACACCGGGTTCAGGAGCCTGATCTGTCGATGACGTTCGAGTCACACTAGACGAATCAAGATTCCTTTCATGCAGCCCGCCGCCAAGGTAGAATGCGGGTTGTTCGGGAGTATTCCTTCGCAAAATCAATCACAACGAGGTCAAATATGCAATCACGATGGCTCGCGATTCTTGGGTGTTTGCTGATTACTGCGTGCAGTGAAACAGCAACCAAAGACATCGCAAAGAACAAGGATGAACCGGTCAAATCCGTTTCTCCAGAACCCGTCAAGTCGGAATTAAAGGCAGACGCGAATGTTGAGACAAAAAGCGAAGCCAACGTCGAAATAGCCGCTGAAGCCAAATCTCCCGCAGAGCAGTTTGAAGCGGCCAAGAGCCGCTACGATGCGGCACGCAATGATTTCATGGCCCTTTATCAAAAAGCTCCTGAAGCCGACCGAGCTACATTGGTCAAGGAGAAACTCCCCAAGCCGGAAGATTATGCGAGCGAGTTCTTGAAAATCGCTGCTGAAAATCCGAAGGATTCGTCCGCATTTGATTCGCTGATGTGGGTAGCCAACAATGTGCGATCCGGTGAACCCGCCAAACTGGCTTTTAACGCACTGTTTGCCGAGCACATTGATAACGAAAAACTGGCTGACATTTGTGCGACTTTGGGTTACTCAATGCCAAGTCAGGAAGTGGAGGACCGATTGAATCGACTGATCGAAGAATCGCCTCATGATGGCGTCAAGGCGGCAGCCATGTTTTACCTGGCGAATTACCTGAACTCGGTCGAACGTGCCAGCAAATACGTCAAGGAAAACCCCGACGCGGATCGGTTTGACGAAGAAACCCTGGCTTACGTTGAGAAGTTCGAGCCGCAATCACAGGTAATTGAAACGATGTATCAGACCCTGATTTCGGATTACCCGGACCTAATGCCGTCAGCAAGACGCAAAAAGACCTACCGAGAATTGGCTGAAGCGGCGTTGTTTGAAATGAACAATCTAGCGATTGGACTTGTGGCTCCAGAGATCGAGGGTACGGATTTTGACGGAACGTCGTTTAAGCTCAGCGACTACCGCGGGAAAGTCGTCGTGCTGGATTTCTGGGGAGATTGGTGAGGACCGTGCCGGGCCATGTACCCACACGAGCGGTCGCTCGTCAAAAAGCTCGCCGATAAGCCTTTCGCCATCATCGGTGTCAACAGCGATTCAGATTTGGATAAGATCAAGGAAATCGTCAAAGAGAAAAACATCTCCTGGCGGAGTTTCTGGAATGGTCCGGAGGGAACCAGCGGACCGATTTCCACGAGATGGAATGTGTCCGGCTGGCCAACGATCTACATCATCGATGCCGATGGAGTGATTCGATACAAGAATGCTCGTGGGCCGGAAATGGACAAAGCGCTAACCGAATTAATGGCCGAAATGGGTCACGACGTCGATTTGTCCAATCACGATAATGAAGAGGAAGTCAAGAAAAAGGACGATGCCGAACCAAAGCCCTAACGCCCCGTCCGGTTCGCGTTGATCGAACTGTGCAAATTTGGCTTTCCAATGTCCGAGATTCAGAAAATGCAGTTCAAGCTCACCGGCTTGTTGTGGTTCACCGCCTACTTCGCGGTCGGGGCTTGGCTGTACTCTCTGGGGTTTCGACTCGGTTTGCTGGTTTGGTTGGGAACCGTTTTTGGATTCGAGATCGGCTCCCGGACTGATTATCCGTGCTTATTGCTGACTATCTGCGGATCCGTTTTTGGATTGGCCCTGTCGATGGCAATTTTCTTTACCGCCATGGATATTTCAGGTGGCAAGGTCTTCATGTTCTTTGATCCAATGGTTTGGCGAATCATGCTCGCGATTGTTTGGTTAACGGCAATCGGGATCTTTGGATGGCTGGCAACTCGATTGAGAAAACGGTCCAGCCAACCTCGCCTGGAAAATTCTGCTTCCGTCGATATCGTTGGAAAATGAATGCCGTTCCTTGACAAACGTGTGCTTGGATTCGGGGAATTGCAGAATACCACTCAAGCCAAATCGCGAGCGCGAGTCAGCAGCTTCTAAAACGCCTCACGCCAGATCGGCTTCTCCGCCAACCACTGGTCAATTGAAATCGTCATCCAGTCTTCCGGATCCACTCCCAATCCATCGGCGATGCGATTGATGTAATTGAAATAGGAAATGACTTGAGTTGCGATGGTCACCTGCTCATCGGTCAGTCCATGCTCCCGCAGACGGTCAATGCTGGCTTGTGTAACGTCACCCGGCCAAAGCGTCAGCTCAATCGCGTAGTCACACAGCGCCAAGTCCACTTCGCCGAACCCGCAGGTTCGATAATCAAACACCAGGTTCCTGGCCGCCGTTTCATTTCTCGACTCCAGACCGAAGTCGCGCGCGTGTGATAGCGTTCAGTAATAGCAGTCATTGGCATTGCTCACGACCGCGGCCAGCATTTCCCGCCGGACACTGGAAAGGCTGTTTCCCGATTTCATTAGCGCAACGTAGAGTCCCATTGAGGCGTTCGCGCTCGCGCCATCTCGACTCATGATCTGAATGATGTTCGCAACGCCACCGGCCCGCTTGATCGCTGCCTGGTAAAGCCTGGCCGTGTCTCCGGTGGCCTCGTCGATTGAAACTGGTCTAATGTAGGCCATAGGGTCTTTCGAGGGTTGATGTATTTCCGGCGCGCATTTTAGCCATGGCCAACCGGTTTAACCGGTTATTCAGATGGCCAATCGAGCGGCGAATGAATGTCATTTCGTGGAACCCGATGCGACGAATGCCGCAAACTGCCTCTGACCATCCGGATTTGTTATCTTAATGCATGCATTAGATTGAAACCGATGTCACCAGCAAAAAACGGGAAAAAATGAACCGACGATTGATTTCAACCGGCTCCGATTTCGAAAAAAAAGCGGGTTATTCACGGGCTGTCGTTCAAGGCGATTGGTGCTTCGTTTCTGGTACAACGGGGTATGACTACCAGACCATGACGATGCCAGAGGACGTCGAGACTCAGACACGGAACAGCCTGGCGACGATTCGAAACGCATTGGAAGAAGCAAGTTTTTCATTGACCGATATCGTGCGTGCCAATTACTACATCACCGACGAATCCTATGCCGACTCGGTTTTTCCGATTCTCGGTGCAGCCTTTGGAGAAATCCGACCAGCCGCCGCGATGATCGTCTGCGGACTCATCAAACCCGAAATGAAAATCGAAATCGAAGTCACGGCGTTTCGTGATCGCTCGACGAGAAATTGACGGTCGCGAATCGAATTCGCGGGCGGGTTGACATGGATTGCCGGCGGATCCTGCGGTCGTCTGGAGACCGGTCAGGATATCAGCTCCGCTATGTGGCGTTGGAACGCGGCGGGCTCAAGCGAATTGCGAATGTCGTTCCCGTATTCCGGTTTCTACATTCCCAATCCGGCATTTGACTTTCTCAATTCCCCAGCCGTTTAGAAATCTCATCCTTCACGACCTGATTATCGGCCTTCAGATAAACCGGAGGGTTGGCGCTCGCGCTCATGATGTCGCGGAGCTTCGATTCGTGATACCCGACTTTGAAGTCGGCAAATTTCAGGCCATGGGCGGTGCTGATCACGACCACGCGTTCGGTTGGTTTGATTTCACCCCGATTTACGAGTTTTTCGAGGACTGCCAGCGCGACACCTGTGTGAGGGCAAGTAAACATGCCAGTCAGATCGGCTTTGGCACACGCGTCGGCGAGTTCCTGCTCGGTAGCCTGTTCCACAACGCCGTTGGTTTCCTGCACCGCCTTCACGGCTTTCTCATAACTGACCGGATCTCCGATGCGAATCGCGTTAGCCAACGTCTCTCCCGCGATAACAGACGTCTTGGCTGCGAAGCCATTCTTAAATGACTGGTAGAACGGATCGGCCTTGGCCGCTTGAGCGGCCACCAAACGCGGCATGCGATTGATCAAACCCAGGTCCTTCATCAGGCTGAATCCTTTGTGCAGGGCGCTGATGTTTCCGAGATTACCAACCGGGATGATGATCCAATCGGGTACTTCCCAGTCGAACTGACGACAAATCTCGATCCCCACCGTTTTTTGTCCCTCGATCCGGAGGCTGTTCATCGAATTGGCCAGGTAGATACTCTGATCTTCGGTGACGTCCTGGACGATTTTCATGCACCCGTCAAAATCCGTGTCGAGCGCCAACACGTGGGCTCCGTTGGCGACTGGCTGAATCAACTGCGCGGTGCTGACTTTACCGGCCGGGAGAAAAATGATCGCGGGGATTCCAGCATAGGCCGCGTAGGCTGCCAGTGCGGCACTCGTGTCACCGGTACTGGCGCAGGCAACAGCCTGGACCCGATTGCCTTCCATCGCCATCATCTGTTTGACCACGCTGACCAACACGGTCATTCCGAGATCTTTAAAACTCCCGGTATGGCTGTTTCCGCACAGCTTGATCCATAACTCCGACAACCCCAACTGCTTACCCAGCCGATCGGCCCAGAACAGGTTCGTGTTTCCCTCGCACATACTGACAACATTCTCGTCTCGCAAGCTGGGGATCACCCATTCGCGCATCCCCCATACGCCACTCCCATAGGGCCAGTTGGTTGTGCTGGCCCGCGAATCAAACAGCTGCTGCCATTTGTATGCATTTCGGTTCCGCAGCGAATCCCGTTCGTGGTACACCTCCAACAACGAACCGCAGTTCGGGCAACGGTAAATCACATCGTAGATCGGGTGTTTTCCTTCGCAACCGGCAAAGCAGCGAAAATAGACATTGTCCGTGCAGGTTTCCGGTGACAAGGCTTCGACTGACATGTAACTTCCTTTGCTCAAAAACGCGCGGCCAGAACACCGATGATAGAGGAACCGTCCAATGTTCGGCAAACGCAAAACAAAAAATCGAGTTGGGCTCACAACGGGGCCGCTAGGAAAGTCAGCGGATCCCGGGATGTCAGCACTCAAACTGATTTAAGACTTGCATTCTCGGCTGGCTGCACCGAGAATTCAGACTCCCATTCCCCAACTTTGACATTAAGGCCAACATGAAAAACTCCAGCTCTTTTCAACGTCGGGTGCGATGTATCCATTCATTTACCGTCGCCTGCATGATGGCCTGCCTGTTTTTTCCGGCAGTGTTGGCGATCGGAAATGACACGGAAGGCAATCCGAACATTCTGTTCATTTTTGCCGACGACCACAGTTACGATTCAGTTCATGCGACTGGAAACAACGAGGTTCAAACGCCGAACCTGGATCGTCTTGCTCGGGGCAGCACGCACTTTACTCATGCCTACAACATGGGCTCGTGGAGCGGAGCGGTTTGTGTGGCCAGCCGAAAGATGCTCAACACCGGTCGATTTGTCTGGCACGCTAACCAACTTGACTTGAAAACGGCGCAGGCCGCCGGTCAGGCCTGGTCCCAATTGATGAAATCGGCTGGCTACGAGACGTATTTTACCGGCAAGTGGCATGTGCAGATGAAGCCGGAAGAGATCTTTGACCATGTGGGCCATGTTCGGGGTGGAATGCCAAATCAAACCCCGGAAGGCTACAACCGGCCCATTGAAGGAAAAGAAGATGCCTGGAGTCCCTATGACAAATCCAAGGGCGGGTTCTGGAAAGGCGGAAAGCACTGGAGTGAAGTCGTCGGCGACGATGCGATCGGGTTTCTGGCTAATGCAAAAACAAGCGATCGTCCTTTTTTCATGTATATCGCATTCAACGCACCGCACGACCCGCGGCAATCACCCAAAGAGTTCGTTGACAAGTATCCGTTGGACAAGATCTCCGTTCCACCTGATTTCCAGCCGGAGTATCCCTACAAAGATGCCATCGGAGCGGGTGAAAAACTGCGCGACGAAAAACTGGCCCCGTTTCCCCGGACCGAATATGCCGTCAAGGTGAATCGACAGGAATACTACGCGATCATCACGCATATGGACCAGCAGATCGGGCGGATTCTCGACGCCCTCGAAGCGACGGGCAAATCCGATAATACATACGTCTTCTTTACCGCTGACCATGGACTCGCCGTTGGTCATCACGGCTTGATTGGAAAACAGAACATGCACGAACACAGTCTTCGTGTTCCGTTTTTTGTCAAAGGCCCCGGTGTTCCTGCGAACAAGCAGATCGATACGCGGATCTACATGCAAGACGTGATGCCGACGTCGTTGGCAATTGCCGGAATCGACAAACCCGATTTCGTACATTTCAGGAATCTGCTGCCATTGATTCACGGCGAGACTACGAAGCACTACGATTCGATCTACGGAGGCTACCTTGCACTTCAGCGGGCTGTCATCAAAGACGATTGGAAACTGATCGTCTACCCAACGATCAAAAAGACTCTGCTTTACAACCTGGCCAATGATCCACTGGAAATGAACGACATGGGGCAGACGGCAGACCAGGCAGACACAATCAAGTCTCTGTTTGCCGAACTGCTGAAGCTTCAGCAAGAAACCGGGGATGAACTTGATTTGAAGACGGTTTTCCAGGACCCTTAGCCTCGCAGGAAGGTTAGGTTCGGATTTTTGACAGGAGGAGTATTGCTCCCCTGACCCTTAGCCAGTGGGAGGGGAAACCTGTGTCATCTGCCTTGCATTATCCTCGCGCAGAACGGTGAGCCCTTGCTTGAATTTCGGATGCACCCGAAATGCAAACGAAGACACGCGTGATTCGATAACTTCTGGAGACCGAACCCCATGGCAAAATTGGCACTGGGGAATCTTGAGTCTCGATTTCTGCTTCACGATTTTGTTGCCCTCTTCATCTTCGCCATTCTCCATCAAGGCCGAAAATAACCAGCCGACGGGCCCCAGGGCGACATGCACAAATATCATCAACACGATTCCTGTTAACCCGGCACCCGTCATGCCGGATCCGGCGACCAGGTCCACATGCTTGATGACGACCCGGTTGTCGGTAAATGATCCGCAGTCGCAACAGATATTTGGCAGCGTCTCGTGTTTATCGATCCAGACGATATCGGAGCTTAGGTCGTAATACATTCCCATTTGTGATAATCTCATTGATGTGGCAAGCCTACCAAGTGCCAGTAGAAAGAATCGCCAGGTCGCTTCCAAAAAGCAACCCGAAAACCGGAACCGGCATTGCGGTGCCGGGTTTGACGCGGTGGACTCCCGGGGAAAGCGGTTCTGGGGTAACTTGGACGTCTCTCACTGTTGCATTTCACAGCCCGGAATTTGGTTGAAAATCGCCCCGATCATTTTATTCGCCAACGGTTTCCTCCCAACACGAGCGTCCTGGATGCTGGACTTCGTGGCCTTGGCAATGCTTGGCGTTACGCTGGTACTGATCTACAGCGTTTACCAAATCCGCATTCGGAAGCGACCGCGATTGCATCGCAATATTCAGATCAGCACAGCGATCGTTTTGACAATCACATTGATCGCGTTTGAAGTCGACGTCCGATTCATTTCGGCCTGGCGGGATTTGGCCGTGGCCTCCCCGTATTATGCCTCCGGGCAGGTCGGCTGGTGGTTGATGATTCACCTTGTGTTTGCCATCCCGACTCCGTTTGTGTGGGGATATGTGATCGTCATGGGAATGCGGAAATTCAAATCCGGGTTCAATCAGGGGACGTACAATCGAACCCATCGAATCCTTGGCCGGATTGCTGCCGGCTCCATGTTCCTGACCGCGATTACGGGTTGGATTTTTTATTACGTCGCGTTTGTTGCCTAGTTTAGTTCGTCACGGAATCGAGCCTGGGCCCGAGTCACGCACCCTGTCAATTGGCGTGCCTTCAATTTCTCAGTGCCTTCGTCACGGTGAATCAGTAGCGCCGATCGCCAGAATTCGCTTCAAAGGAAACGACAACTTCCAGCCCCCCCGCGGCTGGCAGGGAGGCGGAAATCCTGCCGCGATGCATTTCGACAATCGACTTGCAGATGCTCAAGCCCAGACCGTTGCCACGAACGCGGTCCCGTTGACGCGAGGGTTCGATTTGGTAAAAGCGGTCGAAGATCTTGTTCAGTTCCGATTCCGGAACTCCAGCACCAGTGTCCCGCACCACGAATCGAATTTGCTGCAGCGTCATCGCAAGTTCAATGAAAACCTGGCCACCCTCGGGAGTGAATTTGAGCGCATTGTCAATCAGGTTGTTTACGACTTGCCGGATCTTGGAGGAATCCCCTTGCATCACAACATTGGGTTGCAATTGAGTATTGATTACGACCTGTTTTTCCTCTGCAATTCCGGCGAATACATCCGTCGATTTTTCAATCATCTCGGTGAGATCGAAATCACCAGCCATCGAATGCCGGATGGCCACATCGGTTTCCGCCAATTCCAGCAACTGATTGACCAAATGCCGAAGCTGTTCGCATTGCTCGCTGACCGTTTCCAATTCGTCGCGATATTCGTCGACGGTTCGTACTTTACCCAATGAAACCTCAACGCTGGTTTGGATCGCAGTCAATGGAGAACGTAATTCGTGCGCGGCGTTTGCAATGAACTCGCGATGGCTGTTCAGGTATTTCGAGATCTGATCCAGGAACGAGTTGATCTCGACCGAAATCTGGTCAAGCTCGTCTCCCGTTCCACGGATTTCCAGGCGACTGTCCAGACTCGATGGATTGAGTGAGCGTGTCGTGCTGATAATCTTGCGCACCGGTTGAGTTGCGTTTCGCGCGAGCAAATATCCTCCAATCGGCGCAACAACCAATAGCCCGGCGCCAATAAACAGCATGAGATTTGTCAATATCCAGATATCATTGTCAATGACTTCGTTGGGTGTTCCCAGGACGATTTCAAATCTGTTCCCGTTCTCTGACAGAACCGAATGCTTGACCAATTGAAAACTCCCGGTCGATTGATAGGTAACCGGTTCTCCGAGCTTCGATGATTGGCCATTTTGTTCGCTGGGCAGATCGGGATAATTGTCACTGCGATACAAGGCAACCTGATCCGGGCCAACGAGTTTTGCAAACCAATCGTGTTCGCTGTGACCCAGGACTTTTCTTTCAAATTCAGACTTGATGCTTTCGAGGTCCGGGTAAAGGTTCTTGATGGCAAGTTCCAATTCGGTGGTTTCTTCGCGTAACAAATCGCGGGCTTCATTGACCAACGTCTGTCGCATTCCCTCTCGCAAAGCAACTAGCGCCAAAGATACGGCAAACAGAACGACCAGAGAATTCCAGAACGTAAGGCGAAACCTGAGAGACTTATAGAATGTTCGGGACACTGGGGAATCCAAACTCCGGATGGGTTGATGTGAATCATCAGTTTACCGCATTTGTCGGAGAATTGATTGAATAGCCGCGCCCGCGCACGGTCGTAATCCGCGATTGGCCATCCCGGTCCAACTTCTTCCGGAGCCGGGTTATGTGGACTTCGATCACGTTGGTTGGCCCATCCCATTCGAATCCCCAGACGTGTTCGCAAAGCATTTTTCGCGTAACCACCTGTCCTTTGTGTCGCAACAACAATTCCAGGATGCTGAATTCCGTGGGGGTCAGATCGATCTGTTTTCCCGCCAAATCAGCTCGATGAATCGTCAGATCAAGGTTCAATTCACCTGATACCAGTTCGGCAGAGGGCCGGTGTGATGAACGGCGACAAACCGCTTCCACCCTTGCAATCAGTTCCGCAAATGCAAATGGCTTTACGATGTAATCATCCGCACCCAAATCGAGACCGTCGACTTTTTCCTGAACCGTTCCCTTTGCCGTCAAGACGACAACCGGCGTTTGAATTCCATTTCGTCGTATCTCGGCAAGGATATCCAGACCCGACATTTCAGGAAGCATCAAGTCCAGAACAATGACGTCCGCCTGCTGGGTCATCGCCTTTTCCAGGCCAGTCTTTCCGTTGATGGCCCAGGAACATTCATGCCCGGCTTCATTGAAACCCTGGACGAGGGATTTGCCGATCGTTCGATTATCTTCAATGACGAGAATGTCCATGCGGTAACCTTGCGAAGCAACTGTTTCTGTGATTCTAATCCTAATTGATTATCGACACGGGCATACGCCACAACGATACCTTGCGAAATTGTAAGCAAATCGTCGGGTAACAAGCGGCTAGCGTGGTTGTTTCAGGCACAGATGATTTTGAATCGCGGCAACCATTTTCGGTCCGGAAATGGTTAATATGGCGCTCCGGAATTGAAACTCGAAGTGCTGTCTGGCAGGATTCCCGACTGAGTCTGCCCAATAGATGCGACCCTGGCAGTCATTTTAGCAAACGACTCTACCCGCTGGGTGTTTATCGAACATGTCAGAATCGAAACAAACAGCGTCACTGCACCCCAATGTCAGGTTGCTGGGTTGGGCCAGTTTCTTGAACGACGTCGCCAGCGAGATGATTTATCCGTTGATGCCGCAATTCCTGATGTCGGTGCTGGGTGGCAGTCGGGTTCACCTCGGGATCATTGAAGGCATTGGCGAATCAACGGCCAGCCTGCTGAAACTCTGGTCCGGCGTCGTCTCCGATCAAGTTCACGGTCGCAAACGATTTGTTGTGATCGGATATCTTCTTGCCGCTGTCGCGAGACCATTGATTGCGTTCACGGTGGCTCCTTGGCAGTTGTTCGCGGCCAGAATAACCGATCGAACCGGCAAAGGAGTTCGCACGTCACCTCGCGACGCGATGGTGGCGGATTCAACACCGGAAAACCAACATGGTCGAGCGTTTGGATATCAGCGCGGCATGGACAATCTGGGCGCTGCGATCGGTCCGCTGTTGGCCGCGCTGTTTTTGTGGTTAAGACCCAACGATTTTCGGTTGCTTTTTCTGATGACCATTATTCCCGGTAGCTTGTTGGTCGGGCTGGTAATTTTTGGTTTACGAGAAATCGAGTCCAGACCCGTCCGGCAATCGGCCACCACCGACCGGGCGGTCCGCCCGGGCTTCTGGGTTTACATGGTGGCATTGACAGTTTTTGCGATGGGAAAGTCGACGGACGCATTTCTGTTGGTCCGGGCCAGTGAACTGGGTGTACCGGTGTTCGGATTGCCGCTGCTCTGGTTTGCGTTTCACATCGTGAAAAGTGGCGGAAACCTGCTTGCCGGCCGGCTTGTCGATCGCATCGGCGCGAAGATCCCGATGTTGATAGGTTGGTGCATTTACGCGGCTACCTATTTCGCGTTTGGCTTCGCCACTTCCGCCTGGCATGCTGGTTGGTTTTTTCTTGGTTATGGCCTGTACTATGCGATTACCGAGCCAGCAGAGAAAACCCTCGTCACTCGTCTCGCTGGAGCAACTCACCGGGGACTGGCGTTTGGCTGGTTCAACTTTGCTCTCGGAATCGCATCGCTACCGGCAAGTGTTGTGTTCGGGTATTTGTACGAACGCTTTGGCCCCCAGGCAGCATTCAGTTTTGGCGGTGGGATGGCGTTGATCGCAACCCTCATTTTGTTGTCCAATCGCATCACAGATGATCCAATGAATTTGCCTTCATGAATTACTGGTAACGAACCAATTCGAAAATCAATTTGCGCCGATTTTACCGGCAATCGTCGAACCAGCCCACGCAGCGAGAGTACCTTGAGCGAAACATCAGAAGATGCAACGGCGAGTGATGCCTATACAACCGAGCATCGGCATGGCGGATTGAAGCAATTGGCGGCAACCGCGATCTGCGGAAACGACATTACGTCATCGTGTCTGTATGTTTCAGCATTGGCGATCGTTTATGCCGGACGCTGGGCTCCCGTGTGCCTGTTACTGGTCGCCGGTACGCTTTATCTGTTTCGTTCGATCTATGCTGAAGTCGTTGGCGCGTTGCCACTCAACGGCGGCGCCTATAACGCGTTGCTTAACACGACCAGCAAATACCGGGCCTCGATCGCGGCTTGCCTGACGATTCTATCCTACATGGCGACGGCTGTGATCTCGTCCAATGAAGCGATGCACTATTTGCAGTCGCTGTGGACTGGTTTGCCGATCATCTGGGCGACGATCGGATTGCTGGCATTGTTCATGGTGCTGGCGATTATTGGAATTACCGAGTCGTCGGTCGTTGCGATTGGAATCTTTGCTTTTCATATGGCTTCGATGATTTTTCTGATGGTGGTTGGGGGGGTGGCACTGTTCTCGCTGGGCCTCGACGTTTTTTGGCAAAACCTTCGAACCCCGACCGAAGGTGGGATCTGGATGGCCCTGTTCTTTGGTTTTTCCGCTGCCATGCTGGGCATTTCAGGTTTTGAATCATCCGCCAACTTTGTCGAAGAACAGGCTGAAGGGGTCTTTCCGAAAACACTCCGCAACATGTGGATCGCCGTTACGTTTCTCAACCCGGGAATGGCCATTCTGGCACTGGCAATCGTACCGATTCCCGAAGTCCGTGACTTGTATCAAAACACCCTGCTGTCTCACGTCGGTGAAACGGTCGGCGGAAATTGGCTTGCCTGGCTGATCAGCATCGACGCGATCCTCGTCCTGAGCGGTGCAACACTGACCAGTTACGTTGGCGTGACGGGACTGGTGGAACGGATGACGCTTGACCGTTGTCTGCCGCGGTTCCTGCTCAAAAAGGGCCGGCGGAATACGCCACACCGAATCATCGTCACCTTTTTCATTCTTACCGTTTCCGTCTTGTTGATTACCCGGGGCGAACTCAAGTCACTTGCTGCCGTCTACACCCTTTCGTTTCTGTCGGTAATGGCATTGTTTGCGATCGGAAACCTGCTGCTCAAGGTAAAACGCCCACAACTGCCTCGCCCATCCCGTGCTTCGTATCTAACGGTGCTCGTTGCCTTGGCCGCGGTGACGATCGCAATTCTGGGCAACGCCCGTTTGAACCGGGCCTACCTGATTGTGTTTCTCGAATACCTGGTCCCGACCGTGTTGATTGTTACGATCATGTTGACACGGTTACAGATCCTCGAGTTGTCCGTGTTCTTTCTGGATGAACTCCGTCGCAAAATTGGCCGGGAACGGCACGAAGCCATGATCCATCGCGACATTGCTTCCGCCCGCTGGTGGCGACGATTCGGCACCCGCACCAAAGCCGTTGATGATTGGCTCTATCGAACCATGGAAGACGTCAGCAACCAGCAAATTGTCTATTTCAGTCGTGGGGACAACCTCAAAAATTTGAACCGTGTGATGCTGTACATCCTGGAGAACGAGCACACCGACAAAGTCAAGGTTGTCACGGTCGTTTCAGCGGGCTTGCAGGTTCCCCCGAAACTGGAAGAGCATTTGAAATTTCTGGACGAAGTCTATCCTGAAATCGACATCGAGTTTGTCAAGGTCGAAGGCAAGTTCTCCCCCGCGTTGATTCACAAGCTGGCAAGAGAATGGAGCATTCCAACCAACCTGATGTTCATTGGTTCCCCCGGAGATCACCTCATGTACGGCATTTCAGAGTTGGGCGGAGTCCGCCTGATTATTTGATTCAAAACAACTGAATCAACGCTGCCCTGCATGCCGAATTTCGGTGGTTTATTCTCGTTCACGTCGAAACCGAACCTGCACTCCCCAAACGGGCCCGGCCGAAGTTTCGAAATGGTTCTAAGGCAGCCCGGTGGATTCCACGATGCCCCTGACGGTATCCAACGGGCCGGAGACTGCAAACGGATTGTTGACTATGGTCGTCTCAGTGCTGCCACAGAATTTGCCTGTTTTCCAAAGGAACGTTGACCCTATGAAACTGAGGAATGACACGAGTGGTAAAATCCGACGCAGCCCGGGTCGCAGGCACGGAGGCAGTGTAGACATGAATGCCCGACGGGTCCGTCAACCGACCGTTGAGTTGCATCGCAAGCCGCACAGCAGGATTGCCTGAACCGGCGTCGGCATAAAGCTCCACCCGGATCGCGTTCGGATTGCAGCCGTTGATTTCGAGCGCAACATCAAAATAATGTTGTTCATTGCGGGTTTCGATCTTCACCTTGCCAAATCGCATGCCGGTCCATTTCTTTTCAAGCTCGATTCGCCAGTCGACAATTTGCTGGCCCATTGCGCCGCCATCGGCAGATCGCTCACGAAACGTCGCCGCGGCTGGCAGGTAGTGCTGCTCGGTGTACTCGCGGACCGTCCGGTTGGCGGAAAACCGGGGTGTCAGTAACGACATGCTCTCTCGCATCCTCGCCACCCACGCCGTTGGAATGCCCTGTTCGTTGCGATCGTAAAACTCCGAAACCACTTCACGTTCAAGCAACTCGTACAGTTGGTTTGCTTCAATTGCGTCCCATGCCGGATCGTCACCATGATCCTGCCCGTCGCCCAACGCCCATCCGACTTGCGGCGAGTAGGCTTCCGCCCACCAGCCGTCGAGTTCCGACAGGTTAATGCCGCCGTTGACGAGCACTTTCATACCGCTTGTACCACTGGCTTCCCAGGGTCGACGTGGCGTGTTGATCCAGACATCAACTCCTTGCACCAGATGCCCGGTCAGCAACATATCGTAGTCGCCGAGGAACATGACATGCGGTCGGGCTGCGGGCTGACGAATAAAGTTGATCCACTGGTGTATCAATTCCTGCCCCGCCCGGTCCCGGGGATGCGCCTTGCCGGCGATGATCAGTTGCACGGGGCGCTCGGAATTCGTCAACAGTCGCAGCAACCGCTGCGGGTCATACAGCAGCAAGTTGGGTCGCTTGTACGTGGCAAACCGCCGGGCAAATCCCAGTGTCAAGATAGTTGGATCGAAAAGCTGTCTGGCTTCGTGGACCATATCAGACGACGAACCGGAGGCCGCCAATTCCCGCGACAGCCTGTCCCTCGCGAAATTGATCAATTCCTGACTGGAAGTGAGACGCAATTGCCACAGGTCCTCATCAGACACACACCGGATATCACTCTCCAGTGATTCGGTGGTCCCGAGCCAGCGGGTTTTGTGACAGGCATTCGTCCAAAGTTCGTCCGCCGCCGCTGAATCCCAGCTGGGCGTATGAACGCCGTTAGTAACATGCCGAACCGGTACTTCCTGGATTGGCCAATGCGGAAAAAGCGGCTCAAAAATATGTTTGCTGACTTGTTCATGCAACGCACTGACACCACTGACGGCGCCGCTGCCACGGATCGCCAGGTACGCCATGTTAAAGTTTTCCGAATCGTTATCGGGGTGTTGACGACCCAGGGCCAGCAATTCATCAATCGAAATACCCAGTCCTCTCTGCGCGTAACCACCCAGGTATTGCCGGATCAGCTGCGGGTCGAAATGATCGAAACCAGCGGCGACCGCTGTATGAGTCGTGAACAGGTTTCCTGCGCGGGTCGCGGCGAGTGCCGCATCAAATGAGAGGCCAGTCGCCTGCATGAAACTGCGGGTTCGTTCCAGCACAGCGAACGCGGCATGCCCTTCGTTCAAGTGACAGACTTCCGGATCAATTCCCATCTCCGCCAGCAATCGCCAACCACCGATCCCCAAAACCAGCTCCTGTTTCAGCCGCAACTCTGGCCCGCCACCGTACAGCTCGCTGGTGATACCGCGATGCGCAGGAAAGTTCGCGGCGTCATTGCTATCGAGCAGATAAAGCCTGACTCGACCGACTTGTGCTTGCCACGCCCGTAGCCAGACAGAGTAGCCTGGCAACACAACTTCCAATCGCAACCACTCGCCATTGTCGTGTCGCAGCGGCGTGATCGGAAGTTGACCTGGGTCATTGTAGGGATAGAGCGTTTGTTGCCATCCGTCTTTGTCAATGATCTGGTGGAAGTAGCCTTTTTGATAAAGCAAGCCTACCCCGACGACGGGAATGCCGAGATCGCTGGCAGCTTTGAGTTGATCACCCGCGACGTTGCCCAGCCCGCCAGAGTAGATCGGCAACGACTCGCTCAACATGAACTCCATGCTGAAGTAAGCCACACAAGTGAGCTCCGAATGGGGGTGGTTTTTCTGGAACCACGCCGGGCGTTCATTCAGTTGGCGACGAATCTTGACCAACCTGTCGACATTCTGCCGAAACCCGGGATCGCCGAGGACGCGTTGGATCCGGTCGCGCGAAGCGGTTTGCAGAACAACCCAGGGATTTTGGGTGATATTCCAGAGTTTCGGATCAAGTTCGCGCCACACTTCGTCCGTCGCGTGATTCCACGAGGAGCGCAGATCGAGTGCCAGTTCCGCCAGGGAATCGAATCCGTCAATATCTGTCGGGAGCAGATCATAAAGAGGGTGAACGGCGCGAAGGTGTGGGTTCATGTCCTGTTCGCTGGTGCTGGAACGTTGAGCAACGTCTGAAACTCCTGCGCACTTAGCGTCTCCTTTTGCAGCAGCTCGCGCGAAACGAGATCCAAGCTACCACGATGCTCGCTCAAAATCGTCTTCGCGTCTTGATAGGCTGCATCAAGCAATCGTTTGACTTCTTCGTCCACGCGGCGAGCTGTGTCGGCGCTGCAATCGAGTCGACCGTTGGGCTGCCCGTCCATGAGATAAACTTGATCTTTATGGGTGCAGTGAACCAGGCCGATCTTGTCGCTCATCCCATACGCACAAACCATCTCCCGCGCCAAGTTCGTTGCCCGCTCCAGATCGTTTTCTGCTCCCGTGCTGACTTCTCCAAATACGATTTCCTCCGAAGCCCGACCGCCAAGCAAGCCCTTGAGGCGATCCGTCAGTTCCGATCGTGTCATGAGAAAATGTTCATCGGTCGGCAGCTGCAACGTGTAACCCAGTGCCGCTCGACCGCGCGGTACAATGCTGATCTTGTGAACCGGGTCCGCGTGCTCGCTGAAATTGCCCACCAACGCGTGGCCGACTTCATGAAATGCAACTCGCTCTTTTTCTTTCTCGTTCAACAAGCGACTCTTGCGCTCCGGCCCGGCGACCACTTTTTCCACTGCCTCTTCCAGTTCCGATTGACCGATCCGATCGACTTTTCGGCGAGCCGCCAACAACGCCGCTTCGTTCAGGACGTTTGCCAGGTCCGCACCGGAAAAACCGGGCGTGCTCAAGGCAACACTATGAAGGTCGGCTTCCTTACCAAGCGGCTTGTTTCTCGCATGGACTTTTAGGATCGCGACTCGTCCCGCGATATCAGGGACATCCACGACGACTTGGCGGTCAAATCTACCCGGGCGCAATAGCGCGCGATCCAGGACATCCGGGCGATTCGTTGCCGAAAGCAGAATCACGCCGGCGTTGGCATCAAAACCGTCCATCTCGACGAGTAACTGGTTCAGTGTCTGTTCGCGTTCATCGTTAACGGTGCCGACGTGCACACCTCGCTGGCGCCCGATCGCATCCAGTTCGTCAATGAAGACGATGCAAGGTGCGTTTTTCTGAGCTTGGTCAAACAGATCCCTGACGCGTGCTGCTCCAACTCCAACAAACATCTCGACAAAGTCGCTGCCACTGAGCGAAAAGAAGGGAACTCGGGCTTCGCCCGCGACAGCTCGTGCCAACATCGTCTTGCCGGTCCCCGGCGGGCCGACCAGCAGGACGCCTTTTGGAATTTTCGCACCGAGCGCGATATAGCGATCTGGATTCTGGAGAAAATCAACGACCTCGACGAGCTCGTTTTTGGCTTCATCACAACCCGCCACGTCGGCAAACATCACCCCGGTGTCGTTGTCCGCCACCAGTTTGGCTTTGTTTTTGCCGATGCTCATGGCCGCCTGTCCCGCCATCCCCAGTCGCCGCGAAAGGAACGACCACAGTAGAAACATCAATCCCAGCGGCAGGATCCACGAGAGCAGGAACTGCGAAAGAAAACCGGGCCGGACCCCCACGAATTCAACCTTCGCCGCTTCGAGGTCTTCGACCAGCTTGGGGTCTTCGACGCGAACGGTGCGAAAAATGAACTCGGTCGGCAGTTTGTCCGCCACAGTTTTTTCCGGGTCGCCCGCGAATTGTGGAGCAGCTTGGGTGGTGCCTTTCGTCTGATGGCCTGTTGGTTCCGGTTTTGCGGTAACACCCGTTCGGTCGATCGTGGTTTGTGATCCGGACTTCCTTGATTCAGGTGCCTTGTCAGAAGCGTGGACGTCTGTTGACTTTTCTGTAAGCCCGGTTTCTGCCGTTGCGGGTGTCTCAGTCTGGTTTGCCTTGTCGGTTGAAGGAGATTGAGCCGCCTCGGGTACCGGCTTCTTCATGATCATACCGGTGATCTCGTCTGCTTTTATTTCACATTTCGTAACTTCCTGACGAGAAACAAATCGCTTGAATTCGCTGTACGGAATCGTGTAAACCGTGGCGTTAAACAAGAATTCCTGCCAAATCCAAAGAGACAACAGGGCCAGAGGCAAGTACCACAACAATACTTTCCATTTCGGGCCGAACACCGGCGTCGGATTGAGGCCAGGCTTTTCTGGCGTCCTGTTCTTCGGTTGCAATGAATCTGACACGGAAATCCCCTGTTTTTTCTCGCCGCGTTTTCGCAACGCACGATTCGTTCAATTCAGACTGGAGAGCAAAGGATGAACCCGCCCCGTTCGAAAGTCGGAATGGCCTTGATCGCCAGCCGCCGCAGATCATTGTCTGACCATCGTCATCGATCGACCTTCGGATGTTCATGAAACTCGTGGCCATGCAGCGAAATAAGGTGCGACCTCACTCCATACATTTTCTTGATAATCGATTCCACGTGCAGTACCTCCTGGTGAGTTCCTCGGACCACAACCAGACAATTACCCTGCTCAACAAGCTGTTCGTACTCTTCAAGTGTTGGCAAATCAACGGAATCGTCTTCCACGGCATGTTCGACTCCGACGACTGCACCCATGAACGCACCCGTAATGCCACCCACGGCCATCATCCCCAGCACCAGTCCGGGAAACGGGGCAAATACCGCCGACAAAGCGCCCGCCGCCGTCCCAACGCTGCCCCACTTTGCCGCGTTTTCGATCACAGAAGTTTCAGTCGTTTCCTGACCTTTTGGAGCTTCAATATCAGGCGCCTGCCCGTGAACGTTGCGGGTGATCAGCTCGATTTTGTCAAGCGAAAAACCGGAGGCATGCAACGATTCGACGGCCCGTTTGGCAGTACTTAAATCATCAAAGACCGTAACGTGCGCTTTGGGGCTGGTGACCCTTGCCTTGATCAGGGCCCCTTTGTTGATATGAGCGTGTTGCCTTCCAGATTGAATGATTGACACCGGAGACTGGAATCCTGCCGGCTTTACAACCAGTAGCGCACAAGGCAGTTTTTCGATCACGGACTCCACGGTACTGCCCAGCATGCGGCGCAACGGATGATTCAGGGTAACACTCGACATCACGACCACATTGACGCCTTCCTGGCGACACATTTCAGGAATGACACTGGAGGGCTCGCCGTTTTCCAGATGCAATCCACCAGGGAATGCACTCAAGTCATGTTGCCTGACGAATTGCTGGTAAATTTCGGTGTAATATTTTTCTTCTTCCTCACGAAACAGATTTAGCGCTGTCTGATTCTCAGGCGGATCCGGATGAAGCTTGTCGGCGTAGCGCTGATTCAAATGCAGGCTGTACTCCCAACAGTAAACCGCGAGCAGGTCCTGATGTTCGTTGGCCAACGATATTGCCGAATCAAGGATCACCTGATTCTCGGGGAATGGGTGTTTTGCGTCGACACAGGCGAGGACCCTGGGGTCGGAAACGGGTTCGTCGTTGACAAGCAGGAGGGGACAAGAGCAAATCCGCATCAGGTTGATCGCGGTGGTTCCATAACGACTGTGGGTTTGCAGGCTTTTCGCGCCTTTCATATAGCGAACCACCATGTCGATGTTCTCGCTCAAAACATATCGGGCGATCGATTCAGACGATTTACCGATCAGTACCTCGGCTTCTACCGCAATTCCAGCCTGTTTGAAACGGTCCGCGACCCCCTCGAGCCGCTCCTGTTTCTCGGCAACGAACTCTTCGAAATGGTCGTCGTACTTGCTGGTTAGCCATTTGGCAACGGGCGATCGTGGTCGAATCGTATCCACCACCTTCACGGAAGCCCCATGTTTTTTCGCCAGATTCCAAGCCGTTTGTTCAGCCGCGGTAGATGTTTCCGTGCCGTCTGAAACCAGCATGATTTTTTTGTATTTGTTGTTCATGTCACGCCCTCGAAAATTGGTATCAACCCTGCGTTCCTGCATGCGACTCCTGCGCAACCCTGAAATCAGGTTTAAATGACCCAATGTGCAATCGCCATGCCAAATCACCGGACGGGTGACTCGCGGATTCAGACTCTGATTTCCGACAAAATCCCAGGTTGCTGCCAAACCTGTTGGAATGGGTACCTGGCTCGAATCGTCAAACAGGTAAATTCGCAACCGGGGAGCCGTTGCACTGCGATCACAAGGCTCACCATTTTTTTTTGATTGCCCGAACGTCCGAGAGTGTTAAACCATGTTAGGCTACGAGGCATGAGAATTGCAGAGTTATCAAAGAGAAGCTACTAAAAGGAAAACGCGATGACCGATCCTGTCTTCAAAAAGATCGAGATTACCGGCACCTCTTCCTCGTCAATCGAAGAAGCCATCAGCAACGCGATCGCACGGGCTGCCAAAACCATCAGGCAGATGAACTGGTTCGAAGTTGTCGACACGCGTGGCAGAATTGATAATGGTGGCGTTACTCAATGGCAAGTCACAATCAAAATTGGATTCTCACTGACGGAAATGCAAGATTGAAATACGGCAACGCGTCCTGCGCCCATTGATCCTGCGGTGGCACGGTCCAAGCCAGAGGAGTCCTGAAAATCGCTCCAGTGACTGGACCGATGTCGAGCTGGGCATGGGAAGAGTTAATGCAGCGCGGGGGATACGTCTGTTCGGCCCGTCGCGAAGTCTCAACGGACATTCATCGCGGGCGATGGCACATAATCGAAATACATCGCGGGCGATGGTACGTAATCAACATTCATCGCGGGCGATGGTACGTAATCAACATTCATCGCGGGCGATGGTACGTAATCAACATTCATCGCGGGCGATGGCACGTAATCAACATTCATCGCGGGCGATGGCACGTAATCAACATTCATCGCGGGCGATGGCACGTAATCGAAATACATCCTAGGCGATGAGCCCCGTGTTTTCGATTGCCAATCTGTCGGCTTCAAACAAAACTCGTTTATTCGAAACAACAGAGGCCTCCGGAAAGTTCACATTGGCCCGTATGGGACTCGTTCAACCAATCAACGACTTGCTGGGGATCGTCGGTAACATTGAGGAGACCGAGATCCACTGAATCAATGCAGCCATGCAACAGCATTTCGTTTTTGATCCATCGGATCAAGGGAGTCCAATATTCGATCCCAAACAGGATGACCGGAAAGTCGGACAGTTTGTGGGTTTGGATCAACGTTAGGGCTTCGAATAATTCGTCCATCGTTCCAAAGCCGCCCGGGAAGATCACGAATCCCAGTGCGTACTTGGCAAACAGCATTTTGCGTACAAAAAAGTACTTGCATTCGTAATGCTCATTCGCGTACGGATTGGGGACCTGTTCGTTCGTCAAGTGAATATTGAGACCGATGGAGTGTCCGCTCCCTTCCCGAGCGCCGCGGTTAGCGGCTTCCATTGCTCCTGGCCCACCGCCGGTGACGAGTGTAAATCCGTTTTCGGCCAGCAACCGGCAGGCCGCACGAGTCGACTGGTAAATCGGACTCTCTTCGGGTTGACGCGCACTGCCAAAAATCGAGACAACACGCTGATGGTTGGGTAACGCCCGTGCCATCATTTCGACGCCCTGAACCAGATCGGCCTGGATCCGCATGATTCGCCAGGTTTCTCGGTCGAGGAATGATTTTTCCAATCGCTTGCGATCGAGGAATTCAAAATCAGGCGAGACTCGTTTGGAGTTTGAGTTCGATTCAGACAAAGTGTTTGCTCCTGGTGGCTGGACGTGGAAGAGACCCGGATTCTCTGGCAACGTTGGACTATTCCAAATCGAAAGTGTGATCATAGAGAGGGACCTCGACGTCAAAGCCGAGATCCGCCTTGACACGTTCTGCCAGTGACAACGCCGCTTTCTCTTCGCCGTGACAGAGAAAGACCTTGTTGGGTTTTTCCTTCAAGTGGCCAAGCCAATGCAGTAATCCGGAACGATCCGCGTGCGCCGACATTCCGTTGATTTTGGTAATCCGTGCTCGCACAGGATGCATCGAACCATGGATTCGAACTTCAGGAGCCCCCTCCAGGATGATTCTTCCCAGGGTTCCATTAGCCTGGTAACCCACGAACAAAATCGTGCTTTCCGGTCGACTGATATTTGATTTCAGATGGTGTTTGATTCGGCCAGCGTTACACATTCCCGATGCAGCCATGATAATGGCGGATCCCGCCTGCGACTTGATCGCTTTGGATTCCTCGACGCTGCGGATGAGCTTCAAGCCAGGGAACCGAAGCGGAGGACAATCGGTACTGATCATCTTCCTCGTTTCCGTATCGAGGTACTGACAATGGGTCCGAAAAATCTCAGTCACGTCCACCGCCATCGGGCTGTCGAGAAAAATCGGGATCGCGGGAATCCGCTTGGCAAAGACAAGTCCGCTAATGTAGTACATCAGTTCCTGGGCGCGTTCAATCGCAAACGTCGGGATCACGAGGTTTCCGCCGCGTTCAACCGTTTCGTTAATCGCATCACATAGCTTTTCTGGGATGTCTTCCAGGGGTTCGTGATCACGGTCGCCATAAGTCGACTCCATGATGACGTAATCAGCGCGATCGAACAGCGTCGGGTCCTGCACAAAGGGCTTGCCGGTCTGCCCGATGTCTCCCGAAAAGATGATGCGATTGGTTTTGCCAGCTTCGCTTACTTCGATTTCGAGCATTGCCGAACCCAGGATATGTCCAGCATCCCGGAAGGTTGCGATGATGCCGTCTGCGATTTTGATGGGGTTGCCGTATTTGACCGAATCAAACAGAGACAATGTCCTCTCGACATCTGCGTTGGTGTACAACGGAATTTCGGGATGGGTGCCGTGGCGTCCCTCTTTGCGATGTCGGCGTTTTTTGTACGCAGCGTCTTCTTCCTGAATATGTGCGGAATCGCGCAGTACAATGTCCGCGAGATCAACCGTGGGTTGGGTCGCTAAAACAGGTCCGTTAAATCCATCTGCGACAAATTTCGGTAACAAGCCGCTATGGTCGATATGAACATGAGTCAGTAGAAGCTTGTCAACTGAACTTGGTCGCAACGGAAACGGTTCCCAGTTTCTGGCGGCGAATTCACGTTCTTGAAACATGCCGCAATCAACCATGATTTGTTTTCCGTTGGCTAGCAGCAAATACTTGGAGCCGGTGACTTGGCGATTGGCCCCTAAAAACCTGAGTTTCATTTGATTTCCACTGCCTTTTCCGAAATCGAAAATCGCACACTAAGTGACCAGGATAACCCTGCCCAGGTACAACGCAATTTACGTACCGTGACCAGAATATTGACGATTCTCTGGGAGAAGTATTGGCTGTCAAACCTCGCTTTCGAACCTTTAAGCTTTCCCGGGGCGAACATGGCACGTTCATTGCAGTGTATTCAGGCAACCCATCCGGGAGAGATGTTGTTCAGGCTTGATACCTGGAGTTTCACTCAAGCACAGGAGACACGAAGATGCAAGACATCACTTACAAGAAAATCGACATCAACATCGAAGGCAAAACGATGGAGGTTTGTGCGACTGGGAAATTGGAAACGGAGGATTACGAACTGTTTGTTCCTGCAGCCGAAGAATTGATCCAGCAATACGGCAAAATCCGACTACTTTTCATCATGCACGATTTTCATGGCTGGACCGTCGGCGCGACTTGGGAAGACATCAAGTTTGACATGAAACACTTTGGCGATATCGAACGGTTGGCTATCGTTGGCGAATCCAAGTGGGAAAAAGGCATGTCGCTGTTCTGTCGTCCTTTCACCACTGCCAAGATCAAGTACTTTGATGTAGCCAGTCTCGAAAAAGCTCGCCAGTGGATCGCGGAGGGCCTGGAATAAACAATTCGGAACTTGGGGGGATCAATGTTCAGAAGTCTCGGTTATCTGGCGATTCTCGTACTCGGTATCGTCATCGCTTTGATGCGGCTTAAGAACCGGGGTGCTGACGATTTACAGGTCGATGACTCCCTTCCGAAAGACCATTGGCGATGTCCGCTCTGTGAGGAAGCGGTTCCATGCAACTTTGTCAAATGCTGGAATTGTGGCGGCCTCCACAAGCAGGATCGAAATAATTAACAACCAACGAAGGAATCCCAATCATGTCTGAAAAGCTAATTTCCGTACCGAGCATGCACGACGATCACCGAGACTGGCAACGTCAACATTCGATGTGGCAACACGATTTGAGCACTTGGCAAAAAGAAATTGTTACCGCGACGAAAAAGGTTGGTGAGTTTTTGAAGTCGCTCGAGCATCAGTCCAAGGTCCTGTCGGAGTACAAAAAAACGATCGACCAACTGGAATCGACACTCAAAACGCACGAGCATGAAATCGCTTCAAGTGAGCATTATGGATCGGAAGTGCCCGAATCCCTGACCGCGAAACATCTGGAATGGGTCAAACAGGCGGAGGCCTTCGCCAGAGAACACGAGTGCATCAAACTGCATCATCGTGAGCTGATTGCCCGGCTGAACCGGGTCCATACTCCGGTTACTTAGTCCTGGAAGTACGTCGGTGCGCCCACAAGTGGCTCCGCCCTGAACTTCATCAGAATTTCACCCGTCCTGGTTCATGCAATAAAGGGGAACACCATGTCCACAGCAATCAAGACAAAATACGTTCGCTGGTTTGACCAGATTGGTATTGACGATGTCCCGATTGTCGGTGGCAAAAACGCCTCTTTGGGTGAAATGTACCAGGCACTTGCTCCTGCGGGAGTCATGATCCCCAACGGATTTGCCACGACAGCCGACGCCTATCGGTATTTCCTCGACGAATCCGGTCTCGACGAAAAAATACGGCAGCTTCTTGCAGACCTTGACACGGGTGACGTGGACAACCTGCGACAGCGTGGTGCCCAAGTCCGCCACTTGATCCTCGAAGCCAGTTTTCCGGACGACTTGAGCCGGTCAATCGTTGAAGCCTATCAGACACTGTCCCCGAATCCGGATCAGCCGGTCGATGTGGCGGTTCGCAGCAGTGCGACCGCTGAGGATTTGCCGGATGCCAGTTTCGCCGGACAGCAGGAAACCTATTTGAACGTTCGCGGCACGACTCAATTGCTCGACAGCTGTCGCCGCTGCTTCGCCTCGTTGTTCACTGATCGGGCGATCTCCTATCGAACCGACAAGGGTTTTGCCAACACCGAGATCGCGCTTTCCATCGGTGTGCAGCAGATGGTCAGATCCGACGTTGGCGTGTCAGGAGTCATGTTTTCCATTGACACCGAAAGCGGATTTCGCGATGCAGTTCTGATCAATGCCGCGTATGGGTTGGGGGAAAATGTGGTCCAGGGGTCGGTGACCCCTGATGAATTTTACGTGTTCAAGCCAACGCTGAACAAGGACTTTCGCCCAATCCTGAAGAGGACATTGGGTTCAAAAGAGATGAAGTTGATCTACGACGTTGGTGGCAGCAAGATGACAAAGAACGTCCCCGTGTCGGAAAGCGACCGGCGCCGTTTTTGCATTTCTGACGATGATGTTCTTCATCTCGCACGCTGGGCCTGCGTGGTGGAAGACCATTACTCGAAAAAACGCGGCGTACCGACACCGATGGACATGGAATGGGCCAAAGACGGAATCACCGGGGAGCTGTTTATCGTTCAAGCCCGCCCGGAGACCGTAGAATCCCAAAAGTCCGTTGAGATCCTCGAAACCTACCGGCTCACCAGCCAGGACCGCCGTGTGCTGGTTCGGGGAAGTTCCGTCGGATCGCGGATTGGCTGTGGACAAGTCCACGTGATTCATGACTCACGTGGGTTAGCGAAATTTCAGGATGGTGAAGTACTGGTCACCGACAAGACCGATCCCGACTGGGAGCCGATCATGAAAAAAGCGGCGGCCATCGTCACTAACCGGGGTGGACGAACCTGCCACGCGGCGATCGTCAGCCGCGAACTTGGGCTGCCAGCCGTCGTCGGAGCTGCGGACGCGACCGAAATCCTGAAGAACGGCCAACCGGTATCGGTTTCCTGTGCCGAAGGTGATGTAGGCTACGTTTACGATGGCCTGTTGCCCTTCAAAGTTGAACGCACCGAGTTGGGAAATCTTCAACGGCCAAAAACAAAAATCATGATGAATGTTGCCAACCCCGAAGAAGCATTTTCCGTTCGCTCGATTCCCAATGACGGCGTCGGCCTGGCACGTATGGAGTTCGTTATCAACTCTTACATCAAAATACATCCAATGGCTTTGTTGAAATTTGATCAAATAGCCGACTCCGAAACGCGGAAACAGATCGATGAACTCACCTTTGCGTTTGATGACAAACCACAGTTCTTTGTCGACACGTTGGCTGAGGGTGTTGCCATGATTGCCGCCGCGTTTTATCCCAAAGACGTGATCGTCCGCATGAGTGACTTCAAATCCAACGAGTACGCCAATCTCATCGGCGGAAAACAGTTCGAACCGGTTGAAGAAAACCCGATGATCGGCTTTCGGGGGGCTTCACGATACTACGACCCCCGTTATCGCGCAGCATTCGGACTCGAGTGTCGAGCCATGAAGAAAGTTCGTGAAGACATGGGTCTGACCAACGTCAAGTTGATGATCCCGTTTTGCCGAACACCGGAAGAAGGCCGACGGGTTCAGGAAGCCATGGCAGAACACGGTTTGGTGCGTGGCCAGAATGACCTGGAACTGTACGTGATGTGCGAAATCCCAAGCAACGTCATCTCGGCCGATGCCTTTGCTGAGGTCTTTGATGGTTTCTCAATCGGCTCCAACGATCTGACGCAATTGACCCTCGGCGTGGATCGAGATTCGGAAATCGTGGCCCACATTTTTGACGAGCGTGATGACGCGGTTAAGCGATCCATCGCTTCGGTCATCGCGTCCGCCAGGAAAACCGGACGCAAAATCGGCATTTGCGGCCAGGCTCCCAGCGACTACCCGGAGTTCGCCGAATTCCTGGTCCAGCAGGGAATCGATAGCATTTCGCTGACCCCGGACGCGGTTTTGAGAACCACGCTCAACATCCTGGAAACGGAAAAACGAATCTAAGGGATGACGGCATCGTCATTCCCCAGCAGCCGTCTGCCAGGCAGAGTGCAAAAACCAGGAACAGAATCGTTTTGCCGAAACGCAGGATAACTTGAGCCCTGGGCTCGTGATCGCGTTCCGGAAAATCGTCCATCATGGTTGCACAATCGTAATCAGTTCCTGCGGTGGCACTCCGATTGCCAAAGTCACGTCGGTGGTCGCCAATGATAACTCGTTCAAAAGGTCGAGGAAACTTTGC
>JAHEBQ010000088.1 GCA_024642205.1 Planctomycetaceae bacterium | reverse complement strand
TGACTTTCACAAACTTGAATTGGCCACCACTGACCGCCGACAACTCCTCCAGGTTAACCTTGGACGCGTCGTCTTCAAGTGCGATCGAATTGATTCGGATCGGTGTGCCTTCCTTGACTTTTTGGCGTGTAATGTCGATTGCCAGTGGGTTGCCGTCTTTTTTTTCATCGCGAAACTCGCCGTCGCTAAGCATGAAAATGGCATCCGGATTCATCTTGAAAGCCAATTTCAAACTGCTACGAGGATCGGTGCCTCCGTTTGCCTGGTCCCGCCAAAGCCACTCCTTGAGCCGCGCCTTGTTTTCGGGTGTCGCTTTGACCGGTGCAGGAACCAGAGACTCCTGGTTGAACATCAGTTGCATGCCTGTTGAAAACAGGACCACATAGAACTCCTGATGCGGGCGCAGGCTTTCAACGGAGTTCAGCAGCTCAACCCTGGCAACATCAAACCGGCTGACTTTATAACCGGGAACATCGGCGGATTCATAAGCCATCGATCCCGAACGATCCAGGACATAGACGAACTTGTTACCCATTGCCCGTGTCCCGAAAAACTTTGCCGATTTCCCGTCGCCTTGACCCTGGGTTTTATCGCCGTTACCCGCGGTCCCCGCGAACTGGCTGGAGTCGGTGACTTGCTGGTCCCCGTCGCTTTCGCCAAACGTAGAATTGAAAAGATCCTGGTTGACAGCGGAAACAAGCTCGTCCAGGTCATTTACCTCCACGTCAAACTCGGCGATGACACCTGCATCTTGTTGGATGTCGGGCGAGTTGAGCAACTGGAGTACGATCAACGCTTTGCCAGTCCCGTGAATCAGGACGCAAGAAAGCAAAAGCATCACCAACGTATGAAACGCGAGCGAAATCAAAAATCCGGAATTGCGGGCCGCAAACTCGCGAGTCAATAGATCACCAAGTTCAAATGGCCGGCGCTCTTCGCCTTCGACTTCGATTTCGACAGTTCCCGTTACGACCGGCGGGGTCAATGGTCCGTCCGACGAAATCGCGGATGGCGACAAAACCGTGCAACCTTTGCGGAAAGGGGAAAGCTCAACTTGTGTCGGCGGTCCGGCAAGCTCGACCGCGAGGACTGGAGTATCTCGCACGCCAGCAGATGGCACCGCGGGACCGGACGAGTTGACTTCATTCCGCGGATTTGAACCGCGAGATTCGAACAAACCGGGTCGTTCCGGGAGACCTTGAGTCCGGTGATCCAACGTCGGCTTCGACACCGAAAGTCGCGGTCGGTGAGTTGGCTTCATCCGTCACCCTTTCGCGCTCGCATGCCCACTCGAAGCAGGCCTGAAAACATTTTGCACGCGAGATGCCGTTCGCCGAAAAGCCCTGAATCCATCAAGTCATTGACGACTGCGGATGTTTGACATCGATCTACGACCATACCGGGTTCACGTGCATCCATCGCCTTGCCGCCTAAAGTCTACCTGATTCGCGTGGCACATTCAAACTGAAACCCGGCATCGATGGCGGAGTTGCCCAGGCTTCCAAAAAGAGATCCAGGCGTTCATCCAGAGAAAAATAGCGTTTCAAGGAAGCACTTGGACGTTCAGGAAACGGGTTATTCCGCGGGCGCTGGTTTGTCTGCCAGTTGGCAGACAATTTCAAACTGCTGTTGCGTGACTGGCTGAACCGAGAGCCGAGATCCCTTCTGCAGCAGCACCATTCCTTCGAGACTTTTTATCTTGCGGAGCTCGTCGAGCGATACGAATCGCTTCAGTTTTTTTTCCAGCTTGATATCAACCATGAACCAGCGCGGCGATTCCTGTCTTGATTTTGGATCGAAGTGTTTGTCCTTGGGATCAAACGCCGTAAAGTCAGGATAGGGATCCTTGACGATTTTTGCGACTCCGGCAACGCCCGGCGGATTGGTGCTGGAATGGTAGAACAGGACCTTGTCCCCTTTGTGCATGTCGTCGCGGATGTAATTCCGGGCCTGGTAGTTTCGAACGCCATCCCAACAGGTTGTTTTGTTTTTCTCTCGCGCAAGGTCGTCAATCGAAAAGCAATCGGGTTCTGACTTCAACAGCCAATATTTCGTCGAGCCGGACATGGTTTTCCTTGGGACGTGGTATTCAAAAATGTTTCTTGTTTGCGTTCAACCGGACCTGAAATCGTCTCTGGCAGATAATCTGACCGCTGTCTACGTCGTCACTAGCTGTATTGCGGTTTAAGTGCAAATTCCCGGCCCAGCCCAATGTGGTGGCAGATGGTTGCCGGCGAGTCCACCCTGGGCCGACGGTGCAGGCACTGTTTGTTTCGTGCTGGTAAGGGGTCCGTTCACAAAGCTCATCGATCACGTGGTTTTTGCGATTCTCCCCCGAGACCAAATTCAAGAAACTTCGTCAAACAACGATTCCATTTCCTGGACTAGTTTGACGAGTTCTTGATCGCGCGCAAGTTGCCTTGGCGAAATGCATCAGCCATCGCCTGGGGAACCTCTGACTCGGCCAACACCAACTGGGCCCGTTGTTTGGCCACGTCTGCTTTCATTTCCTGCTCGGTGGCGATCGCGTCGGCGCGGCGTTTTTCTGCGGCAGCTTGCGCGACACGCGTGTCGGCTTCGGCTTGGTCTGCTTGCAGGCGGGCTCCGATGTTCTCCCCGACGTCAATATCGGCGATGTCAATCGAGACGATTTCAAACGCGGTGTGCGCGTCAAGTCCGCGCTCAAGAACAGCGCGCGATATCCGATCCGGGTTTTCGAGAACCTGCTGGTGCCGATCGGAGGATCCAATCGATGAAATGATCGATTCACCGACGCGGGCAATGATCGTCTCTTCGGTGGCTCCTCCGATTAACTGTTCCAGGTTGGTACGAACAGTAACCCGGGCTCGAATCATCAATTCAACGCCGTCCTTGGACATGGCGCTCAAGAAGTTTTTACCGCTTCGTTGTGGATCCGGACAATCAATCACCTTCGGATAGACCGATGTCCGAACGGCGTCCATGACATCACGGCCGGCCAGATCGATCGCGGCGGCTCGATCAAAATCCAGGTCGATGTTGGCCCGCTGCGCAGCAATGATCGAATTGGTGACCTTCATTACGTCACCGCCAGCGAGATAGTGGGCTTCCAATTGCTCAGTGCTGATTCCGTCTTTGCGGCTGATGTTGAGGCCAGCCTGTTTGGCCATGACTTTCGCTTTCACGATCATGTCGGGACGAACTTTGCGAAACCCCATTGCGATCAAACTGAACAGGCTAACATCGGCGCCCGACATATACGCCTGGAACCAGAGTTTGCCATATTTCGCAAATGCCATCAGCAAACCAAGTGCCATCAACAACAGCAGAGCGATTCCAGCGAAAATCGCAATCCGGACCAGGTCATCTGTATTCACAGGATCGGCACCCAATAACTGGGCAACAAGAAATTCAAATTCATGAAATTGCTGGTTCGACTGCACGGTGTCCCTCAACCTTCAACAAAAATTGATGATTCGAATCCGCTACGATCGCGCGAATCGGGAATCGGAAGCTGTCATGATAGCGAATTTTTCGGCAGGCCAAAAGTTAGCGCGCTCGTCCAGACCGGGATAATCCAAAGACCCAGGCGTTTTCGCCACGAACAAGGCCCCTTACGCCGCCAGTTGACAGCGTTCCGATTCGACTCACGCCCAGGCCACCGTGTGTTGATTCACGAGTCAATCCAGCCCCCACCGAGGACTTGATCGCCGTCATAGCAGACGACGGCCTGGCCCGGAGCGACGCCGTTTTGAGGTTCGTCGAATTCAATGTGCAAACGGGACTCTGGAAGCACCTCCGCGGTTGCCGCGTGGGCTCGACTGTTGTAGCGGATTTGGGCTGCGCATTTGAATTTACCGGCTGGTGGTTTGAACAGCCAATTTGTATCGCTGGCTGTCAATTCATGCCGGCCAAGTTCCGCGAGGCGTCCAATCACGACGCGTTTTTCTCCCGGTTCAATCTTGACCACAAAATAGGGTTCCCCCATTGCAACGCCCAGGCCCTTTCGCTGTCCAATCGTGAACCGTTCGATGCCTGGATGCTGACCGACGACCGTTCCATCCGTCGTGACAATTTCGCCAGCCAACTCGCCGCCGGACTCGTTCACGATGTCACCTCGTCGCTGACGAACGAATTCATCGTGCTGACCAGATGTCACGAAACAGATTTCCTGACTGTCCTTTTTCTCAGCCACGTTCAATCCAAGCTGTCCCGCGATTTCACGGATCACCGGTTTTTGATACTGGCCAACTGGAAGCAGCATACGATTCAGGAATTTTTGTTTGATTCCAAACAGAACGTAGGACTGGTCTTTTCCCTGATCGACGCCACGTAGCAGTTGGAGTTGACCGGCCTCACGGCTCAATTGGGCGTAATGGCCGGTTGCCAGGAATTCTGCTTCCACGCTGTCGGCGTAATCAAACAGCTTTCCGAACTTGATCCTGTTGTTGCACATCACACACGGATTGGGCGTCCGACCGACGGTGTATTCATCCACAAAGTAATCAATAATGCCGCGAAATTCCTCTTCCAGGTTAAGTGCATAGAACGGAATGCCCAGCCGTTCGGCGACCCGGCGACCGTCTTCGGCATCCGATGCACTGCAACAGCCTTGTTTGTGGTCGGCTCGATTGTTGAGAACCGGCAGCAAAGGGGATGAATCGAGTTTGCCTTCGATCGCGCACGCCTGGACCGCTTTCTCGCCATGCCGCATGAACACGCCGATTACTTCGTGGCCCTGTTCGATCAACAGGTGCGCCGCGACACTGGAATCGACGCCCCCTGACATTGCTAGTACGACTCTTGCCACCGTTAGACCTTATGGTTCGTTGTAATTCGACTCGTTTTGCCTGGTATCCCAATACTTTTATGGGCTGCCAGCGGGAACCGCTTTTCGCAGCACGGCAACGGTTCATTGCCAGGCGGTCCCGGGTGCCTGTCGCTTCGAGAATCAAGGGACAAGGGTATCCAGCCGATGCTCCCTGAGTCAAATGCTGGCATTCGCCTTGGTTTCTCGCAGTTCAAGCAAGTCCCATTGAACCAAGTCTAGGACCAACCTGATCGAAGAACAACCTTGCCAGGACCGGGACAACCTTGCCGCAACGACCGGTTTCCGCTATCGGATATCGGTTCGGAACGGTATGATTGCGACTCACGAAATTCGCGTGCGTTGAGACCGAAAGCCGCTCATTCAGGTCCATTCCTGGTCTCGATACCATTCGCTTTTTCACGTTTCGGGTAACTCTGCCTGTTTCCGACCACTTTTAACGGCTGTCGATCGCTCTCCGAACGCGTGAATTGAAAAGAAAACACATGACCCAACGTAAAGACATTCGAAACATCGTCATCATCGCTCACGTCGACCATGGCAAGACGACACTCGTTGATTGCCTGCTTCGTCAGAGCGGACAGTTCCGCGAGTCGCAACTGCAAGGCGAACGGATCCTCGATTCGGGCGACATCGAGAAAGAGCGCGGGATCACCATCCTCGCCAAGAACATCGCGCTTCCCTACAAGGGAGTGAAAATCAACATTATCGATACACCGGGTCACGCCGATTTCGGTGGCGAAGTCGAACGTGTGCTGAAGATGGCTGACGGAGCGCTGTTGCTGGTTGATGCCGCCGAAGGACCGATGCCTCAAACTCGTTTCGTGTTGGGCAAGGCGCTGGAAGCCGGCCTGAAGCCGATTGTGGTTGTCAACAAGGTTGATCGTCCCGACGCTCGGACAGCCGAAGTGGTTGACGAAGCGATGGAGTTGATCCTGGAAATGGGTGGCGAAGAGTTCCTCGATAACTTTCATTATATTTATGCGTCCGCGAGAGACGGTTTTGCGACAACCGATCCTGAAGTGTTTTCGGGAAACATGGAACCGCTGTTGGACCTCGTGCTGGCGCAAGTCAGCCCGCCCGTCATCGAGCCGGGCAAGTTTCGCATGGGTGTGACGACGATGGACTGGTCCGAGTTCGTGGGCCGAATCGCCATCGGAAAAATTCGCAGCGGATTTGTCAAAAAAGGCCAGTCGGTCAATGTAATCGGTTCCAACGGCACACCGCGCGTTTGCAAGATCTCGGCACTCAACTCGTTTGACAAACTTGGCAGGGTCGAAGTGGAACGTGCCGAAGCGGGCGAAGTCGTCGCGATTATCGGAATCGAGGACATCGAAATCGGCGATACGATCTGCGACCTCGAGCTGACCGAACCACTCCCTCGAATCTCCGTCGATGAACCTACGTTGGAAATGGTTTTTTCCATCAATAGCTCCCCGCTTGTTGGAAAAGAGGGCAAGTATGTCACCAGCCGCCAGTTGCGAGAACGATTGATCAAGGAACTTGATCGTAATGTTGCGCTTCGGGTTCGTCCGCTCGAAACCGGCGATTCGTTTGCCGTTTCCGGGCGAGGCATTTTGCACCTGGCGGTCTTGATCGAAACGATGCGTCGAGAAGGATTCGAGCTCTCGGTCGGAAAACCCAAAGTCGTCATCAAAGAAATCAATGGCGAGAAACATGAGCCGTTTGAAACGCTGGTCGTGGAAGTCCCGACCGACAAATTCGGTCCGGTGATGGAAATGGTCGGCAACCGCCGGGGGGATCTGCTGGAAATGACGACCCGTGGCGAGTTCACGTTGGCGAAATTCGTCATCCCTTCCCGGGGCCTGATTGGAATGCGAACCAAGCTGCTTAACCAGACACAGGGAACCGTGATTATCAACCATCGCTTTCTCGAATTCCGACCACTCGAAGGCGAGATCGCGGCTCGACCCAACGGCGTAATGATCTCGATGGTTTCTGGAAAAGCAGTCGGTTTCGCGCTCTTTGGACTGCAGCAACGAGCTGATCTGTTTGTCGCTCCCGGCGACGACGTTTATGAAGGAATGATTGTCGGCGAAAACGCCAGATCCAATGATCTCCCAGTCAATCCGACAAGGGCAAAACAGCTGACGAACATGCGGGCATCCGGAAGCGACGAGAATATTCTCTTGAAACCAGCCCGTCTGTTTTCACTCGAGTCGGCGCTCGAGTATGTCGAAGACGACGAGTGGGTTGAAATCACACCAAGCAGTATTCGTTTACGAAAGATGTTGCTCAAGGAAACCGAGCGCAAACGCGCCGGGCGAGCGGCAATGGCAACCAAGTAGTTCCCGCTGGCGTTGATTTATTCTTCGTTCGGACCAGCCTTCCAGATTTTCCACACCCAGGGTACGGCGCTTTTCAACGGGGTCGCAAAACTCGCGGTTTGAAAATGCGGCAGGTCGTCGACCACGACCAACTCGATCTGCTTGTTTCCCAGTGCTCTCTGTGCAGCGACATAGGCTTCCGTCGCTTTGATGGGGACGACCGTATCGGCACGTGAATGAAGCACATAGATCGGCGTCGTCCATTGGACGTTGCTATCGGCCATCGGTGCACTGGCGACGGGAATCAGCGCCGAAAAACGATCCTGATTGCGACTGCCAATATACCACGTTCCGTGACCACCCATGCTGAATCCGGTCAGCAATGTCCTGTCCCGGTCGATGTTGAATTGCTGGTTGATGTTGTCCATCAAATCCAGGACCATTTTTTCGTTTTCTTCGTTGGTCCAGGGTCCTGCGATTGAGTCGGGAGCCACGGCAATCGCGCTCAGTTCGGACAACCCCGGTACGATCAGCGTTTCAATGATGCCGCGGGCATAATGTGGAGTCACCTTGCCGCCGAAATGCAGGGCGACGATCAGCGGAGCCGGTTGATCAGGATCGTAGCCCTGGGGAATCGAAAGGGTATACCGCACCACGGCGCCCGATTTCGAGACATACGTTCTGTCAAATACCCCGGGTTCGACGGCGGTTCTTCCCGTTGCAGCCAGAGATAAACTCGACTTGCTTTTGGCAGGGCCGATTTCCCGGGTGCAACCCATCAGGAGCAAGCCTGCGAGCAACAATGCGAACAGCAGATGATTCATGTTTTCTCCGGGAGTGCGACTGGTATCTCTCGGTGTCAACCATTGACAGATGGAATTTCAAATCGAGGGGCCCGTATTGTCAAATCGGGCCCACGTTTGTTCAATGGCCTTGAATAGCTCGTCGGGCTTGACCGGTTTGGAAACGTAGTCGTCCATTCCGGACTCGAGACATTTTTCCCGATCTCCCTTCATCGCGCCGGCGGTCATCGCGATGATCGGAATGTGCTGTCCGGTGGCTCGTTCTTTTTCCCGAATAACGGAGGTTGCCTGGAAACCGTCCATGACCGGCATTTGAACATCCATCAGAATCAGAGAATAAGCACCGGCCTCCCAGGCCTCGACCGCTTTTTGTCCGTCGACTGCGACATCGACTTTGTGGCCTCTTTTCTCCAGTAGTCCAACCGCAACTTTTTGATTTACCAACCCGTCTTCGGCCAGGAGAATATTCAGACGCGAATCGGGAGCCAGAGAGGTCTCTGAAAGCGACGCCAGCGGTGGTTCCGAACCGAAAATGGTCAGCAACGTATTCAGCAAATCGGAGTAAACAACCGGCTTTGCCATATATCGCTGGACACCAAGTTCCTGACATCGCAGCGAATGTCCAGCTCGAATCGATGACGACACGATGATGACTTTTGTTTCGTCAATCGCATCCGTCCGGCGGATTCGCGAGACAAACTCGAATCCATCCATACCTGGCATCATGAAATCTGAGACGACCAGGTCAAATGGCGCGCCGCTGGACGCTGCCCCGGTCAGTCTTTCCAGACCTTCCAGCGGCGAATCAACCGTGACAGGGTCCATTCCCCAAACGGCAAACATTTCCTCAAGAATTCGCAGGTTGGTGTGGTTGTCATCGACAATCAGTACTCGTTTGTCTTTCAAGGAAGATAATTCGGCCTTTTCGCGGGGCGCTTTGTTCGAAGCAACAAGTTTGACCGTAAAGTGAAATGTCGTACCTTTGCCGGGCTCACTCTCGAGCCAGATCTTGCCTCCCATCATTTCGACCAATTGGGAAGAAATGGCCAGCCCTAAACCGGTTCCGCCAAACCGCCGGGTCGTTGAAGCGTCTGCCTGTCCGAATGCGTCGAATACTTTTTCCTGCTTATCCAGTGGAATTCCGATGCCAGTATCGGCAATCGAGATAGCGAGAGTCACCTCATCGACATTTCTCGATTCTTGACGGACATCGATCACGATCTCGCCCTCAGCAGTAAATTTGATCGCGTTGCCAGCAATGTTCGTCACGATTTGTCGCAATCGACCGGGATCGCCAATGAGCAAGTCGGGAACATCTGGCGCAATCCGGCAGATCATTTCCAGTGCTTTGTCGGCCGCGCGTACTGAAATGGCCTGCCCGGCCTGCCCGATGCAATCGCGGAGACTGAAATCAATTTCCTCCAGCTCCAATTTGCCCGCTTCCACCTTTGAGAAATCGAGAATATCGTTAAGCAATCGCAGCAACGCCTCGGACGACTGCCGAATCAAATTCAAGTAATCGTTCTGCTCAGTTGAAAGATCGGTCTGCGATAACAATTCGCCCATCCCGATAATCCCGTTCATCGGGGTCCGAATCTCATGGCTCATGTTGGCCAGAAAAGCACTTTTCGCTTTGTTGGCCGCGTCCGCTTCATCCCGTGCGATGACCAGCTCCCGATTGACGCGACTCAGTTGGTTTCCCATTCGATTGAAGTGAATTCCGAGCATTGCTATCTCGTCGCTCGAGCTGACATCAACCTTGGTTTCAAATTCCCCTCGTCCAATCGCATCGGTGGCTTCTGTCAGCCTCCGAATGCGCCGTGACAGCGACAACGCGATCACTCCACCAACCAGGAACGCCGACAAAGTGGCGACAATTGAAATCCAGGTGATTCGACGTCGGAGTTGAATGACGGGTCCAAAGACCAGCGATTCGCGACGTTCATCCACAACAACCCAGCCAAGCCCGGCAAAGTCACCGTAACCCTGTGACAGCGCGAACGCACACAAGAGTTTTTCGTTCGTCAAGGGATTGGTCGGGTTCAACGTCGCATTGGGCGATTCCTTGCTGACCCTGATCTCCTCAAAGTAATTCTCGCCCTGAACGGTCGTTCTCTGGGGACGGTTGCCGACATGGATAATGCTGCCCGTCTTGCTCAGCATCAACAGTCGCTCACCGTCCCGGTAGGATTGGGCGCGACTGTCAATCACGCTCAGGACTTCCTGGATGTTCATGACCGCTTTCATCACACCCAACAGATTGCCATCGTCGTCGTCAATTCGCAAACAGATGTCGACAGAAAGGATATTTGCGCTGTCGTCAAACTGGACATCACTGACAAATTCGCCTTCGGCAACCGCCTGCTGCCACCACAATTCATCATCCTGTCGGTAATCCGAAGTTCGATTGGTTTGCGCGACGTTGGCCCCGAAACAATTGGTAATAAAAACCTCGCCAAACACCAAATAGCTGCTACTTTCATTGAGCTTGGTCAGACGACGATTCAGATCCCGGGCCAACCTGTTTCCCATCAATTCTCGAACCAATTCGACCGATTGATCACTGTTGGCCTGCCAGAGTTTGTCGCGCTCTGCAATCAAAGCCGGTGCATTGTCCCTTTGCAGAAATTCGAGATTGGATTCGGTCAGTGAATCCTGAACCAGGTCACTGCGGGAGACAGCTTTCCAGCCCGTCATTCGGACCTGAACAACCCGGTCGATTTCGTCCATCACCGCACGCGCCCGTGCCAACGAAGTCGCTTTGATTGCCTCCTGCAAACTGTTCTGGCTCACGCTGGTCGCGTACAAGCCGACCATCCAAATCAGCAAGCAGGGCAGAACCGTGGCCAGAAGTAACTTGTGCAGGATTCTCATCGTTGGTGGCCCTTCTCATCAATGGGAAATCGTGAAGGCCGGTTCAGCTGCGAGTTTGAAATGAACGGGAGGCAAAGTCGCTGACCGATTATACCGTGCGGCAACGACAAATTGCCACCATTGGTTTCCCCGAAAGGATAAATACCGAAACAACCTGGGCATCGTTCCAGGGCAACTCAAGACTCCAACCAGGGATTTCTCCATGGCTCGCATTGCTGGATGTACTCACCGTAAACGGGAAACTCGTCGGACTTCATCTCGAGCCACTCCATGGCATCCTTGACCAACAACTGTTCATCTTCGAGACTAATTTGACCAATGAGAACCTTCGTTCTCAACAAGACAAAATAAGTATCCAACACATCGCAGCGACAGTAGTCATTGATTCGAAGCAACTCACCCTTGTCGTAAAGCTCCTGGACCATGTGGCCCGCGATCCCCATTTTTCCCGGCTTGCCAAGCAGATTGGCGACAAGGTTCAATCCGCCATTCAAACGAGTGGCTCCAAAATTCGTGATAACTTCCTGCAAGTCCAAATGCGAGGCCTGGTTATAGCGATTTCGTTTTTGATCGTACGTCCGATCGTTGAGATTGAACCAGTCCGGGATGCTGATTCCAAATCGGAACGCCGACATTTCCATCAGAGGAATATCAAAGGTCCTGCCGTTGAAGCTGACGAGCGTCGGCATCTTGTACGCCTTCCAGCCATCCCAAAACGTCTTTGTTATCACATGCGAACGATATCGGGGCGAGTCCAGCGTCACGATGTCGATGATCTTCAGGTCGACGCCAACCTTGATGATCGCGACAGATACCGGTAGATGGTAGGTATACGGGATGAATTCGGAACCCGATTGCTCCAGAAGTTGCGCGCAATAAACCTCGATCGCTTTTTCAGGCGAGTAGTTTTCGGCAGGGTAGCGTACTTTCGAGATCAGGTTGCCGTCAGCGATACTTTCGATGTCGAAAACGAGGTAGCTAACGGCGGGGGATGTCATAGAATGGTTGCTTTGTTGAATGACTGGAAAATATCATCGTATCCCAGTGATGTGAGTTTGGAAACTAAGGCGACCCGGCTGTCCGGAGCGTTGATCCAGGATCATGGGTACATTGGATTTAATGAAATAGCCCGAATGGTTCAGACCACAGAACCGAGCGCGTTTCGTGTGCCTGCGACGATGACAGAAGCTTGAACCACCAGCAAACAACCGAACATGAATCGCAGGCTCACATCTGGCTAACAGAGATGTTTTCCGCATCCGACCCAACGAGCGCCGCGTCCAGAACACCCACACCCTCCAGACCAGCCAATCCAAACATGAATAAAAAACGACTACTCGAACGCTTCCTGCAATACGTTCAAATTGACACAACAGCTGTGGAAGACACCGGCAACTACCCCAGTTCTCCGGGCCAACTGGAGATCGGAAAGCTGCTCGTCGATCAAATGACGTCGATGGGGATTGCCGATGCCGTTCAGGACCAATGGGGCATCGTCTACGGAACCATTCCCGGCAACATTGAAGACGCCCCGGTCGTCGCGTTTAATTCCCACGTGGATACTTCACCGGAAACAACAGGGAAGGGCGTTAAGCCCAACGTGATCGAGAATTTTGATGGGAGCGACATCGTCCTTTCCGGCGACCCCACCAAGATCATGACCGCAGCGAATTGCCCGGAACTGGCAGTTGCCGCAGGCAAGACGATTATTACTACCGATGGCACAACACTGCTCGGTGGCGACGACAAAGCGGGCGTTGCGATCATAATGGAGTTAGCCAATCACTTGATCGAAAACCCGGACATCCCCCGGGGCCACGTGCGGATCTTTTTTACCTGCGACGAAGAAATCGGACACGGCGTTGACCACGTTGACCTTGACAAAGTAAACGCAACGGTTTGTTATAACTTTGACGGAGGAGGGCAGGGGGATATTGACGAAGAGACCTTTTCGGCAGACATGGCTGTCGTTACGTTTACCGGTGTGAATACTCATCCCGCCTACGGGAAAGACAAAATGGTCAACGCCAGCCGAGCCGTCGGTCATTTTCTGGCACGGATGCCAGAGGAACTCTCGCCCGAACGAACGGACAAGAGGCAGGGATTCCTGCATCCCTACACCGTCGAAGGGGGGGTCGGCAAGGCGACGGTGAAGGTCCTGATTCGTGACTTCGATACGGCCAGACTGACGAAATACGCCGATATATTACGCGTGACGGCCGCGGATGTTGAAACAATCTGCCCAGGTACGAAAGTCGAAATCAAAATCGTCGAGCAGTATCGCAATATGGCCGATGGGCTGGTCCATGAACCACGTGCGGTTCAGTATGCCATGGACGCGCACGAGTCGCTGGGCCGAAGTTACCAAAGAACCATTGTTCGCGGCGGTACGGACGGTTCGCGGTTGACGGAACTCGGTTTGCCGACTCCCAACCTTTCATCGGGACAGCACAACATCCATTCTCCCTTGGAGTGGGCGTGCCTTGACGAGATGGTCGCGGCCTGTGAAGTGGGTGTTGAGATTGTCAAACGGTGGGCCAAGCCATCATGACAGCCGTTAATGACTTGTCCCGCCAATTTTCCGTTACCTCTGCCCGGGTAACGAGAGGAGTGATCGTGAAAGGAACACTCATTCGCGCCCAAGAGGCTAACTTCCTGGGCGAGCCATCGCCGGATGATCCTGAAATTCTCGGGATTGAACCGGCGTATCTCGTCGTCCCAAAACCGGGAAATTGAAATTCCACCGGGGTTTTGCGGTTCAGGCAACCGCCAGGATCGAAAACCATTCCCGCTTCGAATCTTTTTCGGACCTTCACCGATCGCTGGTATAATCAAGCGCGGCTGTTTTCCCGGTCGCCCCGAATACTTGATTCAGATTTTTTGCTGCGGACAACGGGTCGGTAGACGATTCGAGCATTCTATTCCCGGATCACCGAATTTAGAATTTGATTGATGAATTCAAGACAAATTTCATGGCATCTTCTCTGGATTGGAATCGCGAGCGTACTCGCGATTTCGACTGATGCAAAGACAACGATCGACGAAAACGTATTTGCCCCCGAACAGTTAGATTTCTTTGAAGACCGCATTCGCCCACTCCTGACCAGGCATTGCCTGGAATGCCATGGACCGCAAAAATCCGAAAGTGAATTGAGGCTTGATTCTCGCGACGCGATTCTGGCAGGGGGATCCAGCGGCAATGCCGGCGCCGTTGCGGGCGAACCTGACACAAGCCTGATTGTCCAAGCGGTGCGCCATGCCGGTGATTTTGAAATGCCGCCCAACAGGAAACTGTCGGAAAATGAAATTGCCGATTTGGTGCGGTGGGTGGAGATGAAATTGCCCTGGCCCAAATCCGCTGCGACGATCTCTCCGTTTTCGATAGAAGAGTTGATACAGCAGCACCGACGAAACCACTGGGCTTTTCAGCCGATTCGCAGGCCGGCAGCACCCCCGGTTCAATCCCGGGCCGTATCGGCAGTTGACCGGTTTGTATTGGCAAAACTCGAGTCGATCGGTCTTTCGCTTTCGCCGCGAGCGGATCGCCGGACATTGATTCGGCGAGCTACATTTGACCTTACCGGGTTGCCGCCGACGTACAGCCAGGTCGAGTCGTTTGTCAATAACGACTCGCCGAATGCCTACTCCGAACTCGTCGACCGCCTGCTTGATTCTCCGCAGTATGGTGAACGTTGGGCGCGGCATTGGCTGGACGTTGCCCGGTATTCAGACACGAGTGGGTATGCACTTGGCAATGCCGACAATCGTTACCCGTTTGCGTTTACTTATCGCGATTACGTCATAGATGCTTTCAATTCTGATTTGCCGTATGACCAGTTCATTCGTGAGCAACTTGCGGCCGACCACCTTGACGTTCCGGGCGACAAGAAAACACTCGCGGCCCTGGGATTCATTACCGTTGGCAGGAAATACCTGGGGCGTCCGGAAACGGTGGACGATCAAGTCGATGTTGTAACACGCGGCCTGATGGGGCTGACCGTCAGTTGTGCCCGCTGCCACGATCATAAATACGACGCGATTCCGACCCAGGATTATTACTCTCTGTACAGCGTGTTCGCCAACAATCATGTTCCCGACGAGTTGCCATTGATCGGGAGCGATCAGCAGAGAGCCAGGTTCGAATCCTACTTTCAGGAGTTGAATGAACTCAAGAACAGAATCGTCACGTTCCGCCAATCAAAACATCAAGCACTGCGACAACACATTGACGAGCATTTTCCCGATTACCTTGCGCTCGTCATCGCTCCAGAACAGGAATTGCTGATTGAGAAGCAGGCGTTTATCCAACTCAAGGCGGCGGATATTCGAACCGGAGTTCTTGACCAGTGGCGGAACTACCTGCGCAAAAACCACGACGATCCGGCACTGATCAAGCCGTCGCTCGATTTGTTGGCGATCGCCGACGACCAGTTCGAACTAAATGCGGCCGTGCTTATTGATCACTGGTCAAACCACCCGGATGAAACCAGGATCAACGTACTCTACCTGGAAAAATTGAAATCCAATCCACCCATTCAGAAAATCGAACTCGCCCGGATCCTGGGAGAGCTGTTTTCGGAAACGCTCGAAGAATGGAAGTCCAGGGGATCCAAAGAACCACCGATTGGTCAGTTTGACGGCCCCCGTCGCGAAATCGCCGCAATCCTGTTCGACAATCGCTCCCCGGCAAGGATTTCGCTGGACAAATTCGACAAATACATGGAACTTCCCGAGCGGCAAGAACTGGAGAAGCTTCAAGCGGCGATTGTCAAACACAATGCTGAGTCGCCAGCTGGTCTGGCCCGCGCCATGGTGCTGCGTGATAACGAGCAACTCAATGAGCAGCACATCATGCTTCGGGGCAATGAACACCAACGCGGCGATATCGTGCCTCGCCGGTTCGTGGCATTGTTAAGCCGAGAAGATCCGGAGGGATTGAACGAACGTCCGATTTTCGAACGCCAGAGCGGGCGTCTTGATTTGGCGGAGAAGATTGCCAGTCGGGAAAATCCGTTAACCGCTCGAGTTCTGGTCAACCGAGTCTGGATGCATCATTTTTCGAGACCCCTGGTAGACACGCCCAGCGATTTCGGAATTCGGTGTGAGCAACCTGTTCAGCTTGACTTGCTCAATTTCCTCGCGGCAGAATTCATCGACAACGGTTGGTCGGTGAAGCAGCTCCACCGGTCGATCATGCTCTCAGATACGTATTGCCAAGCCAGCGACGAACGGTCCGATTGTGTTGCACGGGATTCCGAAAATCGACTATTGTGGAAAATGAACCGACGGCGCCTGGAGTTCGAGCCGCTGCGTGATTCCATGCTGGCTGTAAGTGGTCAATTGGACCTGACCCTGTACGGTAAATCGGTGGAGCTGTTCAAGCCTCCCCTCAGCAATCGCCGCACCATCTACGGCTTGATCAATCGGCAAGACCTGCCTGGATTATATCGCGTTTTTGATTTGGCCAATCCGGACCAAAGCACCGCCAGACGAATCCGGACGACGGTGCCGCAACAGGCACTGTTTATGATGAATTCACTTTTTGTAACCCAGCAAGCCCGTCATTTAGTCGATGCGATTCCCGATTTCAGCAATACCGGCGTGCCCGCTAAACTAACATGGCTGTATCACGCGATTTACCAACGCGACCCGACGTCCGAGGAACTCGAAATTGGTCGGCAGTTCATCGATTCGTCGAGTCCGCGGACAGGCGAGAAAAATCTCGGCATCTGGCAGCGCTATGCTCAACTGCTGTTATGTACGAATGAATTCGAGTTTATTGATTAGCCGCGTTGCGATGTTGGCAATTCGCTCCGCGAAATTGTGCTCAGTCACGGCGTCAATGGCCACGCGAAACTGCGTGGGTTTGCGGTAGTTTGGATCGCAGGCCGAATGGGGTGAGGTCAGATTTAAGAGGAAGTTCGAGTTTGGGTTGAAGCCTAAGTTTGGGTTGAAGTTGACGAATTTAGTTATTTGAGAACGAGCCGGAACCGATGCAGCAAAACAAGAGATTGGAGATGGGTTCCCTCTCACGCCGAAGCCTGCTTCGCCGCTGCGGGACGGGGTTGGCCACGTTTGGGCTGGCGGGTTTGCTGGGGGATGACGGCATGCTGTGGTCGGCGCTGGCAGATGACCGACCGAATCAAAACCCGCTTCAGCCACGAGCAACGCATTTCCCCGGCAAAGCCAAGCGTGTGATCCATTTGTTCATGAATGGTGGCCCTTCGCACGTTGACACATTTGACTACAAACCAGAATTGCAACAACGGGATGGCCAGAAGCTGCCGATCTCTTTCCAGACCGAACGCAAAACCGGTGTTGCCATGGCTTCTCCGTACCGTTTCAGGCAATATGGCGAGTCCGGAATCCACGTCAGCGAACTGTTCAAATATACCGCACAACACATGGACGATATCGCTGTGATTAACTCGATGCATGCGGATGTTCCCAATCATGAACCCTCACTGTTGTTGATGAATTGTGGCGAGTCGCGACTGGTCCGTCCCAGTGTTGGATCCTGGGTAACGTACGGAATGGGATCGGAAAATCAAAACCTCCCCGGATTCATTGCGCTATGCCCGGGCGGCTATCCGATCAAAGACACTCAGAATTGGCAATCCGCGTTCCTGCCCGGTGTCTTCCAGGGAACCCATGTGGACACGAAACACCAATCGATCGAACAACTGGTCGAGAACGTCACCAACGCCAGTGTCAGCCGGAAACAGCAACGGGAACAACTGGACTCCCTGAATCAGCTGAACCAGATCCATCTTCGCGAGCATGGGACCGACCCGGCGCTTGAAGCCAGGATTCAGTCATACGAACTCGCATTCCGTATGCAAATGGAAGCGACCGATGTGTTCGATGTATCGCAGGAACCCCAACATGTCCTCGATGCCTATGGCGAAGGTGTCAACGCCAGACAAATCCTGATCGCCCGGCGACTGATCGAACGCGGCGTTCGGTATGTTCAAGTCTGGCATGGACAGGGACAACCTTGGGACAATCATGACGATCTCGAGGTCAATCATCGAAGACTGGCCGGACAATGCGATCGCGCCATCGGAGCTCTGTTAACCGATCTGAAACAACGTGGACTGCTCGACGAAACGCTCGTCATCTGGGGAGGCGAGTTTGGTCGTACCCCTGTCGTCGAACTTCCGCAACCGGGCGCCAACGCCGGAAAGGTCAACGGTCGCGATCACAATCACCACGGCTTCACCGTTTGGATGGCCGGCGGCGGTGTTAAGGGAGGGGCTGTTTTTGGATCCACGGACGAGTTCGGATTCAAAGCAGTTGAAAACCCTGTTCACGTTCATGACCTGCACGCCACGATGTTGTATCTTCTGGGTTTTCATCACAAGCAACTGACCTACCGCTATGCCGGTCGCGATTTCCGCCTGACCGATGTCTCTGGCAACGTTGTGCACGAGTTGATTTCGGCTTGAACCCAAGCCCGACGAATCGGTCAAACCGGCAGCAGCCGAACCCGATCTTGGACGGTCGATGGTTACGTCCGATGCAACGTCGGTTTCTTCGGAGCAAAACCAGCCCGATAAGGTTCCAGTTCCGGCGTTTCTGATGGTGCCCAGAATCGTGACGGCGACTTCAACTCAGGTCCCTGATGTCTGAATGCTAGCGAACTGGATGGCCTCTCACATTGAGCCACTGTGCCCTGCTTCCTGATTTCAATCGACTTCTGACACTGGATTCGCAAATTAGGCAGCAGGATTCGTCTTTGCCTACACTACCGTGGTCTCTAATATCTGTTCGAACCGCGGATTAAGTCGCTCCTGATCGCGATGACGCCAATCCCAACCAGAAACATCTCGGCAAGGAAGTCCGATGTCTCGAAGAAAAGATTTTGACGATGAATTCGAATTGACAGAACCTGTTCGTCAATCTGAAAGCGCCTCAGCGGATGGTTCACGATCCGCCAGGCGAAAACGCCGACGCTGGCCGTGGCTGCTCCTGGTGCTGGCTGCCGGAGTCTTTTTCTTGCCCAACATGGTCGGCTGGCTCGGCATTCAGCAGCGCGCAATCGATTATGCGATGTCGGACTTCAACGGAACCATTTCGGTCGAGCAAGTTTCGCTGGGTTGGCTTCAACCGATCAGACTGGCCAGCGTCACAGCAGTGGATGCTGCTGGCAACACGCTGTTTGTGGCCGAGACCGTGGCTTCAGCCAAACCGCTTTACTGGTTCTTGACTTCCAGTGATTTTGGACAGTTCGACATTCAGAAACCTGTCGCGTATGTCCAACTGCGCCCGGATGGAAGCAACTTCGAAGACGCGCTGGCGAAATACATTGGCTCGGCAACCCGTCCCATCGAAACACCGGACCCCGGTGCGGCCACAACGACGATGCCAAAACTGGTGGTCAACGTCACCGACGGCGCTGCTGTCGTTTCCACAGCGACATCAAATCAGACGTGGCAGTTCGACGGACTCAACGTGATCGCCCAACTCAACACCAACGATGCGCCATTGATTGTCGATGCACAGTGCCGCGTGGCAACCGTAATCCTTGATGACAATGGCCTGGCAACGTTGCAAAGCCCGGGTGGATTGGCAGTCACCGCGCAAGTGGACGCGGGGCAGAAGGTCATGAGCTTCAATTCCGCCGACATGATGCTCGAAACGGAGAATCTGCCGCTTTCACTTTGTGCACCGATGCTGCAACGATTTGTCGGCCCGGCCAACACGTCAGGATCGATGAATGGGAAAATCCTGGCGGCATACAACGGGCCAGACCAATCCGTTTCACTGGAGGTTCATCAACTGAGTTTACAAGGGCTTGGCATCGTCGCGCCGGAACTGATCGGTTCGGATCGGCTCATGATTGACAACGTGTCCGCGCAGGGCAATCTGCAGGTTTCTCCAGCAATGATTGCTGCTCAACAGTTCAAACTCCAAAGCGATGTTGGCAAGGTTCAAGCCGATGGGAGTTTTGACCTCAATCAACTGGCCAGCCTGGCCAGCAGCGGGCAACTGCTGGACGAGCCGTTCCAAATGGATGGCGAAGTTGACCTGGCGAAGTTGATTCGCATGTTGCCATCGACACTTCAACTGCACAAAGACCTGGTCATCAACTCGGGTAACGTCACATTTCAGGCCGGAAGCCGCAACGAAAACGGCATCCGGCGGATGGTTGTCAATCTGGACACGGCCAACATCAATGCGCGGCGAGGGTCTCAGAACATTGACTGGGCAAAACCACTTCGTCTGGTCGGAACGATCAAGGAGACCGAGGGCAGGCTCGCCATTGAAGACATGCGCTGCATCTCTGATTTTCTCACCATTGTCGGCAGCGCCGATATGCATACTGGCTCGTTCGTCGCAAAAGGAGATCTGGATAAACTGATGCAAAGTGTCGGGCAATTCGTTGACCTTCAAGGCATGAAACTGGCCGGTGTTCTGGATGGAAAATTCGGTTGGCAGGTGGAAACCGGCGTTGCGCTAGCCGATCCGCCCCACTTGGCCCGGGATTTCCCAATCCAGATTGGTGGAAATTTTGACGTGTTTAATCCCATCATTGAAGTTCCTGGGATAACACGATGGCAGCAGCAGAAGATGTCGGTCAAGTTGACGGCCGCCGGTAAATCCCTAACAGGTAACAAGTTGCAACTTGATCAGGGTGGCATCCAGATTGACATTGGAAGCGAGCAACTGGTCGCGAAATTGGCCGAGCCAGTTTCCGATGCATTCACCAACGAGGCCTGGAACACAA
>JAHEBQ010000087.1 GCA_024642205.1 Planctomycetaceae bacterium | reverse complement strand
CTCATAATCAACGATTCCGGTCGCCGGAACCTGATACGGACGTTTCCTGGCCGGGATCACCACGTCGGGAATTCCGATTCGCCAGCCTTCGACAAACTTGGGCGGTTCTGGCAGGTCCTGAGGATCACCCAGCGGTGCTCCGTTTTTCACCCAGGCATTGAGGGTCTGTTTTTCCTCTTCGGATAAACTCGTGTCGTTCTTGAATTTGCCGTGTCGCGGATTGGCGTGCCATGGTGGCATCCGTTGTTCACCGACAACTTCGGCGATCATCTCGGCCCACCCGACGACTTCGTCGAAATCCGTCAAGCTAAACGGAGCGACTTCACCCGGCCGGTGGCAGCTGACACAATGTTGATTGAGGATTCGGGAAACCTGATTCGCATAAGTCACTGTACCCGCGGTTTGTGCCGTCAAAATTCTTCCGATGATGCAGCCATCGGACTCGGTGGTCTGGACTTTCGGCCTTCGCCCGGCAAGAACAGCGGTTACGGCGTCGGCCAGGTAATTTGTCTCAGCCTGATTTCTTTGTTGGCCATAGGTGTACTGGTCGTCGATCGCTCCATGATAAGCAAGTTGTTGATTTTCGTCGAAAAGAAAAACCTCGGGCGTTCGTGTGGCTCCAAATGCATCGGCGATTCGATTGGCTGGATCCTTGAGCAGCGGACCCTTTGCGCCAGTCAGTTTCGAAAAACTTGCGATTTCCGTAATCGAGTCGTGGCGATTCGAATTGATACCAATGATCTGAAATTCACTTCCATATTTCTTCCCCATCTCGATTAGCCGCGGCACGTACAGCTTCACCAACGGGCATTCGACACCGAAGAAGACAACCGCGACGGCTTTCTTTGATCCAAATTCGTCGGAACTCCAGGTCTTGCCTCGAAAATCCTGGAGTTCAAATGCCGGCATCGGTTGGCCGATTTTCAGTGTCTTGGATTGCGATTGCGCAAACGTCACCGAATTGCCCGCAGCAAATAAATACACCAAAGTCAGGCACAGGCAAAAAACTATACGGTTCACGTCAAAATTCCTTGATTGGGACCACCTTTGCTCGTCACTTAAACCATAACCTAAACCGAGCTACCATGGAAAGCCGGAGTTTTGCCGGGAGTTGCCCCCGGCCCGGCACCGGCAAGTTTCTGATTCATCGCGTTTCCGGTTAAATCTGTCCGGCCTTTCCGGTCTTTGGAACCGCACGCGCACGCTTGTCAAAGGAGATTTCGATGACGTTCACGAAATCCAGAAATTCCGGACGGGATTGGCCCAGCCCAACGAGGGGTTGGAATATGCGCATGAACTGGCTCGATTTGTTGTTCATGCACTGGCGAGTGGATCCCGAGATGTTGCGTCGGCTGATTCCGGATGGGCTTGAGATCGACACTTTTGACGGCGACGCGTGGATTGGAATTGTGCCGTTTCGCATGACCGGTGTTGCCCCCAGGTTCTCCCCCAACATCCCTTTCATGTCCAGCTTTAACGAACTGAACGTGAGAACCTATGTGAGCGTCGATGGCAAGCCGGGCGTTTGGTTCTTTTGTCTCGAAGCGACCAACCCGATTGCGGTCAGGGCAGCCCGCAAGTTGTTTCACTTGCCCTACATGGATGCGAAAATCAGGCTCGCAAATGCTGGACAAAACAACCCGGGGAATTGGATTGGCTATTCCTCTCAGCGAACACACCGAAACGAGCTTCCGGCGTCCCTCAGGGTCGACTATCGTCCCATTGGCGATATTTTCAAAGCCCAGCCCGGATCGCTGGAAGAGTTCTTGACATCGCGTTATTGTCTGTATTCAGCCGATTCCCAACACCGAATTTTTCGTGGAGAGATTGATCACGCACCCTGGGAACTCCGCGAGGCACAGGCAATTGTGAAAGAAAACACAATGACGGAATGGCTGGGAATACGAATTCCCGACGACCCTCCGATTTTACATTTTGCCAAACTGGCAAAAGTTGTTGCCTGGTCATTGGACCCGGTCTGGCCTGCGCCCAATGTCTAATTCTGAAAGGGTCGTTGGTGATCGAAAACGACCAAGCTAAACTGAGGGCATCAATTTCCAGGCGAAGGAGACTCGAAGATGGCTGCCAAATCCGTGTGTCAACGATTTCGTTTTAGCCAAACGATCTCGATCGCAGTTTCGCTTTTGATTTTCGGTCTGGCCGTCGCGACAATGTCGACGGTTTTCGCATCGCGGTCCCACGCGACGTTCGTCGATGATGATGAGCAGGACAAATCAGCCGTGCCCGATTTGCCGGTTGACGACCTGCCGGCAGAAATCAGTCTCACGAAGGTGCCGGTCGGTTTTGATGCGATTCCACCGGCTCCGGCCGACAACCCCACGACTGCGGAAAAGGCGAAACTCGGACGTCGGTTGTTTTTTGATCCAATTCTCTCGACCGACCGAACCGTGGCCTGTGCCAGTTGTCATCAGCCGGATCATGGATTCGCCAGTCCGGAGCCAATTTCCATCGGAATCGCTGGGCGCAAAGGAAAACGGAATGCGCCCACGGTTTTAAACGCTGTTTACGGCCAGCATTTTTCCTGGGATGGACGTGACGCGAGCCTGGAACAACAGGCAATGGGGCCGTTGGAGAGCGAGACGGAACTGGGGGGCGATGTGGAAGCAGTCATAGCAAACATCCGAAAGGACCCGTCCTACGTGGAGTCATTTGAATCGGTGTTTGGTTCCGGGGAATCGAATCTGCCAGCTGATGCGGTCACCAAGGAGAACCTCGCCAAAGCGATCGCGTGTTTTGAGCGAACCTTGACCACAGGCAATTCAAAAGTAGATCGATTTCGGGCATCCGAGTACGAAGCGCTTCCCAAAACGGCGCGCCAGGGACTGTGGATTTTTGAAAGTCGAGCCGGATGTTGGAAATGCCATTCCGGTTCAAATTTGACGGATGGAGAGTTTCACAACACTGGTGTCGGACACGGTCACGAGGATCGCGATGCGGGACGTTTTGCCGCGACGAAGGATGATAATCACAAATTCCGTTACAAAACACCCACGCTGCGCGAGATCGAACACACCGCACCGTACATGCACGATGGCAGCATCAAAACGCTACGTGAAGTCGTTGAGTTTTATAACAAAGGGGGCGATCCGAATGACCCCACGCTTGACAAAAAAATGGCTCCACTCAACCTGACGGAACAGGAAATCGGATTCCTGGTCGATTTTCTCAAAGCACTTTCGGGTGAAAACGCTGCCACCCAACGATAGTCCGTTTGAGTGGGATTACCGGCAGCCTCTTCTGTCGCTGAAACCCCAGCCCGACGCGGCAACACGAGTGCTCTTTGCTATTGGAAATCCAGTTGGCTCCGAATTCTTCCCTTCGTCTATGTTGATTCAGTTCGTTTGCTGATACGCTGAAATCATGGGCATTGACATGGGCTAACCAATTCCGTGTCCCTTGCAACCAAAATACGTACGAAAGTTTGCCGAGGCAGAATCGAATGGGTCGAACCCACGTAGTCCAGAACATCAATCTGATCCTGTCCGATCCGCATGATTCTTCAGGAAAATGGATCGGACAACGCGAAATCCTCAAACAGGTCCTCGCCTGCTGGTTATCGATCAACGAGGCAGACTTGCCGTTGACTCCGCGTTTGGTAGGTCCCCCCGGAATCGGGAAAACGGCATTGGCAATGGCGGCCACGCAAATCCGCCAGCAGGAACTTTACATTTATCAATGTACTGCCGACACGCGACCGGAAGACTTGTTGATCACGCCGGTGCTCGCCGAAAGTGGAAAAATAGCCTATCACGCTTCACCGCTGGTGACTGCGATGATTCGCGGTGGCGTTTGTATTCTCGACGAGGGAAACCGGATGAATGAAAAATCCTGGGCCTCGCTCGCGCCGCTCCTCGATCATCGCCGCTATGTCGAATCCATCGTGGCGGGAGTAACGATCAAAGCAAACCCCGACTTTCGGTGCGCCGTCACCATGAATCAGGACGAGTCAACCTTCGAGATTCCCGACTATATCCTTAGCCGATTGCAACCGACGTTGACATTGAAATTTCCGTCGCGCGAGGACGAAAAACACATCCTTCAGTATCACTTGCCGTTCTGTGCCAATGACATGCTGGCCATGACCGTTGACTTTCTTCAAAAGTCGCATGAGCTGAAGCTCGATTTTTCTCCGCGGGACGGAATCAACCTTTTGCGTTTTGCGATGAAGCGAATTGCCCAGGAAAAGGACCATCCGCTGTCGACGGACGACGCCTGGCGGGAGTCGCTGGAAAAATGCCTGGGTGAGGAAGCACTGGACCTGGAACGCTTGTCCCGGCAAAGAAACCAGACGCTGGGCGGGCAGGCCATCCCAATGGGCCTTGGTGATTTTTTCTTTGCACCCGACGATCCCTTGCGTCCGGACCTCGAGGACTACGACGTGGACGAGTTGGACGAATTTGATGACGAGGACTAGACCGTGATCCACGAGCTGCTCGAAATCGGACCGCACGTTACCGCATTGCCCATCGTCCACGGCAGCGGTGATTTCGCTTGGGAAGTCCGACGATTGATGTTGAAACATGCCTTCGATTGCGTCGCCGTCCCGTTGCCGGCGTCATTTCAAAGTTCGGTCGAATCAGCAATTCTGAAACTTCCGGTACCGAGCGTGGTATTTCAGAAAGATCTTTCGAAATATCAAACTGACTGGAAACCGGGTGGCTCGAATCCCGACGATCCGGAATCGAATGAAGATGACCACACCGAGGAAATTGATTCGGGAATCGGGGCTAGCTATGTGCCGATTGATCCTTGCCAAGGCGTCATCGCGGCGCTTCGAACAGCAATGGGTGATCGAATCCCGCGGCGTTTCATCGATCTTGAGACCAGCCGTTACCGGCCACATTCTCGCAGCCTGCCCGATGCCTACGCGCTGAAAAAGCTCCCGCTAGAACGATTTGTTGCAGCGGTCATTCCGCACACCGATCGATCGACCGATGTGCAATGGGAGGAACGAATAAGGTACCAGGCCTGGCAACTTCGCCACCTGTCCGTGGACTTCAAACGCATCCTGTTCGTAACCAGCATTCTCGATTTCCCCTGGATTCGCCAGGCGTTCCATGATCGCGAATTGAAATGCCCGACGAATCAGTCCGTGACCGAGCCCGAGTCCTACCAGATGGTTACCGATTCTCTGTATTTCTTGCTTGGCGAATTGCCCTTTATTACCGGACTCTACGAAAACGCGCGGAGGGAACTTGAGGATGATGAGCACCTATCGATCGATGGGCTCAAGGAGCTGTTGATCGCATCCCGGGAAGATTACAAAACCGAATATAAAAGCCGCGCCCGAAAAATCACCCCCAAACTGCTAACGCAATGTCTCAAATATATTCGCAATTTGACACTGATGAACAAGCGGTTTACACCTCAACTGACCACCATCATCACTGCTGCTCAGCAGGTCGCTGGCGATGGATATGCCTTGCACGTATTGGAAAAAGCCAAACAGTATCCGTTTACCGAGGACCTCGGCCTGCCACAAGTCCGGCTTTCGATCGACCAGGCAGCGTTTCCAGATGACGAAATATTGGATGTTGTCAACCGATTGCCCGGACCCCCGGTTTCCCTGAGCCACATTGAATTGATTCCACGCCCCGACGAGAAACAAAAGCTCGACTGGCAACAAAATTGGAATCCGTATTCGCAATGCAGTTGGCCACCGGAAGATGAATTGATCGAGAATTTTCGCCAGGCCGTCTTCGATCGTGCTCGAGAGGTTATGGGAGCCGACTTGATTCACACGGAAAAATTCACAACCAGTATCAAAGACGGAATCGATATCCGTGATACCGTGCGACATTGGTATGACGGTGAAATCTACGTTAAGGTCTTTCCGCCGAACAAGGGAAAACTCGATTGTTCGGTAATGCTGTTTGATTCACCCGCCGATCCGAGGGAATACCCCTGGCGAACCACCTGGTTTGCCGAGCACAAACACGAATCAACCTTGGCGTTTTACGCCAGTGACTATGCCGATCAACCGATGGGGCCGGGTATCTGTCTGGCAAATTATGGAGGCGCTCTGTTTCTTTTTCCTCCCGTTGCAATTCCGGATATCTGGCAGGATTCGAGGTTGGACTTCACCACAACGTTGGAAGAGCGATTGCTTGCAGCCGCTTGCCTTCATAGCCAATGCCCCCACATTGCCTTGGTCAGCCCATCTCCACCAGGATCTGCCTGGCAGCAACTGGCAAAAAAATACCAGAAAAAATGGGTCCACCTCCCGCTTTCCCGGTTCAGCGACTCGACGATACAACAGCTTCGAATGGTCCATGTACTTAACGGACGAGAAGTTCGAAGCTATGCTGCAGACTTTATTCGGCGCGTATAAACGACGAACAAGGAACAGGAGTAACGATGAACAAGATCGAACTATTTCACAGTCTGGTTAACCTCGCTGCGAGCGATAACAAGTTCACCGACGAAGAAGTTCAGTTCCTCGTTCAACGTGCCGAACAATGGAATATCCCCAGCGAAGAATTTGATACGGCGATTGCCGGTATCTCCACAGGTGAAATCGAAGTCGTGATTCCCGAATCGTTTGAGAACAAGGTCCTGATGCTCAAGGAGATGATTCGTCTGATGGCAGTCGATGGCGAATTGGCCGAAACGGAAAAAAGACTTTGTGCTTACGCGTCCGGGCGAATGGAATTCTCGAATGATCAGTTTGCACAGATCCTGGATGAAGTGATTGGCGAAAATTGATCGATCGGCTCCTGATCAATACCGGAGGCCGACAGCAGGCATTGAGGATTCGACGTCGGGCTGCGGTGACGATTCCTGCTTGGACTTGCCAAAATCCCCCCAGAGTTCCGCCAGCAGATCATGAATCCCGGGATCATGCGTTTTCAAATCAACACGCGTAAAGGGAAAAAAGTCATTTCTGCCGAAATAGGCTTCTGTTGATTCGGCGAAATACTCTCGATCGTTTGAGATCGCATAGGCTTTGTCCTTCACGATCTTCCGACCGGTAAAACGCTCGACTTCTTCGTAGCTGCCGGACACCCGGGCGGCTTCGAATGCGGCACGCACGCGTGGATCGCGAAATCCAAGCACCTGGTCGTGGTAGGCGTGGGCGAGTTCATGAAGCATCAGCATTGGCATGCGCGTGTTCTCAAACTCAAATTCCATCACGTTGGTCAGCTCAATCGATTTCTCCATAAGCGGATCGCGTCCGTTTCTCCGCAACCAACCAGCGTTCGAGTGAAACTCGGCTGTCGCGGGAACGCCGTCGTAAGTCGGATTAATCCAGACAGGAACGGTCCGGATCTGAACCAGCGCCTTTTCAGGAATCGCTTTCACGACACGGTCCAGCTGTGCCGCCAGCAACTTCAGCATCGATTTTGTTTTTCCAGGATGATCGCGCCAAAGCCGATCGTGGAGGTGAATCGACCATCCATGCACTTGAAACGTCGCGTGGCTGGGAAGTTGGAAAATCGGATCACCGGAATCTCTCAGTTTGGCCGTCAATCGATCCGACATTCCAACCCGATCATGGATATACCGAGCGTCGTCCACGACATTGTTCGCACGCCCGGGATCATTGACCAGATCATACAGTGCTTCCTCGAGTTGGGTCGACTTATCGGTGACATCGGGTCCGTCGTCGGGCCAACTGGCAGGCGAAAAATTCCGAACGTAAAGAAACCTCTCGGTTTGGAACGAGCGCGAAGGCTGATCGTGTTCCGTTTCATCGGCAACGACAACACTTCCCGGCAACCATGGCCCCAACGGGGCGAGCCAACAATACGCCAGCAGGAATGCCATCGATCGTCCGTGGAAGGTTGGCCTGACGGTCATTTGGATTTCACCAATTCAGATCCACCCTGGTCGTCATCGTCATCGTCATCGTCGCTGGCGGCCGGGCGATGAACCAATGCCGTCGACTCATCAAGTCGTGGATGCGTGTCTCGAAGATCGTTCCCCGTGATTCCCGACCCATCATTCATCGCTTCCATGTGCTTCAATGTCAGATAGATCGCATGAATCGCGGCTTCGACATCTCCCGTGTGTCCGGACTCGGAAATCGTATGCATGTTGCGGATGGGAAACCCGATTGAGGCACTGGCTGAATCAACTGCGGCGAACACCGCAGCCATGGCATCCGTTCCTGTATCGCGTCCTGCCAGTTCATGCTGAACCGGAATCCCGTGTTCCAGGGAGACCTTGGTCAGCATCGAATTCAATGCCGCGCTTGTGATCGCTCCGTGCGTCAACGTATAGCCATCTCCCATGGCGACCGGCTCGTATCGCCGATCACCGATTCCCGGCGCCGCGGTAAAATCATGAGCCACATCGACCGCGATCGTCACATCCGGGCTGAACTGTTTGGCCAGTACACGACTTCCAAAACGACCAATCTCTTCATGCGAAGCCATCGCCCCGAGAAACCTAATGTTTTTCAATTCCGCGGATTCGGCAATCAGCCTGCCGATCTCTACCGTTACGAAACATCCCAGCCCATTGTCGAGATAAGCTCCAGTAAACGTATTGGGTGCGAAACCCCTCTCAATCGGGCGATCGTAAAGGATCGGATCCCCCGGACGAATGCCAAGTGCTTCGACCTGGGCCTTTTTCTTTTTGCCATGGAGATGAAGCTCAAGATACATCATTTTCGTCTTGATCCCGTCGTCACCGCTGCGCAGCTTCGGATCAGCGAAGTGAATCGCACCGATCGCTTCGATCGTGCCGCCTTTGATCACGCGCCAGTTTCCAGGCGATTCCGGGTCTTCGCTGAACAGTTTGACTTTGTGGCCAATCAGGGTAGTTGGCAGCATCGAATCTGAATTGACCCAGATCTTGCCATCTTCACTGATGCTACGGACTTGCATCCGAATCTTGTCTGCGTGCCCGATCACCATCACCGAAAATGCATCTTCGTTTTCCGGCATGGAATCCAGCACGATTCCAGCGTTTCCCTTGAACGTATGAATCTTCCAATCCGACGGCATAAAGGACCGCATATACGGCTCAAGCACACCGCGTGTCATCGAAGCCTCTAATCCGATCGGACTGGGCGCGTCGAGAATCGTTCGCATCAATTCAAAACGCTCCGACGACATTTCCATTTCCCAGGGTTTTAATCCGTTGCTCACAAGGATCCTCTCCATGACATTGTTTCAACAATCTTCCAATTCGGAAAACGAAATTCCCAACTCGGAAAACGAAATTCTCAATTCGGAATGTTCTGGCTGTTGTTCTTTGAATTAGTGATCTTAAACAGTTCTACGGTTTGCCCATAGTACGCATCGGTCTGTCCGAAATGAGTCATTCCCAATCGCCGCGCGACGCTTTGTGAGCGAGTGTTTTCAAGCGCCGTGACAGCCCAGAGCTCTTGGATGCCGATTTCATTGAACGCGAGTTCAATCATTCGGCGACCGCCTTCGGTCGCGTAACCGTGACCCCAGTGTCGCCGCGCCAGGTGCCAACCAATCTCAATATCGGTCGCCAGGTTTCCATCGAAATCGGGCAGCGGTTTCATCAACATCGCGCCAACCAGGTCACGCGAGGTGTTCAAAAACAACGGCCAACTCCCCCAGTGCTCCGGCCACTGACGGTTTCGCTCAATCAGGGCATCAATCCGAGCTCGCATGGAGTCGATCGAGTCTTCGGTTATCCCGCCGATCCACTGAGTCACATTGGAATCGCCGTAAATGACGAATGCCTGTTCGGCGAGGTCGGGGTGCCAGCGACCCGCAAATAGGCGCTCCGTCTGAAAAACCGGATCGAGAAAAAATTGGTCCACAGCAACTCAAAGCGGTCTTGTTGTGGCCCGCCTTGTAGAAATGAGTTCAACGGAACGACAAGCAGCCAAGGCTTGTCCATTCAACACACCTAACGATTCGCTCCAAGTTTTGTCAGTTCCGCGATGACTTCCGCGTTCTCCGGAAACCGTTTTTCGTTGTTCTTGGAAAAAACCAACTGGCCGTCAGCCACCACTTCAAAACATCCGCCTTTGGAAGGAATCAATTCTGACTGAACACCAAAACTCGATTCGATTTCGGCTGCCAAACTGGAAGCCTGAGGAAGGTAGTTTCACATGCTGCAATATTCGATCGAAATCTGCATTTTCTTTGCTCCGGTTATGGTTAACTCAACATACGCCTGAAACTTCATGGTCGAGATCGGCGCGAATCCTCGATCGTTGGGTCGGGTTACTTCCCGATCAGTTCAGACTGAATCCCGGCGGAAAGTCCTGATTGGCGGACGATTGTTCCTGTTGTGACTGGATTTGCGTCTGGAGTAAATCAAGCACAATCCTGCCGCGGCGTCCGAGTTCGGTGGCTTCCAGCACGCGTTGCTGATCGATCGGACTGGCACCACATGAATAGCAAATCATGTCGACGAGCTGCCCGAATGGCAAGTCATCATTGAGGAATTGGTCGAGCGCTTCGTGATTCCAGCCGGTTCGAAGCATCGCGAGGCTGCGAAACTGTTCAATGATCTGATCCCGGAGTCCGTCAAGTTCACTCGAGCCCGCCAGCACATCCTCAAGGATTTCAACTTCCGCCATCCGGTAAGGCGTGTCGTGCAACAGCTCCGTCACGATTCGCGCACGTTTCGTCCCGACCAGGAATAAATTGTACCGTCCGTCCGCAAGCAAAGTATGCGAAAGAATTTTTCCCACACAAACCGTCTGGGCGATTTCCGGATTCTCATCGTTTTTCAGCTCCCAATCGGGCTTGATAAAGGCCATCGTGATCAGCTCGTCGGCGGCCAGGGCATCGGCCGCCAATGTCCTGTATCGAGGCTCGAACAAATGCAGTGCCTGAACGACACCCGGAAACAACACCAGGTTGGGCAAGGGAAACAATCGCACCTCGTTCGCGAACCCGTCGGGCAGCGACTGGTTGGTTTGGTTTGAAGAAGACATGACTTACCGGTCGTCCCATTTCCAGTTGCAAGTGACAAAATGCACTAATCCGGTCAGTCTCGCATCGACATGAAAATCTGCAGGATATACCAGAACAGCAAGGCAATTGACGCGAACAACGCCAGCGACGCCGCCACGTATTGCTCCGTGTTGTATCGGTGCAGGACGTTCGAAGTGTTGTAGAGAATGATTCCACAAGTCAGTACCACCATCGCGACCGAAAACCAAACCCCGAGGCTAATGCCACCCGTAATAATGGCAACCACAATTAGACCCATCGCAATCACGCTACCTGCTACAATTCCCCATTTCAGAAATGAAAAATCGGCCTTCGTGACGAGTACCGTGACGGTCAAACCACCGAACACGATTGCCGTAACCAGACCCGCAGATTGGATCACGTCCTTGGGGCCAAAATGCTGAGCGATATAGAGCAATGGAATCAGGATCAGCGCCTCTGCCAGAACGTAAACGGCCAAACCGAAATATTGCATTTGCCGCGACGTATTGCTGTTTGCCCAACGCTCGGCAATGTAGCTGACCGCCATAAACGCGCCCAACACTAGCAGCCAATTCCATCCTCGAGAAACCATTCCCACTAACGGAGCAAGCTGGGCGTCGAACACGGTCAGAATCAACGCATCGATGGCGATACAGGCCAAAATGGCGCCCAATAGATGGACATACGTTCGCTTGAGAAACGTGGCTCGAGCATCTGCGTTCGCCATGTCGGCCACAACCGATGGATAACTGTATTCGGAGGGCTGATACGGATTTTGACTCATCTTGGAGACCTGTCTGAATTTGCTGTTGTAAGGATGGACTAACCGAAGAAACGGCTGGTTCGTTCACTCTAGGGTATGCGTTTGGCTTGAAAAAATCAATGATTCTCCGGCGTGCGATCTACCGTCCTGAAAATCGTCCACTCCCCAGTACGATCGACGTTTGACCGGCTCAAATTTCTGTAAAAAATTTTGGCTGGCGAAATCCCGACGACGGTCAACCGTTGACGCACAAACCGGGGAATCCGGCCACAGATTCCAACCCGGATACTTGACACATTCCCGGTCGCCAAACACAATCCTGTTCAGCATCGGCCAAGAACGCCGATCCTTTCGACTTGCTGTCCGAGTGGGTCGAATCGCTTTGGACAGTCGAAGCCACGAAAGCCAATAACATGATTCTTTCCGGCGAAGAAATCAGACGAAACCTCGGGTCCAATATCGAGATTGATCCGTTCAATCCGGAAAACATCAACCCCAACAGCTATAACCTGACCCTCCACCACGACGTCGTCACCTACGAAGAAGTCGTGCTGGACATGCGAAAAAGCAACCGCGTGCGGCGAATGGTGATTCCAGAATCTGGCCTGGTCCTCGAACCCAATCGTCTTTACCTCGGACGGACGGTCGAGCGGACCGAGACGTTTAACCTTGTTCCAATGATTGAAGGCCGCTCGTCAATTGGCCGATTGGGGTTGTTCGTCCATGTTACCGCAGGTTTCGGCGACGTCGGGTTCAAAGGCTTTTGGACACTGGAAATGTTCGCGGTTCAACCCGTCAAAATCTATCCCGGCGTTTCGATTTGCCAGATTTTCTACCACCAGATCGATGGCGACATTACCGAGTACAAGAGCGAAAAGTATCAGAACAACACCGATATCCAGCCAAGCCTGCTCTACAAAGAGTTGAACCCGGAAGCAGAAGAAGAAGACGCCCAGCTGATGCTCGGCTTTCCACAAGCTTAGGGCGACGTTGAAAATGACTTTCGCATTTGACCCTCTGGATTAGGATAAGTCATTTGCAAAAAAGCTTTCAAGCTGGTTGTCACGCTGCCGCAACTGAATTTTCTTGATCTGTCTTTACCTGAGCCAGCGCCATTTCGTTTCGCCATTCAGTTTTTCAGCGGAATGAGTCTCATCCTTGGCCTTTACTTGCACGAGTGACTCAAGGCAATATCGCACAGCGACGGAGTCAGTCGCCTCTCGCTCGCCAACACCTCCGATGCCGACGAATCCAGCCCTGAACCGCCAGCAAGTCCAGTTAAAATAACGCGATTCCAACGATCGCAAATGTTAAACCTTGAGGCGCGTGCCGATCGTGCTTTTGCCCGGTTGATTCTCAGGCTCTTTTTTGGGCATTCGCTCAAGTTGAAGCTTGAATGCCAGTTTCTGAACGATAAATTCATGCAACACGTTTCAGCGGCGTCGACTCAAGGCCCCGGAATTCAACCAGCAGCTCAACCACCCAACACCGGTAAACACAATGTCCGACATTGATCTATTGATGCAAAACGCCCGCTTACGCGATGAAATGGAGCCCTTCCTTGACGAATCGGTTTACCTGGTCGACCTCGATAAAATGTCGGTACGTCACGAGAACGAATTCCTGACCTCGCTGTTAGCCTGGGAAAGGGCCCCGGTCCTTCCGATTTGCCAATGGTTCGAGCCCGAGTTGACGATGCCGAATCATCAGCTGTTTTCAGATACCGAAGTCAAGCATCAATTGCATCAGATCATTGGACGTTTGTACGAGAAGAATATTCTGCTGCTGCACACCAATCACTTGTCCGACCGGCAACTGTATTGCCTGATTGCGCGAGACATTCTTCCGGCCCAGGAAAAGAAAGTTCTGTTGAGTGGCAAGTTTCTGAAGTGGCAATGTCTCGACATCGTCGAAGACGAGGAATCATGGCTGCGTTATTACGCGTCCAAAGAAGAGCGATTTCTGTGGGCGGAAGAAACTGGTTTGAAACTTCCTCCCCGGGAAGAAATTCCGTTCCCGCGAAAGTTGCCGCAACACGCTTAGTACATCGTCAAGATTTTATTTTTGGATAGTGGACAAGGTCGCGAGTCCTTTTGATCAAGAAAACGCGAGGACCCGTAGCCCCGTCCACGACGACCACCCCTCGTTCCTGGCTGTGACTGAACACCGGGAATTCATTCGACTTTCGCGAGCTGCTCAAATTTTTCGCTTCGACAGCCTGGATTTGAGTCCCATTGAACACGAACCCGACGTCGTGCAAGTCGGATTGCGGACTACCGGCCCGAGTTGGCCCGAGGGATGGTGCCGTTGAGCCATGATTTGGCGAAAGAACCAGGCAACAACGGGTCGGCGGCCGTCGGGTCGGCGCATGCCCATCGGAAACGAGCACGAACCACCGTTCCAGAATCAACCTTGCCTTTGCACTTTGCCCGGCTCCCATGACAGCCCACGGATTTCGGGAACGGCGAATTCCAGTGCCGCATTCAGTCATTTGCTCTCTGCCAGCGTGCCGGTCACGCCAGTCGGTGCAAGATCGACGTCGCGGTGTCGCATGGATTTGCCCTTGAGTTGGGCAACGTGCTGGCGCATGGTGACGACGTTGAATTGGTCCGTCATCATGGCGATGCAATCGGACAGTAATTCGACCTTTTTCCCGGCTGGCTGATTCATTCCGGGAAAGAACGCCAAATCACTATCATCTTCGGCTCCCAGGAAATCCAAGGGATGCAACAGGATCGAGGGCTGGACACCCATCAGCCGACACATTTTCAACGCGGTCCAGAAATAGGCTTTGGCAATCGACCGGGAATACGTGGCCAGATACATCACGTAACTGGCGTGGATTGGTATCTTGAAGACCGGCATTGTCGTTACTGGAATCTCCAGCAAACGCTTATCGCCGAATTCCCATTCAAACGGCTTGTTTGACTGAAAGCCGTCTTTCCAGCTACCGAACAGTTCCTTGCGCTCTTCCTTCTGTTCTTTGGACAGCTGAGATTTGAAAAAATAGTACGTCCGGGCGATCGGACCGAGGTACGTCGGAAATGTGGAACAGTCGTATTCATAACCGCGCCCTACAAGCGTTCGTAGTACCTGGTCCGACAGGCTGAAACCGGGCCCGCGAAATCCGACCGTTCGCTTTCCGGTGATCGCCTGGATCGCAGCTTCACTCCTCTGAAATTCTTCCCCCAGCTCCGTGGGCGTATAGAGATGCAACCATGGCTCATGATTATACGAGTGGTTGCCGATCTCGTGTCCGGCATCAGCGATCGATTGGAGAGCCACGCGATTTTGTTCCATTTCGGCATCCTGACCGACAACAAAAACTGTAATCTTCAGGTTTCTCTCTTCAAAGAAACGCAGAACGCGAGGTACGACCAAATCAAAATATGACGGGAAAGACTCCCAAGCGGGGTTCCCATGCGTTTGGAGATAGGACCATTTATTGTCCAGGTCCAAGGACAGGCTGGCAGTGGGCTTTTTCGTCATGGTGTCAAATCAATCAAGTTGCAAGTTTTTCAAGGTGCAGGTTATTCAAGGTGCAGGTTATTCAAGGTGCAGGTTATTCAAGGTGCAGGTTATTCAAGGTGCAGGTTATTCAGTACTTCAGCAGGATCGCTCTCCGTGACGGGGCTTTCAGTTGAGCCAACCGGGTCCATGAACATTCAATCACAAAGGCGGTCGTCAGATCCTCCGGCTTCCGATTTACACTGCTTCAAATCCGGCAGCATGGCTTGAATCACGTGGCAAAATTTTTCGGCAGTAGCACTTGAATTGATATGCGCGACCGACTTCCTCCCGTGCTCACCCATTTCCAATAATTGCAAACGGGAGCAGTTCATCGCTCGATCGATCGCCAACTCCATCGAATCGGATCGAGTGGTTTCAAAAATCCACCCATTCCTTCCTTCTTCAACAACGGTCTCCACCGATTGGGCCAATACGCTTCCCAACACGGGAACCCCGGAAGCCAACGCTTCGATAGGTACGAGCCCCCATTCATCGGCTAGCGACGGAAAAACACAGATCTCGGTCGAACCGTAAGCGGTCCGCAGGTCGTCAGGATTGCAATTCCCGAGAAACCGGATCGCAAGATTGGAAGTCTGGCACTGCATGATTGCCTGCTGAAGCGGACCCGAACCGGCGATGGAAAGTTCAGCCAGCTGATCGGGGTTCTGATCACACCAGTGCTTCAGGCTTTCAGCAAACTGAAGTATGCCCTTTCGCGGGCTCAAGGCGCCACAATACAATAACCGTCGGGGCGAATGATCTGACTCATCTATCGCAGTTCGATCACCCTTGAACACGATATCCGGATCAACGCAGTACGGTACGTGAAACAGCCTGTCTTCCGGAATCGAAAGGCTTTCCAGGTATCGTTTGCAGCTTGGCCCGTTGTAAGTGTAATAGTCCACGCCACGCTGGATCAGCCACCGAAGCGAGCGGCGCATCATCCCGCGCTCCTGCTCGATATGCTGGGACATGTTTCCGACCATCGCCAAGGGGACATTTCTGTGAAATCGCCGGTACCAGCAGGACAGCAGGGTGCGAAATCCCATTTCGTACGAAAACACGACATCGGGCTTGAGCGATTTTAGTTGCGAGCCGGTATCAATCGGAATATGAATAAAGTTGGGCTCATTGAATCCGGTCGAATGTTTCCAGTTTGCTGTCAGCATCCAGTTCTTCTGAATCCGGACATCGAGGTCTTCCCATGCCGCGTCCCAATTGCGATCCGGCTCCATCGGAACCGAAAGCAAGACCGTCAGTTTGCGCACCCGTTTCGCCAGCTCCTGCAGGGCAATGACGTGGTGTTTCCGCAGGTAGTTGTTCAACACGACAACATGCGCATCCAAACGGTCGTTTGGGCCTGAATTCGTTCCCGCCATTTCCGGATGGTCCAGTCGGCCGAATGCAACACTCATCGAACACTCCCCCAGGAATTCCAGGAGAGAACGCCGCCATTTTCAGCGGGCGACACGTTGGGATCATTCGCGTTGAGATAGTCCAGGCCGGGCAGGCAAAGGGCAACGATCCAAACAATTGTGGGCATGCCAGCCAAATTGGCAAAAATTACGTTTTCGAAAAGACCGTTGACCAGAATAAATGCCAACAGTCCATCGGCAACGACATGTGGCTGAAACAGTAACGCCCGAACGCGTCCCAAACACATGCAAATTGCCGCCAAGCCACCCAGCACACCACACGAAAATGCGATATTCAGAATCAGGTTATGAGTGTAAAGGGAATAGTCGGCCAAGTGAATTTTGGAGGTCGCTGCGCCATAGCCAGTCAGGGGTTGATCGCGAATCATCGAAATCGCTTTGGCCCAAATCTCTGCCCGCCCAGTCGCGCTGGTCAGCTCGGATGTATCGCCGGACTTGGAAAGCAGGGCCAGCTTGCTTTCGATCTTGTCACCTAAATCGCCGGTGGTTCCGAAAACCATGAGTGCAACAGATCCGATCAACGCGACCCAAACAAAAAAGACAAAGTACTCCCGTCTGAGAATCTGTCTGCGATAGACCACCGCCACTGCCACAATGGTTGCCAGCAGCGACGTCCGCGAAAGTGAACCGATCAGGGCCCCGGCGGCCAATAGTACCATCGCAATTCGCCACTTGGTGATCGGCTGATCGCGAACCGACTGGATACATGCGATCACAATCAACAGACCGGAAAACTGGCCCAGGGTATTGGGATGGGCCAATCCACTCATTCGAACGGCAAACTGCCCGTCGGGCAGCGGTTCTCGATAAATCCCGATCTGGGGAGCAACGAAATACACGAGCCACGAAAGAACAACGAAGGCGCTAACAGCATGAAAAATCGTATCAAGGACTGTCCTCACCCCGAGTTGAACCAGGCACGTCACAGACATCAGCAACACGCAGGCGATCGAAACGGCGGACGCCAGCGACTCCGTTTGCATTACCGATGACGGTACAGCGACGACATACAACGCGATGATCGTAACAACCCACATCAACGGCAAAGTAAGGATCAGGCTCCGAACTCTCGGTTCGTTCAAGAAGCCATACGCACCGTAGATTCCGCAGAGCGCGAGCACGCCTAGTTTTGCCAACACCTGTCCGTCGAGTGCGACGTTCTGTTTGTCAATTGCGAGGTTAACGAGATTGCCGAAAGAAGCCAGGAACAGGACCATCATCCCGATCAGGGGAACGACGGGAGTATCCAGGGCTCGCTGAAACTGCTGAGCCGGCGTCAGGAACGGTTGGGCCTGAGGGCGAATCTGGCGACTGGATTCATATTCAGCCAATGACATTTTTCACCTCCCCGCCGACCGCTTGAAACTCGTTTTCTCGTTCGATCGTATCGACTACAACCGCAGCCGAGATAATCACCATGCTGATGGCTTGTCCCAGACAGGCGGACATCGGGATGGAAAGCAACTTATTTTCGGGTCCCGGAATGAGATCTGCGTAAATGGAACCAACAAAAGTGAGCATGACAAAAATGCTCAGAAATCGAGCCCATACTCCGATCATCGGCTTGCCACGGCCTTTGAGGTAACCGTCAATCGCCTGCAGGTAGCCCTTGATCGCACAGGCAGGCAAAAGCCAAAGCGCAAATGGAATCGCCGGCTCATAATCCGATTTATAAAAGAGGATGATCAGATACGGAATCAGAATCGAAAGGACAGCCGCTGAAATGACCTGGACGAAAACGATGCCTATCATAACACTGATCGCCTTGCTGAGCTTGACATGACGCGTGTGGTCGGCACCGGCATTGAATGTGAACACACCCAAAGCGTTAGGAGCCACGATCAACAACTGTGCAGCCGGAACCGCGACAAAGTAAAAACCTGATTCAGTAACCGACGCGATCGCGACGATCAGAAACATGTCCAGCTTTTCAAACAGCTCAGAGGCCAACATCGAAAGCGCGTAAAACCGCCCATCCTTGAGCAACCTCCATGCACTCGGCACTTCAATTTCCGTGGCAGCACCTGACGCAGCGTCTGCCGGTTCCGGATTTTCAAATTCCGATGACGTGGCACCGCTTGCCTTTCCTGTCAATGTCTGCCAAACCTGCATGCCGCGAAGCGTCGGCGCCAACCCGACAATTCGCCCAAGTACGAACAGTCCACAAATCAGTGACAGCGGAGCAAGTCCAATCAGCGCGTCGATTTTCAAGCCAAACACCACCACGACCAGTAACAGGAATGTCGACGCGTACAGCAACCGGTTGAAGTTGAAAAACCGAAAATTCCTGGTGCCTCGATCAACTGCCGAAATCGTCAACTGCATGTGCTCGAAGGGCACGAACAGGCAGCAAAACAGGCAAAAAGGAATCAAGTACGTTTTGCCGACGCAAAACAGCACGATGATGGAAACGCACGCCGCCAGAAAGGCCGTGACCGAACCACTGATCATCCCGACCTTTGCGGCCGAATACTTGAGTGAACGAATATTGATCATTCCGGACACGGCATAGCTGTTGACAATTTCGATGCCCCCGAACAATCCTGCATATAGCAACACGTCACGCGGAAAGAACATGGCTGTCCCAAACTCACCCCGGCCTTCCGGATGCAGGATCCGAGCGACGAGAATTCCCTGAACCAGGTAGATTCCGAAAACTGCCAATGTGGTCAGAAACGTTGCAATAACGCTCCGAAACTCACTGTCCATCAACAGTCTGGACCCCCACACGGAAGCCAGCCGACGATTGCCTGTTTCAAGACTTTCCCAAACCGGCTCCGCCGCCCGTGGCTGAGATCTGATTGCGATTTGTTTCTCGGAAAGTTTCATGGACAGACGGATTCTCAGAAGCGGTAATATCAGAAGCCGGCAACCGCCAGGTGTTTACCTGGGCGATGACCGGGTTTATCGTCCAACACTTGCTTCGTCAGACCGAACCTCGGTGCATCAACGCGACAAATGCGGTTTCAAAAATGAGTTTCAAATCGAACCAGAAACTGCGTTGCTGGATATATTCCAAATCCATTCGCATCCACTGGGCAAATGAAACGTCGCGACCCCCGCGAACTTGCCACGTACAGGTCAGACCGGGCAAAACCGTCAAGCGCGCTCGCTGCCACGCCAAACAGGCATAGGATTCACCCACCGGCAATGGCCTGGGACCCACCAACGACATTTCTCCCAGCAACACGTTAACCAGTTGTGGCAATTCATCGACACATGACTTGCGAAGGTATTTTCCAATCGGCGTAACGCGCGGATCGTTTGAAAGCTTGAACGCCGGGCCATCCTGTTCGCTATGCGGACGCAACTCGGCTTGCTGGGCTTCCGCGTTAACATCCATGGTTCGAAACTTCAAAATTCCAAACGGCTTACCATTCTTGCCCTCGCGCATCTGGCGAAAAAAGACCGGCCCTTCCGACGTCAACTTGATCGCGACCGCGGCCACCAGGAATACCGGCGACAGCACCAACAGTCCCGTTGCCGAACCGACAATGTCGACCGTCCGCTTCCACCAGGGCGTCGCCGTGGCCCGCACAAACGAATGACGGGTCATTGAGATGCGGTCCGAATTCCGTTCGTACCGGGCGGGCTTTCCGTTGGTGACCGGCTTCGAATCGACAGGCGATCGGTTGCGACCAGTTTGAATACTCGAACCGTCATGCGGCGGGCCGCCCTGGCCATCATCCCCAGAACCATCGGACTCCTGTTTTTCCCCATAGGACAACACCTTGAGTTCGTCCGATAACGCGACCAGCTCGTCATCCCAGGGGTAAATTGAAACTTCGGTGTCCACCGAGAGGTTCGATTCCAATGCGATCGCAGCGATTGAATTGGCGACCTGGAGCGTACCTTCCTGATCGGTCTCGGGCAGCAGCAAAGCCAGCGTCTGGTCGTACCAGCCAATGGAGTCCGTGACGCGAAGTCGATTCCGAAACGCGTCCAGGATACCGTCATCCAGCTGCGTGTGATTTTGATTCGGGCCCAGAAAAACAACGCGAATCAGCCCAAACTCGCGATCGAAATTA
>JAHEBQ010000086.1 GCA_024642205.1 Planctomycetaceae bacterium | reverse complement strand
ACGTCATCGGAACCTGGCCACGGGAGATTGACAAGGATAAAAAAACCGAGGCATGGCCAAGCGATGTTCAAACAAAACTACTTTGCCAATCGCATTCAGGATAATACCCGTTCGTCTTGTTTCCGTTTCGCCGTCCTGTTGCTCTGGTTCGGTTCCATCTGCTCCGATTGCCTGGCGAATGAGCATTCACCGCTTGCCGATGCAGTCGAAAAACACGATTTCTCCATGGTTCGGTTGCTGCTCGAACAAGGATGCAATGTTAACGCAGCCCAGCCCGATGGCACGACGGCGCTCCATTGGGCGGTACGTTTCGACAATCTCGAAACGGTCGACCTGCTGATCCGGTCCAACGCAAACGTAAATGCAGCCAACCGTTATGGAGTCATGCCGTTATCGCTTGCCTGCACCAACGGTAATCCGGAAATCGTGCGGTCGCTGTTGACCGCGGGAGCCAACCCGAACGCCAAACTGAACGGCGGAGAATCGGTATTGATGATCGCCGCCAGAACCGGCAAGCGATTGCCGGTCGAGTCATTGCTCGAATCCGGCGCCGATATCAACACAAAGGATTCCGGAAAACAAACTGCAATCATGTGGGCAGCCGCCGAGGGGCACCAGGAAGTTGTTCAAATACTGATCGAGACGGGCGCCGATTACCAAACGCCGCTGAAGTCCGGTTTTACCCCGTTCTTCTTTGCAATCCGTGAAGGTCACATGGGCGTGACGAGGACGTTTCTGGAACACGGGATCAATGTCAACGAGCAAATGAACGGCGCCTCGGGAAATGGAAGAAGCCCGTCCGCAGGGATGAGCCCGCTTTCGCTGGCCGTTGAAAACGGACACTTTGAGTTGGCGGTCATGTTGCTGGAATCGGGAGCCGATCCGAACGACCAACGAACCGGACTGGCTCCCTTGCACCGAATGATCTGGGTCCGCAAACCGGATCGGGGCGACAGCCTCGATGGTCGTCCTCCCCCAATCGGGTCCGGAAACCTCGATAGCCTCAATTTTGTTCGAAAACTGATCGAACACGGGGCCGACGTCAACCTGCAGCTCGAACGTTCGCCAAAGCGATTTGGCAAACTCAACAAGAAAGGCGCGACTGCTTTCTTGATGGCGTGCAAGTCGGCCGACATTCCTTTGATGAAATTACTGCTGGAATTGGGAGCCGATCCAACTTTGACAAACGCCGATGATACGCCCCCCTTGCTCGTCGCCGCCGGGATCGCAACACAAACAGCCGGCGAAGAAGCCGGCTCCGAACCGGAAGCCATTGAAGCCATCGAAATGCTCCTCGAGCTGGGCGCCGACATCAACGCTGTCGATCGAAAAAAGGAAACGGCGATGCATGCGGCCGCCTACAAAAATTTCCCGGAAGTCGCGAAGTATCTCGACGCCCACGGTGCCAATATCGAAATCTGGAATCGACCCAACTCGCGAGGCTGGACTCCGTTGGCGATTGCGTCCGGATACCGCCCCGGAAATTTCAAACCTTCGGCGGCAACCATTGACGCAATACGCCAGATCATGGTCAAAAACGGCGTGGAGCCCCCGGTCAATCCTCAACCAAAGCGCAAACTCGCCAAGACCCCCTAGCGTACTGTCACAGCCAGAATTAGGGTGACGTGGTCGACGAGGCCACGAGTCCTTGCGTTGTCTTGATCAAAAAGACCCGAGACCTCATCCACTACCTGAAATCAAATCTTGACGCGGCTCTAACCGGCATCGCGGCGACCCACCCGCGCCCCTCCGCCATGCGGAACAAATTTGGGGAAACGAGTCCTGATATCGGCACCCGGCAGGAATTCGGTCGCCCGAACCCTCCAAGTTAACAATGATCCGGGCGATGAGTCCTGCCGAAAGGTTGCTAGCCGAGAAGCCGAACGGCAACATTGGCTGCTTTGAATCGTGTTTTTCCAGTCCTTGCAAACATTACAAAACTTTTACATTGCGCAAACAGACTGCAGACTCGCTCAAACACGATTTTCCATATACTCCTTCGGTTGCTGTTTCCAACAGCTTCGCGCGAATCGTTATTCGCAGGATTCGACCACAAGCAGACAACTCACGTTCAATCGTGATTTCAGGAATAGGGACATGGCATCTGTGACACAAACGTCAACTCTGGAACGGAAAGTCTCCAAGCAGCGAGTTCCCGAAGGACTCGTTTCACGACCGACGATGATTGACGTTGCTCCTCAACTCGAGACGCTGGTCGATCCTCCGGTCGACGATCACCCCGATGAAAACATCATCTTTGACGACAATTCGTTAACCAGACGATTGGTTATACTTGGGACGGTGCTGTTCCCCCTGGCGGGAATGGTCGCCGCGGTGGCGATTGCCTGGCAATATGGAATGGTGAGCTGGCTGCATCTCACCATGCTGATTGGCGGTTGGTATTTGACCGGCATGGGAATCACGATCGGTTATCATCGAATGTTGACCCATCGCTCTTTCGATACGGTCCCGGCAGTTCGTTGGTTCTGGACGGCCATGGGAGCGCTCGCCGTAGAGGGCTCGCCAATTGACTGGTGCATGGTTCATCGCAAGCACCACCAATTCTCGGATCAACATGGCGACCCGCATTCGCCGCACCTGCACGAAGGCGGTTTCTGGAACATGCTGAAGGGATTTTGGCATGCCCACACCGGATGGATGTTCCACACCAACTGGTCGAAATCCGAACGTGAAAAGTATGTCCCGGATTTGATGGACGACAAATTATTGACGTCGATTGACAGGAATTATGTGTGCTGGGTGACCGCTACGCTTGTGATCCCGACGATCATCGGCGGTATCGCCGCCTTCTTTGGTCCCGCAATTTCGGTTGGATCGATCGCGGCAGGTGCAGGTCTTGGATTGCTTTGGGGTGGACTGGCACGCGTTTGCCTGTCTCACCATATGACGTGGTCGATTAATTCGATCTGCCATATTTTTGGATCGCAGGATTACAAGTCATCTGACGACTCGCGCAACAACCTGTTCTTCGGAATACTCAGCCATGGTGAAGGTTGGCACAACAACCATCACGCCTTCCCAACTTCGGCCAGACACGGCCTCAAGTGGTGGCAGTTTGATCTCAGCTGGATCATCATTCGCGGTTTGGAGACGTGCGGACTGGCCTGGGACGTGAAACTTCCAACCGATCGGCAACTGGAAAGTCGGGCGATCAAGTAGCCATTGACTTGATTCACTTACCATCCGTTGAAGCTGCGTTCAATCGACCGCAGCTTTTTTGTTTTCAATGTTGCGGTTGACCGGGAAGCCGACGATTCGTTTACGCGGACGGGTTTTGCCCGGTTTTGTGCCCCTGCTGCCGGGCCACGCCACATTGACGTTGGCCCTCGTGTTCGTTCGGCCCTCCCAGGTTCATGTCGGCCTCCATGTTGCGATTGCGGCGTCTCGTTTCCCGGAGGAGTTTTTGATCTTTCCAGCCGAAGGCATTGGAGAAACAGGGGACAAAGGGCAGGGGACTGAGCCGGGATCAAACCAAAGCAAGCCGGATCAAGGTCCGGGAATGTCCCCAATCGACCTGAAAGTCCTGACACAACATTGTTGACGCCCGCTCCGTCGAACTGACCAGGCGACCCGTCCAGGGGGAGTCGAAATTGCTCTCGCGAAACCTGTGTTTTGCCCGGATAAGACATGCGGAAGGCTGGAATTAACAGTGACCCCATCAAGGTCTATTCCCGGCGGTTTGGGGTGCCCGGTGCCAGGTTGAAGCTGGGAAAGCTGTAGCGTGTCTAGCGAAGACAACGGTTCGCTTTTTACAAAAAAACTGTTTGAAAAGAGTTTTGACACGCCCAACTCGAAACCATCGCGAACAATTCGTCAGCGAACACGTATAGGTCGCCGATGTTCGTAGCTTCGAATCCAGGGAAAATGAAAATGGTAAATCTGACACTCAACAAACTCATTACCCGGGGGATTCTCTCGTCTGGACTTATCCTGCTGGCAGCCCAGACCGGATGCTCATTGCCGGCAGGCAAGCCCGTTCCAACGTATCCTGGACTATCGAGCCATTCACCCTACCAAACAAATTATCCCCCGACGGGTCAAGTCTATTATGGCGCCCCGATCAGCGGGACTCCGAATACTCCTGCCTATGGACAATGGAATCAACCAGTCGCACAGCCCGGCACGCAGAGCGGAGGTTTGCAATCTTTTATTCCGCTTGGATTCACGGGACAGACCTGTTGAGGTTCGTGAGTAACATCAACACCGTGCGTGTTGCCCCACTTTCCAGGCTGTTGAACACTGATCATTGCTTTCATTCGATTGAGGTGATGAACGTCCAGTAACCAGCAACCGACCTTTAAACGGACTCCGGATCTCGAAGGAAGCGATAACCCACGTCGCGGATCGTTAGAAAATGAACGGGATTTGAGGGGTTGGGCTCAAACGTTTTGCGAAGTTGCCGGAGAACCTGGTCTGGCGCGCGCGTATTCATGTGCCCGGGCATTTCCCAGACTTCTTCGAGTAGCTTTGCCCGGGGAACCACGATGCCTTCGTTGTCGACAAAAAACTTCAGGACCTTGATTTGCAGTTGCGTGAGCCGCGCTGGCTTTCCGTTGACCGAGATTTCATATGTCTGAAAATTTATTTTCGCCTGGCCAAACTCATACTCTTTTCCCTCATCTCGACGGGATCGAACGGACTTGAACTGACCCGTCGATTGGGACAACAGGTTTTTGATTCGGGCCAACAGTTCACCCAGTTCAAACGGTTTAACGAGGTACTGATTGGCGCCAACATCGAATCCACGCGTCCGGTCTTCGGAGAGCGTTCTGGCACTCAACATCAGGACCGGCATATGGCGACCGGACTCACGAATCTGTTCGCAAACATCGTAGCCGCTCATCCCGGGAAGCATCAAATCAAGTACCACCAGGTCGACCGGGCAATCCTCGACTTCAATCGCCTTGAGTGCAGCCAAACCATTTCCGACGGTGGTAACTTTGAATCCTTCAGCTTCGAGATTGAATTTGATGCCGATCGCCAAGTGCTCTTCATCTTCAACGACCAGGATGTGTTTTTCGCTTTCTGTACTCATGTTCCAATCTTTTCGTCGATGGGAGCAGAATTCGCTGGATCCTGAACATCTGCCTCGACAGTCTCGTGATCCACCGATTTCGAAACGGGAATTCGGACTTCAAAAACGGTTCCTTGTCGTTTGTCTCGATCCAGCACGCGGACATTTCCACCCAGGCGTTTGACCAGCGTGCGCACGATGTACAGGCCCAAACCGGTTCCAGGCTTTTTCCGTTGCAGTTCTTCACCCACGCGCACGAAACGGCCAAAGACTTTCCGGTGAGAATCCTTTGGAATTCCTTCTCCATTGTCAGAAATTTCAACGATGGCGGTCTGCCGCTCGATTCGCAACGTGACATGGACCTGAGGCGGCGAACCGGCGTATTTCACCGCGTTATCAAGCAGATTCCGGAAAATCATTACCGCATCCACCCGCGTCGCCGCAACGTGACAGGATTTGAGGTCGAGAGTGATCGTCGACTCGTCGACGCGGTACCGGGCACAAACCGTCTCAGAACATCCCCGGATCAACTCGTCGAGGTCGACATTGCCCGCTTGTATCTGGCTTCGACTTTTTTCAATGTTCCCGGCATCCAGCAAATGACTGATCAGTCCGTCCAGTCGCTCCACATCTTCCATCATGAACTTCTGAAACTTCACACGCTGTTCTTCGCTGACATCGCGAAGGCTCATGGTTTGCAGGTAGAGTTTCAACGACGCGATCGGCGACTTGAGTTCGTGGGTCACACTATCGATAAAATTCGATTGTCGACGCGTCAAGTTGATCGCCTTGATCGACAACGAAAGGTACATCACAACTCCGACAAGGACAATCAGGAACAGGAGACTCCCGACCGTCAGCAAGGTCCAGTAAATCTGGGATTGCGTGGACTGAAGTGCACCGGTGATCGTCAACAGGACCCAACCGACGATCAGCGCCACGATCACGATGATCAGCGTAACGCCAAGCGTGATAGGAAATCGCAATGACCGGCGTTCGAACATCGGGCGGGCTCAATGGGAGTCGAGAATTGAAACCCAGTATAGTTGTTTAGTCGGATGATCGTCCAGCAATCCTGCAGCTCGTCCTCGCCAACCTTTCATTCAACCTGGGGGCTAACTGACACTCCCCTTTTTCTGTTCGTTGATCCAGGCATCTTTCAAGGTCACCGTGCGATTGAAAACAGGTTTGCCAGGTCGGGAATCCTTTGAATCGACACAGAAGTACCCATTACGGACAAACTGGAACTGATCTCCCGCGGATGCGTCAGCCAGCATCGGTTCGAGTTTGGCGTTCGTCATCACGACCAACGCGTTGGGATTAATCTGGTCCTTCCAGTCCTGGCCTTCTGGCACGTCGCTGGGGTCCTCATTTTCGAACAACACATCGTATAACCGGACTTCGGCGTCGATCGCATGCGGGGCGGAAATCCAGTGAATCGTCCCTTTCACTTTGCGACCATCAGGGGCTTTACCACCGGCGGTTTGGGGGTCATAGGTGCACCGCAATTCAACAATCTCATCCGCCTCGTTCTTGACCACCTGGTTGCACTTGAGGAAATACGCATTTCGCAAACGAACTTCCCCTCCGACCGTTAACCGGAAAAACTTCTTGGGGGCGTCGACCAGGAAATCCGCTCGTTCGATGTAAAGCTCGCGGCCAAACGGAACTTCGCGCGTTCCGGCCAATTCATCTTCCGGGTTGATCGCGGTTTCCCGCATTTCGAATTCGCCCTCCGGGTAGTTTTCGATTACGACCTTCAGAGGATCAAGCACGCCGGTCACGCGGGGGGCAATCTTGTTTAAATGTTCGCGGATACACAGGTTCAACAGGGCCAAATCCGTGACGCTATTGTGTTTAGTGATGCCAACACGATTGGCGAAGTTTCGAATCGAATCAGGTGTAAATCCACGTCGACGGAATCCACTGATCGTCGGCATCCGCGGATCGTCCCAGCCCTCGACATAGCCGCCGGTGACCAACTCTGTCAATCTTCGTTTGCTCATCATCGTGTGGGAAACGGCCAGTTTGGCGAACTCGATCTGCTGCGGGTGATGAATTCCTAGTTGTTCGATATACCAATCGTAAAGTGGCCGGTGGTGCTCAAACTCGAGGGTGCAGACGGAATGGGTGATGCCTTCGATGGAATCACTCTGGCCATGCGCCCAATCGTAGTTCGGATACAGACACCACTTGTCACCGGTTCGATGATGAGTTGCGTGGCGGATCCGATACATTGCCGGATCTCGGAGGTTCATATTGTCAGAGCTCATATCGATCTTTGCCCGTAGCGTTCGTTCGCCGTCTCTGAACTCTCCGCTTTTCATCCGCTCGAACAGCTCGAGATTCTCTTCAACGCTACGATCGCGGTACGGGCTATTGCGACCGGGCTGGTTCCAACCGCCGCGATATTCCCGAACTTCGTCGACTGTTAGATCGCACACATATGCCTTGCCGGCCTTGATCAGTTGAACAGCCCATTCATACAACTGTTCAAAATAATCGGATGCAAAATATTCGTTGTCCCAGTCGAAACCCAGCCAGCGAATGTCTTGACGGATTGAGTCGACAAACTCGACGTCTTCTTTTTCCGGGTTGGTGTCGTCAAAACGCAGATTGCATGTCCCACCAAATTCCCGGGCAAGTCCAAAATTAAGGCAGATCGACTTGGCGTGCCCAATGTGCAAATAACCGTTGGGCTCCGGCGGAAATCGCGTATGGACGCGACCGTCATTTTTCCCGGCGGCGACGTCGCTGGCGACGATTTGGCGAATAAAATCCTGGTGCCTGGTTTCGGCTTCGTTCATGGCGGTGGCGTTTTGGGTTGGAATCGGATCTGCAACAGGTTGGGGATCATTGAATCAATTTATGTTCCGACTCGAATCGTACCGGATTAAAGTTCGGCCGGCGAGGGGAATTGGCGATTTGAGACCGGGTTCCGATGCCCTCAACGGGGAATGGGACGGACGGATGTTGGAGGGGTTTCATCTGATCGACCGCCCGTCAATAATCTTCAGACACGTCATCTGAAAATATTGAGAGCCTGCCTGGGTATGCGCAAACTTCTTTTGATCAGCAGTTCCCGTGTCCATGGGAGCGGTTTTCTGGAACACTGCCTGGTTGCGATCGACGAACACCTGCAGCCCGTCGAGCGAATTTTGTTTGTGCCGTACGCGTTGGCGGAACATGACCAATATGCGGAGCTGGTCGCGACTGCACTCCACCCGATTGGCGTTGCGATTGACTCGATTCATGTTGCCGAAAATCCGGTCACCGCGGTGAAACAGGCCCAGGCCATCTTTATCGGCGGCGGAAATTCGTTTCGGCTGTTAAAGACGCTTTACGAACTGGAATTGATCGAACCGATCCGAGAAGCCGTTCAGAGCAGAGGTATCCCATACATGGGAAGTTCGGCCGGGACCAATATGGCTTGTCCCACGATTCGAACAACCAATGACATGCCGATCGTTGAGCCGCCATCGTTTGAGGCGCTTGACCTCATCCCGTTTCAAATCAATCCACACTTTGTCGATGCCAATCCGAACTCGACTCACAAGGGGGAAACTCGCGAGCACAGGCTGGCCGAGTACCTGGAGGAAAACCAGACTCCCGTGGCAGGGCTTCGCGAAGGGAGCTGGTTGAAGCTCGAGGGTGATTCGTGCATCCTGGGCGGGAAGACGGGCATGAAACTTTTCCGCCGCGGAACACCACCGGAAGAGGTCGCTGCCGGCGACGTCAGCTACTTGCTCTCGTGATGCTGTTCAATAGAATAACGGTCGACTAGAATATTGGTCGATTAAAAAACTCCGGTTCGAAACGACAGTAAAAACAACTTGGCGGTGACAAATGAAGACAACTGAATTACCGGGCAGCGGTCTCATTGGGCTTGCCGTGCTCGGCCTTTGCTTTGTCGGAATTGCCTCTTCCGTGGCGGCGATTGTGGCCGTGATCAACGACGCCAACTACATCGGTGCCGGAGTGTTGGCGATCGGCGCCGCGCTGAGTTTTGGCCTGCTCTTGAATTCGCTGGTTCGATCCTGAGCCATTCCGAATTCAAGGATTAATTTATTGTCCGGGTGAAAACTGGCACGCCAACAATCGTCACTCGCGACCTGGCATGGCTCGCGCGGTCGTCCTGTAATTTTTGGCCGCAGAGGAGCCACAAATTCAAATCATGACCAGGACGTCAAACGGTGTTACTGGATCGTTCGCCAAGTTTGGCAAGGGCCAGCTTGATTCGATTGCTACAGCGTTCGCGACCGAGGATTTCAAGCGTGTCAAACATTCCGAATCCGGCAGCTTTTCCGGTAACCGCCACACGAAGTGCGTGAATGATGTCGCCAATTCCGATCCCTTGCACTTCGCAGAATCCATGTAACGAATCTTCAAGCGCCTTGGCGGAGAATTCCGGAACCGTCATCAAGACTTTTTCGACCTCTGCCAACAGGGCGCCGGCATTCTCAGGTTTTACCAGACGTTTTTGAAACGCCTTTTCTTCGAACTCGATGGATTCATCCGGGATAAAAAACGTATCGAACTGCAGGATATCGCCCGCCATGCAAATCCTGTCACCGGCAGCCATGATGACGCGATTGATGTACTCCATGTGCTCGCATTCGACCGGGTCCGAAACCAAACCCGATTTTTGCAGAAACCCGAGACACATCTTTGATTTGCGCTTTAGCGGCAAATCGTTCATGTAGCGACTTTGAGTCGACACCAGTTTTTGGGAGTCAAAGCTGGCTTCACTCTTGACGACCCGATCAAGCGAAAAATGCTCGATCATTTGTGACCGGGAGAATTCTTCCGATTTGTCGTCCAGCGACCAGCCAAGCAAAACCAGGTAATTCAAGATCGCGTCGGGAAGAAAGCCGATCTCCCGGTAGAAATCCACAAGTACCGGACTGAAGGAACTCGGATCTGTGTTCACTCCAATTCGCTGGGCGATATCCGCACCCGCCTGGTAAAGTCGTTTGAAGTCCCGATTGTTCAAATACTGATCGATTTTCCGTTTGCTGAGTTTGTTCTTGCTCCCTGGTTCGGCAACAAACGGGATGTGCGCATATTGCGGCAACGGGTAACCAAGCGATTGCAGGATAAAAATCTGCCTCGGTGTATTGGAAAGATGCTCAACCGCCCGAACAATGTGGGTAATTTTGAAATCATGATCATCCACCACATTGGCCAAGTGGTACAGACAAGTCCCGTCGGCGCGCTGAATGACATGATCGGACTCCAGGGCCCAATCGAAAGTAATCTCCCCGCGAACAAGATCCCGAAATTCGCACCGGCCTTCCCGTGGCATCTTTAAACGCACGACACACGTGCGGCCTTCGGATTCAAACCTTGCCGCTTGCTCGTCCGTTTCGGCCATCCAGGTGCGACTGTAAACAAAGTCGCGTTTTTCTTTCTCCGCAGCTTCTCGTTCGCCGGCGAATTCTTCCGGCCGCGAGTAATCACGATAGGCATGACCTGACTCCAGCAATTGCCTGGCGGCGTTTTGATATCGTTCCAATCGCTGAGATTGAAAGTACGGGGCGTGAGGTCCACCAACGTCCGGGCCTTCATCCCAATCGATACCCAACCAGCGAAAACCGTCCAGTATCGGTTGAAGCGTTTCTTCGACGTTGCGTTTGAGATCCGTATCGTCAATTCGCAAGATGAATTGTCCGCCCGCTTGCCGTGCCAAGAGCCAGTTAAAAAGTGCTGTGCGGACACCGCCAATGTGGAGATAGCCGGTCGGGCTGGGAGCAAATCGTGTTCGAACTGTCATGAAATGGTCAATCGTTGGATGGTCAGAGTGCGTGTCAAGGCCTCCCCATGGACAAACCTCAACAGTCGGCATCTTACGTGACATGCGATCGGAAGTGAAGGATCCGATTACAAGCTGTTACCTGGCACAGGAAAAGACCAGACCAGAAGACCATGCAGGGATTCTAGGCCGCGCGGCGCTTCTGTTTTTCCAGCTTGCGTTGCTTGCGCTTTTGAGCCTTGGACATTTGAATGACACTTTCATCTTCCTCATCATCAAGGAAAGAGCGGGATTGAGTAGTCGATCGATTCCTGGCTTGTTCGTTGGCCCGCGATGCGGCTGCGAGCTCACGAAGGACATCGGAAGGCGACTTGTCCCTGGCGGCAGGTTTCCTGTCCGCCGCCTGAGGTTTGACAGTCGCCGGTGGGACCGACTGTGATTTGCGCGTTTTCGAGGATTGGCGGCCGATTGGCGAAGGGGCTCGAATGGAATCGGTCGACTCGTTGGCCGGTTTTGTTTTCGAGGGAGGAGACGCCGTTTTCTTTACGTCCTTTCTCCTCTTGGTGGCCACGAGCTCAGCCTCAGACCCGGACTTCCCGACGTTTTCTGTTTTGATTCGATGAACGATCAACCCATGCGCGTCCAGAAAGATATATCGGGCGTAGGTGAGATGCGCGAGAAATAGGGCCGTCGTACCAAACAAAATGCTGTTGCCAACCAATGTCTCGGTACCCAGTCCGACCATTGCCACTTGGACCACGGGTAGTTGCATGACAGCGGCAAAAGAAAATGCGATCCAGACAAAAACGACTAGTGCAAGGGAACCCCGTGACTGACGGACCTCGAATACTCCTCGTCCCAACAATAACGAAAGAACCACGAGCTTGAACGCCAAGGGTACCCAGGACCCGGACACAATTGAATCGCTGGACATGGATTGGATCAGGTGAACAGCTACCGTACCAAGATCTGTCACACAATGAATACTGGCAGCAATCATCAAGGCGGCCATCCAGAGCCACACCCGGTAAGTGCCGCGGTAATCGTCACATCGATGTTGCCGGAGTGCATATATCTGCAAACTGGCCAATCCGGTCATGATCAGGAGAAAGGAGGAAAACCACCCGGCCAAGCTTCCCGGCCCCCGAATCGCCAGCGCGTTTACTCCGGTTTGCCCGATATGTCCTGCCCATTGATGGGCACGAACTGACGTAAAATTGATCGCCCACAAACATGTCAATAATGCCAGGACGACGATCAGGTAAGCGATAACACGTTTTGGGATTAAGTCGGTTGTCTTGCGTTGATTGCGACGATCGGCGCCATACGAATAGGTCCGGGCGTCAGGTTGACCCGTCGGACGGCGAACCGGAGTAGCCGATGCTGTGCCGGCACCTTCCACGTCGACGACGCCTAATTGAGCGGTCGGATCGTTCACTAATCTGCGACGACGTGCATCGTTTCGACGTAGAGCCATGCTTCCCCAGACCTTCGCATTCCTATCCTACTCTCTCTTTTTCGGCAGCTTGCTCCCCTTGGGCTTAGTGAACGGCCGGCAAGTTCGAAGGAAGCTTGGAAATTGCTAGCTGTCGACGACGACTGTATTGGCAAGAACGCCCAGGTTCTGGATCTCGACCTCAATTCGGTCGCCTGGTTTGAGGAACAATGGTGGCCGGCGGCCAGCCCCGACGCCCGCTGGTGTGCCGGTAAATATCAAGTCTCCAGGTGAAAGAGTGACAAAGGTTGAAAGATGAGAAATCAGGTAATCGACGGGGAAAATCAACTGATCGGTGCAAGAATCCTGCATCCGTTCGTCGTTTAGGCGGAGCTGAATTTTCAGGTTGTGCGGGTCAGGAATCTCATCCCTGGTCGCAATGAACGGCCCCAGTGGGGCGAACGTGTCAAATGTCTTGCCGAGCAACCACTGTCCACCCGGCTTTTCCTTTTGCCAATCACGAGCGGTTATATCGTTACCGCAGCAATATCCAAACACATGCTCCCATGCGGATTCGCGAGGAATTTGTTTTCCACCTTTGCCGATTACGACGACCAATTCGGCTTCGAAATCGACTTTCTGACTGATGGCCGGCAGACGGATCTGTTGTTCTGGTCCAATAATCGCTGAGGGGAATACGTTGAAGACGACCGGGATTTCGGGGGGTTCGCCCCCCATCTCGCGGCTGTGATCCGCATAATTCGTACCGATGCAAATCACTTTCTCGATCCGGCGGAGCGGCGCTTGAACAACAACCTCAGACAGGCTCACCGATTCGATATCGTCCAGGCCATCACGGACCAGCCGATTCAACTTCGCCTGATGTTCGGCCGAACCAATCAGGCATTCCAGGGTTGACGGAATACCGTCGATGTCCGGATTCAGCACTTTGCATTGGTTGTTGTCTACGATAATTCCAACGCGTTGCTGTCCGTTTATTGACATCGAAATCAACTTCACAACTTCTCCTTTGAACCAGCGAAAACACGGTTTTGAACTGGCAATCGCGCCAGCCGGCATAACCCTCAGAATGATGACTGATCTTGCCCGAACTGACGCCTGGATCAAGCCCAGGGGCGCCAAAGTGAATCCTGCGCAGATTCACAACCTAGGTTTTATCGGCCAACCACCGAATCGGAAGTGGCATTCTCGTGCAAAGCATGTCCAGAAGCAACGTGCGAACTAGAAGCACCACATTCCGATGATTTGACCACACACGGATTAACCAAAACTCACTTGACAGGCAAATGATGTCGATTTCAAGCTCCAATACCGATCACGTAATTGACTACCCAGTTGCCGCGCTAGAGGGCTTTCCACCAGTCTCCAACCAGGTCGCAACCAGCTTGTTTCAGCAATGTTTGTTGGACAATCTCAGAGACGGGGTCATTTTTGTCGATGCCCAATTCAGGATTCTGGCCTGGAGCCAGACGATCGAAGTCATGACCGGGATGAGTGTCAGCAAGGTCGATGGACTCAAGTTGACGCCTCAACTACTTGGGCTTTCCGATCAAAACGGAATTCCGATTCCGGATGGGTCCAATCCGTTGATCGAGTTACTTGCAACACAAAACAAGAAACATGGCGACTTTCGATTGGTCGGCCGAAGTGGCCGTGAAATAAAGGTAGAAATTTCGTTTGCGCCCGTTGTGGACGCCAGGGGAGTCTCCCAGGGTGCAGTGATACTGGTTCACGACTCGTCCGTGCAACTGGACTTGCAACGACAGCTTCGGGACCTTTACGAGTTCTCGATATTGGACCCGCTCACCCAGGTCGCCAACCGGGCAGAATTCGAGAAAGTGCTTGAGGAGTTTGTCCGGGCTCGAAACACATCGGATTTTCCCTGCAGCCTGATAATCTGCGATATCGATTTTTTCAAGCAAATCAACGACAACTACAACCATCACATCGGTGACCAGGCATTGATTTCCTTTGCCGGCTTGCTGAAGAAATTTGTTCGGTCCCAGGATGTGGTGGCCCGCTATGGAGGCGAAGAATTTGTCATTCTTTGCGCAAATTGCGATATCGAATCGGCCGTCCAAAGAGCCGAACAGATTCGCGTGGCGCTTACCAAGACACCGCAGCAGATGCTGGATGGCAAATGTATCACCGCGAGTTTTGGCGTTTCCGAACTTCAGACTGGCGATTGCGCAACCGAATTTTTCGTTCGTGCGGATACGGCGTTGCTGCGGGCCAAAGAACTTGGCCGGAACCGGGTTGTCGAAGCCAACGCATCCGAACTGGGCGCCACGCCGGAAATGAAAATCGCCGAACTAACGTCGCTTTCCGGTGTCTCATGGCGGAAACTCAAAGGGCAGACATTGAGCAGCGAAGAATACACAACGTCGACTCCGATTGCCGTGCTCGTCGAAAAACTGCGCGGGTTCATCGTGGAGAATGAGGCTGAAATCCGCCGCGTCGAATCTGATTTCGCCTCGTTGATCGTGGAAACAGAAGACGAAGACAATTTCAGTCGAAAAGGGAAATTTGTCGTTGAAATCGAATTCAACGAAACGGAATCCGAAGGCGAAAACCACTCGTTTGGTCGACGCAAAACGACCTTTATCCGAATCACGGTTCGCGAAGGCAAACGAAGCTGGTTTGCAGCCAACGCCATTGAATTGGCGCCCCAGGTGGTGGCGGAATTGCGCCGGTATCTGATGATCAACGATGAGGCTTCAAAATTGAAAGTTGCGCCAGCCGCGACCCACCCGGGCAAACGCTAGGCCGGACTCGATTGAGTCAAGCGGCGAAGTCCATTCACTGGCAATTCGCGATTGCCCCTGTCAGCACTCCTTGTTTGTACAGCTGTTGGAACGTGGAAAGTGGGCAGAAGATTCCATGTCAAAGGGCCGGCCAACCGATTCAATCATCACGGCGGAGGAGTCCAGAATCGTTCGAATTCGGAAGTGGACGTCGGGAGCCGGGTCGTATGGCTCGGACGAAAAAGAAGCGTCCAATTGTCAGGGCAACAAGGATTCGGTATCTTGAATCGATCGTCAACGATTAACCGAATGCAAACCTGGCTGAGGAAAAAATGGCTTATTCACTTCCCCAATTACCCTATGCACTGGACGCGCTGGAACCGCACATCGATGCCAAGACGATGGAAATCCATCACGGCAAGCACCACAATGCCTACATCACAAATGTGAATGCTGCCATCGAAGGGACCGACCTCGGCGCCAAGTCCATCGAGGAACTGATCTCGGATTTGAATTCCGTTCCCGAGAGCATTCGCGGTACGGTTCGCAACAATGGAGGTGGACATGCAAATCACTCTTTGTTCTGGACCGTCATGAGCCCCAATGGTGGCGGCGTTCCAAGTGGTCAACTGGCAGAGGCGATCAACTCAACATTCGGTAGCTTTGATGAATTCCGGCAAAAGTTCTCAACCGCCGCTGCCACGCGCTTCGGCAGCGGATGGGCCTGGCTGAGTGTCGATGGTGCAAAACTTCTCGTCGAAAGCACACCCAATCAGGACAGTCCATTGATGGAAGGTCGGACGCCAATCCTCGGTCTCGATGTTTGGGAACATGCCTACTATTTGAACTACCAAAACCGACGACCAGATTATGTGGCAGCGTTTTTTCACGTAATTGACTGGGACGCCGTCGGGAAACGTTACGAAGCCGCGAAGTAACCGGTCGATTTCGCGGCGATGCCGCTATTCCGGGCGCCAGCTGGTGGCGAATGCCGAATCTATTCTGCGACTCGAATGCCATCCGAAAAAAACACGGGCCAGAAGACCCATGGTCCCGTGTTTTTTTTTGCACCGGTCACGCTAGCTTGGTTCAGATGGCCCCGGTCCACGCAACGACCCTGTCAACATCCGGATCAAGATGCCAGCATCGAGTCGTTCGTTGAATGCATGATTAACCGGTAATTCCCGTCGACATTGACGCATGCTGGCATTCTCTCTAACATCCGCGCCGCCACATCGGCAGGCATCCATTCTTTGAGCTGAATTGAGGCAAGAAATTGGACCCGGTATTCCGATTATCTGATTAGGTAAAGTCTTTTGAATTTGTGAATTCTCCGGATTGCAGCGAACGCTTACAACCACCGACTATTTGAATTGAGTTTGGTTTCATGAACATCCTTCGAAAAACGAAAACCACGCTATTGTTAAGTTGTCTCGCGATCTCGTTGCTGGCAATGTCGAGTGGATGCCGGTCCGGCGGATTTACAAAACCAGAATTGAGTAAACTCAAATTCTGGGAATCAGACAAGCTGCTGTTTGCTTCCAAGAAAAGCGAAACTCCGCCACCCCCGGCCCGTCACTTCGACCCTGCACCGATCAACGGTGAGCAGAAATCGGAAATTGTCGATTTGAACAATGAGAAACTGCAACGTCGTTTCAAGAATGACATCGAAGACATGCGAGCCGAAATTTCTGCCGCGACGAAGGCCCTGGACACTCCGATTCGCAAACCTTATTCCACTGGACTGACGGAGGGGAAAAATGAGTTTGCGGCCAATTCCGGTTCCAGCTTCGAAGCTGAAACCGGAAATGTTCGGTCCAAACTGGCTGGTGCTGGAAGGTCGGCGAAGGCCGAGCTGAGCGCGGCCCAAAATGATTTTCAAGCGGCGATGAACAACACGACGGATTCGTTTAGCAATGAGTTCGCGTCAGCCAAAGATTCCGCCGCTGAAACAACTCAAGGATGGAAAGACAAATTTGAACTTCCGGCAATCGCTCAGGAAAAAAACAAAATCGACGGTTCGTTGGCGGCCGTCAATCGCTCGCTTTATGACACCGAGGACAGACTTTCAGTCGAAGCCGAGTCCAAGGCCGAAGAAGCATTCAAAAGCGGAATTGGTGCGTTCGGCGGTTCATTGAAACCCTTGAACAATGCTGTCAAAAACTCAACGCCAGAACTGGAATCGGTCCAGGCTCAGATGGCCGAAGCCAGAAGACAAATCGCGGAACTCAAAAAACAGGTAGCCATGGCAGGCCAGCCCGCACCATTGGCACCGATCGCTCAACGATCAACAGGATCCAACTCCTTTGGCCCCTCAATTCCCCCGGGCGGAAGCAATTCATTTGAAGCGGCGACCGGTACCGAGTTGACATCCCCACCGGTCGCGCAGATCGCACAACGTCAGATGCCGGGTTTTGATTCGCAGTTTGCGGCAAGCTCGTCCTCCGAAGTTACGCCGGCAAACAGGTTGCGATCGAACACGATGCTCGGGGCAAGTTTCCCATCGCAGGCTTCACGGCAGCCGGTCTCGACTCCCGGATACCCGGCAACGTCTCACGACGGTTTCGCACCCAAAAGCAACGATTTCGGCGGCAACTTTTCGCCAATCAACAACGCGTTCCAACAAGAGGCAATTACCGCCTCTGGCACGCAAGTCGATTTCCAGGCGACCGACAATCATTCGATGGTTGTCACAACAAATAACGCAATCGCACAGAACGCCAATGAATCCGCATCCCAGATTGAGGACCACTTTTCGGAAGTCGATATGCCGGAATCCATTCTCAAAGGAAGCGGATCATACGCGCCTGGCAGCGTTCAGCCGCTGCGGTCGGAAAAATAGGCAGGTTGTTGGTTCCGTTAACGGTTCCCGGGACGCGGAGAAGCTCACCGTTACAGACAACACGTCCGCGTTGAAAAGATTACAGCCACCAGACTTGCGGTGCCGGCATGTTTGACGCGACGAGAATCAAGCATTCAACCAACATCGAACTGGTTGAAATTCACCGACAGCTGGATTCCACCAACAACCGTGCACTGGAATTGCTCAGAAATCAAAACGTAACACCGCCGGCGCTGATCGTGGCGGAACATCAAACGGCCGGGCGTGGTCAACGGGATCGCCAATGGTGGTCGGGCCCAGGCAGCTTGACCTTTTCCTGGATTGCTCCGACAGCCGACCACACCGGGCAAACTGAAACGGCAAATCGATTGTTGCCAATCGCCGCGGCGATCGCTGTTGCCGATGCCATTGAATCACAGACAAAACTCGACCGGATCAAGATCAAGTGGCCCAACGACCTGATGGTTTCGGGACGAAAAATCTCCGGTATCCTGATTGAATCGGTTTCGATCGGATCCACGACCTCGATCGTTGTTGGAATTGGAATCAACGTCAACAACGAGAACCTGACGCCCCCGCAAATCGGTCTTCCGGATGAACGATCCAGGCGTGTCGCCGGTCCGACCAGTGTCCTCGATGAAACCCACCGCTGGACCCCGTTGGAAGACCTGCTGATCAGTACCGTCCGGCGTCTCGAGTGTGAGTTCGAATTGGCATGTACTGATCCAGAGTCAATCGCGAGCCGTTGCAACACGAGGCTGGCCTTCATCGGCCAAACCATTAACGTCTTCTTGCGGCCAGGAAAATACGCACAGGGCAAGTGCCAGGGAATTGGGACCGATGGAGGCCTGGTCTTGAAATCTGAAGATGGGTTGATAACCATCTACAGTGGAACGATCGCGCCCCTTTGAATTGATGGGCAATCCGAAATCAGCTTGATTTGGAAATTGACGCACACCGGTCGAAAAGGGGTCAGCCAATTATCTTCCGCTGCAAATCATTCGAAATAATGCCCGATTTACTTCCACTAAATTATTCTGTCGAGAACACTGGAAATTTCGCACCGCTGGTGTCAAAATGCCAATTGGGAGCTGATGTTCATTTCCATGTCCCAAACCAAATCGAAACTTAAAGGAGCGAGTTTTTGATTCGGTGTCGGTTCTCTAAATGGCTTCTGTAATTCAGGTCTATCCTAAGGGGAATCAGTCATGCCGCTTTTTGAAGTTGAAACAGACGCACATATTATTATCACCTGGGCTGAAAGTGAAGGATCTGCAACCAGCGTTGCCAACGATTCTTACCCAGGTGAAAACATTGTCCGATTAACCAAACGACCCCGTGACAGTTGGGTCATTTCGAAAGGCGTTCTTGGTATTACTTCTGAGGCAGATCCATGCGGTGTCGCGCGTGATTGCCTTGCCAAAGCTGCTGGCGACAAAGTCCACGCCATCCGCTTGTACATGCATGAGACCGGCACGGATCTTGAACAAGCGCGAAAAGCGATTGAGTCGAACATGGTCATGGGCTGGTAACTGAAATGGTGTCGCGGAATCGAGCACAAGTATTCGGGCCATCGAGGTTGGAACCGGTGGTGAATTGATCGTCCTCAAACTGAATAAATCAACCTACGGGGTCACCTACCGGGTGGCCCTTTTTCATTGGCTGGGCGGCGGACCAACCTGGAATCGACCGAATATCAAATTTTGATCATTTATTTTCCAAGGGTCGCCAGCTCGATCCGAACAACCGTTTTGCCCCAATCTTGAACACGTCACCCTCTAACCCGCCAGCTGCCATGTCGAGTTTGATATCGCTCAAGAACATCATCAAGAATTACAAGTCGATGCGCGCCCTGGACGGTGTCGATCTCGAAATCAAACCGGGCATCACCGGGTTATTGGGCCCCAACGGGGCAGGCAAGTCAACCTTGATCAAACTCCTCCTTGGGCTGGTCAAACTGACCTCCGGAACAGGCACCATCCTGGGGCACCCCCTGGGGTCCCAAGGCAGACAGATTCGAAACAAGGTCGGCTACATGCCGGAGGACGATTGTTACATTCCGGGAATGTCAGGGGTGGAAGTAGTCCAGTTTTCGGCTTGCCTTTCGGGGCTGCCCACCGTCGAAGCGCTCAGACGGGCCCACGAGATTCTGGATTTCTGCGGCATGAAGCAGGAACGCTATCGAATCATTGATACATTTTCGACGGGGATGCGGCAGAAAATCAAGTTCGCTGCCGCCATTGTTCATGATCCCGAATTCCTGATTCTTGACGAACCGACCGCCGGACTGGATCCGGAAGAACGGGAAGCCTTGCTCAGCCGGATTCGATTACTATGGATGCAGGCGGGCAAGTCGGTCTTGGTTTCGACGCACATCCTCCCCGATGTCCAGGCCATCTGCGACGACGCCATCATTATCTCCAACGGACAAGTCCGGTTGAGCGAAAGCCTGGAAAACCTGAGCCGAACCCAATCGCCCGCGTTCAGTATCCGCGTGTATCAAAATCGAGAGAAATTTGCGGCCGCCCTCAAGCAACATGGGCTCGGCCCCAGAATCAACCCTGACAATTCGATCGTTGTTGAGAGTGCCAACCCGGATTTGTCGTCGCTGATTTGGCAAACAGCGCGTGACTGCAATGCCGTCATTCAATCGTTGATACCTGCCCGCAACTCGCTGGAGGAGGTATTTATGGAAGCCGTCAAGGAGGCGACCAGCACCAAGGAGCCAGCCCATGCCGCTTCATGATGTTGGATACCGATGTTGGCGCGGGACGCGGACTTCCCCGTTGTCGCGTTGGGCGATCATCAGTTCGACCGGGATCCG
>JAHEBQ010000142.1 GCA_024642205.1 Planctomycetaceae bacterium | reverse complement strand
TCAATCAAGGAGGTTGAACTTCGGCCGATTCCGTTCTTGAAAAAGAAAGACACGGAACCGGCCAAGGGCTGAAACCACCGGCTTGACCCTGGGGCGAACAAAAACACCCTCCGATCTGGGAAACGGTTTGAGAGTTTCGCTTTCTTGACCGGAAAGACGGGTCGTTTGCGCAGCAAGATGCGTCTAAAATGCTGGTCGAATTCCAGATGATCGACGAGTTCTGCAACTTTTTGTTATTTCGCCTACAGAGTATCTCCCGTGAAGGCATTAGTTACCGGGGCCAACGGATTCCTCGGCTCACATCTCGTTCGCCAATTACTTGATCGTGGCTATGAAGTTACCGCGATGACGCGACGGCGACATGAAGCGCTTTGCTCGATGAATGTCGAGTTGGTTCACGGTGACATCCGCAGTTTCGACAACGTTTTCGCTGCCTGCAAAAACCAGGACGTCGTTTTCCATACCGCGGCCGTCTCCGGGATCTGGGGAAACTGGAAACACTTTCACGGGACCAATACAATAGGCACTCGCAACGTTGTCGAGGCCTGCCTTCAACTCGATACGCGCAAGCTCGTGTATACCAGCAGTCCCAGCGTGACGTTTGATGGTGAGCACCAATTGAACGTCAACGAATCGGTCCCTTACGCCAAAGAGTGGCTTTGCCATTACCCGCATTCCAAGGCACTTGCTGAAAAATATGTACTGGCTGCCGACGATGACAAAGAACTGATGACCTGTGCCCTCCGTCCGCATCTGATCTGGGGCCCTGGCGACCACCATCTGATTCCACGGTTGATCAAACGGGCGAAAGCGAAACAATTGCGGAGAGTGGGAGACGGATCGAATCAGGTTGACACGATTTACGTCGAAAATGCCGCGCTGGCACACATTCAAGCAGCCGAAGCAATGGAGCCGGGATCACCGGTTTGTGGCAGTGCGTACTTTCTGTCGCAAGGCGATCCCGTGAACTGCTGGGAATGGATCAACGAAATTCTGGCGCTGGCCGGTCTGCCGCGAATTCGTCAGTCAATTTCTTACTATTGGGCTTACCGATTGGGACACTCACTGGAAACCATTCACCAGTTATTCAACATTGAGTCGGAGCCTCGGATGACTCGATTTCTCGCGGCGCAATTGGCGAAAAGTCATTATTTCGACATTAGTCGCGCCAAGCAGGATTTCGGTTATTTTCCACAAATCAGCATGGACGAAGGCATGAAACGTTTGGGTGAATCGTTGCGGAAGTCCGAAGGCGTTGTTAGTTAGCCGTTTCCTGAAAGTCACGTAAGATCCAACAATCGCCCCAGGCCCAATCAAAGGTACTGCGATTAACATTGCCGTAGCAGGCCATTGCTCCGCATCTCGATTCGAGAAGTGCACTGCACCGATACAAAGCGTTCACGGGATCCAAACTCGGGGATGGGAACAAGGGCTGTGTCTCGCGAGGCAATTATCCGGACATCGAATCTGAATCTCAAGCCGTTTCGCCCGGATTGGCCCGTCAGGATGTATTGGCGCGTGCCAGCACTCAACAGACAGCCAACCAGGCCGTTCGGCGTATTTGGCACGTAATATTCGCGTTAATCTCTCTGGCATGCCGAAACCGGCCCGTTGTCTTTCACGTATTAATGCGTAAATTAAGGGAAGAGATGACGATCACCCAAGGATTCCTATGATTTCGTTTGCCAGACCTGATGACTTGCCGGATTCCCAGCGAATCGTAATCACTGGGATCGGTTTGACCTCGCCCAACGGCAACACGTTGGCGGAGTTTCGGGAATCATTGCTCAACCACAAAAGCGGCGTCCAGGATTACGAGATCCGGTATTTTGGTAAGACAATCGCCGGAATTTGTGATTTTGATGTCCGCCGCCATCAGACACGCAAAGACGCCAGACGAGGCACGCGTGCCGGCAGCATCGGTTGTTACTGCGCCCATGAGGCGATTCAGGATTCGGGGATCGAATGGGAAAATCAGGACACCTCTCGAATCGGCGTTTATATCGGTGTGACCGAACACGGAAATGTGGAAACGGAAAGTGAGATTCACGAGATACGGGGTTTTGACTATGACACCAAGGTCTGGTCGCATCATCACAACCCGAGAACCGTTGCCAACAACCCGGCGGGCGAAATCGCACTCAACCTCGGAATTACGGGCCCTCATTACACGATTGGAGCGGCCTGTGCCGCGGGTAACGCGGGACTGATTCAGGGGCTCCAGATGTTGCGGCTCAACGAGTGCGATTTGGCACTTGCTGGAGGCGTATCGGAGAGCATTCACACGTTCGGAATTTTCGCAGGATTCGCCAGTCAAGGTGCCCTCGCAAGCCACAACGATCCAACGAAAGCATCTCGTCCCTTTGACAAGAACCGCAACGGCATCGTCGTTTCGGAAGGGGGTTGCATTTATACCCTGGAACGACTCGAAAACGCCAAGGCGCGTCACGCCAGAATCTACGGCGAAATTATTGGCTATGCGATGAACACAGACGCGACGGATTTTGTTTTGCCCAACCCGGAAAGGCAGGCCCAATGCATGAATATGGCACTCAACCGCGCTTGCATTTCGGCCCGGGATGTGGACATCGTCAGCACCCATGCAACCGGGACCGGGATGGGTGATGTGCTGGAATGTGACGCCGTCCGGAGAGTGTTTGGAGAATCCGACAAAACGTTCATAAATAACGCAAAAAGCTTCATCGGGCATACGATGGGAGCGGCAGGTGCGTTAGAATTGGCTGGAAATCTGGTCTCGTTTGAAGATCATGTCGTTCATCCGACAATCAATCTCGACGAACTGGATCCAGAATGTGACCTTCCGGGACTTGTCAAAAACGAGCCTCGCGAAATCGGGAAAATTGACTATATTTTGAACAACTCGTTTGGCATGCTCGGCATCAATTCGGCGACCGTGATCAGGCGAATGTAATTCGAAAATGACGCTTGGGTTGAGTGCGACTGCCGCTCAATGAAGATAAAACAGCTGCGGTTCGACGATGAGCTGTGCCGCTGTGAAGCAAATGGAGAACTCTTGTGGCACCTGAAGAAATTAGAAACGTAATTCTCGACATTTTGACCGATATCGCTCCTGACGAAGATCTCACGGCACTGGAGGACGCAGTCGCCTTCCGGGAGCAATTGGAGCTTGACAGCATGGACTTCCTCGACATCGTAATGGAACTTCGCAAGCGATACAGCGTGAATGTCCCCGAGGAGGATTATCCCCAGTTGGCATCGATGGATAGCACAGTGACTTACTTGACGCCCAAAATGACAGACTGTGTCGCTTCTTGACCGCTTGACGGAAAACCGTTTCGCAAGCTTAAAGTAAAACCTGACTTGCATAGGGTCCCGGCCAAATCGTCGGGACCTCCTTTGTTTTACGATCGTCCATGTACGACACCATTATTATCGGCGCAGGAATGTCGGGCTTGGCCGCCGGCATCCGTCTTGCGCACTACGATCAAAAAGTCTGCATTCTTGAGCGTCATTATACGATCGGCGGTCTCAATTCTTTTTATCGTGTCAATGGTCGCAACTACGATGTCGGCTTGCACGCGGTAACCAACTTCACGGCGAAGGGAGCGAAAAAGGGGCCCCTCGCCCGAATTCTCAGGCAATTGCGGTTCAAATGGGAAGACTTTTCGCTCGCGCCGCAAAAAGGTTCCCGGATCGCATTTCCTGATGTCGAGCTTCGTTTTGACAACGACCTGGATTTGCTTCGATCAGAAGTCAAGCGCGCGTTTCCCACTCAAGTTGATCGTTTCGAAGCATTAATCAACCAGATCGCTGACTATGACGACCTGGATCAAGCCGCTTTCGAACGATCCGGCCGAAAAATTCTTGAAGAGACGATCGACGATCCACTGTTAATCGAGATGCTGTTGTGCCCACTGATGTGGTACGGTAACGCCGCCGAGTACGATATGGCGTGGGGCCAGTTTTGCATTATGTTTCGAAGTATCTTTATCGAAGGATTCGCCCGCCCCTACAAAGGAGTCCGGCTGATCCTGAAAAACCTGGTCAAACGTTTTCGCGGTCTGGGCGGTGAGCTGAAACTGCGGGCCGGAGTCAAGACAATACACGTTGAGGACGGACGGGTCGTCTGCGTCGAACTCGATAACGGCGAGCAGATTCAAGGAAAACGAATTCTCTCCTCCGCCGGAAGCCTGGAAACACTGCGGATGTGTTCCGACACAAGTGAACCTGACCCGCGTCGCGCCGGCCAACTGACATTCATCGAATCGATCTCGATCCTCGACCGGCAACCGGAAAAAATCGGCAATGCGGACACAATTGTTTTTTACAACGACTCAGAGAAATTTCACTGGGAAAAGCCGGCGGTTGAACTATGCGACACCCGCACCGGAGTGATCTGCTCACCGAACAATTACGAGTACAGCGACGACGAAGGCCAGTTGACCGATGGAGTGGTTCGAATCACCACGATTGCTGATTTTGATCGCTGGAATGCACTCTCGGAAGATGAATACCAACGCCAAAAACTTCGCTGGTACGATCGTAGCGTTGCCGCAAGTGTTCAGTTCACGCCGGACTTTCGGCCGTACGTGATCGATACCGATCTTTTTACTCCAACCACGATCAATCGCTTTACCTGGCACGACAATGGCGCAGTATACGGAGCCCCGGATAAAGTCCTCGACGGAACAACCCATCTCAAAAACCTGTTTCTCTGTGGTACCGATCAAGGGTTCGTCGGCATCATTGGTGCGATGATGAGTGGAATTTCGATGGCCAACATGCATTGCCTGCGGGACTAAACTGGATCCCCGGTCGCACCCGTCGGCAGAACCGGGAGTTTCGAAACAAATCGGTTGATGGCAAATCCCTGGCCTGGCACCAGTGAATCTCGACACGAAAATCTCCCTCGCCGTTTATTGATCCCCGGTTCTCGATGAAGCTATAATTCGACCACAAACACCAATCACTTGCCAGGACTCGACCCATGATGCGACCTCGATGTGCTTTCCCGTTACTGGTTGTTGCCATCGCATGGATGACTTCGATATGTGCTTCCGCAATGGCAGACGAACTCCGCGCCGCCAACATCTTTACCGACAACATGGTGATTCAGCGAGATGAAGACTTCGTGATTTGGGGTTGGGCCAAGGTCGGCGAAAACGTGAGCGTTTCGTTGCTGGATCAATCAGTTTTGGTCCAGGCGGATACCCACGGCCGGTGGGATGCAAGCTTCAAGCCGATCGGACTCGGAGAGCCATTCAATATCAAGATCAAGTGCCCGACCAAGGAGATTACGCTCGGTAACGTCGTGGCTGGCGACGTCTGGATTTGTAGCGGGCAATCGAACATGGAATGGCCGGTCCGGGCCGCGGGCAATCCCG
>JAHEBQ010000030.1 GCA_024642205.1 Planctomycetaceae bacterium | reverse complement strand
ATACGATCCAGCTGGCAATCACCAAACCGATCGAAAACAGAATCATGAATGCCGGAATCGCCCGCTGAAATTTCGCCACGATCGAGTACTGGATGTCGACCCATCGATGACCGGTCAACAAGAGCTGCAGGATCGTCGCCGAAGCGGCGAGAATAAAAATAATCTCCAATGGAATCTGGGTTTGATCGAAAGCCAGCGGTCGAATGATCAGGCCGTAAACGATCAGGATGGCCAGGATGACGACCGGGATAAGTGCTTGAACGAGAGGCGTTTCGGTTGTCGCCGAAGGATCGATCGGTCGGGAAGTTGACATGTGCGGCGTTACCAGTTTTGTAAACGATCGTCGTTCCAACTCTCCTGGAAACCCGGGGGTTCATCCAGCCGAAACGGGCAGCGAGTCGAACGTGGCTACATCCTAACGACGTTTTACGGGCGACCAAACCCTGCTGACGGCAGATAATGAAATGCATTACGCAAGGCAGCGATTGTTGTCAACTCGATCAAGAAATGCGACTGTCGATCGAACCTGACAATAGAGGCACGAATTCAAGATCACCCGAATCGGAGTTCGATCAATTGCAAACAACCTGAATTTCCGCTGATCGCTTGGAGGTTTGGGTACTCCGCCAGATGCAGAGTGGCTGATGGAAAGGTCGCAAATCAGACGGCTCGAAGGTTGCAAAAGGCCAACCGGAATCGCTTTTTGCCCAGTTTCGCAAATTCAATCGTGGCGGTTCGTTTTTGGCCTTCACCGGTCAGAGTTAATATCCGACCGATTCCATAATCCGGATGCTCAACATCCATCCCGATTTTGTAGCTTTCCGGGTGTAAACGAATGTCAGAGAGCAGCGCCTCCTGTTCCGCGGCAAACTGAGCGGCGGTGACCAGACGAGGAAAGGTCGGCCGATTCGTCGCCTTTGCCGGAGACTCTTTTACCTGGTCCTCCCGCTCCGAAATCAAATCGTCGTTCACGTCGTAGGAGGGCAGTCCGTCGTGCATCCACGGGTCCATTGGATCGATTGAGTCTGCGAATGTCGAGTCGTCGTATTGCTGTGCAATCGGCTCGAAAACTTGCATTTGGTCGCGCGGCAATTCCATCAGGAAACGACTGGCAATTGACGGCCAGTAACTTCCGCGCCGAAATCGATTCATGCATCGACTGATTTGCAGGTCGCGTTTTGCCCGGGTGATCCCGACAAACAGCAATCGGCGTTCCTCTTCGATTTCGTCGTCGTCGCCGGAACTGCGTTCGTGGGGCAAGATCCCATCTTCAAGACCCACAATGTAGATGGACGGAAACTCCAGACCCTTTGCCGCATGCAATGTCATCAGGGTCACATGGTCGGCCTCGGATTCCCAGACATCGGTATCCGAAACGAGGGCGGCCTGTTCCAGGTACGCCTCCAATCCTCCGTCTTCAGGTCGTTCCTGATCAAATTCCTGGCAGGCCACCACCAATTCGTCGACGTTGTTGGCGCGCTCAAAACCCTCTTCGCTACCGTCGTCTGTCAACCAGTCGCGGTAACCGGTTTCTTCCAGAACGACACGAATGACCGGCTCGACCGCATCGGTCGGCAGGTATGCCATCCGATCAAACATCGCCACGAATTGGAGGATTTTCGCGGTCGGTGCATTGGAGATCGCATCAATCTGCTGACAATGTCGCGCCGCATCCAACATCGAGAGATTCTTGTCCTGTGCGTATCGTCGGAGTCGTCCCAGAGTCACCTTGCCAATTTTTCGTGGCGGCGTATTGATCACGCGCTCAAACGCCACGTTATCGCGTGGATTGTTGAGCAGGTGCAGATAGCCAATGACGTCCTTGATTTCTTTCCGCTGGTAAAACTCATGTCCGTTGACAATTTGATACGGTACACCCACGGAACGAAGCGCGTGTTCAAGTGCTCGCGATAGCCAGTTGGCGCGGTAGAGCACCGCAAAATCGCGAGCCCGACGTTCACCTGTTTGAATTGCCAGCGCGATTGAATCGGCGATGTCGATCGCTTCGTCCTGTGGCGAGGGAAACGTTACCAAACGGACCGGCTGGCCTGCCTCATTGTCGGTCCGCAGTTCCTTTTTCTTGCGGCGCACGTTATTTGCAATCAGTTGGTCGGCGACGCGGAGGATGGACTGGGTGCTGCGATAGTTTTGTTCCAGCCTGACGATGCCGACATTGGGATAGTCTTTTTCAAACTCAAGGATGTTGTTGATATTCGCCCCACGCCAGCCATAGATCGACTGGTCCGGATCTCCAGTTACCGCAAGGTTCTGGACAGAATGGTTGAGTAGTCGAATCAACTGATATTGGGACAGATTGGTGTCCTGATACTCGTCGACCATCATATGAGTGAACGACCGGTCCAGCGTTTCACGAAGCTCAGGTGATTGACGGAGCAAGTCCACCGCGTGAAGGAGCAAGTCGTCAAAGTCGACCCCGTTGGCCATTTTCAGAAGCTTTTGATATTCCGGATAAACTTTGCCGACGATCGCGTCGAGCGCGTGACCGGGACGAGGTTGAAAATACTCCGCAGTCACACCATTGTTTTTGACGTTGCTGATTTGGCTGCTCAGCTTGTCGGGTGAATAGTGTTTCAGGTCGACATCGGCATTTTCAATTGCCTGCTTCATGACTTTCTTGGAGTCACTCATGTCATAGATCGTGAAGTTCTGGGCCAATCCAACCAGCTCAGCGTGACGTCGCAAGAGTTTGGAGCAAAACTTGTGAAATGTGCCAGTCCAGGCGTGATTGTCGGGAGCCAGACGCTTGAGTCGAGTCCGCATCTCATCGGCGGCTTTGTTGGTGAATGTCAACGCCACAACGCTGTACGACGAAATCCCGTGCGCGATCATGTTCGCGATCCGATGGGTAATCACACGCGTCTTTCCGCTCCCTGGCCCCGCCAAAATCAATAACGGGCCATCAAGCTGCGTAACCGCGATGCGCTGTTGCTCATTGAGAGGGGCAAGTATTTCGTCCTGTGAAACGTTGGGCATTATCCCGAATCCTTTATCGCGTCGATGCTAGCATCGCGGGTTGGCAGCAAGTTTTTTGAAAAGGCTGTTATCGATCTTCCTGGTTCATATGTTATATTTTGGACTCCAACGGGCAACCGGAAGACCACGGCGTTGCCCGCGAAAGACCCAATCAGGACGAATGTCGAATGAAATGCACTTTCAAATGAAGGTTGATTTCAGCCTGACCGCGACTCATTTATTTTAAGGGAGGGACCCCCAAATGGCGAGAACCAGAATACCGTTGAGTGCTGCCGAAGAGGAAACACGAAACTTGCGGGAGAAACTTGATCTGAGTACCGCTGAGATCGGTTTGACCGTCCGAACGACGAATTGCCTTGAAGAAAAGGGGATTTTTAACGTTCGCGATCTATTGAATACCACACGGGCTGAGTTGCTAAGTATTTCCAATTTTGGCGAGAAGACTCTCGAAGAGGTCTACAAGTCACTTGAGATCATCGGATTCTGCCGGCCTGAAAACGATGTCAAACCACGCTGATTATCTGGCATGAAACTGGTCATCGAAAACGCCGGATGGAAAACCCGGCGTTTTTTTTTGAGAATTTCGTTCTGGATAATTCGACTGCAGGGACCTTTCAGACATCGTTTTTGTCAAAACTGGCACCGGCAGAGCGGGCGGACAATCGTCATGGCTGACACGAAACTTGCTTTCTCAAACTGGCTATTCGGGAATTCCGGCAAACAAAGTTTGACGCATGGCTCAACCGATTCTGTTCAGTGCTTCGACGGACTGCAGAATCTCATCTTCGGTCGTACAAAGGTGTGGAGCGAATCGCAAGTAACCGTCCCGCGGTGTCACGATGATTTTCTGTGTGTCAAGCGCGGAAGAAATCTGTTTTGCGGTTGAGAGTTTCGGAATCAAGGCCAAAATGCCGGAACGGTGTTCCGGAACGTGAACAACAGGTTGATATTTTTCAAAATCCAGGTGGGCCAGTGCCAAATCCTGCATGGCGAAATTGTGCGCCCTGATTGCCTCCATGGTGTTTGGAAGGAAAACGGCCTCCAGACCCGCGGAAAGACCGTCCAACAATGCGTAGGCTACCGTTGAATATTCGAACTTCCGACCACACAGGTAGGGATCCCAGGTGTGATCCAGGTAATTCGTATCCTGTTTCATGTGGTCAGCACCCGACATCGTGATTTCAATCTTGTCACGAAATTCCGGACTTGTGTACAAGACCCCCGTACCAGTCGGTCCGAGTAGCCATTTCCAACCAGCCGAAGCAACGCAAGCGATGCCATATTCATCGGGATAAATTGGCAAGCAACCCAATCCCTGCGCTGCGTCGATTACCAAGTCAATTCCCCTGGATTTGCAAAACGAACCCAGTTTCGGCAGGTCCGCAGCAAACCCACTGCCAAATTGAACATGGCTGATCGCGATGACTCGTGTTCGATCGGTGACACAAGACGTTAACTCTTCAAACGACCATGCGCGAGAAAACGATTCGGAAATCGGACCCGTGTAGTCGCGGGGCTCCTGGACGGCATCGGTGTCAGAAAGCAAAATCAATTCGACGCCGCGTCGCTGCGTCTGAATCACCCAAGGGTAATGATTCGCCGGGTATTCGTTCACGTAACTGATAATCTGGTCACCAGGTTCAAAAGGGTAACCGTTGGCAACCATGGAAATTGCCTCCGAAGTATTGGACACCATGGAAATATTGTCCGGCGTCGTCTTCAGAAGTTGGCCAAAATTGCGATGGAAACGACCTGCCACGTGGTCGTCACCAACGTATTCAAATAACATTCCCCGTCCAATCTCCGATTGCCGCTCAATGAACTTGATTGCCCGATCGGCTGCGGGTCGATTGAGCGGAGAGACGCTACAGTACGCCAGGAAGTTGATATTCCGTTTGCTGGGAAAGTGATTCAGATCGCGTAGAATTGTCATCTGGAACTCAGTTTGGATGGATTTGTTGTGAGAATCTGCGTTTCTGGCGACGGCTCTGGTCTGCCCGGCGGCGCATTCAGTCGGACTTGAAACTAGCAGTTTGCGCCGTGTTTCTTCAATGCCCTTGAGGTTGCTTGGATGAGGTTGCTCGGGCGGAAGCCACGCAAAATTGCCCGATCGTTCTCATTTTACTTGTTCACCGCAACATTCTCGTCAACGGTTCGGAATCGACATCCGTCCATGGCCGCGAACCCGGATATCGAATCTCAACTGGCGGGACCCCGAAGCTGATGGAACGCGCGATCACTCGACACAAACCTTCGGGTGACTTGAAGCGTTTCTCCCTTCAACAACGCGTAAACCCAACCTCTGAGAGAGGCGCCCCACGCTGGAGGAAGAACTCAAATGGAGTGAGAGGAATCTGCTTTGTTCGGTGACACTGATCGATCACTCTTAAGCGAGTCGTACCCTCAAAAGATCGAGAAAAAACTTCAACATTCGAAACAGGTTCTCAAAACGGGGTTTGGTAATCAATGGTTCGTGTCGCAATTCGGCGACGAGTGGAATTACAACGAAGTCATGGATCGCCTGCATGGCACTATGGGTCTTGCACCATGAGGGCCAGGCCGTACGACCGACCAAACCACCGTTTAAGATCCTGCTGTTTTATATAAAAGGATTAATCTGGAGCCGCCCCGGGAGAACTGGAAACAGGTTGACCCCCGCCAGCCCCTTTCTTTCCCGCGGTACCAGTTGCAGCACCACCTGCGGCGGGTGCCGTCAAAGGACCGGTATCGAGTTTGGACGTATCGGGAGACTTAACCGGTTCGTTCTGGCCGCAACCCGTAAAAGTAAAGGCGCAAATACTTAGCACCAAAACGCAAAAACAACTTTTATTGAACATCTAATTTCCTTGTCGATGGAATTCACTGGAATAAATAATCTAAAAAATCGCGCGCGAACAGCGCGGGCGGCGATCGCTTTCGATTAATGAACCGTGGTGACCGTACCATCTTTCATTCCGGCAATATCACGCATGGCACCAGGATCCGTCGATTCTGGAATCGCTTTTACCGATCCATCGCTGTAAGCAAAACTTACGGTACCAGGGTGGTTACTGGAAGGCGCAGTAAAGTTGGCGGCAGCCCACCAGCTGTCGTCACGTCCAAACGCATAGGTTGCCAAGATGTTTGCTCCCATCCAGGAATAGCTGGCCACTTTACCGTTGGCAGGCCAGGCCATGGTTCGAGTGGAGACCTCTCCGAAAAGGAGTGTATTGCTGGTTCCATCCTGGATCTTTGCGAAGGTCGTTTTACTGCGATTGGTAAAAATACCAACCCAAGGTGTCCATTTAAGCGTTGTGTTGGCGTGGTCGATCCCGGCAGCGCCAGCGATAGGCAAATAGTTGGTCCTTCCAAATCGGGTGCCTGCGCCAAACCAGTCCATCGGTGCGTGATTTACGTAGCTCCAGACGGTAAACGAAGTACCAGACGGAACAGGTCGCATGAGGTGAATCGAGATTTCCGCTCGATCGTCGTCGTCCGATGGACACATGAGACTGCTGACCTGTGACAGTGCCGCAAAGCGACTTTTGGCTCCGCCAGCCAGGTTGAAGTTGACCCACCAACCGTAGCCTGCGCCATCATCACCCAATTGATCAGGACTCTTTTGAACTTCCACTTGTTCCGCGAGATTATTTGCCTCCATGTATGGCATGATGATTGGTAGCATGCCAATTTGCTGGGGTTCGATGCCGGGCAGATTGGCGCCAGGCAATTGATCGCTCAACATCCCAGGCGGAAAGGTCTGGTGAGAATTTTCATAATTCATGGTGGCCAGAGCAATCTGCCTCATATTATTTAAGCACTGCGTCCGTCTGGCCGCTTCTCGAACTTGCTGAACTGCCGGAAGCAACATCCCGATCAAAATACCAATAATGGCAATCACAACAAGGAGTTCCGCGAGGGTAAATCCTCGCTTCGATTTTAGAGACATTTGTACACTCCTTAGAAAAATGAAAAAAAGGCATCAAACTTGATTCAGGATCAATTAGTTCAGGCGAAGAAGGGATTATCTCAAAAGTGAATATCTACGCACGTGAATTGAATCAGGGCCGTTTTGCCGGAACCGACGCGTCGGGCCCAAATTCGTTTTCGTCAGCGTTCCGTTTCTCCTCGCGACCGATCGTCGATCATATCTTAGTGCCTAATGCCAGCGCTCGCAAATTTTAGAATCAGGTAATGTAAAACAAATTCTATGATTCTTTGTTTTGGTAATTGTTGAAGAATAGTTGTTATTTTCTTCCGGAATTTACTGTATTTCACGAAAATATTCAGCAAAGTACGTTAGTATGCTGGTTCTCTGCAGGTGTCTCCTGGCAGTATCGTAGACGAGTGGTTTGGACTTGTGGGTTTTCATCAATTCTCAATAAATTCAAGGTCTCGAATGACCAGGCTTGCTCGAATTCAACTTTGCCTTGACCGGCGGAACCGTCATGCCGCTTCCCAGACCATCAGACCTTTGTTGCCGTCTTTGACGCGATAACGTTCGCATGGTTGTTGGACGAACTTGGGAAATTCTTCAAGCAACTCGCGAAATGGCCGGGCCTTCGGATTGTCTTTGGCAACAGGCACGCCCTTTTGCGGTCGAACCATACGAGGACCCTTCAGGGGATGTTCGAGTTCGGATTTCTTGAGCAAACCGGTCATCGTCACCGGAACTTCGCCGATGAATCGCTGCTCTTTCTCATCAAGAGCCCGTTAAAATAATCCTCTGGAGCCGTAACCTTCGTCAAACGTCATCCATTCAAACTCCAGACCGTTGGAAATCGTACGATCATAAAGTTCGTGCGCAATCTACCACTTCGGTCGATAAACGATTTCGCCTGGGATGCCTGCAACGCGATTGCGGGGCCGATCTTCCGACCACTTTCGGGCAGGAACAACTCGCCCGTCGAGCAAACAGCAAAAATCGTCCTGTGCAAACGCATGATGAACGGTCACGATGCAATTGTCGGTCTTTCCAACCTTGCCGCACCACTGTCGCTGAACGCCTGGTGTCCAATCGCGCTTCTTGACATCACTCGTTTCATCAACCACACCGATCGCCCGCTTGCTGCCTCGATCCGAAGCCACCATTTGCTGGAGACGATCTCGTACCGCATCTTCATTCCATGCATATTGAGCCAGAAACTTCTGAAGCTTACGAACCGGGATTCCCGCAGCCAAAACAATCGGATCGACACTTTTTCGATCAAGATTCGAAAGCTGACCCGACACATAAGTCGGCATATGTAGCCGGGTGTCTTTTCGGTTAAAACAACCTGAAAACCAGTAATCTGAAAACCGATTCAGATAACTTGTCAAAGCTGGTTTCAATTGACGAATCCAAGTACCATCCCTGGAAGCACCTCTTGATGCGTGAATGGCATGGATTCCCAAATTATTTCCATTTCTCAAATCCAACTCTGCGCTGTAGTACTCGTCGAATCTGGTTGAGCAGCCACTCAACCAGCGACCGCCGGATTACAATCACGGTAAGTTAAAATAAACGGATCCAATTCAACAACCTCCCAATCAATAGGCTGAAGCGCGCATGCCCCAAACTGTGATGACCATCATTGGAACTCGCCCGGAAGCGATCAAACTGGTTCCCCTGGTACTTGAGCTTCAACATCGGCCCGACGAATTCAACTCGGTGGTTTGCGTGACCGGTCAGCATCGTGAGATGCTTGACCAGGTACTCCACACGTTCAATGTCACGGCGAACCATGATTTGAATCTGATGGCTCCCAACCAATCGCTGGGCCAGGTGACTGCGAGAGCAGTGAGTGGCCTGGATGACGTTTACCGAAGCGTGAAACCTGACGTGGCCCTGGTTCAAGGCGACACGACAACCGCGTTTTGCGGCGCCCTGGTGGCGCACTACCATCAGGTCAAACTTGGACACGTGGAAGCCGGTCTGCGCACTGGCAACAAATTTTCGCCCTTCCCCGAAGAAATCAACCGCCGCCTGATTGGTCGGCTCGCCGATCTTCATTTTCCACCGACCGAACATTCGCGGCAGGCGTTACTGGATGAAGGCGTCGATCCAGCCGCAGTATTTGTCACCGGCAACACCGTAATCGACGCGTTATTGCTGACCCGCGACAAGGTCACGCGACAAACCCCCGTGGAAGTAGAATCGCTGGCGGGACGGATCCAGGGCAGAAAAATAGTCCTGGTGACCGGTCACAGACGCGAAAGCCACGGTCAGGGATTCGAAAACATCTGCCGAGCGATTCGAAACGTCGCTGACTCACACCTGGACACCCTTTTCCTCTACCCCGTTCATTTGAACCCAAACGTGCAAGAGCCCGTCAATCGTGTTCTTGGCGGACACGATCGGATTCATCTGATCAAGCCACTCTCCTACGAACCGTTCGTGTGGTTGCTCAACCAGGCCCATATCGTCCTGACAGATTCCGGTGGCGTCCAGGAAGAGGCTCCCTCATTCGGCAAACCGGTGCTGGTCATGCGTGACACGACGGAGCGACCTGAAGGGGTGACCGCCGGAAATGCGAAACTGGTCGGCACCTCTCAGGCGAAAATTGAGTCCGAATTGGAGAAACTGTTAACCGACCCTCAAGCCTACGCTGCCATGTCCGAAGCCGCAAACCCGTATGGCGACGGAACCGCGTCCAGACAGATCGCAGATGTTTTGACACGGACTGCCAACGCTTGATCGAGCTCAGATGAACCAATCCCAACTGGCATGGTGGTATCGTTTCAATTCGACGGACCCTGGTTCGATCAGTCGCACTCAACAGGTGCATTCCTGACCGAGCCCCACGCGGAAGTTTTTGCAACATTCGTTCAGCGCTTTTCCTGCAGGTCAGCGGGAACGGTGTCTTTGAGCGAATCGACAGTGAAATCGCCAGATTCGTCTCCCGATTCGTTTCATCTGTGGCGCGACGCAGATCCAATGGATGGTTTTATATCCCTTGGCCGACTACTCAACCGTCGGCAGGGCAAATTGGGCCTGTGGCTTCGTCGACGTGTTGCGAATGCCGGTTTCCGCATCGGAAAAATCGACGGCCGGGTCAATTTTGCATTTTGGCTTTGCGAACATCAAATGAATGTTGTGCACGCGACGCTCCGCAAATGCCGCTTCACAATAGCAAAGGTAGAAATGCCAGAAACGGATAAACCGTTCGTCGTAGCCAAGCGACCGAACCCGATCCAATTCGCTCATGAATCGGGACCGCCAATAGGCCAGCGTTTTTACGTAGTGTGGCGTGATGTCTTCATGATAGAGCATTCGCATTGTGGTTACGCGCCCAACAGAAGATGCCAATGCCGTGACCGAGGGCAGGCAACCGCCAGGAAAAATGTACTTTCGAATGAAGTCAACATGCCGAACGTGGTAATCAAAGTTCTGCTCTCCAATGGTGATTGACTGGAGCAACATGACGCCATCATCGCGAAGCAGTTTGGAACAGCGGGAAAAATACTCGTCGTAAAACTGGCTTCCAACGGCCTCGATCATTTCAATTGAGACAATTTTATCGAATCGACCTTGCAGCTTGCGATAGTCCTGTAACAAAACCGTAACCCGGCCGGCCAAGCCCTCGCGCTCGACTCGATCAGTCGCAAACCGATATTGCTCTTCCGAGATTGTCGTCGTCGTAACGCGACAACCGAAATGTTTGGCCATATGAATGGCAAGTCCACCCCACCCGGTCCCGATTTCCAGTACATGGTCCAGTGAATTGAGCTGAAGCTTGCGGCAAACCTGGTCCATTTTTCGCATCGAAGCGTCGATCATTTTCGTTGAATCATCCGCGTCCGGTTCGGCAGACTGGAAAATGCCCGAAGAATAGTTCATCGTTGGATCAAGAAAAAGCTGATAGAAATCGTTCCCCAAGTCGTAATGCTCATGGATATTTTTCCTGCTTCCAGTGATCGTGTTTTTTCGCATCCGGTGCTGAAAAAAATACCAGCTGTTCTTGACCCAGGCCCATGATTTTTCCAACGAAGAAAAGCGGTCAAGATTGCGAATCATGATCCGAATCAACGCCGTTAAGTCATCGGTTACCCATTGTCCGTCGGCATAGGATTCGGCCGATCCAATTGTGCCTCCCAGCAGAACCCGCTGATAAAATGCGTCGCTGCCTACCAAAACCGTTGCGCTCAATTCGTCGTCGTCAGGTTGAGTGGTCGAGTGAGTTACTCCGGCGGAATCGATGACACGCAACCGTCCTCCATCCAGGCTTTGAAACCGGCTGAGAATTCGTTGCCGAGCAAACGCAGACATCCTTGAGACAGGATTTCCGCTCCCGTTTTTGAAGTCCTCTGACAATGGCAGCTCGGACCGAACAATGCCCTCACACGTCTCGGTCTCAAAACGACCCGGCAACCGGGTCTGCGCTCCAGATTTTAGAAAACAATTCATCGACTCACCAAAAAAGATTCAGATTCAGATTCAGATTTTTTCGGCAGATCTGGACTGTCAAACGGTTCTGATTGGATCGCCTCAACTTCCTCAGGCTCAACCATTGGTTCCGTGACAGGACCAGCCGGATGCGAGTAAAAAGGGGTCTTTTTTAAATACAATCGAAACGCCTGCCAGTAGATTCCGGCAACAACCCTGAAACTCAGTAAAGGATACTTTAACAGCATCAGATTCAGATTTCTCGCCGTCAACGGCTTGCGTTTCATCTGCATCGACACATCAAGAATTTTCCTGATTCCGCCAACGGGTTCGTCCAGGTGGTTTTCGATTTTCACGCCGAGAATTTCGTCGGGAAAGGAAAATGCCATTCGGTAAGTGAGATCCATCGACATGAACGGCGAGACATGAAATGTCTTCTCAATCCGCTTGCTGGAAACACTGGTCACTCGCGCGGACGAATGAAGGCTCCGATCCGTCGCGGGAATGACGTAAACATGCTGTTCACCCCAGGGTGTGTTGTTGACTTCGGCAACAATCGCTGTGATTTTGATCCCGGACGGATCAAAACAATAGTAAAAGCTGACCGGGTTCATGGCAAAACCCAGATATCGAAGCTGCGTCAAAAGGCGAATCGGGCCATCCGGAGCTGGAATTCCGTGGTGCACAAGCACCTCACGAACACGTGCCCTGAGACTTCCGGCGCCCTTGAATCCGACCAGGTGGGCCGACTCCTTGAACCGTGCAAATGCCAGGCGGGACGTCGACCAGAGCCAACGACCGGCAAACACCGAATCGAGTTCATCCAGATCCAGCATGAACAGAAACGATCGAAAGTCGAACTGGTGGACGTGCGGTGCATTTCGTCGGTGACGAATCAAGCCTTCGTAGATACAGCTGTTTAACATGCAACCTCCACATCCTTATTCGCCAGGGCCTGAGTTACTGCGATCGCACTGTTTACTCCGTCTTCGTGGAAGCCATTTCCCCAGTAGGCTCCGCAAAACGAGGTGGCATTCCGGTTAATCAACTCTTGATGTCGCGACTGCATGATTTTACGCCGAACATCAAACGTTGGGTGAGAGTAGGTGAATGTTTTGATAATATTTTCTGGCTTAATCCGGTCGGTGTCGTTGAGTGTTACACAGAAAGTGATCTTTGAATTGAGTGACTGCAACAGATTCATGTTGTAAGTGACCGTTGCCCGGTCTGTTTCCGTTTCCGGATTGAAATAGTTCCAGCAGGCCCAAGCGCGTCGATTTTTCGGCAGCACCGAATCCTGGGTATGCAAAACCGCCAGATTCGATTGATAGGGAAAGGCGCCGAGTACTTCCCGTTCAATTTCCGTTGCGTCTTCTCCCAGCATTGCCAACGCTTGATCACTGTGGCAGGCGAACACGACATGGTCGAAACACTCACTCGGCTCGCCAGCTGGCTTGACCGAGACCGACCCTGCCTCGCGTTTGACGGATTCGATGGGTGAACCAAGTCGAATTCGCTGCGACCAGTCCCGGGTCAACGGCTCGATGTACTCGCGTGATCCACCTTGGATGACCCGCCATTGGGGCCGGTTGGTAATCCCCAACAATCCGTGGTTTTGATAAAATTCCGTGATGAAACGAATCGGAAACTCTCGAAATTTTTCAAACGACGCGGACCAGATTGCCGCCCCCATGGGAAGGAAATACTGATTGATGAAGGGTGTCGAAAATTGATGTCGCTCAAAAAACTCCCCCACCGTCTCGTTTTCCTGATCGGTTTCCAAAACCGTCTGACCGAGTCGGTTGAATCTGAGCAAATCCCACAGCAGTCGAAGAAACTTCGGGTTGACCAAGTTTGACCGCTGTGCAAACAAACCACCCAGATCAGCACCCCGATATTCCAATCCGGTGCGAGCGCAACTGACGCTGAAGTTCATGGAGGTTGGTTGCGATGCCACCTCGAGCTCTTCCAGGAGCTCAATAAAATTTGGGTAAGTTCGGTCGTTGAAGACAATGAATCCCGTATCCACGGCAAAGTGACCTTCTTCCGTTTCCACATCAACTGTGTTCGTGTGCCCACCAACGTAATCATTGGCTTCGAACAGGGTAAGTTCGTGATCTCGGTATAGACGGTATCCGGTGACCAAACCTGAGATTCCCCCGCCAATAATTGCGATTCGCATGATTTCCCTGGAACTTTCAATAACTCAAACGGAAATTTGATGACAACTTGAATGGGTGCTATCGCATCCGTTTTGAGCCTGTCGAGATTTGCGTTTCCGCAACCGAACCATCGCCCGACGAAACCGGATGCGGGCAAACGCAAAATAAGCCAGTTCAAGCAGCTTGCCTACCAACGGAAATTCCGTGAACCGGACGATTTTCCCATATCCCAGCCTCCGGTAGATTTCCCGGAAGACCTGAACGCCGACCAGGTAGGATCCGTCTGGAAACCGGCCGTGGATTTCCTTCATCAATTCCTCCAATGGTCGGTCCGATGGATTGAATTCGGCCGCCGAAATATCGGTCAGAACCAGTCGGTTTTGCCTGTCCTTTCTGCGAATCATTTCGATTTCGCGACGGCAGATTGGACAATCGCCGTCGAAAAAGACCTCGAAACGAGTTCCCGGAGCGGACTTTACGGGTTGTTGCGGGAGGCTAAGATGCATTATGATGATGATTGAAAACGTTCAATTCGTTCATTGTTAAACCCGGACATGTTATAACGGTTTAACAGCACGACGCACAATAGTCTAAATTTTTATTGAATGAAATGAATTTAATGGACAGCTACCAAGATATTCGAAAAGAACAAATCGTTCAAAACGTCCACTTTTCCGATGATTCAATCGAGCTGTACTCGCCGCGAAAGGTCGCCAGATCAATCGGCGTAAGCGAATCTTCGCTTAAACGATGGTGCGATGCGGGGATCCTCAACGCGACCAAGACGGCAGGTGGTCACCGACGAATTTCCCGGCCCGAAGTGATTTCATTCGTAAAGCGGAGGAATCTCAAGTTATTTGCCCCGGAAACTCTTGGACTCCCCGTTCTGGAAGATGTTGTTATTGAAAACCCAGCCGATGCTTTGAACCAGTATCATGATGCGTTGCTGGTGCCGGACGCGACGAAATGTTCAAAACTGCTGTTTTATGTTTTTATGTCTGGCTGGAACGTCGCCGAAATATTTGATCAACTCGTCAGTCCGGCAATGACGCGAATCGGCGATCAATGGCATGAAGGGCAGGTTGAAGTTTACCAGGAACGCCAGGCATGCCAGGCTTGCCTGTCAGCGATTCACCAGTTGAGTTCACTGCTGCCATCCCCCCGCGCGTCAGCGCCAACGGCCCTCGGCGGTTCGATTGAAGATGATTACTACGACGTGCCAACGAAAGCCGTTGAAGCAACCCTGGTGTCACTTGGCTGGCGAGCGACTTCACTGGGTAGCAACCTTCCTCTGGAGTCCTTGCTAAAATCCGCTCATGTGCATCGGCCAACCCTGTTTTGGTTGAGTGTTTCGCATTTGGAAGATCCAGTACGCGCGGTTTTCGCACTGAACGAATTCGCCAGTGGACTGCCCGTTGAAACGACACTTGTTATTGGCGGCCACGCAATTGACTCCGAATTTCGCAGCCAGATCAAACAAGCGATTTTCTGCGACAACCTATCTCAGCTCGAGGCATTGGTTCTCAAACTTTACCCACCGAAGGAGACTGGGCAAACGGCTTCATCGACCAATCCCAAGCCGGTCGACGCCTAGGTACTCCCTTCGCTCTCTTGATCGGCCAGTAACAAGATCCATTTCAGACACGTCAACTCACCCAACGCAACGGAACGAGAACATGTTATCCAAGGTTACTTTATTGTTGTTTTTTTCCATCCTGTTGCTTGCCGGCGAATCTTCCGTTGCGCAGGATTCGCCGCCAGTTCAGGTCCAAACGCAACCACCCCAGGCCAACGGAGACTGGGCCCAATGGCGTGGTCCTAATCGCGATGGGATATTGCCGGGCAGCCAGCTTCCCGATTCACTTGCCGATGACAAACTGAAGAAAGTCTGGTCATTCCCGATGGGCCCCAGCTACAGCGGGCCCTTGGTCGTCGGCGAGCGGGTTTATGTGACCGAAACGAAGGACAAGCGATTTGAAGTCGTAAAGGCTCTGGATCGAAAAACGGGACGGCAAGTCTGGTCCACGCAATGGGAGGGTTCGTTAAAAGTGCCCTTTTTTGCGGCCTCCAACGGCAGTTGGATTCGAGCGACACCTGCTTATGATGACGGCCGATTGTACGTTGCCGGAATGCGCGACGTCCTGGTTTGCTTGAATGCCGCCGATGGAAAAGAAATCTGGAAAGTCGACTTTCCCAAACAAACCGGATCGCCGGATCCAAGCTTTGGTTTTGTCTGCTCACCCCTGATCGACGGCAATGACCTGTACGTACAGGCGGGGGGAGCGTTGAGCAAAGTGGACAAAAACACCGGCAAGATCATATGGCAGGCACTCCAGGATGGCGGTGGAATGAACGGCAGCGCTTTTTCCTCGCCCGTGATCGCGACACTTGCCGGCAAACGACAGGTCATTGTTCAGACACGAACCGACATTTGTGGCGTTGAACTGGAATCCGGAAACACCCTTTGGTTGCAACCGGTAAAGACATTTCGCGGAATGAACATCTTGACCCCGACGATTTGGAACGACAACGTATTTACCAGTACCTATGGCGGATCGACACAGTTGATCAATGTAAGTTCCTCCATAGAGGCACCCTCAAACAAAGGCTCATTCAGTACGGTTCAAAAGTGGTCGGCGCCGGTCGAGGGATACATGTCATCGCCTGTCATCGTTAACGGCCATTCCTACCTCCATTTGAGAAATCAACGATTTGCATGCTTCGATTTGTCCACGGGGACCGAACGCTGGAGAAGCAAACCATTTGGAAAATACGCCAGCCTGATCGCTTCGGGCGACAAGATCCTTGCCCTGGACCAAAAGGGCGAATTATTGCTGATTCGGGCCAATCCCGAAAAATTCGAGCTGATGGATCGCCGCAAGGTGGGAGATGACAGTTGGGCGCACGTCGCAGTCAGCGGCCAGCAGATATTCGTAAGAAATCTCAACGAAGTCGTAATGTTTCAATGGGGTGACCAGTAGCCAGGCTGCGTCGAAAAGGAAGCCGCGGTACCAAGCCTCGACCCAGTCACAATTGGCTTGGCCGTCGCCGTTTAATTCAGTGTCGGATCCGTTGACATGAACTTGCCGAAATGCGGCTTGAGAATATCGTTGCCAACCTGGCTGCAAACCTGTTTCCATAGCCCTTCCTGCGAATCGAAGACTTCGTTCGCGCTGGCCGGCAATGTCAACCAACCACCTTGCTCGATTTCCGACTCCAGTTGTCCGGGACCCCAACCCGAGTATCCGCTGTAGATCTTGAACGGTTGATCCGATTGATTGACGAGTTGATTCAATTTTTCACGTCCCATCGACAGATACAAGCCGGCCACGACGGGTGTTTCCGCCAGTGCCAAACTGGTATGGAGCGCGATCAACGGACCTTCTACCGGTCCGCCAATATGAACGAAATCCGGGCAGTCACTCGGTTCCCTCGCGACTTCGTCCCAAACTTCGGCAATTGTGACATTGGCAGGACGATTCAGAATGACTCCCGATGCGCCCTCGTCGTCGTGCTGGAACAGGAGAACGACGGACTGAAAGAAGTTTGCATCGTGAAGTTCCGGGATCGCGATCAATAGTTTTCCAGCGAGGCTTTCCATGCTATTTCCCTGTAACCTGTTTAAACGGAACCGAAAATCCGGGATTCGCGAATCGAATTGACCCAACAAGCCGATCTTAATCCAGACAACATTCCATTTCGTCCGAAAAAAAGCTGGAAAAGAGGGAATCGTGAGCCTTTTACGGTTTGACCCATTTCCCATTTTCGATAAACTGTCAGGCTTACGTTAAATCACGAAATCGAGCAAACCAATGAAATCGGAAATTCACCCAAATTATCGACCCGTTGTTTTCAAGGACAAGACCGCAGATTTTGCAATTTTGACCCAATCGACGATTTCCACCAAGGATACGATCAAGTGGGAAGACGGGAACGAGTATCCCGTTTATTTCGTCGACATTTCCAGCGCGTCTCATCCGTTTTATACGGGCAAACAGCAATTCGTTGACACGCTGGGTCGAGTCGAAAAATTCAAGAAGAAGTTTGCCGGCAACTACAAATCGTTGGAAAAGAAAACGACCAAGAAATAGTTCCTGGTTGGAAATCAGCATATACACGGCGATCTTCGGGTCGCCTTTTTTTATGGCAACTGGCCAACCCAACTCAGTTTTCTGAGCACACTGCCGGCATTCACCACCAGTACACTTCGCGGACCAGACCATGCACCGATCAACATTCGCCGCCTGCCTGCTTTTTTTGCTGATCTCCGCCCAGTCGATTGAGACGTTTGGCCAGCAGCAGCCGAACTTCCTGTGGATCATGTCGGAAGACAATTCCAAGCATTACTTGAAGATGTTTGACGATTCCGGGGCTACCACTCCAAACATCGAGCAGATGGCGGCGCATGGTGTCACATTTGATCGGGCTTTCTCCAACGCTCCGGTTTGCAGCGTTGCCCGAACAACATTGATCACGATGGTCTATGCGCCTCGACTGGGAACACAGTTTCACCGCCGAATCAAACCCGCCACGATGCCAGAGGACTGGAAAATGTTCCCGACGCTCCTCAGAAAGGCCGGATACTACACAACCAACAATTCCAAAAAGGACTACAACGCGATCGAATCACCAGGCGCATGGGACGAATCGTCCTCCAACGCCCATTGGCAAAACCGACCGGAAGGCACACCCTTTTTTCACGTACAGACCTATACGGATTCACATGAGAGTTCACTGCATTTCGACCAGGCTTGGGCTGACAACCCCGACAACAAGACCGATCCGGCCTCCGTACAACTGGCTCCGTACCATCCCGACACGCCACTGTTTCGATTGACTTATGCCCGTTACCACGATCGAATCCAGGTTATCGATGAGAAGGTTGGTAAGCTGCTGCAGCAGCTTGCGGATGACGGTTTGTTGGATGACACTTTCGTGTTCTATTTTGGTGATCATGGAGGCGTACTTCCACGCGGAAAAGGCTACATTTATGAGAGTGGTCTCCATATTCCCCTTGTCGTCAGGGTTCCCGACAAATGGAAAAACCGCTCCCCGTTTCCGAACGGGACGCGGACCACAGGGTTTGTCGAATTCGTAGATTTTGGACCGACCGTTTTGCAGCTGGCCAATGTCCAGGTTCCCGAATACGTCGATGGCAAACCATTTCTAGGTCAAGGCGTCACTGCCCATGACGTCAACTCGCGAACGGAAACCTTTGGCTACGCTGACCGGATGGACGAGAAATACGATATGTGTCGATCGCTTCGGCGGGGAAACTGGAAGTATATTCGAAACTACCAGGCAATTTATCCGGACGGGCTTCAAAACAACTATCGCTACATCAACCTGGCCTGGCGGGAATGGCGGCAACTAAACAAGGCCGGAAAACTGAATTCGACTCAAGCTGCCTTTTTCAATCCCAAGCCAGCCGAACAACTGTTTGACCTGAACGCCGATCCCCACGAAATCAATAACCTGGCTGGTGACTCGGCACATCACGAGCAACTGCTGGAAATGCGAAATGCTTTGAACGCGCGAGTCAAATCGCTCCCCGATTTGAGTTTTTTCCCGGAAAGTGAACTCGTAAAAAATGGGTTCCAGAATCCGATTGAGTTTGGCAAAGCGCACCGGACATCGATTGCCAAGTACGTGGATGTCGCCGACCTGGCTCTATTGCCTTTCAAGGAAGCCCAGCATCGGCTCGAAACGGCGATCAAATCGAAGGACCCAGTCGAACGTTATTGGGCCTACACGGTTTGTTCGATCTTCGGTGACCAGGCAAATTCGCTTTTTGCGGACGCCAAACTATCGGCTGAAAGGGACGAGGATTTACTGGCAAGGTTACGCGCCGCAGAGTTCCTGGGAATTACGAAAGTACAGGATCCAGTCCCGGTCATTCGTGAGATTGTACAATCCTCCGAGTCACCCGTTATTAACCTGATCGCCTTGCAGACGCTCGTACATTTCAAGGACGGCCCTTTTGATTATGACACGACGATCGACACTGAATCAATCGACGCGATCGATGACCAGCTCTTGCGGCGGATTGGCTACTTGGATGGGTTGCCAGAGGTCGAAATCCGCGAACGCATGAGGGCCTTTACCCAAAGAAATCGGAGCAAAGAAACAAATCCCAGACAACGATGACAAACGGCGATCGGCTCACGTTTTTTCGCAGACTCGCGTCAGCCTGAATTCGCCATCAATTTGTTGGCTGTCCCAACTTGAATCACAATCGTCATCAAGAGTGAATCCTCATTTTGAAACGATCAATTCAATCGGACGATGGTCACTGGTCTTTTCATCGTCCGGAAAATCGCCTTCGCGCACGATCACGTTGCAGACCGAATTCCAATCCTTGGCAGGACCGGCGACAAAGACAAAATCCAGGATGCTCCCGGGGTAATCATCCTTCCCATCCGGTTCTTGCGGATTGTCGTACCAGTTGGTGTCAATCAACTCCGACGGCTCAACCCATCGCCAGATATTGTCCCGCAACATGTTGGCAAATGCCAGATTGCCTTTTCTCGTTTCAAACACAAAGTCAAAGTTATAGTCACCAAGTGCAAAAACGGGTAGCGTTTGAGTACGCGCCCATTCAACCAACCTGGTTGCTTGCTCCTGGCGAATCTCTGCCTTTCCCCTGGCCAAGTGATTGACCATGACCAGGAATTCGGTCCCGTTGATGCGATCTTTCAAGTGAACCACCAACGGAGCACGATAACGGTTGAGAATATTGATTTCATCCAGACTGAACTGGCGAACGAGCTCGAATCTGTCCTCGTTGAAAAGAATTTGAAGTCGATCATTATTTCCGGACCTCGAGTACGCGTACTTATAGTGCTCACCCAACGCGTCGCGGAATTTTCCGAAATCTCCAGGCATGACTTCGGAAAGTGCAAACACGTCGTAATGGTCGTTCAAATTCAATTGCGTCAACTGGTCCGCAATCACCGAGGCATCGGCGCCTTCAGATTCAACATTCCAGGATAACATGCTGTATTCAGCCCGGTGCGAGGCAGATGGAACGGCATCAACAACGACCAGCCCCGGCTCGCCAACGATCGAATTGACGTCGACCTCAGTTTCCCCGCCAACTGGCTTGGTCAATTGCTTCCTGTCCGATAAGCCACGTTCCGAATCTGAGGCTATCTGCCGAACACCAGGCGATGCTTGATTCGAACCACAACCGGAGACCAGCAATAACACAAAAAGTACTGAGCACTGCGGAAGATTCTTCATGGCGGGCCAATATTTGAGATCGTTCGAATGTTCCAACGGACGGAACCAGGGAGGGCTTGGACGAATCTTCAGCCTGTTCAAATTGGCGAGATTCGAATCGAGAGTTCAAGCCGCACTATATCACGATTTCCAGCGAATCAAATGCCAGATGCCATGCTTCCCGGCCACCATCGGGATCCACTCGAGAAAAAAATCCTTGGGTTAACCGTCGAACAGTCGACGCGCTGATTTCCATCGGTCGGGTAGTTGGTCCTTTGCCTTGCGATTCGAAACCACGTCGAATCGGCAGGCCATTAGCCATTTGAGCTGAATCGTCGATTCGCAGATAGCAAGGCGAATCCGGGTCGTCGTCGAAGGTGGAACCATCACTCAATTTTGTTTGGACTCCGGGCGCGCTGTTAATCTCCGCAGCATGTATCCGCCGCCTAAATCTGAGCGGCTGTACAAGATCCGTTGAAAGGAAATTCTTCTGGCCACGGTCGCGGCCGGCTTTCGACTGGTTATTGTTTCGAAACAAATCGAATATGATTTCACGAGATTGACGGTTGATGCGACCTGCCGAACCGAGTTTGGCAGATTACACTTTATCCGGTGGATCGCATGTTTGCCGGTTTTGCTAAACGTGCCAGCCAGTTTGGCTTGCACGAACCAGGATCGTACCTTCCGTCAAATGAATCACGACGCACACAACTTATGCCGTTTGATCAACATGCAGATTCTCGAAATTCAAAATGCCATCGTCTATCGGGGACGCAACAAAGTGTTCGATGATCTGAGCCTCAGGATTGGCGCAGGCGAACACACGGCCATTGTCGGCCCAAATGGCGCTGGAAAAACCACGATGCTGAAAGTTTTAGCCCGTGAAATCTATCCGTCGCGGGGGTCCGTCAGGATCTACGGCCAGGACCGCTGGAACGTCTGGGAATTGCGAAAACAGCTGGGGATCGTCTCGGCGGATCTCCAGCAAAATTATGCTCCGCATGCCCGTGGAATTGACGTCGTGAAATCTGGCTTCTACGCGAGTATCGACACGTTCGGACATCAAACCTTCACCGATGACCAAAACAGGACGGCGGCTCGGTTGGCGCGGGACCTGGGAATTGAGCATTTATCTGGAACTTCGTTCTCGCAGATGTCGACAGGAGAGCAGCGACGGCATCTGCTTGGCCGGGCGTTGGTTCACGATCCCAGTACTCTCGTGCTTGATGAACCGACCACTGGATTGGATCTGACCGGCCAGTTTCAATACCTTCATACGATTCGCGAATTGATGAATTCAGGTAAAACGCTGATTTTGGTAACGCACCACATCCATGAAATTCCGCCCGAGATTGGCCGCGTGATCTTGATCAAAAACGGAAAGGTGATGCTGCAAGACAGCAAAGAAAATGCCCTGACTGACCAAAACCTGAGTGGGCTATTTGACGTTCCGGTCAAAGTTGTGGTCCACAACGGTTTTTACCAGGTCGCGCCGGACTATTCCGATGCAAACGGGTAAGTTTGCTTGGCGTTTCCAACGGCTGCGCCGCGCAACCCGCCAACGGATCAACCTCCGATCTTGACAATGGGAGGTCCGCTGGCCTCAGGCACCACCGCTGCAGGAAAACCTGCCATTCTACTGGGCCCGTATCAACGGCAAGGTCGCCCCGTGAAAGGTTGCCCGGTGCAAACAAATGCACCGCAATATCGCTGAAGCCGAACCAGAGGTTGCATTGGATCACGGGTATTGATTCGAACCAATGAACTAATCGGGTTGAGCAACCGCGACCGGAGAGTCGTCCGGATTTTCGATCGCGACGGGAGGATCGCTGGCCTCCGCGGGCGGCTGGGTCATGGCGCTTTCATTCGAGATCGCCGGAATATCAAACAGCAAGCCCGAGTAATCAAGTCCCTGGTGACGATTCCAGCCAAGGTAGAGCCAGCCATGTTCAATCCGGCACTGCGTCAAAAGAAGCTCTTTGGCAATTTCACTGTTTTGAAGGATTTCCACTTCGTCAATCGGCAATAAATTCTCCGGCAAATCAGCGGCCAATTCTTCGCCACCTTCTTTCGGATTCAGTTTGCCGATCAGGAATGACCGAAAAGCAACCGTTTGCGGTCTCTTTTTTTCGGGTTCCAAATAGTCAATTTCCGCTTCCCCGTCACGGACAAATTTGAGCTGTCCATCAATTCGGGCAATCTTGAAGCGAAGGATGATCTTCAACCCTTCCGTGATCTGTTTGTCGCCCTGAGAAAAACGACGACCGGAAACCACGACACGAAAACGACTGTCTTCAAATTCGACCTGAATCGGCCGGACCTGGGCAAACGTGATACTGAACGACTCGTCTTTTCCAGCACCTGGCTTATCGGTCAACGTTTCAGGAGCTTCGCCAACGATCGAGCCAAGTTCCTGCGCCAATTCCTCGTTCGTGAACGTCTTGCCGCTGAATATCTTGTCGAGGAAATTGCTTGGCATCGAGTCATGAACTCGCACCAGCACGTCCGCCGGCATCGCGTGCCCGGCTGGCATTTTTTGTGCACCTAAACTGGAGATGGACGATTTTTTCCCGATCGCCATAATTTCGCTTGGAAAAGAACGAACATAAACTTCAGGCAGCAAATTGGTCTTGGGGATAATTTTGTCCTGGGCGTCAAGCAGGGCGGTCGAACCCTTGTCGAGCGCCTGGTCGGTCTGCTCGCCAAACTTTTTCAGGAGCTCGTCTTCGGCCCTCCGTGCCGTCATGCCCTCCGTTCTCTGTTTCACCTCATTAAATTTGTTGGTCGCAATTTTATCAACCAACCGCAGCGGTGAATTCGTACCGTTGAAAAAAGCCTGGATATTCGCCGCTACCTTGGGTGTCCCGGCATACAATCCGCCCACGTTGGCGTAAATGCTACGTCGCCCTTCCAGGAGACCGGAAGTTGTCGCAAACGCGCGAATTTTGCCTTGATCGATGTAGGTTGACGAACTCATATTTCCCGTCAAGTGGATACTCGCATGTACCTGATTACGATCGTCTTGAAGTTCAATGGCAACACTGGCATTCGTATTTAGCGTCCCTCGAACCAAACGACCGTCGATGGTCTCGCGAACACATTGGACTTCATTGACTGTCTGGGATCCAAGTTGATTTAGAAAACCACCAGAAACCGAGACAAACATGTTAGGCAGGGAGTATCGGGCACGAATCGCCGTCACGAGGTGCGGAACCTGATTGGCATTCTCCATCCAGCGGAGATGATCTCCCACCCTCCCGGCTACTTCCCTCGATTCCGGACCGTCGATTACAAGCAAGTCCGCTTCGAGGGCTTCAATTTTCGAAAGAAATTCCTGCTGAAGATTGTCGGACGTGCCGTAGAAATACGTCCGAACAAATCGTTCGAAATTCAATGCTGCCGAGAAAAAATAGGGATCGCCCTGACTTTCACCGAGCTTGACGAAGTTATCTTCAAATTTCCGAAGCTGATTGAATGTGTCTCGTCGATCGATCTGCCTGAGTTTGTCGAGTTTATCGAGATCGCTCCGCTGCCGTTTCAATTCGTTGATCCGGATCTCAAGTTCTTTTCGCTGTTTTTCCAACTCGTCACGAGTGGGACCCTCTTTTTCCTGGGATGTCTGCTGACCGGCGCTTTCCGGTTCCGGCTTTTCTTGCCGATCTTTGTCCTTTTCCGGCATTGCATCCACTTTATCGTCCGATTCCGATTCAAATGGCAACGCATCAATCGCCCGCACGATCTCCAACTTCTGGGCTTCAACGTCGCGAATCAAGGACGACATTTTTCCGACCGAATTCTCTGGAGCCAATTCAAACTTGATCTTGTCCAGGAAGGCAATCATTTCATCAAGTTGCAGGTCAAAACTCAGTTTGGCCCGATCCCGACTGGGGATTGTCTCGCGCCAGTATCCCTTCAAGGCTTCTAATGACCGCCTGGCCAGATCGCGCTGATTGGCCAGCTCTTCTATTGAAATCTGCTGGTACTGGCCCCGGGCCATTGTGACCGCCGCAAAAAGATCCCCCACGCGGCTTGCACTCAGTTGTTGTATTTGTTGTTCCAGAGCAATTCGTACATCCTTAAAGGCGGGCTGTTCCAATTCCATGGCACCGCTGCAAAATCTGGCGTGGACCTGGGACAACGTGCCAACGTCGGCCTGTTCACCCTGGGCCGATTGGGTTTCAAGGATATTGAGCATCAACGTTTGTCGCCATCGCTGGCTTTGCCCGCTTCCCTTGAGCCAGGCATTGAGGCGATGAACCGCATTTTGCAATCGCTGGGTCGAATAGGATGACGGTTCGGCAGAAGTGGCAATGGGCTTGGTTCGAGCATCCGTCTGGTTGGCGATTGCGAGGACGATAATTCCACACAAAAGCAACGCTCGCAGGCAAACAAGTTTTTTAACGTTGAGATAACTTCCGTGACTCATCAATGATTCCCATCAAGATTAAATTGTTCGTTAGCCAAAATCAGTTTCAACCGGTTCCTTTGTCGCGTGTTGATCGGAGACAACAAATTTTCAAAACAGGTGAGGTGGGCAGATTAGGATTGTTATCAATCGGAGGCCAAGTTTCTAGCCAAGCGGACGTTTTATCCAGCTTTGTGCCAAGATTCTCAGGTTTTGACTCCCCTTTCCGCGAAATATCGAGTTGCATAAGCTAAAGGCATAGCTTCGAACATGCGTTCATTCGCTTCGTCGGGCTGGCAAACCAAATTAAACCCCTATGCGATTGCGGTGATCCCGCACAACACTGGAGAACTCAATGTCAGATTCGCTTCACGACCGTGGCAAAGCAATGGAGGATCTGTTTTTCGCGGAGAAAGATCAGGAGCTCCTGGAAAAAATCCGCGAGGAAATCGGAGCAAAAGAATCCCGTGATGCCCTTCAATCAGCTTCGGGAATCAGTGACGCAGCCGTCTTGGATGCTTTGATCGAAAGCGGAATCAAGCCGGAAACGCTGACTTCCGTCGCGTTAATCCCTTTGGTTGCCGTTGCCTGGTCCGACAACAAGATGGAAGACGCCGAAGTTACAGCAATTCTCCAGGCAGCCGATGTGGCCGGAATCACCACCGGATCGGCCAGTTACCATACCATCGAGGCTTGGCTTTCACGCAAACCCGGGCACGATTTGCTTGACGCCTGGAAATCGTATATCGGTTCGCTCAAATCGACACTCGATGAAGTCGCGTTGACCCAGCTGAAAACATCGATAATCGGCCGAGCCGAACATGTCGCGAAGGCTTCCGGAGGTTTCCTAGGACTCGGGCACCGGGTTTCCGATTCGGAACGCAAAGTCCTTGACGAGCTGACCCAGGCGTTTGATTAGCCGACGGATTCACTTGCACGGGTTGAATCCAACCGGAACTGTTCCGGATCGGGATATTGAGCGTACCAAAGGAACCAAAGGACAGTCTTAAGGGGATTTGCGCTGGTTTGAGCTTGTTGGTGAAATTCCATGCGTGATCCAAATCCGGCCGACGCTCCCCGCCGACGTCAACGAAAAACGTCCCGCGCTTGCGGCAAGCACAGGTCGTTGCGCCGGAATTGCCAGCAGGCGGGTTTATCCGGCGTCAATTCTCATCAAGAACATCCGCGATGGGATTTGGATCAAGTGCGTTTGCTGGGAGCCGTTAGAATGTGCCTGGCCGGGATCAAGCTCCAAATTTCAATTCGATCCTCGAATACAGAAAAATCACCATGCATCTGAACGACGTCGCCCGATCTTTGTTTGCCTTGTTGTTTTTTCTACTTATTCCCGTTCCGCTGGTCGCCCGGCAAAACGATGACGACCAGACGCTGCGCATTTTCATTTTTGCCGGCCAGTCCAACATGGTGGGCTCCGATTCCAAGGTTAGCGACATCGCTCGTTTTCCACCGTATGTCGGGTTGGAACAACCTCAAGATAACGTGAAATTCTCGTACTGCATCGGTCGCGAAACCATGCTGAAATCCGATGGCTGGGTGAACCTCCAGGCAGTCAACAACGTCGTTGGTCCCGAACTGAGTTTCGCGAGGAAAGTAACACAGAACATCAAGGCACCGATCGCGATCATCAAATGCGCGGCCGGCGGCACCCACTTGGGAGGGGATTGGAATCCCGACGAGCCGGATGGCTTTGAGATGTATCCCCTGACTTTGGGTTTGATCAAGTCGTCGTTGGCCGAATTGGATAGGCAAAACATCGCTTATCGCATCGAAGGATTCATGTGGCATCAGGGCGAAAACGACATGTTCAACGAAGAATATATGGTCAATTACGGAATCAACCTGAAAAACTTCCTGGCCAAAATGCGACGTGACCTCGGGATTCCTGAATTGAAGTTCTACATTGGTGAACTTTGCACCAAAACGATATGGGGAATGGACCTTCGCCCTCGCATGTATGCCATCAGCCTGGGCCAAAAGTCCGTTACCGATGCCGACCCCCTCGCGGCCTATGTCCCGACCTCTCACGTCGGAGTTGAGATTGGTGGTGGTGTGGGACTGCATTATCATTATGGAACGCTGGGCCAACTTGAGCACGGCGAAAATTACGCCGACGCCTATTTGAATACGATCGGGATAAACACGCACCGCATCCGGCCGTTGAAAGAATGGCCCTACCAACCGGGCCAGAAGATCAGACTCTTCGTTCTTGCGGGTCACCGGAACATGGAAGGCGAGCGGGCTTTCGTACAGGATCTTGGTTCACTGAAAGAAGGAAAATCGCTGCTTGACGACAATCAGAAAATCGCATTCAAGTACAGCGTTGGCGGCGGCTATCAGACATCCGACGATTGGGAGCCATTAGGCCCAGCTGGTTGCTACAATACATTTGGTCCTGAACTCAGTTTTGGAAAGAGACTTCAGGGCAACCTTTCCGGCAATATCGCAATCGCCAAATTTACGCACAGCGGAACGCAGATCGTTGACTGGACTCCCGCGGGCAGCGTGGCAAAATCGCGAAATATCTACGCTGATTTTATCGCCTTTATCGAGCAAGCCATCCAGGAACTTGAGAACAAAGGCCAAACCGTCGAACTGGCAGGCATCTTCTACCACTTGGGTGAGAACGACATGTCGTTCGGACCCTTTCGGAAAGCGGCAGCAGGGCATCTCCAGGCCCTGGTCACACAAAGCCGGGTTGACCTGGCGGACCCGGCATTAAACTGGTACGTCAGTCAGCAACTTCCCACCAACGACGAACAGGTCAATTCCATCGATGTGACTGCGGACGTGGAAAACGTGGCCGCGACTGACAACCACCTTGTTCACATCAAAGTCTTCGATCTTCCTGGCCAGGAGCAGAAGTTGGTCATTACGTCTGCCGGAATTGTCGAGCTGGGAGAAGTCCTCGCTGAAAGTTATCTTGATCATGCGGAAAGGCGATGACACCTCCGGTTTTCCTGGTTGAACATTTGGTCTCTGGTGGTCCTTTGCAGGCCCCGGGTTGGTGGCCTTCGATTCCCTACCTGTTTCAAACATGCTGCCCTAGAATTACGTTGGTGCGAAACACACCGGCATGCCCATTTGAAGAACCTTACGCATGAATCACATTCGGAATTTTTGCATTATCGCCCATATCGATCATGGCAAATCGACGTTGGCGGATCGATTGATCCAGGCCTGCGGCGGTGTTACGCAGAGAGAATTCCACGACCAAATGCTCGACTCGATGGACATCGAGCGCGAACGGGGGATTACGATCAAGAGCAATACGATCACGCTGAACTACCGAACCCCGGATGGTCAGGACTATTTATTGAACCTGATCGACACACCTGGACACGTGGATTTTTCCCATGAAGTGCGTCGTTCCCTGATGGCGTGCGATGGTGCATTGATCATTGTCGATGCCTCCCAGGGCGTCGAAGCGCAGACCGTTGCCAACCTTTTCCTGGCCATGGAACATGAACTGGAACTGTTGCCCGTGATCAACAAAATCGATCTCCCGGCCGCCGACATTGATCGCGCACGCGAGGCCATCGACGCCGAATTGGGACTGGATCCATTTGAGGCAATTCCCGTTTCGGCAAAAACCGGCGTCGGAATTGAAAAGGTGTTGGCCGGGATCGTGGAGAAACTGCCACACCCGACTGGGGATCCCAACGCTCCGTTGAAAGCCCTGGTCTTCGATGCCCATTTTGATACCTATCGGGGCGTTATTCTGCAATGTCGCATCATGGAAGGCAGTTTAACGTCCAAGGACACGATCCACTTCATGCATGGCGGTCGCGATTTTGTAGTCGATGAAGTTGGCTATAACCAAATGAAACTGTGCCCGAGAAAACAACTCAGCGCCGGCGAGGTCGGCTACATCGTCGCGGGTGTGAAAAGCGTACAGGACATCGAAATCGGCGACACGATCACGCTGCTTGATCGCCCGGCGGCCGAACCGATTCCAGGGTATCAAGCGGCCAGGCAAGTCGTGTTTTCCTCAATCTATCCGATGAGCACGGATCAATACGTGGACCTCACCAAGGCGCTTGACAAACTGGCGATCAACGACGCATCGCTGACGTACGAAAAGGACTCTTCGGCAGCTTTGGGTTTTGGTTTTCGTTGCGGTTTTCTTGGCCTGCTGCACCTGGACGTGATTCAAGAACGCCTGCAGCGCGAATTTGATATCGGCCTGGTTATCTCGGCACCCTCGGTGAAATACAAACTGACGTTGAAAGATGGCAGGGAAATCGAGGTTGACAATCCCAGCTATTGGCCGGACCCCATGAACATCGAATCTGCCACCGAGCCCTACATCAAAGCGTCGATTCTGACGCCCGAACAGTATGTTGGTCCCGTGATGGAGCTTTGTCGTGAACATCGGTCAGAAAGCCAGACGATGAATTACCTCTCGGTGGGTCGGATCGAAGTCATCAGTGAGATGCCTCTGGGCGAGGTGCTTTTCGATTTCTACGGCAAACTGAAAATGATTACCCGCGGATATGGATCATTTGACTACGAGCCGATCGAATATCGCAAAACCGATGTGGTAAAAGTCGATATCCTGGTCAACAAAGAGCCGGTCGACACGCTTTCCTATCTGGTTCATCGTGACAAGTCGCGGACACGGGCGCTACATTACTGCGAACGACTCGCAAAGGAAATCCCCCGTCATCAATTCAAGATTCCGATCCAGGGAGTCATCGGCGGCACCGTGATTGCCCGCTCCACGATCGCGCCTTTCCGCAAGGATGTCACGGAAAAGCTCTACGGCGGCGACGTGACACGCAAGAAAAAGTTGCTGGAGAAACAGAAGAAGGGGAAGGCCAAGATGAAGCAATTCGGGAGTGTCAATATCCCCCAAAAAGCCTTTGTTGCCGTGCTCCGCGCTGACGGCGACTAACGGCCCAATTCCGGCTGGCGATCGGCAGAAAGCGTAACGCACCTCAAATCGGATTCGCAACTCCCTGCAACCAGACCGCCTGCCGGCGAATGAGATTCTGCTGAGAATCAGATCATTGGCCCCCGGCGTCCTGACCCAATTCTTCAACCCAGATGTTGCGGTAGCGAACGGGGTTACCGTGGTCCTGCAGGTACACGAACCCTGGCTCAGCCCCTTCATCATTTGGCGCCGCCGTCGTTTTCTTGGGGAGCTCCACCTTTTCATGGATCGTGACGCCATTGTGTTTGACATTCATCCAGGCATCCTGGGTTTTCTTGTCGCCATCAAATTTCGCAGCATGAAATTCGATGTCGTAGGTTTGCCACTGAAGTGGTGGGAAGCACATGTTCTCATCCGGTTTGCGAATGGTATACACGCCGCCGCACTCGTTGTTCTCTCCGGTCAGTCCGAACGAATCGAGCATCTGGACTTCGTACCGGCCTTGCAAATAGATCCCACTGTTTCCCCTCCCCTGCCCGCGAGCCTGGGGCAGGTAGGGTAACAGAAATTCAATGTGGATCTTGTGGTCCTGGAATTTCTGCTTGCTCTGGGCCCCCTGCATCAACAAGCCATCCTCAGTCATCTTTGCCGGCTTGCCTTTGAATTCCCAGTTATCGACCGTTGTCCCATCGAACAGTACGATCGCCCCTTGGGGTGGTTTCTGCCCCAGCGTTGGGCTCTTGCGCACGACGCGATTCAGTCGACCGATAAGTTCGCCGTCGGCCGTAGTAATCGAGGCAACGCCGTCGGCGATCAGTGCTTTCGCGCCTTCGCCCTCGAGAATCAGAATACCACCGGCCAGCCTGGCTTCGGCAACTCGGACCGGCTCACTCTTGTCCCAGCCATCGCCCGGAAGCCCGCCAGGATAGCCGACACCCGAGAATTTCTCGTCGCCGAGCGCAACGACCTGAATCCCGTATTTCATTTCACCATCTTGAAGTTCGATCGTACCCGAGTACTCTCCCTGGATTTTGTAATCCGAGTCCTTTTCCTGGCCCACCAATGGCGATGAAAACAGCACGGCAACGAAGAGGCAATACAATTCACAATGATTTATTTTCAACACATCTATTTCCTGTTTACTGAAAGAGTATCAAACCGAACTACGTGACTTGTTGTAAATTTGACCGACGATCGGACATATATTGCCAAACGCTTTGTATTTTCAACCCAAACCAGGATCAGAAACAAGGCGGCTTCGATTGAGGCAATGGAATTTCAAGAACGACGAACGCAAGACGCTATTTCTTTTCTTCACCGGTATTGAGAATCGCCATGAATGCCTTTTGCGGGATGTCGACGCTGCCGATCGACTTCATCCGCTTCTTGCCTTCTTTTTGCTTGGCCCAAAGTTTTCGTTTTCGAGAGATGTCACCCCCGTAGCATTTCGCAGTTACGTTTTTGCGAAGTGCCTTGACCGTTTCCCGCGCGATGATGCGCGATCCGATGGCGGCTTGAACTGCAACTTCAAACATGTGCCGGCTGATTTCTTCTTTAAGTTTTTTGCACACCGCCCGTCCACGTCGATCCGCATCGGCGCGATGACAGATCACGCTGAGAGCGTCCACTACTTTGCCGTTAACCATGATATCCATACGGACCAGGTCCGCCGGAAAATATCCGATCAAATCATAGTCCATCGTTCCGTAGCCGCGGGTGATACTTTTCAGTTTGTCGTGCATGTCATAAATGACCTCCGCCAACGGGAGGTCGTAGGTCAGCATCATCCGGGTGGCGGACAGGTACTCTGTGCCCTGTTGAATCCCGCGTCGCTCCTGGCACAACTTCATCACCGGACCAACGTATTCCTGTGGTTGAATCAGGTTCACGCGAACGATCGGTTGCCGAAATTCTTCGATTTCGCCCGGATCGGGAACTTCCTGAGGCCGGTGAATATCCAGAACCTCGCCTCGCCGGGTTAAAACCTGATAGGTCACATTGGGTGCTGTTTGAACAAGGTCGACATCCGATTCCTGTTCCAACCGCTGTTGCACCACCTCCATGTGCAACATGCCCAGGAACCCGCATCGAAAACCAAACCCGAGGGCTTCGCTCGACTCCGGCATGAATTCGAAACTCGGATCGTTGATCGCGAGCTTGTTAAGTGCGTCTCGCAATTCGGAAAAATCCTGACCGTCAGATGGATACAGTCCGCAATACACCATCCGTTTGGGTTCCTGGTAGCCGGGAAGCGCTTCAGCGTGTTTCTTCCCGGCGACCGTAACCGTGTCGCCGATTCCAACTTCCTCCAGAGATTTGATATTGCAAACAAGATACCCGACCTGCCCGACTGTCAATGACTCACGCTGCGTTTGCTTGGGCGTGAACTGGCCCAGCTCCACGACTTCGTACTCTTTGCCAGCGCGGATAAATCTGACTTTATCGCCCCGTTTGACCGTCCCATTCATCACGCGAACATAAGTGATGGCTCCACGAAATTCATCGTAATGGGAATCAAAAACCATCGCCTGAAGCAGGGCGTTCTGGTCACCTTCGGGCGGCCTGATATTGTTGATAATACTATCAATCAGTCCATCGATGTTGATTCCGGATTTGGCACTGACGCGGACGACCGTCTTGATGTCGATTCCCAACGCATGTTCCATTTCCTCGGCGACTTCGTCGGCACGTTGGTATTGCAAGTCAATTTTGTTGATCACCGGAATGATATCGAGGTCATGTTCGATCGCCGCATATCCGGTAGCCACAGTTTGCGCCTCCACTCCCTGAAACGCATCCGCCAGCAGCAAGGCGCCCTCGCAACAATTCAGAGACCGCGAAACTTCGTATTGAAAATCCACGTGTCCTGGCGTGTCAATCAGGTTCAGCTCGTACTCTTCCCCCTTGTGCACGATGCGCATGGCCACGGCACGGGCCTTGATTGTGATCCCCCGCTGTCGTTCCAATTCCATGTCGTCGAGCACTTGCTCTTGCATTTCACGTTTTTGCACCGTTCCGGTGTGTTCAAGTAGCCGGTCGGCCAACGTGCTTTTGCCATGATCAATATGAGCGATGATGCAAAAGTTGCGAATGTTTTCCGTTTTGATTTTGGCCATTCAACTCGAAACTGTAAAAAGTCGTTTGATAGATGTTCGTGAAGGTAATTTTTTCTGGGCACAGACCGGGCGCAAGCCTTGTTGTCGATTCACGCAATGTTTCCGTTCCCGTATCGTCGTCATCCGGTGCAGGTCGAGTGAATCCGGGAAAACAAGCAGCATCCGGTGTCTTACGCGAGACTCCTATTGTATTCCGCCTTTGCCAAACCGGCTGCGCCAACAAAGCCCGCTTCCGAGCCCAACTTGGCAAATTTGACGACCAATCGGTCGCCCAGGACGGGAAACACCAACTTCCGGACCTCGGTCGCGATGTCGCTGAGGAACCGACGACCTAGCTCAGACTCGGTTCCGCCAAAATTCATCGCCCCACCGAGTACAAAGATAGCTGGATCGATAATGTGGGCCAGTTGAGCAATTCCCCGACCAAGGTAGACAGCCGTTTCGGAAACCATTTGAAGGGCAAGCCGATCGCCTGCGGCTGCCGCATCGGAAATCATTAGCGCCGAAAGTGGCGAAGCCTCGCCAATCTGCTTTCGCAGAGTGGTTTGCGAGCCTACTTTGGGATCCCCCATTGCTTCTCTTGTACGGTCAACCAGAGCACTCGCGCTGGAATACGCCTCAAGGTGCCCCCGTTGACCACAACCGCAAATCCTGGCGTTCGGTCCAGTATCAATAACGATGTGCCCAAGCTCTGCTCCATGGCTATTGGCCCCGTCAATCGAAATGTCGTTGATGATGATCCCTCCGCCAACACCGGTTCCCAACGTAAACAGGACCATGCTTTGGTAGGCTCTCCCGCCCCCGACCCAAAATTCACCAAACGCGGCTGCCCCTGCATCATTGGCGTAAGTGACAGGCCGCTCCAGAATCTCCGCCAACCTGGAACGAATCGGGAAACCGTGCCACCCGGGCAAATTCGTCGGTGTCAGAATAATGCCGTTGTGAAGGTCCATCGGTCCGGGCGTCCCTAAACCGATAGCGGCAACATCGCCCCAAACCATTCCGGTCGGTTGCACCAATTGGTCGAATTCTTCGCGTGCCTGGATCAGCGCAATGTCGGGTGACTCATTCGGAAGTGTCGGAAATTTGGTATCCGCGACGATTCGGCCTTCACTGTCAACAATCCCGATTTTTACGTTGGTTCCACCGACATCGACACCGGCAAACAACGGTCGGGCAAATTGGGAGTCGGGCGACATGAGAAAAATGACAAGACAGAACTGGATTCAAAAGGAAAAGTATAAAAATGGGCCCCATTTTCTACAATCCGAAATGCAGGACGAATGGAGTTTTGACGACCCATCCGTCCGCGAGAGCCTCAAACAACCTCGAATCCGGGAGCCTACAGGTTACCAAGGTGGCAATACGCGTCGACGAACTCGACCCTGTCAATGCATTCAGTTCTTGCCCGAATCGGCCTCATTTCGGACGCGCTGGATCCGCTTTTCAATTCGCTTCCGAATTTTGGCTTCATTTTCCTCCAATTCCGTTTTGAGATTCTGTCTTGCTTCCATGACTTCCGGATCCGTTTCCTTTTTGCCACTGCCCAGCAACTCGTCTATTTCGGCCAGCTTGACACGGGAAATCTGCTCACTGGACTTCTTGATTTGGCGTTCCATCGATTGGTTCCACTTGTTGACTTGCTCTTCCACGCTGGAACCAGCACGATTCCCATCGCTGGCCTGTTTCGGAGTGCCTTCTTCCGTCGTCGGTTCATCCACCCGAGCTTTCGCATCCAACAGAAGTTGTTCCAGCAGTTTCCGTGCGGCGCCGTCACCATGTTCATTTCGCGATGGAGCAGAATCTGGATTTTCCAGACCGGGTTGAGGCTTTATCAATCGAGCCTGCTCCAACTCTTGTTTCAACGCCTGCTCTCGACTCACCAATATTGCCTTTTCGGACTCCAACCGTTGGACCAGGGCCGCCATTTCCCGCTCCTTGGTCTGGAACGTGAGCAGTGAGTCCTTCTCGGCCTGTTGCTGTTCCCGCGACAGTTTCTGGAGTTCTTCGAGTTTCAGCTGTGTAGTTTCGGCGGCAGCCATCGCAGCCCTTTCTGCCGCGTAGGCTCGATCTACCGCCACGCGAGCCTTTTCTTTCGCTTCTTCCAGCCTGACTTTCAGTCGTTCGATCTCAGTCTGAGCGTCACGCAAGTCACTTGAGGAAACATGAGTCGACGGATCAGCGGGCGTCGGTTCGTCGGGCTTTTGAGGAGCAACCTGGATGTCGCTCGGTGACGGAATCGAGCCAACTTTCAATTCCTCTTCAGGTTGGCTGTCGTGGCCGGTGCTTGGAAGGCTGTCAATCTCAGTCTCGGCTACCGGAGCAGGTTCTTTCGGGGTGACGATCAAGCCCGAGGATCCTGATTCACTGATCGCATGAACCGGGGCTTCGGGAGCAGGAACTTGACCAATGTAGATTTCGCCAACCGTCATTGCCGGCATGTCGCAAGCGCGTGACACCGGTTGAGGTGAGCGGTAAAGGGCTTGCTGCAGCGGTGTGAACTGAACCGAAAATCTGACTTGTGGCTGATATGGGTTCACTCCATAACGTCCGGACATCGGAACCGGGAGCGTCTGGCAATTGGCGCATTGCGCATTGCTCAAGGATGGCAATATTGAAAAGCCGCAAACAATGGCCGTAGACAGCACGCCGATTGACTTGATTGATTGAAAGTTGTTCATGTTCCGTCCGCCAAAAATTGATTGGTCCAGGGATGCCATCGAGAGCTGATCGACCCAAATCACGATGGAATCCGCATGGATACCAATTTAACACAAGCGGTTCGAAAATGTGGGTATTTTCTGGATTCCGATCGAATCAAGATCAACCACATTGAGGTTGAAACAGGCTCACAAATCGGCATCCGCCGTCTGACTAGCAGTCATCGGATAGGCCAATTGCGGTTGCGAACGCTGTCGCAAAATTCCGGCAATGGGAAATACTGATCAGGATCTCAGCAATCCCCCTGGATTCGCAAATCACTTTTGCCTGTCCGCCCAGCCTCACAAACGGCTTGCCACCCATTTGGTTAACAACTTCGATATCGGTCCATTGAATTCCATTGGACCAACCCGTCCCCATCGCCTTCAAGATAGCTTCCTTCGCCGCCCAACGACCGGCGTAATGCTGGGTAGCCGACTTGCGAGACCCGCAGTACTCGATCTCACCCGGTGTATACACTCGCTGGATGAACAGGTCTTCGTGTTTTTCAATCATGTTTGCGACCCGCAAACATTCGACGATGTCCGTTCCAATTCCGACTACGTTCATCACAAGATCCAATTTCAAATCAAAATCCACTTGTGTCCGTTTGCTCGGCGAAGAGCGCGTGTTCACGGCGAGCCAGGCAACAAATACGAACTCACCTAAACGCCACAGGCAGCTTTGGCGCGTGCCAAGACTTCCGCCGCTTTTTTTCTCGCCGTGGCCGCGCCATCACCAAGAATCTGTTTCACCTGATCCAGATTGGATTCCAATTCAGCTCGACGCTCTCTCGCAGCCGCAAAATAGGAATCGGCCGCTTCAGCCAGTGCTTTCTTGACTTCTCCGTAACCAAATCCGCCGGCGCGATAAAGCGCCGCCATTTCGGATTTCGAGTTGTCGTCAGCAAACAGCGAAAACAACTGAAACAGGTGATCGGAATCCGGCTCTTTCGGTTCTTCCATCGGTCGTGAATCAGTCGCGATCCGCATGATCTTCTTTTTCATCGACTTGACGTCTTCGAAAATCTCGATGTAGTTTCCGTAGCTCTTGGACATTTTTTCGCCATCGGTACCGGGAACTTTTGCGCTGTTGTCCAGCACTTTCGGTTTCGGCAGAACAAACACCTCGCCATAATTGTGGTTGAACGCCTGAGCAATATCACGGCAGACTTCGACATGCTGCACCTGGTCCGCTCCAACCGGAACGACTTCGGAATCGTAAGCCAGTATGTCCGCGGCCTGCAGCACCGGATAGGTAAACAATCCTGTTACAATCGGCAGTCCTTTGGCAATTTTGTCTTTGTAGGATACACACCGTTCCAGTAATCCCATCGGCGTTCCAGACATCAGTAGCCAGCAGAGCTCCGGAATCTCCGGGATATCGGACTGGACAAACAACGTCGCGTGACTTGGGTCCAGTCCCAGCGCCAACAAATCCAAGGCGGTGTCGATCGAGTTTTTTCGCAGCTGTTCGCCGTCCCGAATGGTCGTCAGGGCGTGAAGGTTCGCGATGAAGTAAAACGACTGCTCTTCTTTTTGAAGCGCGATGTATTGCCGAATTGCCCCAAAATAGTTTCCCCAATGCGGGCGCCCCGTGGGTTGGATTCCAGAAAGAACTTTCATCTGTAGAAAACGGCCTGATCATGGGACAATATTGATGCAAAATCGACGTATGGATGAGTCTACCAGAGACGCGTCAGTAACAGAACGTCCCCGTTCAACCCAGGACCTGCAGGCGACCGGCAACAGGTTGAAGTCCGGAGACAGCTTTATCCCGGTTCACGGGTCGTCCTGCGTTTCTTTCGTAACCCGTGGTTCGGCTCCCTTTGAATCAACTTTTCGCCAGGGCTGTTGAGAAAAGTGAATATCCGACATGAACACTGAAACTTGACGCGGTCTTGAAACAGCAGACGTTTGCCCCGTTCGCGTGGTTGGCTTTCTTCGCAGACCCGCCAATTTCCTGTTGCCAGAGTTCGGCTGTCCATAGACGTCTACTGTGAAATGTGGGAACCTTCGGAAAACGAACAGCATTTCATAGGTAGAAGTTGGCATGAACCCAGCGATTCGAACAAACAACTTGACAAAAGACTTCGAAGGTTTTCGTGCCGTCAACCAGGTCAACCTGACCGTCGAACGGGGCAGCCTGTTTGGATTTCTCGGTCCCAATGGCGCTGGAAAATCGACGACGATCAAGATGCTGACCGGTATTCTCGCTCCATCGTCAGGCGATATTGACTTGCTGGGTGGCAATCCCTGGGATCCAGTCGAAGGCATCAAGATCAAAAAGCAAACGGGGGTCGTGCCGGAGGACCTGGCGCTGTTTGACAATCTTACCGCCCGCGAATACCTGACCTTTGTCGGCCGGATGCACTTGCTTGACAAGACTACCATTATCCAGCGGAGCGAAGAATTGCTCCAACTTTTGAAACTCGAAGGCGTCGAAAAGAAACTCGCCGTCGAATACTCTCATGGCATGAAAAAGAAACTGGCGTTGGCCGCGGCGTTGCTTCCCAATCCGGACCTGCTGTTTCTTGACGAACCGTTTGAAGGCGTCGATGCGGTCACGGCCAGGGTGATACGTGACCTGTTGACCAACTACGTCGCGCGTGGCTCGACTGTGTTTGTCACCTCGCACGTGCTGGAGATTGTTGAACGAATTTGTACCCACGTGGGAATTATCGCCAATGGAATTCTGGTTGAACAGTCTTCCCTGGAAGAGTTGCGAAAGGGAAACTCGCTGGAACAGCGGTTTCTGCAACTGGTTGGTACGGTTGATGAACCGACCCCGAACCTGACCTGGCTCGATGGAGGGCGAAGCCTGCGAGAAGCTGCCGGAGTATTTGAGAATACTGCGGAATTGTCTGGCGAAAATGAGCTGCCGCGTTCGGACGCCCATCGTCCGCTGGAACCGCCGGGCGACACCAAAAATTCGATTCCGGCTTCCGGCAGTGCGGAGTCGACCGAATGAACTTGACGCATTTTGTGGCATTGATCCAACTCCGCTATCACCTGACCTGCAACCAGGTCAAAAAAGCGGGTAAGCTGAATATCGTAATTTCGATCCTTGCTATTATCTGCGGGCTGATTTGCAGTGTCTCGGCTTTTTTTATTGGCATTTTGGGGGGTGCGGTCTGGTTTCAGGACGTCTCCACGACCACAATCCTGATTACCTGGAACGTGATTGTTGCCGCTTTCCTGGCAATGTGGACCGTTGGTTTGCTTGTCGAACTCCAACAAACGGAGTTGATGTCAATCGACAAGCTATTGCACTTGCCAATTTCGTTGCGTGGGGCTTTTTTTCTCAACTACAGCAGCTCGTTCGTCAACACAACGATAATTCTCTTCACTCCGATGATGATCGGACTCTCACTGGGAATGACTCTCGCCCGGGGCTGGGCGCTGGTCTTATCGATTCCCCTCGTGACCGGTTTTCTATTTCTGGTCACGACATTGACTTACCAGTTGCGCGGGTGGCTGGCACGAATCATGGAAAACAAGCGAACGCGCGGGTCCGCCATCGCAATCATCACGATCGTGTTTATCATGCTGACGCAGATTCCGAATCTGATTAACCTGAGATACCAAGGATCTCGAAGAGAACGCGAACGATCTCGCGAAATCCAATTGGAAGAAATCAAAGAGTTGGGGCGCATGGAAGTTGATGCCCGAATCCTGGCTGGCGAAATTCAGCCCGAAGAGAATGGTTATTGGATCAGCGAAATTGAATCGCGCGCGACCGAACAACTGGCGGAACAAGCTCGCAGGGAAAAAGACGAACGGGTTGCCTACGCAGCAGGCGTCGTTGAAACCGTCGACGCCTACTTGCCGCCGGGCTGGCTCCCTCTGGGTGTGGTCCGTGCCGACCAGGGCAATTGGATACCAGGTTTGCTCGGTTCAGCGGCGATGTTTGCCATTGGACTGGTCAGCCTCAACATCTCTTATCACTCCAGCCTGCGGAAATACATGGGAATGGAGCGTCGGAGACGGCGGTCCGTCAAAACCTCACCTTTCAAATCGAAACTGGATTTATTTTCTTATACGAGGCTCCCTTTGGCGTCCGAACAGGTTTCAGCGGTTGCGATTTTCAGTTTTCGCAGTTTGATGCGAGCGCCAGAATCGAAGATGGTTTTGATTTTTCCGCTGATCGTGGGAATGTTGGGGGGCTCATTCCTGATCGGGAAAGGCAAAATTGATGTGCCATTGGTATTGCGATCCTGGATTCCACTGGGCGTCATCGCGATGACGATGTTTGGCATCGCCCAAATACTGTTCAACCAATTTGGCATCGACCGCGATGGATTCCGGGCGTTCGTCCTGTCTCCGATAAACCGCCGAGACATTTTGATGGGAAAGAACCTGGCAATTGCTCCCCTGGCGATCGGAATTTGCCTGGTCATGATTTTCGTCGTTCAGATTTTCGTGCCGCAGGAATTCCTGTCCTTGCTCGCAACGGGACTTCAGGTCCCGGCGGTTTACCTGTTGTATTGCATTTTGGGAAACTTGATTTCAATTTTCTTTCCCATGGGCATCAAGCGAGGTTCGATGCAGCCGGCAAATCCAAGGTTGGTTTCCATGCTGATCATGATCGTCGGAATCATGGTGGCGCCCGCCATTCTGATGATACCCAGCATGATCGCATGCGGCATTCCTTCGATCGTTGGGGCAGCAACCGACCGATCCATGGGTTGGTTATTTCTGCTATTGTCGAGTGTCCAACTGGCCGTCGTTTGGGGAGCTTACAGGAAAATTATCAATCAACAGGAAAACTGGCTCTGGAAGCGCGAATCCAAGATTCTGGATGTCGTTGCGAATATCCCGGAATAGGGAATGGTCAGGCGAGCGGCAATCCAGCGAAACGTGAGAAATAACGCAACATCGAGACGTGGGGCACTCGCGCCTCGCGGGGCATTCTGCCTCAAAAACAAGAGCCGCTTATTCCCAACCCCTTGTAAATCCCGGATTCGATGGCATGGCATAGAAAATGCTATCTATCGTTAAACGACAAACTTGCAGCTGACATTTTCGGTTCAGCCGCATTGAAAACATCCTTTTTGGGTCTGCGACGAAATGAACAATTCCTGGGAACTTGGTTCGGTTAGCGGTATCAAGCTGCGTGTTCACTGGACATTCTTGCTGCTACCAATCTGGATCTATTTTTCTACCATCATGGCCGGAAGTGGAATTGCAGCGGCAGCCACCTCGGTGCTGTTTGTGCTTGCAATCTTTGGGTGTGTATTGTTGCATGAACTCGGACATGCCATGGCAGCGCGTCAGTTCGGAATCGCAACACGCGATATCACGCTGCTGCCGATTGGTGGTGTTGCTTCGTTGGAGCGGATCCCCCGTAAACCACTCCAGGAACTTTGGATTGCCGTCGCCGGACCACTGGTAAACGTTGCGATCGCAACGGTCATTTTCCTGGGATTATCCTTCAGTCCGATCAGTGTTTTGCCCGCAGCTGGTCATTTTCTTGGCCAGTTGGGCTTGGTCAATGTGGTACTGGTGCTGTTTAACATGATACCGGCTTTTCCAATGGACGGTGGCCGAGTGCTCCGAAGTTTCCTGGCCATGTTTATGGACTACGTTCAGGCGACGAATATTGCTGCGACCGTTGGGCAGGTCTGCGCGGTTGGGTTGGCATTGTTGGGGTTGTTTTCTGGAAACGTGATGCTGATCCTGGTCGCAGGGTTCGTCTTTCTGGCTGCACGGGCGGAAAACATGTTTGTCAGCGGTCAATCCTCGGGGATTCAGTTTGTGCCGCAATCGGATTCGGTCGTTGATGAAAGTCCAAAAACTCTCAGCCAAGCCGAAGGGGTCTGGTTTCGCGATGATGAGGCGGTCCCGGCGAGTCTCTCGGTAAGCTCAGTTGCGGCCTGGCTTTCAAGTCAGCGCCGAGACCATTGTACGGTTGTCGATTCCGGGAGAATCATTGGTGAAATCACAAAGACGCAACTGATTGCGGCGATCTACCGGGGTTTGGGACGTCTGCCGGTAGGACAACTTGTCGCGCCCTGATCTTTCGTCGTTGCCAAACGTTCAGAACAGGCCATTGGTTTTCCGGAACCCCCAGTACTCGTCGAATTCAATCCTGTTACAACGAGGGATTGGGAACTGGGACTGGCAATACCGGGAAGACACTTGAACGAACAACGACGAAAAAAGGTGGTCATCGTCGGCGGCGGTTTTGGCGGACTCAATGCAGCTCGTTCGTTGCGTCGTGCTGACGTCGATATTACTTTGGTTGACAAACGCAACTTTCACCTGTTTCAACCACTTCTTTACCAGGTCGCGACGGGCGGTTTATCCCCCGCCAACATTGCTTCGCCGATTCGAGGAATCTTGCGGCGACAAAAAAATATCAGCGTCGTTCTCGGTGATGTGGTGGCGGTGAATCCGGTTACCAACACAATCGAGATACACAGCAACGAGCCTGGTGAGAATGAGCCCCAAACCGAATTCCGTCCATTCGACTGGTTGATCGTTGCTGCAGGTGCCACACACAGTTATTTCGGTCACGACGACTGGGAACGGCTGGCGCCGGGCCTGAAAACGATCGAAGACGCGACAAGAATTCGTGGGCGGGTTTTTGCGGCGTTTGAGGCTGCCGAGCAAGAGCAGGATTTGGAGCGCCGAAAAGAGCTGATGACATTTGTGATCGTTGGCGGCGGACCGACGGGAGTGGAGCTTGCCGGAGCCATTGCCGAACTGGCCCGACAGACGCTCAAGCATGATTTTCGGAATATCAACCCTCCCGATGCCAGGATTGTAATCGTGGACGGGCAAGAACGGATGCTTGCCAGCTTTACGCCACATCTTTCTCAGAGGGCCGAAGCCTCGTTGACTCGACTTGGCATCGAACTCCGCACAAATACGAAAGTCACCGCGATTCATGAAAATTGTGTTGAGCTGCTGACGGGCGATGAAAGTGCCAGGATCATGACGCGTACCGTCTTGTGGGCGGCCGGAGTTGCGGCCGTTCCATTGGGTCGAACCCTCGCCGACGCAACAGGTGTCGATGTGGATCGAGGCGGCCGAGTCCCCGTGCAAAGCGACCTTTCCATCAAAGGATTCCCTGGTATCTTTGTGATTGGAGACTTGGCCCGTTGTCTAACCCCCTCTGGCAGCCCCATGCCTGGCGTTGCGCCGGTTGCCATCCAGCAGGGAAAGTACGTTGGTCGATTGATTTCCAGGCTGCTTGCTGGCAAACCACCAATCGGAGCATTTCTTTTTCGGGATGAAGGAAGTCTGGCCACAATTGGTCGCAGCGCTGCGGTCGCCGATCTGGGAAGACTCAAGTTTAGCGGCCTATTCGCCTGGTTACTTTGGCTGTTGATTCACATCATGTCGATCGCCCAGTTCCAGAATCGCATGCTGGTTTTATTTCAATGGGCCTGGAGCTATGTGACGTTCAATCGCTCAGCCAGACTCATCACGGAATCGTATGAAGCGAGCGAACCGGGGAAAAAGACGAATCCAAAACAATCAAATGAGCCCCCAACCTGAAATGAACTTCCGCCAGGCCTACTGTCTTTTTTCACTTATCTGCTCCATGACGTCCAATTGAATCTCCTGAATCTCCAGCAGTCTTTGCCATTGATGGGTCAGTAAAAGATCGAGCTTGGAATGCAAATGCCGGATTTCCAATTCGGCTTTAAGATTCACACGGTAGTCGTTTTCTGCGCGCATTCGGTCCTTGGATTCCTGGCGGTTTTGGCTCATCATGATGACTGGCGCCTGGATAGCCGCCAGGCACGACAGCACAAGGTTCAGCAAAATATATGGAAACGGATCAAAAGGTCTCCAAAGAAACAACAATGAATTGAAGAGAATCCAGACGCCCATGAGACAACCAAAAGATATCAGGAAGATCCAGCTCCCACCAAATGCGGCCAGTTTGTCCGACAACCTCTGACCAAACGTGGTCGATTCGTCCAATTGAATGTTCGTATTGGCTGACAGAGTTTCATGTTGCCGGAGACTTTCCAGGACATCGATCTCCAGTGAAGTTAGCTCTCCTTTTTCGGTCGCGAGAATGGTCTCGACGTATTTCGTTCGAAAGCGGTTCAAGTCGAAATGGCAGATGAAACCGTCGTCCGACCAATCGGGTTTCTCGTCGCGAATGATTTGAAGCACGGTTGCCCGGATCATGGTCGCCGGGAATAATTCGCCAGCCCGAAACCGCCGCCCGCAAATCTGACATTCGGCATCTCGCTTTTTTGTTGAACTCACACGAATCCCCGATTCATTTCTCGTTTTGCCAATGTCCAGCAGACCTCAGCTCTAGTTTTAGCAAATCGTCCTGTCGGGTGGTTGGCGGGCCTGAACTTGTTTGATCATTCCCGGGCGATCCGTCCATTTTCATTCCGGGTTCGCCGGTCGAACGCCGCGTTTTTTCCATTTCACTCTCACCCGGCTCAAAATCATAAGCTATGGTTTCTGTTGGGAAGTCAGGAGTGTCTCTTTCGATTTCGATCGTCAGTTCGCCTTTCAACCCAGCTCCCCACCCGTTCGCCATTTTCCCGTTCGAAAATCGCGATTCTCTTCAAAACTGGAAACTCTTCCGTACAGGGGAAACCGAATGCGTGGCTACGACTCATCGCCGAAACGGCAGTCACAAAACATCGAAAAACATAACTTTTTTCTGGTCGCACAACAGTTGCGGAACATGGTCGGTTGCGAGCCTCCGGAATACCGGACGAGGAGGAAGCACGACCGGATGACACGGAGCATTTCGGTTTCCATTCAACCTCTGGACGCGGATTTTCGTCCGTTTGGAAGCCTGTTCTGGGTCGTTTCCCGCGATATCAGCCCCAAAGGAATGGGCCTGATTTGCCAAGAACCATTTGGTTTCGAATATGCGAGGACAGGACTTCTTAACGAACACGTCACTGTAATCAGTCGCGTTTGCCACAATACGTCCATCGGAGAAACCTACCCGCTGTTTCTGGTCGGAATCGAATTCTTGACCGACATTGAGCTGGACCCGCATGGAAACGGCCACTGATTGGATGGCACAGAGCCAAGATGTACGTCGGAATTTGAGCTTTGCCCGAACAACCCACGAAAATACGCCGGCCCTGCGTCACGCGGGTCCGGCGTATCGTTTGTTTCGTCTGTTTTGCGGTTAAGTCAAGCTCGGGGCGAACTTGCCGAAAGCAATCGTTAGAGGATGCCACCGTGCGTCCGAACCGGTGCCTGGTGATCAGGCATGTCCAGGAACCAGAATCGCTCCCACTCGGTGCGAAGGGCACGGAGATTCTCAGACGTGTAGATCAATTGTTTGGCACGTACCGCCGGGTCAGCATCATAAGCTGGAAGAAAGCACCCAACGTTACTGGTTAATGCTACTGCCAATAACGCCGCAGTCAGAAGCCGACGCATGATACTTCCCTTTTGTTTCGGTTGATTTGACACTCAATCGGTCCTTCGAAAATATGAGCCAAAGCCAAACTGTTCTCCGGCTTGGTTTTACAATCGTCAACAACCGTCGCAAGAGTTTAATCCTTACAGATGAAATATTCGACAAACCTTGACATTGCCAGCAAAACCTAGCTAGCGACAAACTCCGAACCGGTCTTCATTTGAGCCGGCAGGAATATTCTGACCCTTGCTTGCAAGATCGCCCTGAGCCAGTTGAGTCATCGGTTCCCCTCACAAAGGCCCGGGAATTCACCCAATTGTTTCGCACGGTCCGTTGGGTAACGAACCGGTCGGGAGTCGGTGAACCGCGTTTTGCGCATAAAAATAGCCCGCTGTTGAACCCCGATTGGATTCAACAGCGGGCCTTTATCGCTCTGAGGTACGTTGTGAAAACGACCCAGACGAAGGGTGGCTGCCACGGCAACCCGCCGGCGACCGTTTAAGCGGTGCCACCTCGTCGGCTAGTACAGAAAAAATTCACAAAAACACCTCCTTTCAAACAAAGTACCCAGCTGAAACCTGAGCCGTAAAGAACGGTTTCAATCCGGACTTCTGACCATCGCACTGCGTTTGTGCGATCCGTTATTCCAATTATCCCTATTGCGTAGTTACGTTGCAAGCTGATATTCGATCAGCCAGCCACATAAAACAGGGAAAAACGACAATTACCCAAGTCAGGACAGGCCGCGAATTCCAAGGTTCGCGTGAAAACCGCCGGTCCAGTCGGAACTCACGACAACGCGGTGAAACCAATCAGGTTCCATCCTTTGCAGCCGGGAGTCCGAACTCGACGAATTCAACTGGAAATCCACCGTTGAAACCGCGCAAACGCAATTTTGGATGTCGGCAATCCGGTGGTATTCGCCGAAACCACCCTATTTGGGGCGATTTGCACGTTGCAGTCAATTCATCGTTTTGTTAACTTATTCCGCTCGTGGTGAATCGAACCGCATCTTGCTTGACTGTGTTTTCTCTTTAACTGAACGGAATCCCCTGGATTCAATTGGTTTTGGACAACCTCTCACACGGTGGTCGTTTCGCTTGTTTGTCCGTACTACTGACGTGTCGACACGAATCGACATGCAACCCCAGGCAGTGCCATCGGATCCAGTTTGCCGACGCTTGTTGTTAGTTTCGACTCCTTCGAGACTCCATCTGCTCAGGCTTGACTTTCTGGCGCACTGACCCAAAGCTCCATTCATGGTAAATCGCAACTTAATTCACTCACTCGAAGACGACGCAATCGAACTGGAAATGGGAGAGTTGTTTTCGACAACTGCCCAGGAAGATCTTGAAGAACTGAATCTGACAGAGCTTTATTATCCTGACGGTGTCGGCGAAGAGCAAAAATACGAACTGAACGAGATCATTCAGGGCACGATTGTACGTGTCGACGCAGACCACGTTGTTATCGACGTTGGCTTCAAGAGTGAAGGTACGATTCCGCGCAACGAATGGGACGAACAGGATGAACAGCCTGAGGTTGGACAGATCGTCCGGGTTCTGATCGAGGATCTCGAAGACGAACAGGGGCGTGCCGACGATCCATCAGGGTTGATTGCCGTCAGCAAACGCAAGGCCGATCACATCATCCACTGGATCGACGTGATCTCGAAAGTCGCTGAAGGTGACATCGTAACTGGTACCTGTACCCGAAAAATCAAGGGTGGACTTTTGGTCGACATCGGCGTGCCGGTATTCCTGCCTGCCAGCCAGGTCGATATTCGTCGCCCCGGCGATATCGGCGACTACATCGGTCGCGTCGTTCAATGCGAAGTTCTGAAAATCGACGAATTGCGGCGCAATATCGTCGTCTCACGTCGTTCATTGATCGAGAAAGAACGAACCTACGCTCAACAAAAACTGATGGCGGACCTGGAGGTAGGACAGGTTCGAAAAGGCGTCGTCAAGAACATCGCGGACTTTGGTGCCTTCGTCGACCTTGGCGGAATCGACGGTCTATTGCACATCACGGACATGTCGCACACGCGAATTTCACATCCCTCGCAAATGGTGGCAATGGATCAGGAACTTGATGTCATGGTGCTCAATGTTGACCGCGAGAAAGTCAAGATTGCTCTGGGACTCAAGCAGCTGCTGCCTAACCCGTGGGATCAGGTTGAAGCCAAGTACCCGATCGGTTCGGTTCAAACTGGCGAAGTGGTCAACGTGATGAACTACGGTGCGTTTGTAAAACTCGAGCCGGGTATCGAAGGCCTGGTCCACATTTCAGAAATGTCGTGGGTCAAACGAGTCAACCATCCGAGTGAGCTGGTAAACATCGGCGATGAAATCCAGGTCTCCGTACTGGGAATCGACAAATCCGGCGAGCAAATGTCGCTCGGTATGAAACAGACCCAGGACAATCCTTGGGATAAAGTCGAAGGCAAATACCCGATCGGCAAAGAGATTTCTGGCAAAGTCCGGAACCTGACCAATTACGGTGCGTTCATCGAATTGGAAGAAGGTATCGACGGCCTGCTGCACGTCTCCGATATGTCCTGGACGCGCAAGATCAGTCATCCGAACGAAGTTCTGGAAAAAGGCCAGGAGCTGACGTGCCGAATTCTGGCCGTCGACACTGACCGCCGCCGAATCGCGCTTGGTCTGAAACAAATGAACGAAGACCCATGGACCAGCGATATTCCTCAGCGTTATACGCCGGGGCAAAAGATCACTGGCAAGGTAACCAAGATTACGAATTTTGGCGTCTTTGTCGGCCTTGAAAATGGTCTTGAAGGTCTGCTCCACATCTCCGAATTGGCGGAGCACAAAGTCGAGAACCCTGAAGATGTCGTCAAAGTCGGTGACGAGCTTGAAGTCAAAGTACTTCGCGTCGACACCGATGAACGGAAGATCGGACTTTCTCGACGTCGTGTCGACTGGACCGCCGAAGAAGAAGCGGCCGAAGCGAAAAAAGAAGCGGCCGAAACGTCAGGAATTGCCGGTGGACCTAATATCGCCGAATCTGACCTCAAAGGCGGACTTGGTGGTGGCGGTCTGTTGATCGAATCGCCGACGTCCGAAGCAGAATCCTCCGCTGCAGAATCGTCCGCAGCAGAAGAGGCTCCGGCGGAAGAGAAACCCGCTGAGTAGCCAGCAGGTCAGCCAATTGGAAGGCTCAAGAGAACTCAAATTTCAAATCCAGAGATTCAAATCCGAATCCATCGACCTGAAATCTTGACGCGACGCCCATCGTATTCGATGGGCGTTTTTTTTGCACCAATCCTCCAATCGGATCCCTGCGCTGGTCCCGGCGAGCTCAGTCGGAGTTTCACAGGTTGAAAGGAAGCAAGCGATCCGGATTTTCTTCCCAACCATCATCTTAATCCGGGAATTGATACAAATCCCTGGCAAACTCAGTTAAGACCTCAACCTGCGCCTCTTCCAATCGAGGCAACTTGCCTGGAGGCATCATGAATTCCGGATTCTTCGAAGTAATGCAAAACAGGATGCCTCCCGGATCGTGAGGGTGAAACCATCCGTCACCCAGCATGGCCGTAAAATCGGCAGACGCCTCGCCCGTCAGCCTGAAACCTGATTGATGGTTCTGGTCGTGACACCGGATACAACTCGATTTTCCATTATCCGAAATGATGGGCCAGATTTCCCTGTCAAACCTCTCCTGAAATTCGTGATGTACCTCGGCATCAAGTTCCACCGAGGGCGACGAAAGATCAACCAAAGCCGCAGGGTGTTGATTTTGCCAATTTGACTCGGGTAGCGACAATGCCATGGCGGTCGCTGCCCAGCACGTCGCGGTAAAAGAAATGAATTGATCCCGTCCATGCGGAAATCCGCTTTCAAAATATTTCTGCACCCGCGTCGCGCGAGTCGCGACGTGCCACGTACCGTCATCGAGTTGTGTGGATTCAAGGAATGCAATGCCTCTCTGGTAACATGCGTGGTCTGTCGAGAGCCCTGCGTTTTGGTGCAATGTCATCAACACGCTGCCGGTTGCGTATGCGTCGCTATCCATTTCATCGGTTTGAGCCCACCCTCCGTCGTCCCTTTGTTCCTTGACAAGTGCCGCGGCAAATTTGTTGACCAGGTCACTTGCATCCCCGATAACCGACAACGCTCGAATTCGAGAAACCTTGTCTTCGGTCGATGCCACGTCGACGTCCAACAGCCATTTCCGTGACCTCGTTTCTTGTTCCTCAATTTCGTCGGTTAACGAAAGCGGCCCAAAGTGCTTCAAGGCATCCAGGCACAACCAGGTTCGCGTGACATCACTTGTCTGGGTCGGGGCCCGGTTCTTCGTCCCCGTCCAGAAGCCCTGATTCTGATTTTGCTTCAACAGCCAGGCAATCATCGCGTCCGTCGTTTTGTCTGGCCGATGGTTGCCGATTCGCATGACGAGTAAAGCATGACCCGCCGTATCAACTCCGCCACCAATACCCTGATTCTCAAGATAACGGTTTTCAACCATCCGGGTTCGGCTGATCGATCGAAGATATTGAATCTGGAGTAATTCTCGATCAACGTCCAAACCTCTTCGTACCATCGTAGACAATCCAATCACTGCGTGGGCATGATGATGGCAGGAGAAGCAACGTCGATTTTCCCGATAGCCAACCATCGCGCGTTCGATCGGTGCTATGGCTCGTTGAATTGCTTCGCGCAGTACTTTATCTGACTTGTTCGATTGTTGTGGACGCGTTACTTGACCCAGGGTCGAATTGCAAACATCCAGGCATGCGAACCAGATCATGACGGCGAGGAATGGAAAGGCCAGTTCCGGGCGACAAGTTTTCAGGTCCAAGACGCTCATGGGATGTTACCTGCCGGATTCCACGTTATGCGCCAACCGGCTTGATTTCTTTAATCGCAGCTCGCAATTGAGCGACGTTATCAAAGCGGTCGGCTCGGTTACGACTAACACATTTCTCAATGATCGGTGCGAAACCACTCGCAACCTGCGGGAGCTGTTCCAGATCTCGAGTCTCGCCGAGATGCTGATTGAAAACATCCGTTATCGATCGACCGTCGAACAATAGTCTACCAACAAGGCATTCGTAAAAAACGCAGCCGATCGAATATATGTCGCTGCGCCCGTCAACCGATTCACCAAGAATCTGCTCGGGTGACATGTACGAGGGTGAACCACTGACCGAGTCATCCTGCGTCACGTGCAGGCGACTGACAGCCAGGCCGAAATCCAGAATTTTCACGACATCGCGTTGGCCGCCGCAATTGGCAAGGAAAATGTTGGCCGGTTTCAAATCGCGATGAACCATCGTGTTATCATGGGCTTCTTCCAATCCGTTGCAGATTTGAATGATGATTGACACCGTCGATTCCACATTCTTAACGCCGTTTTCAACCAACGATTCAGCCAACGTCTGACCGGTGAGGTATTCCATGACGTAATAGAAATCACCGGCGGCGGTATGCCCGTAGTCATAAATCTGAACGGTATTCCAGTGCGACAACGTCGCCATTAATTGCACCTCGCGTTCGAATCGCTCGACTGCACCATCCTTCGAGGCTGCTTCCAGGCGAATTAACTTGATCGCCGCCGGACGCTTGAGCATTCGATGCTCCGCCCGATAGACGATACCCATCCCTCCGCGTCCAATCTCTTCGGTCAAACGGTATTGTCCATACTGCAGGGCAGTTTCAGCATCACGTCGAATCGAATGTACGACGTGGGCACCCAACGTCCCCACGACCGCCATCATGAACATTAACGCCGGGGTGACGAACAACGGCAGGCCGGACCTAACTTCCTCAGGAACAGCGTTCCACTGAAACATGGTCAACACGGTTGGCAACAAGGCTGCGATCATCAGGATCGTCGCTGTTCGTCGCCAATCAGAAGGGATAAAAATACCGTAAATTGCAATGAACAGGGATACCACACCTCCAATGGTCGCGCGCATCGTCAAAATTCGCTCGAACTCACCGGATTCAAACAGCCTCGCCGTTTCGAAATACTGAACCAGCAATGCTTCGGTCATCGGTACGGCAATCACCAGTACTTCAATTACGCGAAGCCAACGCAACGATATCCGAGGCGAGCGATAAAGAACGACCAGGATGCCGCCCAGCAACGCCATCGTCGTGGCACGCATCAAGAATACCCGCGTGGTTGTTTGACCCGTGATCAAAACAAGAATTTTCACGAACAGGATGAAACAAATCAGCGTAATCGCCGCAATCATCAGTCGATGGCGTAGTAGCTGTCGTGTCGATTCATCAAACCGGTCCGTCAGACTTGAACTCGAACCCACCGAATCGATCCGGACTCTCGGCCTCGATGCCCCCTGACGATCGCCATTGGAAAAAAATACCGTGTTCACCAACGCCGAATTACGCCCCCGTGACCCGGGAACAAATTCGATGGTTGGTTGCAGTTCGGTTACTGAACTCAAGTCGGCCTCAGGCGTCAACTCGGCTTTCATACGTACGACTCAATTTCAAGAGAGTATTACACGGTCGTAATCTTAATTGTAGCCAATCAAAGTCGTTTCTCCATTGACTGAAACGACCAAACTGCTCCTTCATCGCAATGAAATTCAGCTGGGCCATCCCTGGTTGGTGAACCCAACAGAAATTTCTTTCAAATCGGCTGGATTCACGTTCATCCATTCTCCGCTGAACACCCGAATCGTCCGTCTTTCTCGAACCTTTCTCGCACGCTGCCGTTTTTCCGGAATGAACTGGTTGGGCCCGATCTGATTGGGACGACAATCTGGTTGAGCCCAAATACCCAACTTGCCTTACCCCCTGCAACCTGGAATCACAAATGTATCAAAGATGTCATTACTCATTCCATTGACAAAGCACCTGCTTACGCCGGATTCTCGAGTATCCGCGGATTTTCCAACGACGATTGTCTTGTCGGGACTTGACCGCGACGAACCCCGATGACGAATCAATAGGCTGAAACCGCTGTCCATGGCGATCTCAAAACCACATCAATTGGAATTTCACGGGTTCCGTTTTTTTTCGATCAGCGACCTTCTTTACTGGATCGAGTCGTTGGCCACTCGTATAACAGATGATCCATGGAGTTATTGTCGGGAGTCGCTGAAAATGAAGTTGCCAAAAAAGGTTTCCCAGGATTTGAAGAAAAAAAAGGGATCGCCTGGTAAGACGCCAGGGGGAAAATCAAGATTGAGAATATTGGAGGCAAAATTCGCCAGAGAAGACGTTGAGGAAACAACCCACCCCGGCAAAAAGAACGACGCCACAGGAAAAGCCGCCAAGCGCAAAAAGAAACAAGCCAAACAGGACGAGCAGTGATCAATCAATGTCAATCCGTAACGCGCCACCGGGGTGCAACTGCGCTTCCGTGAGTTTCGCTTTCTCTTGAAAGGATTTGGGATGAGAGAACCGTTTCACGATCTGAGCCGAACCGCAAACCCTTCAAACCGCTTGTTAGCATTGGGCGATCGAACGGCCGAAACCGGTATCTCTCGGCCGAAGCTGGCTAAGATAACCGGCGGAAAAGCACTCGCCCGAGTACGCTTGTTTCGGATTCAACGAGAATTGGGTTCGACTGTTAACACGCGTTCCCGTAAACGACCCATCGCGGCGTCGAAACTCATTGGAATCGGGCATTGTTCCCTGGCTCGTCCGGAATCGCAACAAGCAGCACAGCAGCAACGGTTGGTGTCACCTTACCTGGCGGCATTTGAAGAGATGAACAAGATGGAGGCTTCGCGACCTCTCCAGCCTGTGGCAGATGTGACGACGGTTGGCGCTGCCTGGCGCCCACTCGGGCCTTTTAGCATTCCTCACGGTCAAACGTACGGCGAAGGACCCAGTAGTCGCCCGCCGGCCTCTGGACGCGTGACCGCAATTGCCATCGACCCCAGCAGAGTTGAGCATATTCTGATCGGTACCGGCGGAGGAGGAGTGTGGGAGACATTCGACGCCGCGCATACATGGTGGCCCAGGACCGATCATCAGCCCTCGCTTTCGATCGGGGCGGTCGTTTTTGACCCGCATGACCCACGCATTGCCTACGCCGGAACCGGTGAAGGAGATTCCAGGTCTCCACTCGGTGTTGGGCTTCTTCGTTCAACCAATGGTGGAACTCATTGGACATTGCTTGCGACCCAACCCTTTGAAGGCAGCGCGTTTTTTGATCTGCTGATTGATCCGACCGACGCCAGACATCTATTGGCAGCGACGACCGATGGACTTTTTCGCTCCACGGACCAGGGGACCACCTGGAAATCGAGACGGTCGACCATGACGTACCATCTTTCTGTTCGTGTCGCGCCGGACGGTTCCCGGGAGTTTCTGGCGGGGTGCGCTGACGGCGTGTTCCGTTCCACCACCGGCACGAGATGGACCTCGGTAACATTGCCGGACATCCCATCCAGGTTCAGTCGTTTGGAAGTGGTTCATTCCCCATCTGAAAGCGGCGTTGCGTTTGCTTTCGGAGCCAACGAATTGGCCGACGGCAGCAGCTCGAAGGGATATTTGTGGCGGCGCGGCACGGTGAAGGGACGGTTCCTGCCAGTGGAGTTACCTTCGGACCTCGATGTTGGCCAAGCCTGGTACGACTGGTTTGCCGCCGTTGCACCGAACAACCCGGACGTGATCTACCTTGGTGCAATTAACGTTCACAAGGGCATACGATCGGCAACCGGCTCGTGGGCATGGCAAAACATTTCTGCAAAAACATCCGGCGATTCGATTCATCCGGACCAGCATGCCATTGCCTTCAATCCGGAAGACAGCAATGACCTGATTGTCGGAAATGATGGAGGTATCTATCGTTCTCCTGACGGGGGTAGTACCTGGGATTCGCTAAACAAGGGATTGAATATCACAGAATTTGAATACCTGGCGCAAAACCCCAAACATGAAACCTGGCTCCTGGCGGGAACGCAGGATAATGGCACGCTCAGGTATCAGAACCAGCAGGCCTGGTACCTGGTTCAGGATGGAGACGGTGGCGATTGTGCAGTTAATCAATCGTCGCCGCATATCTGTTTTCACAGTTTCTACGGCATGTATCTCGAGCGTTCAAAACAGGGCGGCGCGTGGGGAAGCTGGACGAGTACCGAATTGCCAGCCTCGGACATGGAAGGGCTTTTTTATCCTCCCGTCGAAGCCCGTGGAAATACCGTCGCCAAAGCCGGGACCAAAGTCTATGTTTCACGAAGTTCGGGCAACCCCGGCAGCTGGAAAAGAATCGAGATCCCAGGCGTTGTGGTTGGAACCGCCCTGGCGATTCCCAACCCGAATTTGATCATGGTTGGAACCAACCTGGGAGACGTTTTCAGAATTGTCTTTGCCGGAGGGAACTGGTCAAAGGCAATAGCCATTGCGAAACCGCGCACTGGCTATGTGAGTGACCTGTTGGTTGATCCAACGGATCCCAGTCGAATCTGGGTTACGTATTCGAACCTGTCTGGGGGACACGTATTTCGGTCCGACGATGGCGGAACCAGCTGGAACGATGTCAGCGCTGGGCTTCCCGTGATTCCAGTCAACTGCGTGGAATTGGATCCGGCCATGCCCGATACCATCTTTGTGGCGGCGGACGTAGGCGTCTACCGCTCCGATGATGCCGGATCAACCTGGCGAGTCTTTAATCGAAGCCTCCCAAATGCACTTGTCCACGATCTTTTGTTTCACGCGGAATCAAGGCTCTTGCGTGCCGCAACCCAGAGCCGCGGTGTTTGGGAAATCCAGATTGACGACGCGACGCAACCGGCAGTTGCAATTCACATTCGAGACAGCTCGGTTGACAGCGGCCGTCTGACTCCAAGTCCTTCCGGCGTCGACGATCCGTTTGACGTGGGTCAGCAGGTCTTCTGGTGGGAATCTCCCGACATCAAGGTCGATTCGCCGACGTTTCTCACACCCGATCTCGACGATGTTGATTTTGAATTATTCGAAGATGATCAAAGCATGCCAGACGACGGGATCGAGTTTTCGCGGGGGCTCTACAGCGACGTTGTACAACGGGGACAGTTATCACGGGTCTACGTTCAGGTTCACAATCGAGGACTTCAATCGGCGCACCAGGTGGACGTTCGGGTATTTGTTACTCCAGCTTCCGCGACCTTTCCTGATCTTCCAGACAGCTTTTGGGATAACTTTCCCGAAAACAGGGTTTCAGCAGGTTCACCCTGGCAACCGATCGGACCGCACAAGACCATCCCGGCAATCCCGCCGGGAGGATCCCGGGTCATTGGCTTTGAATGGCAGTTACCATCGACGTTGGCGAACAACGTCACGTTGTTCGCCATTTCCAGCGCCGCCAACGATTCGATGGAGGCCACCGAACGCAAGATTGTCCAGTTGGTTCCCAATGAACAAAAGTGTGCGTTGAGAAGCGTATTGCTGGTAAACCCACCCGCACCTTCAGGTCCAACACGTTCGGTCGTTGCGATTCGCGTACCAACACGGACCCGCAAACCGTTGTCCCTTCGTGTGACCGGGAATGGCAAATTGTTGCGGGGATTCGTCTTGCCAAAGTCCATCGTGAAGAACGCAGGCAGCTCGTTGAAACGCGTCCCACTTGACAGTGAGGATAAGGAAGAGCTTCAACGACTGGTCGACCACCATCCAAAACTCGTCGGCAAACTCGATTTGCGAAGCGGTTTCACGAACAGGGGAGATTCGGCTACTTCACGGCTGTCATTGAAAGCCGCTGACTTACCTGACAAGATTGTCATCGCGTTACTTGACCGCCAGCCATCGGCTGGCAATCAGACACTGCTGGTTGAAGACGAAAACGACAGATTGATGGGTGGTTGTACATTTTGCGCCCGACCAGCGAATTAAAAGCAGGTTACGGGTATTTGGCTGTTACCAGAAAAGAATCTGCGAGATTTTCCGAGGTCGAAATTCCGTGAGTAACCATTCCGATTGCCGCGAATCGGCGCGGGCTTCAATTACCCCTGTCGGCAAATTCTGTCTCCGATAGAATTGGTGAATTGAGACCGATCGTCGGTGCTTTTTCCGGCTGGAATCCCCCTTTTTCTCAAGTTGGTTGATCGCGTGACAAACACCATCATTTCATCGAAACAGGCCGAGTCTGCCGCCGTGAATTCCCAAACGACCCTCTGGCAAATCGACATTTTCCCGGTTGAAGGCCAACCCAATCGGCTTGCGTCCGAAGTCCTCGATAATGCCAAAGACCTGCAAATCAATCACTCCATGGCGATTTCCGCTGCCCGCGGCTTCCTGATTCAGGGCACGCTGACAAGGGAACAGGTCGAAGAACTTACTGGGAATCTGCTGGTTGAACCGGTCGTCGAACGTTGCGAATTTGCCTTGGTCGGATCTGACTCACTTTCCCAGGCTCCAGCCGATCTTTCCAACCTGGTCCACGTCCTCCCGCTGCCTGGGGTCACCGATCCACAAGCCGAAAGCGCATTGATGGCGATGAAGCAGCTGGGTTATCCCGTCGAAGTTGTACGGACGTTCAAGAAGTTCTGGGTTTCCGATCTGTCGACGGCTGATCAGCAACTGTTGAACAGCAAGATCCTTTGCAACGACTCTATCGAGATGATCGTCGTTGGCCCTTTGCAACTCTCGGAGCTGCACCTCGGCCAGAAATACGAATTCGTAAAGCGCGATATCGCATTGGCAGGTTTGTCGGATGACGCGTTGATGCAAATCAGTCAGGATTGGACGCTCAGCCTGTCATTGATCGAGATGCATACGATCCGCGACCACTTTGAAACGCTGGGACGAGCACCCAGCGATATCGAACTCGAATCCATCGCCCAAACATGGAGCGAGCATTGCAGTCACAAGACGTTGGCAGGTCGGATTTCCTATCGCGACGAAAATGGACCGCGGACATTCTCCAACATGCTCAAGGAAACGATCTTTTCCGCGACCATGCAGATCCGTGCTGACCTCGGCGAAAACGACTGGTGTGTCAGCGTTTTCAAAGACAACGCGGGCATCGTTCGGTTCGATGAGAACTATAACGTGGCATTCAAAGTTGAAACTCATAATCGACCGTCGGCCCTTGAACCGTACGGCGGGGCCAACACGGGCATCGGCGGGGTGATTCGAGATACCCTCGGCACCGGCATGGGCGCGAAACCGATTTGCAACACCGATGTTTTCTGTTTTGCTTCGCCCGGTACGCCGTATGGAGAACTTCCGCCGGGCGTGATGCATCCGCGTCGAATCATGAAAGGTGTTGTTTCGGGCGTTCGGGACTATGGAAACCGGATGGGTATACCGACCGTCAACGGGGCCGTTTATTTTGATGAGCGCTACGTGGGAAACCCCCTCGTATTTTGTGGAAACGTCGGTTTGATTCCGAAAGACAAATCGTTCAAGGAAGCCCAACCGAATGATTTGATCGTCTCCATTGGCGGTAAGACGGGGCGCGATGGAATTCACGGTGCGACATTCAGTTCGGCCGAATTGACGGAGTCCAGCGATGTGACCTCGGGAGGCGCGGTTCAGATCGGAAATGCCATCACCGAGAAAATGCTGATGGACGTGATGCTGGCGGCTCGCGATCGCGGGCTCTACTCTGCTGTGACCGATTGTGGCGCTGGCGGATATTCCAGCGCTGTCGGGGAAATGGGCGAAGAACTCGGGGCTGAGGTCTGGCTCGACAAGGTCCCACTGAAATACGAAGGACTTTCTTATACCGAAATCTGGATTTCTGAAGCTCAGGAACGGATGGTGTTTTCGGTCCCTGAATCCGATTGGCAGGAATTCCAAGCGCTGTGTGCTTCTGAATCTGTGGAAGCCACAGTGATCGGACAGTTCAAACCAACTGGCCAATTGGTGCTCAAATTCGAGGACCAGGTCGTCGGGGATATTTCCATGAGCATGCTACACGGGGGGCGTCCGCCCGTTGTGCGTGAGGCCACGTATCAACCTGCCCCACCAACGCCGCTTTCAAAAATTGAAGAGAAATCAACCGAAGACTGGACTCACGACCTTTGCAAAATCCTGGCTTCGCCGAATGTTGCAAGTAAACACTGGATCATTCGCCAATACGATCACGAGGTCCAGGGTGGCAGTGTGATCAAGCCACTGGTGGGAGCCGAAAACGACGGTCCTGGCGACGCAGCAGTGGTTCGGCCTGTCCTGCAATCACGCCGTGGTTTGGCTATATCGTGCGGCACCAATCCGCGGTACGGAGACCTGGACACATATCACATGGCGACCAGTGCAATTGACGAAGCGATTCGTAACTGTGTGGCCGTTGGGGCTGATCCATCACAAATTGCCATACTGGATAACTTCTGCTGGGGGCATACCGACCGACCCGAGACGCTGGGCTCACTGGTTCGGGCTGCGATCGGCTGCCAGGACCTTTCGGTCGTACTGCAAACTCCTTTCATCAGCGGAAAGGACAGTTTACACAACGAATTCAGCTATACCGATGGTGATGGCAACCGGAAAACCATCTCCATTCCCGCAACTCTGCTTATCAGTGCGATGGGGCAGGTCCCCGATATTGCGAATTGTGTGACGATGGATCTGAAAAAAGCCGGCAATGTTATTTTCCAGATCGGAGTGACTGGCAATCACTTTGGAGGTTCGCACTGGGCCATGGTCAACGGGATGACAGGTGGCCAGGTACCAACGGTCGACGCCGAACGGGCCAAATCGACGTTTGCCCATTTGCATCAGGCGATCAAATCCGGGTTGATTCGAAGCTGCCATGACATGAGTGAAGGCGGACTGGCAGTCGCGGTGGCTGAAATGGCGTTCGCCGGCGGTTTGGGAGCAGATATTTCGACTGACGAAATTGGAATTGAAATGCCGGAAGTCGAGGCGGAAGCTGAGATCGACGTCAGTTACGCGTTGGCAGCGATTCTGTTCTCCGAGTCCAACACACGGTTCTTGGTCGAAGTCGAACCCCAAGACGTCCACGCGTTCGAGTCAATAATGGGAGATGTAGACGTACAACGAATCGGCTCGGTTGTCACCGAACCAAAACTCACGATCGAGATGGCTCACAATCTCGTCATTGAAAGTGACTTGACGGCGTTGAAACAGGCCTGGCTGGGAACGCTTGATTGGAATTAGGTTTTGCTGTCGGTTTCAAGATTGTAAGTTCTAAATTTGGCTACGACCGACCTCCGTTTTTTATTCACCTTATCAACTCAACCCATTTACTGCATTTCCATGTCCCAACCAAACGTTTTAATCCTTCGGGCCCCTGGAACCAACTGCGATCAGGAAACTGGTTACGCGTTTGAATTGGCGGGCGGAACAGCCGGTTTTGCGCATATCAACCAACTGATTGAAAAACCGAAGCTGATCAAGGACTACCAAATTCTGTGCCTGCCTGGCGGGTTCAGCTATGGTGACGACATCGCAGCCGGTCGCGTCCTTGCCAGCCAGATGCAATCGCGACTTGCCGACGTTCTCGCCGAATTTCACGCCGACGGAAAATTGATTTTGGGTATCTGCAACGGCTTTCAAATCCTGATCAAATCCGGTTTTCTGTTACCGCCGGACGAACAGGGCCTGCCCGCAACGTTGACCTGGAATGAGAACGGTCGCTTTATTGATTGTTGGGTCAACCTGAAAACCGACAATGACAAATGCGTGTTCCTCAACGGTGTTGAGCAAATGTATCTTCCGATCGCACACGCCGAAGGAAAATTTGTGCCACGAAACGAGGCGATCCTGAACCAGTTGTCTGCTAACCACCAGCTCGCCCTCAAATATTGTCGCCCGGGCGGACTCAACGGTTTCGTCCCTTTCCCCCACAACCCCAATGGCTCGACGGCCCACGTCGCGGGTATTTGCGACGAGACGGGTCGAATATTTGGTTTGATGCCACACCCCGAACGGCACATTGACCCGACGCATCATCCTCGCTGGACACGTGAAGGATTGGCAGAAAGAGGGGACGGATTTGCCGTATTCGAAAACGCGGTCCAGTACTTCTTCTAATCGCCGGTGACCGCATCGCTATCGTTCATTCAAGAGGGTGAGAATGATGAATTGGCCACGACGCTGATTGTGATCATTGTTGTCGTTCAGACCATGCCAGCCCGCGAGTATCGAAGCCGGAGTTCTCCCGACACGGTACAGACGGCACGGAATTCCAAACAGTTCGACGATTCCATCGTGGCAGCCGTTGACGGGTTCTCTTTCAGCGATGTCGCTGTTCGATGCTGGATACGTCGGTTCCCCATTGGGTTTTCAACAACACCCAAATTGGCAGCGAACTCACGATACGTAGAGCCTCGCGCAGATTTCCTTCAAATGGAACGCCATCCAGTCCAAATCTGTGTACACGGCGTGACCGAAAACTTCTCGGGCCGACGGATCAACAGCAGCATAATCAACCAGACAGGTAAAGCCACTGTCGGCAACTCGCACCGCCTGCCGTAGACGCTGCAGCCGATTGTTATACTGTTCGCTGGCCTCCAGCAGATTCCGTAGGATCCGGTTGCTTTTCCAGGCCGTCCAACTCCAGAAAGCAGGGGACAAATCCGATTGAGCGACGAACGTCTGTTGGATGAAGTCGCCGTAGTCGCCTCTGATTGCCGCAATCAGTTCGCTCGCAGTTTTGGGCCAGACACTTCTGTACGGCGCGACGTGATCCAGCGGGTGATGGTTGACAAAATGCAGCAGGTTGTCGCAGCCGGATTCGTCCCATCCATAGCGAACCGGTGTTCCGAACGTCACTATGTCCAGTCGGCGACTCGGTTTTGTCTGCTGTCCTTGGATTGGCAGCCGATTTTGAAGGCGAGATTGGAGTCGCTTCCAGGCCGGATAGTCAATTCGCCGAGTGAACGGGTTGAACGGTCGCATGGCGCTAAAGAAACGCTCGATCATTTCCGGCTCGGAACAATCCTGATTCCCCAAAAGATGGGTTACCAGGGCAAAAACATTGCCCGCATGACTGTGTCCCCAAAGCAAAACGCGTTCGCCATTGGCTCTCGCATCCAAGAGTTGATCTGCCAATCGAACCGCCGCATCGGCGCGACCCAGGTGATGGTTTTCGCTGGTCCAGTCAAACAGCTCAACTTTGATCACGGGTGGCGCTGGTCCGGGATTCAGACTTTTTTCCAGCAACTCGGCGTAGGTCGCACTGTAATTTCCGCGATCGCGCGCGAGTTTATCAACGACCGATTTATAAACTTGCTTGAGCTTTTTCGACATTCCGGGGATTACGCGTTGCCAATGCCCGTACCATCCCAGCGCATCGGTGCCGGCCAGTGTACCATGCACGAGAACAATTTTTCCCACGCGAAACGAATCAAAGGCAGTTCGCGCGGCGGTCGTTGCAGCCAAGAACTCGCTCGAACCGGGCGCGATTGGCCGCGGAGGAACGATCAGCTCGTACGAATCGTTGTCAGGTACATTCCAGTAGTTTTGATGTCGAAACGCAAGTGAATGAGACATCGATCACGCCAAAGAGTGTTTTGTCCATCAACATCAACTGTCAGAGACAATTCAAACATCAAACGAAACATGGCTTGGACGGCGCCGATGCCGACGCGGTGAAGGCTTACGGCCCGCCAAACGGTGGTTGCCGGGCCGGGTCCTGCACCGGGTTTTGATTCGGTTAACGAGAGTCCCTTTTCAACATCGTAACGCCCATGGGCGGGATGGAAAGTCGAATTGAGTATGGTCGACCCTGTGATTCGATGGGTTCAGCGATCAGTCCCATGCCATTGCCAACATTGGATCCGCCGTAGTAAACCGAATCACTATTGAAAATTTCACGGTAGCTCCCCGGTTCGGGAACGCCCAGGCGGTAGTCGTTATGGACCGTCGGCGTGAAGTTGCAGCATACAACCACAAAGTCATCGGGATCCTTGGCCCGTCGAATATAGCCAAGAATGCTGGCTTCCCGACTCATGCAGTCGATCCATTCGAAACCACCGCTTTCGAAATCGACCTGGTGAAGCGCCGGCTCGCTCCGGTAGACACCGTTCAGGTCGCTGACCAGTTTCTTCAGCCCTTGATGCGACTCCCACTCCAATAGGTCCCATTGCAGCGAAGAATTGCAGTCCCACTCGTTCCATTGTCCGAATTCGCAGCCCATGTAAAGCAGCTTTTTGCCTGGGTGGGTCCACATGTAACTGTACAGCAATCGCAGGTTGGCAAACTTCTGCCACAAATCACCCGGCATCTGATCAATCAGCGACCCTTTGCCGTGAACAACTTCATCATGCGAGAACGGCAGCATGAAATTTTCGGTGAACGCATAGATCAAACTGAAAGTCAGTTCATCATGGTGGTATTTGCGATGGACCGGATCCTTTTGGAAGTAACGAAGTGTATCGTTCATCCAGCCCATATTCCACTTGATACTGAAGCCCAGACCTCCCGCATAGGTCGGTCTCGAGACACCTCCCCAGGCAGTTGATTCTTCGGCAATCGTCAGCACGCCCGGGAATGCATCGTGGACTCGTTCGTTCATCTGTCGCAGAAAGTCAATGGCGCCCAGGTTTTCACGGCCTCCATACTTGTTGGGAATCCACTGTCCTTCGTTCCGGCTGTAGTCGAGATACAACATCGAAGCGACCGCGTCCACGCGCAATCCATCGATATGGTATTTCTTCAACCAGAACATCGCATTGGAAACCAGGAAATTCCGGACTTCGTTTCGTTCATAATTGAAAATCAGCGTATCCCAGTCAGGATGTTCACCCTGACGCGGGTCCGAGTGCTCGTAAAGTGCTGTGCCATCAAATTTTGCGAGGCCGTGACCGTCTTTGGGGAAGTGAGCGGGCACCCAGTCGATAATTACGCCGAGGTTGTTCTGGTGGCAGTAATCGACGAAATACATGAAATCCTCGGGCGTACCATAGCGGCTGGTGCAGGCAAAATAGCCCACCGTCTGATAGCCCCAGCTTCCTGTGTAGGGGTGCTCCGATACCGGCATCAACTCGACGTGAGTAAAGTTCATCTCGCGACAGTATTCAACAAGTTCGTGCGCAATGTCCCGATAGTTCATCCAGCCGTTCGGCTTGTCGGCGTCGGTTCGCCAGCTCCCGAGATGAAGTTCGTAGACCGAGATTGGCTGTTCGAGGGCAACCTCCGATTCACGCTTTTTCATCCAGGCATCATCTTGCCACTGGTAATTGTCCAACGTCGAAACGACCGATGCCGTTCGCGGAGGTAGCTCGCTGTAAAACCCGAAAGGATCCGATTTCTCGGTCTGTTGACCGAAACAATTCGTGACCCGAAATTTGTAGATTTCCCCTGGCTCCAGCCCCGGGAGAAAAAGTTCCCAAATCCCGCTGGGAATTCGCTTTCGCATCGGATGACGACGGCCATCCCATTCATTGAAGTCGCCAACCAGGCTGATTGACCGGGCGTTCGGTGCCCAGACAGCAAAATTGACACCGGAGATACCATCGATCTCACGAACGTGGGCCCCCAGCTTTTCGTAAATTTCGAATTGATTGCCTTCATTGAACAGGTAAAGATCGTCGTCGCTCAGGTAGGGCGGGAAAGCGTACGGATCATGTTCCGTCATGGTTATGTCACCTTGGACGTATCTAAATTTGTATTTGCCGAGAGCCGTTTCAAACACATGTGGATCACAAAGGGTCTCGAACACGCCGGCATCGTGAACACGCGTCATGGGTTGAACAACGACGACCTCTTCCGACCGGTTCTCGATCCACGCTTCATTTGCTGTCGGCAAAAATGCCCGCACCAGCACAGATTCGGACTCGTTCGAATTACCCGCCAAATGCGGACCGAGAAAATCATGTGGCTGGCATTCGTAACCCAAAACCAGTTGGTCAAACGCTTCGACATCCGGGATTGTCGTAAGTGACTTCCATGCATTCATTGTTTTCTGCTCTAAGGTTAAATCGAATCGACGGCGCCGTCCACCGATCCATGATAAATTGTTGTTGATGACAGGTCCGGCGACCGAATGAATTCCGTAGTTTTCAACTTGTCAGGTGAGTCAATCCTCATCAGCTGACCGCGTATCCGAATGCTCGTCCCTTTCCAATCGGCTTAATTTTGTCCGCGAGAAAATCCGATACCCGGTTGACTTGCTCCAGCCTTTTTTCGACGGACTGGCGTCGGCGTTGAAGGTTGAGCGTGATGTGATTTCCCCGGCCGAGTCGGGCAGCAACCACTTGATTGCTGATATCTGCCACCGCGTCGGGCAACGCCTCGGACTTCGGTTGCCGACTCGTCGCTCCTCCCCGTGCATCATCGGTGATCGCTGGGTTAGAAAACACCCGGATTCCGGTCAGTTCCGCCTGGTCCGATTCATGGGCGACCTGGGTTCGAACCTTAGGAGGATCGAATTGCCAGATGCGACAGTTAATCTGATGAATCTGCATCGCGAGATCGATACGTTGCCAGAGGTCATGGTTCTTGATCAAAGTAAGAACTCCAAACCGCTCCCATTGCCAGTCGTTTCGTCGCCATTGGGTCAGTCCACGTCGAATTCCGCGGCCAACATATTTGCTGGACGTAATAAGCGTGACACGCGATGCCTGCTCAAGAGCTTCAAGTCCACGTACAACGGCGAGCAACTGTAACCGCTCCCCCCGGACCCCGGGCTCGAAGTCTGCCTCTTCAAACCGGGTTGCGGTACCAATCTGTTCCAGAACAAATCGCCATCGGCCACCAACCGAAGGTTCGGATACAGTCTTGGCTTCAGTAAACAACAAATAGTGGGGAGCGGTCGTTTTCATTTGACAAACACCTGATAAATGGAGTTCAGGCGGCAGTTTGACCGGCCCATGCTCGATCAAACTTCCAGCCGAAAGGTTTTCAGCGACCTTCCGTTGTCATTGTGGATGCCATCCCTTGGCAAAAAATTGAGTCGAGGTCGGAGCATAACCCCAAGGCAACTTTTACAAGCGAACGACCTGTTGCTTGGGTCGTATCTTGATACCTGAGCTATCGGCAAGCTTTGCCTGAAGAGAAAAGTCTATTTGTCAGAAAATCCTTCGTTGATTGACAAGGTCTGCGGCGGGACCGGCGCAACCGTTAGAGGGTGAATCATTTTCACGAGTTGTTCCGATTTTCGAACTCACCAAACACGAATCAGCAATATGCAGCAGATTCAGAGTTTGATCACGGAAACTTCCAGCGGAGGATACCTGCGACTTTTTCTGGAAACGAATCGACGACTTGTTGGCTGACGCATCCGCTTGTCCGCCTACTTGCGAATCGGATTTCTGTCGACAACCACGGATCGCATCCTCGCGTTCGCCTCCGGTATTCTAATGCTTTCCAAAACCGATCAATCAGGTCATACTTGGAACATGAATTCCAACGCAAATATCGCATTTCCGCTGAACTTGATTCAACCGAAACGAAAAATCAGGGGAATGTCCGCAATCCTGCTCCCATTCCTGACGGGACATACGGTTGATTGGAACGGATTCAGGCTCCACATTGAGCGAACTCGCAACGCCGGCCTGGTTCCAGCCGTCAACATGGATACGGGTTACGCCAATTTGTTGGACGAAAATACCCGGTGCGAAGTACTTGATTTGACCCGAAATGTCATGGCCGGCGATGAGTTTGTCGCGGGGGCATTTGTCGGCGATTCCCCCGGGTCACGGTTCGATTTCGATGCCTATCGCCAACAGATCGATTCAATTCAGGAGGTTGGTGGAACGCCGATTATTTTTCAATCCTACGGACTGGCCCATGGCTCGGACGAACAGATCGTTGATCACTATCGTCAGGTTGCAAGGCACTGTCCGCGATTTATCGGGTTCGAACTCGGGACAATGTTTGCGCCGTTTGGAAACATCTATTCCATCGATGTGTACAAACAATTGATGGAGTTGCCGCAGTGCATTGGCGCCAAGCATTCCTCCCTTCAGCGGGATCTGGAATGGGCCAGAATTGAAGCCAGAAATCAGCATCGACCGGAATTCATGGTGCTGACGGGCAACGATCTGGCGATCGATATGGTGATGTACGGAAGCGACTACCTGCTTGGCCTGAGCACGTTTTGCCCGGATTTGTTTGCCCAACGCGACCGCTGGTGGGAAGAAGGAAATGCCGATTTTTATCAGCTTAACGATGTCCTACAGTACCTGGGCTTTTTTGCGTTCCGAAACCCGACATCAGCCTACAAACACTCGGCTGCCATGTTTCTGCACCAACGAGGCTGGATCGGGTCCGATTTGACTCATCCAGAAAGTAACCAACGTCCAGGCACGGACCGCGCAATCCTGTTTGAAATTGGACGTCAACTCGGCTTGCAAATGGAGGCGTAACCATTGGACTTCCCCCGAATCGCGAAACTGAAAACAGCTGAACTTTTCTTAAGCCACTTGAAAAGCCTGGACGTTCGCCTGCCGTTCGAAGTGGACCTGGAATCAAACGACGGCCCGCTGGCTCAACCGGTCTCGGTGGGACAAACAACCATTGGCAACCGGTTTTGTATCCTGCCGATGGAAGGCTGGGACGGAACCAAAGACGGCCAGCCTACCGAATTGACGATCCGGCGTTGGAAAAATTTTGGATTAAGCGGCGCGAAACTGATCTGGGGCGGAGAGGCGGTTGCCGTCACACAGGATGGGAGAGCCAATCCCCGTCAATTGCTGATCAACCGGGCCAATCTTGGCGGGATAGCGTCGTTACGCGATCAACTTTTCACAACTCACTTCCAGACATTTGGCAACGTCGATGACCTGCACGTGGGCCTTCAATTGACTCACTCCGGTCGCTTCGCTCGCCCCAACGACAAAACCCGGCTTGAACCCCGCACCGCGTATGCACACCCAATTCTCGATCAGCGGTTCAACGTTGACGCGGATTTGGCGATTCTCTCAGATGACGAAATCAAACGACTGATTGATGACTTTATTGCCGCAGCGAGGCTTGCCGCGTCGGCAGGATTCGCATGGGTCGATATCAAGCATTGTCACGGCTATCTCGGACACGAGTTCCTGTCCGGATACGATCGACCCGGCGAGTTTGGCGGTAGCTTCGAAAACCGAACACGATTTTTGCGCGACATCGTTACGGGAATTCGTGCCACGGTACCGGGACTTGAATTGGGGGTGCGGTTGAGCATATTTGATTTCTCACCTTTTCAACCGGGCGCCGACGGAATCGGCGTCGCTTCAGCCGAGCGATCGTATTCCCTCGCGTTTGGCGGGGATGGAACCGGGTTGGGGATCGACTTGTCCGAACCCCAACAGTTCCTGGACCTCCTGAAACAAATGGGAATCCAACTGCTTTGCACGACCGCCGGAAGCCCCTACTACAATCCACACATTCAACGGCCAGCAATCTTTCCGCCCTCCGATGGCTACCTCCCACCAGAGGATCCATTGGTGGGTGTCGCCCGCCAAATCCAGGCGACGGCTGAACTGAAGTCGCAACATCCAGAGTTAGTCGTAATCGGTTCCGGATATTCCTATCTTCAAGACTGGTTACCCAATGTTGGTCAAGCGGCCGTTAGATCTGGAGCCGTCGATTCCGTTGGGATAGGACGAATGGTTTTATCTTACCCGGATTTTCCAGCCGACGTGATCGCGGGAAAACCCCTGGCTCGTAAACGTATCTGTCGCACCTTTAGTGATTGCACCACTGCACCTCGTAACGGCATCGTTTCCGGTTGCTATCCGCTGGATACGTTTTACAAAAACTTGCCGGAATTCCAGGAGCTTGCCGAAATCAAGAAACGGTCCAAACGGTCCTAGTTGCTTGCCGGATACGAATTGTCCCCGCAGCGTTTTTTTGGATTCTGTCACCGCTTTCCTCCGTCTCGACGTCGATTGCGTCCAGTCGGGGAGTTAAATTGGACGTTTTAAGACCGAGACCAGATTCGACCCGTTTCATCGATGGGAGTTAGCTGATGTTGCCGTTTTTTCGACTCATGATTTGCCTGCTTGGCTTGATTTTTCTGGCAACCAATGCGGCTGCCGACAACCCGCCGAACAGACAGGATTCCGCGCCGCCGAATATCGTTTTTATCATGTCCGATGAGTTGGCCTATTTTGAGCTTTCCCATATGGGCAACCCGTGCATTCGTACGCCTCACATCGATCAAATGGCACGCGAGGGAATCCGGTTTACCCAGGCACTGGCCGCCGCGCCCGTCTGCGCGCCCCTGCGATGCGCATTGATGACAGGCAAACACATGGGGCATGCTTCGGTTCGCGCCAACGGAGGTGGTACGCCGCTTCGCGCCGAAGAACCCACGATCGCGTCGATCCTGAAACAGAAAAACTATGCGACCGGGGGATTTGGCAAATGGGGTGCCGGCGGCCGCGATTCGACTGGCGTCCCCGAGAAACATGGATTCGATGTTTTCTTTGGCTATTACGATCAAGTCCACGCACACTCGTTTTATCCGCCCTACCTGATCCGCAATAGCGATGAAGTTGTACTTGACGGCAACACCGGTGGTCGCAGTGGAAAAACCTATTCCCACTATGCGATCATGGATGCGGCTATCCAGTTCATTCGAGACAATAAAGACCAGCCATTTTTCTGCTATCTTCCCATCACCCCACCTCACGGAATGTATGACATTCCCGCCAACGACCCGGCATGGGACCTCTATAAAAACGATGACTGGATCAAAGATCCGGAACTTTCCCAGGACATCCGGAACTACGCCGCGATGGTCACGATGGTCGACAACAACGTCAAACAGGTTCTTGATTTGTTGCGGGAATTGAATTTGGAAGATAACACGATTGTGTTCTTCACCGGTGACAACGGAGGCCAGGACCGATTTAAAAGCAAACAGCATCCACGCGGATTCTTTGGCCCTAACGTAGATCCAAAAACGGGTGTCGAATTTCGCGGTGGCAAAGGCAGTCTGTACGAGGGAGGGCTCCGAATTCCGTTTATCGTTCGTTGGCCCGGGAAAATCAAACCGGGACAAGTCAGTGACTTGCTGTTCAATCAAGTTGACATTCTTCCCACACTGGTCGAATTGACGAACACGTCTGCACCCGACGACGTTGACGGCTTGTCGATCCTTCCCGAATTATTAGGCGAACAGGCCGTCGGTCACAAGCAACAGCAGCATGATTTTCTCTATTGGGAATTTGGTCCGCAAATCGCCGTGCGCATGAAAAACTGGAAAGCCATTCAACCCAAAAAAGACCAGCCATGGGCGCTGTACGATCTATCCCAGGACATCAGTGAAGCGAACGACGTCGCACTTCAACACCCAGAATTACTGGCCCGCATGTCATCGTTCGCTGAAGCATCCCACGAACCGGTGCGGGAAGGTACCTTTGCTTCCAAAGAACGACATGAAAGAGATCGTCAGGCCAAATATGGTACGTCGCGACCAAAACCAGCTTCAAAACCTGCGAAACCACTGAACCGGATCCAGGACAAAGGCCTGATTCCCACGGACGATCTGAAGCTCATTCGTTTCAGCAGCGAAAACCGTTCGAATGATCGCCTCGCCCGTTACTCCATGGATGGCAATCCAAACACCCTTTGGCATTCGAAATTCTCGGGCGGTTTGACCAAGCATCCCCATGTGTTGGTGATTGACCTTGGCCGAGAACGCGAGATTCATGGTTTTCGTTACCTGTCGCGTCAGGACGGTGGATGGAACGGAACGTTCGCAGAAACCGAATTTTCCATCAGCAACTCACCGGATGAATTTCCCGAACCACAACTGAAGACGACGTTCAAGAAAGTCGCCGTCGCTCAATCGGCGGATTGCGAACAGTCGATTCGCGGGCGTTTCGTTCGAATACAAATCAATTCGGAAGTCAACGGAAACGATTGGGCGTCGGCCGCGGAAATCGGTGTCGTTGGAAACTAGGTTCGAACCGATGAAATGCGGCAGAATATGGACACAATGTCCGGAAAACGTGCTTGATCATCGCGCGAAACAGCCTTCGGGTACTCAATCCCTTATCAACGACTATTCAGAAATAGCGTCTCCAACCCCAGTAGTTCCCGTCGATTGAGGCCAAGTAACAGTGGTGTATCGCGGAATTACAATTTGATTGAATTGAGTAGGCTCGAATCACGGTTCCGCCTCACCCGCCGTTGCCATTATCGCTTCGTTTGCGCCTACGATTCTCCGAATCCAAGCGGCCAAAATTCATTACCCCCCCCTGATTGACCGTTGTAAACCTCCTAATTTACGATAACTTACAGCCATCGAAAAGCTTGGCAACTACAGCTTAGGTGGTTTCTTAGCGATTGCCACATGGTGACGGATCGCCTGACTTGTCTTACTTTTCTTGTTATTGAAGTCCTATCAAATGCGAACACTTGAATGGGTTTGTTTTTTCAAATCGGATTTCGAATCTTTTCATTCAGTTTCTTAGGAGAACCTATGAGGAATTTTAGTAAGTATGCGGCAGTGGTCATTGCTTTTTTGTGCTTCGCGGTTAACCAGGCTCAAGGGCAGTTGATAAACGTTGCTGAAACGGCGTTGGATTTTGGCTGTGTTGCAGTGCCCGATACCGTTGACGAGTGCTTTTCGATACAAGCATTGGACGAGGATGTTGACTACACAATAAGCATCACCGGTGACGCGGGTTTTACATTATCAGGCTTCCCTAGCGGCCAGGTTCTTGCAGGTACTACGATAGTTAGATTTGTTCGTTTTGATCCGATGTTGGCTGAGTCAAGTGACGCAAAAGCTATTTTGTCGATCGTCATAACTGACCCGGTAAATGACTTCCCGACCGTCAAGATCGTATTGGATGCCACATGCGGAACCCCCGAGAGTCCCGGTGATCTGATTGGCGACATCTTGGTTTTCTTCGATGCCTCGATCGCCAATGGAACCATAGAGAGTACTGGCCCAATGGGGAATAAAAGATATCGCGCTTTCAGGAACCGAATCAAAGCCATTGATTTTCTGATCCAGCGAGGATGTTATGAACACGCTTCCTATATAACTCGAACTGCCATCGAAAGATCGGACGGATCGCCAGATGCCAAGGATTTTATTCAAGGAACAAGTGTGCCAGAACTTAATAACCAACTTGTTTTTCTAAAATATCTTCTAGATCAGTAAAATCAAACTTCATCTTATATTCACCTCAAGAAGCCCACGCGATCGCGTGGGTTTTTTTGTGGACCTTCAATTTGCGGGTTTTTGGGGTTCGACTTGGTGACAATTATTCTGGTCGCAACGAATATATTTCAAAATAGAAAATTCAAACTAACATTGCCGGTTTCTCTTGCAAGCTAGGCTTTAACGCGTCGATACCGAAAGAACTCGATTCTTTTCACATTGACATTCCACCAGAAAAAATTCCTCGGGTTCGTAGCCCATTGAGTTTATGGTGTTTCGTCACGTTTTAGTTCTGTCTTTTGATGCTGCGCATGATTCAAAATGCGATCTCTCGAATTCAATTTTGCGCAGATCCCGCGCGCCAAGGCAATCTGCCGACTGGATTCCTGAATCCGTTCGCTACTCCACTCAATTTGATGCAGCTGGAAGATCGCGTTCTTTACAGTGCCTCACCGCTGGGGGCGTTTCTGGAACCGATACAAGATGTTGATTTAGGCACCGAAAATCATAGTAATATCGCATCGGAGGTTGAGTGGTTCGGGGCATTAGAATCGACAACGCCCTTCGTAGACTCAACCGAATATACTCAAACCGATTATCGCGCATCGAAAGAACTGGTAATCATTGATCGGAATGTGGACGATTATGAGTTGCTCGTAAATGGTATCAACTCATCCAGCGATCGTAGTTTTGACATTGCATTCCTGGATCATCTTACGGACGGTGTCGAGCAGATTTCGGAATTGCTCGAGCGATATTCGGATCTTGACGCAGTTCACATGATCGTTCACGGGGACGAGGGCACACTTCAATTCGGAACTTCGCAACTGTCATTCAATTCACTTGGTCAATTCTCGGATTCAATACAAAACTGGGGCAGCTTCTTGGCTCCCAATGCGGATCTGCTTTTCTATGGCTGTAATCTAGCGGCGAGCAGTAGCGGCGAGTCACTCCTTGAAGCGATCAGCGTACTTACCGACGCCGACGTGGCAGCAAGTGATAATCTGACCGGACACGAGTCGCTTGGTGGAGATTGGGTTCTTGAGTTTGAAATAGGAACCATCGACGCAACCAATCCGCTCAACTTGTTAACTCAAAATACTTGGGTTGCAAGCTTGGTCGTGACCGCGAATAGCGATGGCTATTCAAGTGATGAGAACGCAATATTGAACGTAACGGCTGCGGGTGTTCTATCGAATGATACTGGAGGTGGAACAGCACCAGTTGTCGTCGCTGGAGCTACATTGAATTATGAAGCATCCCTTGACGTTGATGGCAACGGAACATGGGAAGATAGCACTGGCGTGGCAAATTACGACTGGGCACTCGACGGCTCGGTTACACGTAATACTAGCCTAACTGGCGCGCCGAATGGCATTACCGCGGCATACACCTTTGACGGATCAAATGGCGGATTCTTGACGGAGTCATTGCAGAATCTTCCGGGTGACCCAACCGATGGTTCTGCAACTTTCGAAATCTGGTTCCGACCTGACACGCCTTCCGACAATCGTGGTCTCCTATTTGACACAGGCAGCCAATTCGATGGAACCAATTTGCGACTCTATCAAGCAAGCGGCGATTCGTATATCGAATACGCATTGATTCAAGGTGGTTCGTTGTATACCGTCGTTACCGCGAACATTACGACGGAAATGAACTCAGGCGAATTCATTCAAATCGCGGCCTCGTTTGACGTTGTAACAGCCACAGCGGAACTTTTCGTCAACGGAATTTCCGTTGGTTCGGATATTGAACCAGGACTTGCAGACTGGGCTGGTGACACCGAAGCTAGTGGGCTTGCCAAGCGGGACGGAACTTACGGGTCACTTAACGACCCTCACGCCAATTCACTAAAAGGAGAAATCGCAGTCTTTCGATTCTATGAGACTGCGTTGTCGCAGGCAGAAATTCAACAGAACTTCGATGCAGTCTCCCAGACTTCTGGTTCACTGTCCGTAACCACATTTGACTCAATAACTGTCAACGGGGCGACAGTCAACGTTAATGCCGACGGCAGTTTCACCTACGATCCCGGCACGTTGTTCGATTACCTCAAAGACGGCGAGTCATTTGTCGATACTTTTTCTTACACCGCAGATGATGGATTGGGAAGCACCGACATCGCCACGGTTTCTATTACCGTCAATGGCCTGACCGAGGCCCCAACCGCGATTACCCCAACGGCCTTCAACGTCAACAATAACCTGGATACCTCCGCCGGAACCAGCGTTGGCGTCCTCGCGGCAACCGACGAAGATTCAGGGGACACATTTGCGTATTCGATTCTGGGAGGCACCGACCAGGCGAAGTTCAGCATCGGAGGAGCAGGCAGCGATGAACTGATCCTTACCGACGGTACGCTCAATTTCGCCGCTCAGGCGAGCTATTCCGTGATCGTTCGGGTCACCGATAGCGGCGGAAACACGTACGATGAAGCAATAATTGTAAGTGTCGATAGCCTGAACCAGGCGCCGACCGCAATTACTCCCACCGCATTTAATATCAACGAGAATGTCAACACTTCCAGCGGAATCAGCCTGGGTATTCTGTCCACCTCGGACGTCGATTCCGGCGAGACATTTTCCTACTCAATTCAAGGTGGAATTGATCTGTCAAAGTTTAGCATTGGCGGAGCAGGCGCCGACGAACTGATTCTGACCGCTGGAATCCTGGATTTCGAAGCCCAGTCCAGTTACACGGTCATCGTCCGCGTGACCGATGGTGGAGGCAACACCTACGACGAAGCAATCACCGTCAGCGTCAACGACCTGAACGAAGCGCCAACTGCGATCACACCGACAACCTTCAATCTCAACGAGA
>JAHEBQ010000029.1 GCA_024642205.1 Planctomycetaceae bacterium | reverse complement strand
TGAGCAATTGCACGAGATCGCGGCGAGATTGGATGCATCGACCTCCAATTCTCTGGTTGGTGACCTCAATCTGACCCCGTGGCCCCCGTTTTTTTCCGGTATCCTGCAGGCCGGTGACCTGCGTGATTCTGCAATTGGGTTGGGTGTGGAACGGAGTTGGTTTGTGGAACGGAGTTGGTTTGTCGCTTCAGCCTGGGTGCTGGAATGAGAATCGACCACGCGCAAGTGGGCCGGAGGATCATCGCCGATTCGTTTCGAATCGGTCCGGGGGTCAGATCGGATCACCGGGCATTGATTCTCGATTTTCGAATCGAACGCCAGGACCCCTCAAAAGTCCAGTTGCGTGCTGATTTTCGCCTGCTTGGGAGGGATATCGCGATTGGCTGGTCATGCCGATTGCGATGATCAGTGGAACCGTGCCCGCGAATCGGCCAGAATCCAGTTGAGTCGGTTAAATTTGGGGCATTGATCGGGAATCTTCGGATCGGCAATCGTTGTTAGCCGATGTAAATGACGTGGTGGCAACGCGATGGAAATCCCAACATTTGTGGATATTTCACTAAAACGTTGGCATGCAAAACTCGTGCAAGTATAATTTCAGAAGTCGACAGAACGGGTTTTTCGGTGTCAGGGTTAACGAGTGGATACAGTCTCAGGTGGACTGTCGAAAGTCGTTTGCAACGATCTGAGTCTCTCATCGAATGGCGATGACAATACAGAGTCAGCTGGTCCTTTCCAACTTGGCCAACCACTTGGCCACAACGAGGTGTCTTGATGAATTTGATGGGCAAGATTTTCACGCTTTTGATTTTCTTCATGAGCATTTGTTTTCTGGTGATCTCGCTTATGGTGGGAGCATCACATCGCAATTGGAAAGACAAGGCGATGGAGATGAAAAACGAAGCGACGTTGGCGCAAAACAAGCTCGAAGAGTCCAAAGCCAGAACTTCGGAAAAGGAAAAACTGTTGTCATCGGAGCGCACGGGGCGTGCGATGCAACTGGCCCAACTTGAATCGCAACTCAGGGCGGCTCGTGAAAACTATATTTCCAAGGAAGCCCAGTTGCGGAAGGAATCGGAAATCAGCCAACAACGACTGGCCGAGTTGGAAGAGGCTCAAGCGCGCATCAAAGCTCAGGATACGGAAGTCGCCGACTTGAAAGCGAACAATACGAAATTGGTCGACGACATCGCGACCCAGTTTTCGTTGGTTGCGAATTTGACCAACCAGCTGTATGAGTTGAAGAACGAGATTACGTTATTGACCGAAAAGGAAAGCGACCTCGTGGCCAAGCTTGCCAAGACCAAACGGGTGCTGGACCGGAACAACCTGACACCCGATTCGCTCACCGATCATATCGTTCCCAAGCTCGATGGTTTGGTGGTTAAGGTTTCTGAGGACGGGTTATTCGCCATCAGCCTGGGCACGGACGATGGTCTCCGTGTCGGGCATGTGATGGACGTCTATCGCCAGGATCGGTTCGTGGGCAAAGGCACCGTCATCAAGACGGAAACGGACCTGTCGGCGGTTCGAATCGATCCTGACTTCAGACTCGACACGGTTCGGGAGGGCGATTATGTCACTAGCAAGTTCTGATTTTGGTGGTGACGATGCTTTCGGTGACGCACTGCTTGAACCCGGTGTCGATGATTCAAGCCAGGCTCCGCAACCGCAGTTGCCGCCTCCACCCGCGTACCGAAAACAGGGTTTCAGTATTTACTCTGTCATGTTGATTCTCTCGTTCGTTTTCCTGACGACCGCCGCCATCCTGTTTTACATGGATGCCGCCAAGTATTAATTTTTCTGTTTGAGTTTTTGCCATGTCCGATATTCTCGAAGATGCTGATGAATTGATTGACGAATCCGTCGACGCAAACGACGACGCGGTTGGTTTGACTTCTGACGAGGCTGGCCAGACGACAAACCAGAATGACGACAGAAAATCCTTGCTTCAATCCATGACCATTTACGATGCGATGCTGCTGGTGTCGCTGATCTGCGTCGCGCTGGCCACATTGCTGCTATTGGTTGAACTGCGCACTTTTGGCGATTTCCCATTTGGTTTCCCTTGGCGCACCAACGTTCTTTGACGTGAAATCCTGTGCCGGTTGACTCATCCGGCGTATCTTTGCTAACCGATTCCGCTGCGATGGCCCTGTTGAAGGGCCTTTTTTGCGCGCGTTTTTGCGGACGCGATATCGGGTCAATCACCAAGACAATATGATCGTTTGTCGGTAGAATGGCATTCAACGCTTACAGCTCTTTCGCTTGGATGACCGAATAACGGTGACTTCGTTGGACACAAAAGACGCAACCATCAGTAACGATATGCCTGGAGAACTGGTTTCCCTCGAAGAACTCCAGCGAAGTGCGAATTCACTTTTGGAGAATATTTCCAGTGTCGTATTGGGAAAACGAGATGTCGCCCAGCTCTGCCTGGTGGCCTTGCTCGCCGATGAACATGTCTTGCTCGAAGACGTCCCGGGAGTCGGCAAGACGTTAATGGGAAAAGCGTTGTCGCGGAGCGTTGATGGCTCGTTCTGTCGCGTTCAATTTACGCCCGATCTGCTGCCCAGCGATATTGTCGGCAGCTCGATTTTCAATTCTCAACAGTCGGAATTCATCTTTAATGAAGGTCCGATCTTCAGTAATTTCGTGTTGGCCGACGAAATCAACCGGGCTCCGCCACGAACCCAGAGTGCGCTCTTGGAAGCAATGAGTGAGGCCCAGGTAAGTGTCGACGGCACCACATATTGCCTGGCCAAGCCGTTCATGGTAATCGCAACGCAAAACCCGTTTGAGTTTGAGGGAACCTATGTTTTGCCGGAGAGTCAACTGGATCGATTTCTGGTTCGAATCTCGATGGGATATCCCGATCGAGAATTTGAGAACGATATCTTCCAGGACCACCGTAAGGGTGAACCCGTGGACGAACTTCAGCCCGTCTGCAACTGGCGGCGCGTACTGGAAATGCAGGCGACCGTTCGCGACGTTGCAGTTGAGGAGTCGATCACTCAATATATGCTCGACATTGTCCACGCAACGCGGGAATCTCCCGAACTGGCCGTTGGGGTGAGTACGCGGGGCGCGTTGGCATGGTACCGGGCAGTGCAGTCGTTGGCTTTTATCGACGGAAGATCGTACGCGATCCCGGACGACGCCAAGGGTTTGGCGATCGCCGTTTTACCGCACCGGATTCAACTTCGAGGAGGCGTTCACGGCAGTCAGCGCGACGAGTTGGAGGCGATTATCAATGAAATCACCAGCCGAATTGCCTTGCCGACGTAGTCCAGCCATGAATGCCAATCCGAACGAAACGAACACTGTTTGGGAAACGACACGGCCCCCTCTGGACTCGTCGAGCTTCGTGACGGAAGTCGGCGAGTTTTGTCCAAACGCCAGGATATTTACCGGCAAAACACCACGTGACGACTGGAGGAAAACAGTTTGACTCGACGTCGTCGCAGAATCGATTGCACGGAGATGAAGTTGACGCCGGAGGGCTGGGTCTTCCTGGTTGTACTGGGTTTCATTACCGTCGGCGCCGTCCTTCGAAACGTCAATTTGTTGGTCGTACTGGCCGGTATGATGTACGCTCCGCTGCTGTTGAACTGGCGGATCGGGATTCGCTGGCTCAAGTCCTTCCAGGCTTCCAGGCGAATGCCCAAGCGACTCCATGCGAACGAAGTGGCCAACGTCCAATGGACGTGCGAAAATAAACGTGCTGGCATGGCCGCCTGGAATCTCGTCATCAACGATCGCATTACCCGACTCACCGATATCCAGCAGACCATGAAGTCCGTCGAGTTGGACCCGGGAACCCGGACCGAACGCTGGTGGACGCGGTGGTTTGGCGAAATCCTTCAACGACTCAACCGGCGGAAATCGAACCTGGACCGCTCCGAAGTAAAACTGGGACTGGTCCGCGTCGATGCCGGGCGTTCAACCGTTCAATCCTACCGGGTGTTTTTCGCGCGCCGTGGCAAGTATCTGCTGGGACCCGCCGCCCTCTCGACAACGTTTCCGTTCGGCCTGATCGTCAGCCGAATCCATTTTCCTCAAACGGAATCAATCTATGTGGGCCCGGAGATCGGAATCCTGCATCCAACCTGGGAACGCCGAGTCCAGTCGATCGCCAGTGGATCGGACACGGTCAAGCGGCGACGTGCCTTGGAAGAAGATGAGTTTTATGCACTTCGCCCATGGCGATCCGGGGACAGCAAAAAGAACATTCATTGGCGGACGAGCGCCAAATTTGGTCAACCCATTGTCAAACAGCATGACCAGCAAAACAATCGCGATTTTGCCTTGATGCTGGATCTTCATGCCGATCAGGAGGATGGGGGGCGTTCAAGATTACACGCGGAACGGGCACTCAGTTTCGCCGCTACGGCGGTTATGAAAATCGGCAAGGTGGTGCAGGGACAGATTGCGATTGGCGTTTGCGGAAAGACAAATGACTTGTGCCACAGTCGATCCCATCAGGGAGTCGTTGTCGAAGTCATGAAGCGTCTGGCGATTGCTCAACCGTTTGAGGATCCGCAAATTGTGGAGATGTTGCTCAAGCTTGTCCGCCTGGTTTCCCATGGCACGCCAATTTATGTCATCAGTTCACGACCCCGGCCGACAACGCTTGACCCGGCGCAACTTCGGACCGACACCGGAAACCTGCATGCTGATCGAGTGGCAAGGAGGCTGACTTGCGTTTTGCCGCTTCTGCGCTGGCTGGAAGTTGGATCCCGCGAGTTTGACTCGATGTTCACGATGAAACAGGAACCGGGACAGGAAGCACAGTTGCAAGAGTTCTCATCCAGGTGGTCTGCCGATGCTCGACGTTAAACGCTTGATACAGATCACACTGTTCGTGTTGGCGATCGTCAGTAGTTCGCTGCTGGGGATGGGCCTTGGAAGCTCTCGTCTGGTTGTCATCGCTTTCGTCGGTGCAACACTCGGCTTCGTCATCACCGACCTGCTCAGGTTGTTTCGAATTGATGGCGTACTGGCCAATATCGCTTCGGTCGTGATTCTGTTCCTGGCGATGAAGGACTTCTTTTCCGAAGACAGTACAGGCAAACTGGTCTCCGTGGCGAATTTGCTGGTGTACCTGCAAACCGTGTTGATGTTCCAGGAGAAGACGCCGCGTTTGAACTGGCAGATTCTGGTTTTGAGTTTGTTGCAGGTTGTTGTGGGGACGATTTTCAGTCTCGACCTGGAAGCTGGCATGCTGTTTCTGTTCTACTTTCTCGTGGCTGGAACAGCAATGTTGTTACAGGCGATTTACACCGAAACGGTTGACGTTGAACGACGTAATCGCCGAGTGGCTGGCCGCATGATGCGCGATTCCGAGATCAGCGCAGGTGACTCTCCGCTGATGTTTTTCGATCCCGGCGATGCTCCACGATCCCATCTGGGCGGCATGATCTGCCACCTGATGCTGTGGATATCTGTCGCGACGGCTTTTACGTCGGTAATGTTTTACCTTGTTCCCCGGCACGCCAGGCCGTGGTTTGGCCCAACGATTATCGAGGCATCGTCTGCCGGGGCGTCAAAATCAGTTGACCTGGACGAGCGCGGTGTGATCGAAATGTCCAATCAGCTGATGTTTCGGGTCAGCTTCACGGATGTGGCCAGCGGCAAGCCGTTTGACATCACGGGGAATCCGCCCTACTTTCGCGGCTTGGCCTTGTCGAGCCTGGTGATTGAAAACAACAAGACGAATTGGCGAGCACCGCATGACCGCGTTCACCGCGGGCTGTACCAGGGCTTACCGACTTACCGGTCCAGAGGCGTGCCGGTTTATCAGACGATTTCGCTTGAAGAAACGACGGATCCACTGGTTTACGGCGTCATGCCGTTTTTTCAGGCCAATGACACGCCCGAAGAGCTTTCGTTTTGTCATGAAGTCTCTGCGCTGACACGCAGTAACGCTTCGCAGCGGATGAACGCTGCACCTTATAAATACACAGCCGGGACCATTGTCGATGAACAGGGAAGATTCTGTCGAGCCTGGCCGTATCTTTCCAATTCCGTGACCCGTCAGAGTCCGATGTACGATGATCAGCCGCAACATGAATGGCTGACCCAGATGGACCCGTCCCGTTACCCGTCGCTGGTCGGGATTTCGGATCAGATTGCCAGCGAGAACGAGGCCGCAGGTGGCGATCGGCTGTCGCTGTTGCGCAAATTCGAGAGTTACTTCCTGAAGCCGGGCCAGTTCAGATACACGGTGGATTTTCGAACCGTCAAACGCGACGAGAAACTTGATCCGGTGGAAGATTTTGTGAGGAACCATCGAAGCGGCCACTGCGAATTGTTCGCTTCCGCATTGACGTTGATGTTGCGTCGCCAGAACATTCCGGCTCGCCTGGTCGTCGGTTTTCACGGGGCCGATTACAACCAGCTCACGGGGAGCTATCTCGTACGTGCAAAAAATGCACACGCCTGGGTCGAAGCCTATCTGGGTCCAGAAGACTGCCCACCGGAAATGGTGGAGAGAGGAGAGGCCGGCAGGGGTGGTGCCTGGGTGATTCTGGAATCGACACCCGTCGCGATCGGCGCCGCTGACGGTTCGATGCGAGATGGCGCTCTGGATTTGGCCCGCACGGTCTGGGATGACTACGTATTGGGGATGGAAGGTGAATCGCAAGAGAGCCGTTCGGCGATTTCACTATCCATGTTCAACTTTCTCGCGTATCTCGACCTGGAAAACTGGGAATCGGAGTTCAGAAACAAGACAAAATTTGTTCGTGGACGAAACTTCAAGTACGTCGTGATGGGGTTGCTCGGCTTGTTGATGTTCGCCATCTGGATGCGGGCCGTTCGCAAAGTGCACCAACCCAGCAGAGAAGCGAACAGGAAGATCGGCCGTTTGCGACGGTTGGTGGCTGGAGCACTTTCCCTGATCGCCCCTGGTTTGGGGGCGTGGATGATGGAGGGACGCAATGCGAACCGCCCGACGGCGTTTTACCAACGAATGATCGACTTGCTGGAATCCTCGGAACTGCACCGGGAACCGAGCCAGACCCATCGCGAGTTCGCGACCGAAGTCGCAGGCCATTTCCAATCCCATCCTGCGGCCAATTTGATTCAGTCGACGGTCAAGGAGGTGACCGAGCTGTTCAACGAAGTTCGGTTTGGCCGAGTTGAACTGGACGAGGAGTTGTGCGAACAGATTGAATTGAGCTTGATGGAGTTGAAGGATGCTCTCAAGGTCTCGTGATTTTTCCGGTCGATAATGGCGTTGTGCGTCGAGAGGGCCGTGCGATTGTCCGCCGCCAACGCGGTCGGCCGGGTCTGACGTCAGCGGGATTCGAATCCGCGGCGGGACGGCTCAATCCCTGAATTTTCCGTCCATGCCGGTATGTCTGTCAATCAGTTGCGTTTGAATCACTGCGAGAATACGTCTGGCGACGTGTGGCTTTGAACCTGAAACCGATTCAACAACGCTGCCGCCTGGGGCGATGATATCAACATCATTGTCCACAGCATTGATTGCCGTTGCGCCGTTGAGCACCACCAGGTCACAGCTCTTGCGCTGCAACTTGGTGATCGCGCGGAAATGGGCGTCTTCGGTTTCGAGGGCAAAACCGACGGTCCATTGGTCGGATCGCTTGTTGGCGCCCAAGGAAGCAACGACATCGGGAGTTTCGGTCAGTTTCAGCAATAACACTTCACCGGTTTTTCGGATCTTGTGATCGGCAACTTCGATCGGCCGGTAGTCACAGGGAGCTGCCGCCCCGATCATGCCATCGCAATGTTGGAAGGCCTCGGTGGCGGCGGCAAGCATTTCTTCGGTCGAAACCACGGGAATCAGCGTAGCCGCGGTTGGATACTCAACCTGGACCGGACCACTGACGAGGATGACCTCATGACCAAGATCAAGCGCAGCTTGAACCAGGCATTGACCCATTTGACCACTCGAGGCATTGCTGATGTACCGTACCGGGTCCAGGTACTGGCGGGTTGGACCGGAGGTAATCAGGATTCGGGCCATCGATAATTCGCATTGTTCCAGTTGGCAAAGACTGCAGGTTCGCAGTCAACTGAGCACGGCCATATAGCCCGTGGACATCAGTCTAAGTCAGTTCGGCGTTTGGAGGCTGCAGCCTGCGGATTATCGCCGCTGCAATTTCCTCCGGTGAGGCCATTCTACCAACGCCTCGGGTACGGCAGCTGAGCCAGCCTTCCTGCGGATCGATAATCTCGACGCCATCATCGATCAGCTGTTGAACGTTTCGCTGGACGGCGGCCTTTTCCCACATCTCGCAATTCATGGCGGGTGCGACGATGACCGGACCGGTGAAGCACAGATAAAGCGTGCTCAGCAGGTCATCCGAAATTCCATGGGCGGCTTTGCCCAGAAAGCTGGCCGTCGCCGGCGCCACACAGATCAGGTCGGCGGATCGTGCCAGTTCGATATGGGCTCCCAAGGGAAAACCGGGGTCAAACGTATCGGTCACGACATTTCGACCGGTCAGCGCGGCAAACGTCGCGGGTCCAATGAACCGTTGCGAGCTCGGTGTCATGACCGCTCGAACGTGGTAACCACTCTGGACAAGCTGGCTGGTGAGTGCGGCGGTTTTGAACGCAGCCACACCACCGGTGATGGCAATGATGATTTCTTTTTCCGGCATGTGAATACCAAATCTGGGGCCATCAGCTCGATCGATTACAGATCGTCGAGGTTCAGCTCTGGAGTGTCATCAAAGTCAGGCGAGTTGGCAATTCCGATGTTGGATGTCGTATCCAGAAAGATTTTGTCTTGCAAGATTTCCTCAAGCACGATCGCCATTTTGTCCATCGACTTGGATTCGACCAGGGGACGGGCTCCCTGATTCAGCTGGACCATTCGTTTTTGAATCAGGGTTGATAATTTGAATCGCCCGCCGACTTTGCGAACAATTTCCTCTTCTTTTAACGCGTCGTACATTCAGTTTTTCTCCGCTTGCTGCAACAACTTACAAATGTCGTTGACGGTTTGTTGGACCGATTGGTTGATGACAATGTGCCGATACGCAGGAGACGCATCGAGTTCCCGTTTTGCTACTTCGAGTCGCCGTTTCAGCCCGTCTTCCGACTCGGTCCCGCGACCGCGTAAACGACGTTCCAGTTCTTCGAGGCTTCCGGGGTGAATAAAGATTGTGATTGCGTCGGGGAAGTGTTTCAAGACTTTGGTTGCACCTTCGACGTCAACTTCTAAGACTACCCAGTTTCCCGCCCGAAGGCCAGTGGTAACGGGTTCCCGCAACGTTCCGTACCAGTGACCATACCCGAATACCTCGCAACATTCGAGGAAATCCCCGTTTTCACGGTGTTTTTCGAATTGTTGAGGAGTCAGGTATCGATAGCTGACACCGTCGGTTTCGCCTGGTCGCCTGGCTCGTGTGGTCGCCGAGACACTTTCCACAAGCGGTAGCTTGCAGGTCGCAAACAACATTTTCAAGACGGTGGTTTTCCCGACACCTGAGGGTCCGGAGATGATCACAATCTGTCCCGGTTTCGGAGCACGGCGACCATCCGTACGCATGGTCTTGCTTGGTTCGTCGCTGGGCATTTTTTTATTCGACGTTTTGAACCATTTCACGGATACGTTCGATGCAGGTCTTGATTTCAACGACATGATTGGCGATCTCAACATCGTTGGCTTTGGAACCGATCGTGTTGGTTTCGCGGAGCATTTCCTGAATCAGAAAATCGAGTTTCTTGCCATTGCTCGGGCTGTCGTTGATGACCTGGTTGAACTGGTCGATGTGGCTTCCCAATCGAACCGTTTCCTCGGAGATGTCGCATTTTTCAGCGAATACACCAACTTCCTTGACGATATCGGTTGCCTGAATCGAAACATCGTGGGATTTCAGCAGACTGTTGATGCGCTCGGTCATTCTTTTGGAGTAGTTCGTGAGCACACGGGGAGCAAGATTCTTGACCGACTCAAGTTGCGCTGCGATGATTTTGCAGTTTTCCAGCATGTCCTTTTGCATGACATTGCCTTCGAGTTCGCGCATCTCATTAAGCTGGGCCAGCGCTTCGACCGTGGCTTGTTCGGCAGCTGGCCAGACGATCTCGTTCAAGTCGTCCCTGATGTTGTCGGCGATGACACCGGGCAGCACGAGCAGAGAGTCGACGTTGATGTGTTGCGAGGAACCGGCGATCTCGGAAAGCTGCAGCCAGTAGGAGCGAATGACCGCATCATTAAGCTTGAATGTCGATTCGCTGCCAAGCAGTTGGACTTTAAGCCGGAGGTGAATACTGCCCCGTTGAATATTTTCCTTGACCAGAGATTCGAGTTTGGCCTCGTGGGCAGCGTCGAGGTCACAATTGATATTGGTTTTGAGAAAGCGGTTGTTCACCGATTTCAATTCGGCCACCACGCGGACCTGGTCATTCTGGACGGAGGCCTGCCCGTGACCGGTCATGCTGAGTAACAAAACAGACTCCGGTTGTCGTTGAATGTGGGCGGATCAAGGGAACGGAAATAGCCTAGCCGCAAAGGGGCTAGTTTCCGTCGCCATCGGACCTGGTTTCTGGTTCGCCGGAACCAGTAGGCTCGGTGTTATCATTGGATTTTTCAGGATCCACGTCCTTCGCCTCGTTTTCGGGTGTGCTATCAGGGGCCGACGCATCGTCGGTCGCTGCGCCATCGGCATTGTTACCTTCGGCGGTTACGGCGCCATCCTCTTCGGTCATTGAGGCCGCTTCGGATTCATCGCTTCCCATTCCACTGGTAATTTCGGCGTCATTATTGACGGTCGCCTTCGGAGCTGGTGGAGGGTTGAATGCCGCGATCGTTACCATGCACAACATGATCCAGATGACCGCGGTAATGATTGTGATCTTGGTGAATGCATCGCCGGCCTTTGATCCAAATGCACTCTGGCCTCCCATGCCACCCAGGGCACCTGTCAAGCCGCCACCTTTGCCTCGTTGCACAAGGATCAACAGCATCAGGAACAGGGAGGAAAAGAACAAAAGAATTTCCATGACCAGCAATCCAAGATTGAGGTCTGCCAGGAGTCCGAAATTTTCAATTGAAACAAATTGATCCAAAATCATTTTTACTTCTCGTCTCACGCGAGGTGACAATTAAGTGGTGGTGTTGGTGGTCCGGCCAACATTGTTTAAGCGGCGCTAACGCTGGCCGCATTGATGATTGCCGCAAATCCCTCAGCGTTGAGAGACGCACCTCCGACCAGAGCTCCATCAATATCGGTTTGCGACATCAGGTCCGCTGCATTGTCCGGCTTGACACTTCCGCCGTACAGTATCCGAACCGATTCGGAGGTAGCGGAATTATAACGATCCGCCAGCATCTTGCGAAGGTCAGCGTGGACTTCTTGTGCTTGCTGTGGGCTGGCGGTTTTTCCTGTGCCAATGGCCCAAACGGGCTCATAGGCGATCACGGTTTTTTGCACCTGTTCTTCCGTTAATCCTGCCAATGAGCCATTGAATTGGGATTCGACGATTTCCCGGGTCTTGCCCGATTCGCGTTCTTCCAGCAATTCGCCGACGCACAAAACCGGGGTTAATCCGGCCGCCAGCGCTGCGTGGACTTTCCGTTTGATCAATCCATCGGTTTCGCCCATAACATGCCGTCTTTCGCTATGCCCCAGAATGACGAACGTGCACCCGATATCGGTCAGCATGGCCGGGCTGATTTCCCCTGTAAAGGCACCTGCGGATTCAAAGTACACGTCCTGAGCACCCAACGAGATTCCCGTTCCTGAGATGGCCGATGAAACAGCGTCGAGGTAAACGTAGGGCGGGCAAACGAGCACATCGACATCCGACGTCAGGTCCGCTGCCGACAAATCTCTTGCCAACGAGACAGACTCGACGCGGTTAAGGTTCATTTTCCAGTTACCAGCAATCAGGGGTCGTCTCACGGTTTCTCCAACTCAAGGGTAAATGACGCAATCGGGAGCAAAAATCGAGTCGCTCATCCTACCAGAACTGCCCCGGTTGAATAACGGCTTATTGGGAGGGAAAGGTTTTTTTTGGATCAGACCAAGATCGACCGAATCCAGCCAGTGGCTGGATTTTCCCGCCAAGTACCGGTCGGCGGGGTAATTGGTGGTCTTGACGTGGCGGCCGAAACGAAACCCCACAATGAATCGTATGGGACCACCAGAGGTTGGTTGTCCGCCGATCATCCCGGGCGAAAAGATTCGGCAGGTTGGCCGCAACCGTCTGGAATTTCCACATCAAGGTGCAGTTTCCTCGGGGCGAAGCGGAACCTTGCTCACGAAATCCCAGGGAGTGCTTTAACCAGGTCTACTGGTCCGCATAGACCCGCGTTGATTCCTGTTTGGAAACTGGAGTCGTACGGCCATCCGTACGCATGTTGAAGATCACACGATGGTCGCCGGCGGATATGCCTTTTCCGTGAATGATAATGCCGATTTCATCACCTGGACTCATGCTGTTGATCGGTTCGAACGCGATCTGTTGTCCCACGATGTTGTGACGCAGTGATCCTTCAACGGAGGTCGGTTGCAAACCCGCCGGGAACTCGACTTGAAGCTGTACGTTGGTGGCGGCTTTCGTTCCCTGGTTGACGAGCCGTAGCCGATAGCTGGTGTCACTGCCGATTTCGATCGGATCGACAACGTCATCGATTTCAAAGAAGACGTCGACGAGATGTTCGACCTCGAGGGCCTGTTCGATGCTGGACCTGATGTTCAGGTCTGCGGCCGATTCAAACCTGATCGGCTGATTGCCGACATCCACCGGCATCGTTTTCAATTCGACTTTGGCTTCGATATCCCGATCCAGTTCGGCCAGGCTCCAGTAAACGGCATGGGTATTGGCATCGTAGCGGCCCTGGTTGTTGGATTGCAGGTATCGCAATCCGCTGGGAAGCCTGGCAATCAATTCAACATTGGTGGCCTTGGCGGTTCCCTTGTTGGTGACACTGAACTGATGTGTGACGTCGCGCTTGAGAAATCGTCTGGTTGGCCCTTCGCTAGTTGCGACCAAATTGGGAGAAACGACTTCGATGGGCAATCGGTGTTCGGCGCGAAGCCCACCATCAGCGGAGGCGTACATGACATTTTGGATTTTCCCGATATCGGCGGCCTTGAGTGCAAGCTTTACGCGACGTGACTTACCTGGCATCAGTGTGCCGACTTCGTATTCGATTCCTCGGCTGCCGCCAGGCAGACCATCGGGAAATTCCAGTTGAGCGGGAACGTCCTGTTGGATCATCACGTTTCTTGCAGGTCCGTCACCTTTGTTGGTGACGACGACGTCCAGTACGACATCGCCACCGATCAGGTGCGTTGGGTTGGTTTGATGCACGATTTCCAAAACCGGTTTCGTGACCAGCGTCCGCATCGAGGCTTGAGCGGCAAATGTCACCTGGGCCACGCTTCCCATCTCGCCGGGTTGGATGGGTTTCAACTGGAGTTTGATTCGTTTTTCCTGACCGGCGCGAAGTTGCCCCAGGTTCCATTGGAGGGTTTGGTCTTGCGATATTCGCGCCGGCTCAGGGGTCGCTCCTTTGAATTCCGTGCCAGCCGGGACTGCGTCAAACACATGAACGTCCTCGGCGGTCATCCGGCCAACGTTTTTGACGACGATCTCGAAGTCGGCAATTTGGTTGACCTGGATTTCCCGCGGCGACAGCTTTTCGACGGTCAAAGCCGGTGCCTGAATACCGTCGAGTTGTCGATCGCCGGGCACGTTTTTCGTGAGCAAACTGGCATTGGACGCCGGAGTGGATTGGTTGCTACCCGGTCGGCTGTTGAGGTCATTGAGCCGGGCATCTGGTGTGTTGTCGTTTCCAAAGGGGCTGGCCGGACTTGGTTGGCTGGTCGGGTTTCGCCGGATGTTCGCCAGGCTGGAGGAAATTGGCTGAACCGGTACGCTCGACCGCTGCATGACGGAAACGTCTTGGCCCTGGTTGGTTAGCGTGTTCAACTGGGGCTTGGAATCGGCAAATGGGTTGGTGTTTGTTGGTGCGGTTGCCTCACCGTTGTTGGACAACCGGGAAGTGATGGGACGAACCGGTTGAAGGTTTCCAGCTCCACCGGACCCGGAGTTTTCGTCCTTGGCGGCAGTCGCGGAATCAAGTTTCTGCAGTGCTTCAGGGGACGCGGTTGGGCGATCGCCAAAACCTGATTGAACTTTGGGTTGAAGTTGGGGTGGGTCGAACGCGGATTTCGACTGGATCGCTGCCGGGCTACTGAACGCGTCCGTTGTTTTCGGGATTCCTGGCCCGAATCCGCCGCCCAAGTCTGGCTTCAATGACCCGGCCGCGGCAGCGCTTTTTTCGCTCGCGCTTTTTTCGCTCGCGCTTCGTAGCAAGTCACTAGCGGCATTGGAGACGCTTGATTTGAGATCCGCGGCCGTGTCGTCAGTCGTTTTGGCAGCCGTGTTCAATGGGTTTGCGACCGAGTTGTTGCCGAAACTGTTTGAGGGTACGTTTGGCGGTTTCGTTGAAGGAGACTCCTGGAGTGTTCCAAAGCCACTGTTGTTTCCAATAATTGGAATGCCGGAGTCCACTTGGGCGTAGCGTGTGGGTGGTTTCGCAATCGGCTGGGAGGTCACGACAGGTATTTCTGAAACATTTTTTTGGTGATCCGGAGGTGTGAATGATTTCGACGGATTGAAGGCGTTGGCCGGAGACGAACCAAACGTTGAGCCGGCGAACGCTTGGCTGGCCGGTGGCGTGGCGTTTTTGTTCAGGTTTCCCGTTGGCGGTGTGAACTGCTTCGGTTCGAAGCCAGTGGTCTTGGAGTCGTCGATTTTGCTGACGTTGGATATCAGCGAATTTACTGGATTTTCTACGCCGTCCTTGACGATGGCTGCGGTATCGCCAATCGGTGCTTCGGGTATCTTGCCATCACTGCCCGGATTTGCGGGTGTCAACCGAACGGTTGCATTGGTCGCATTTGGAGAGGCGACTCTCATTGACTGAATGACAGCAAAGGTGCCCAAGACAACAAAAAAACCTACGGCCAGAATTCGACCAAGCATTGCTTTGGAGAGTCGCGGGGCGGCAACTTCGTCTTGTTCAGGTTCGGACATTGACATCAATTCCATTTTGAACTCATGCGGCCTGTCACATGAGTCCGATTCGGGAAATGCAATGGCATGTCGGTCGGAGACGCGAATGTCGTTCACGGATCCGTCAAATTCGTGAAAACAAATGACTCGTCGGCGTCCATGCCGTTAGTATTAAGTGCCGAGTCGCGGGTTAATGAGCGCAAAAAACAGGATGGCGAAAAACCGAAGCGACGCTACAGGCGAGGGTTGGATACCAGATGGATACCTGCTACGACAATAGCAGTTGGTCGACCGCAGCGGTCGAGTCGAGTTCAGACGCCACGAAAGTCGGGTTCCGAGATGCTAGCGTTCGGTCGAGTCTGTGGCGAGCCGATTGAGAAGTTGATTCGGTCGTCGGAACAGGATGGTTTTTGTTTAAGCCCTGTCGTTTGCCTGGGGCGGTTTTGGCTTAAGATGCTGCCAGAGCCATTTGAAGAATCCAACACGCCGACTTGGAGCACTCATGAGGGCTTGATACTTTTCTTCGATGAGTTTCGCCCGACGGTCAAATTCGACCTGTTCTTCGTCCAGCAAAGCACGTTGTTGGCTGATTTTGGCGCGCCCAATCGAAAGTTCGATTTCCGTTTCCCTGAGTTTGGCGTTTAGCCGTTCTTTCAGTTCTTCGATGGCCGCGGCATCGGCTTCCGGTATCACAGAGACCGACTCGACGGATGCGGGTTCCACGGGCGCCGGTTCCGATGGAGGAGTTTCCGGAACGGGCTTTCTGGGAAGATCCATGACGGGGCGATAGTCAGGGTCGATCCCGTACTTCGAAAGCATGGCTTCCTTTTGTTTGTGCCAATGTGAAGCAGTGTCGTTTGACTTCGACACGACAGTCGGTAATTCAAGTTCAGATTTCTGCTGCCCGTTACCCTGGTAGAGCTGCGTGATTTTTGAAGTCAGATCTTCAAACATCTGTTCGATTTGAAATTTGAAGACTCCCGTGATTGTGTCGTTGACATTCTCGATTTGGCTTTCGAGTATTTCAAACCGTTTCTCGATTTGATTCTGCAACGATTCTGCTATTTGGGTCGTTTGGGCGTCCAGTAACTGTCGGAAGTCGTCGGGTCTACTTGCGTTTTCTTCTTCGCGGATTGCCAACAGCATTTCGACATGCTCAAGAATGACCGCAGCTTCGCTTGGCGTTTGAGATAAATTCGAATTTTGGGATGTAGTTGACATGGTTCGATTGATTCAACAACGTCTTGGACGTGGCGACAAAACAGGCAGGAAGTCTGGCAGCAGAGCATTTGTGGCAAGTTTCCTACGTTGAAACATAGGTCGAAGATTCCGAACGAGCCGATAGAAATTTGCTCGAATTAACGACCGGTCGGAAAAACCGTTAAAAACGTTTTCTTCGCAACCGGTTGCCGAATCAGCCCTCGCGAGAGATTGGTCATTGAAGTCCATCCGGGTTTGTCGCTCGATAGGCAAAATCAGTCCATTTGCTAAAATCAGGGCTCGTGAAAACCTGTTCTTGCAACCCGTCGACCGTCGTGAATTCGAGGTCGTCTGTTTTTACATTCGAGGCAATCCTCTGAAATGTCCGATCGTCCCTTCGTCCATCTTCACTGTCACAGTCACTATAGCCTGCTCGACGGAGCGAGTTCGATACCCAAACTCGTTCAGAGAACCGTCGATCACGGCATGAATGCCTTGGCGCTGACGGATCACGGGAATATGCACGGTGCCCTGGAATTCTATCGAGCATGCAAAGCGAAGGGTATCAATCCAATCATTGGCTATGAAGCCTACATTGCGCCCGGCAGTCGCAAGAGCAGATCGAGTGGCAAGGGGCGTGATTCAAGTTATCACTTGACGCTGCTTTGTCAAAACGCGACTGGTTTCAAAAACCTCGTCAAGATGGCTTCGCACGCGAGTCTCGACGGTTTTTATTTCAAGCCGCGCATTGATAAGGAACTGCTGGAATCTTACCACGAAGGCATTATCTGCTTGAGTGGCTGTGTATCGAGCGAATTCAGTCGCGCGATCCTCAAGAACTCGGGCAACGGTGCGGAAGAGAGTTTTGCTGAGGCTAAAGAGGTTGCTCAATGGTTCCACAACCTGTTCGGTGATCGATATTTTCTTGAAATCATGAACAACAATGTGGATATCCAGAAACCACAGCTTCAGGGCGCCGTTGAAATCGCCAATCAAGTCGGGCTGCCGTTGGTGGCGACAAGCGATTGTCACTATGTCGATCGAGAAGATGCAGAAGCTCAGGACGTCATGCTGTGTATCAACATGGGAAAATTTCGAACTGATACGCAGCGGATGAAAATGGAAGGCGATCAGTTCTACCTGCGCCCGCCCGAGGAAATGTACCGTCACTTTCCGGGTCTCGAAGACGCGGTCGCGCGCAGCCAGCAAATCGCCGATACCGTCGACATTCAGCTGGAACTTGGCGAGCGGTATTTCCCGGTGTTTGACTTGCCGCCGGAACGCTCGCCAGAAGACGAGCTGAGAGACCTGTGCCTTGCCGGACTCAATGATCGGTATGAAGGCAATGAGGAGATGAAGCCCAACGGTGAGCTTTCCGAAGCAGTCATGGCTCGTTTGAACCGTGAACTGGAAGTGATCAACAAACTTGGCTTCGCCAATTATTTCCTGATTTGCTGGGATTTTGTCGAACAGGCGCGTCAGCGAGACATTCCCTCCACCGCCCGGGGAAGCGGGGTTGGAGCGATTGTCTGTTACGCACTTTATCTCAGCCACGTGTGCCCGATCAAATACTGTTTGCTGTTCGAACGATTTCTCGATGAAAATCGCCTGGAGGCTCCTGATATCGATATCGATTTTTGTAAGGAGCGTCGCGGCGAGATTATTCGCTACGTGAAAGAGAAATACGGCGAGGACAGTGTCGCCCAGATCGGTACATTCGGGACAATGAAAGCCCGGGCCGCGATCAAGGATGTCGGGCGCGCATTGGGGATTCCACTGGCCCGCGTCAACCAGATTACGTCCATGGTGCCCGACCAGTTGGGCATCTCGTTACAGCAGGCGATCGATTCCAGTGATGAACTCAAGAACGTTTACGAAGGAGATCCGGAAATCGCTGAATTGATTGACTTCGCACTCAAGCTTGAGGGCTTGGCGAGGAATGTCGGGACCCATGCCGCAGCCGTGGTAATCAGTGACGGTCCACTGACGGACTATGTGCCGCTGGGCCGCGTCGCCGGCAAAGACGATGTTATCACCCAGTGGTCAATGAACGACGTTGAGGATGCGGGACTGCTGAAAATGGACTTTCTGGGTCTGCGCACACTTACGATCCTGAGCAATACCGTCAAGCTGATCAAGCAAACCACTGGCCAGACAGTCAACACACTCGATTTTCCGCTGGACGATCCAGCCACGTTCAGTTTGCTTCAATCCGGTGACACCAAAGGCGTGTTTCAGCTGGAGAGTGGCGGAATCCGTGATTTGCTTCAAAAGATGAAACCCGATCACTTTCGGGATATCATCGCCACGGCCGCGCTATACCGTCCCGGACCACTCGAAGGTGGAATGGTTCAGCAATACATCGATGTGAAACACGGTCGCCGCCCAGCCGAGTACAAGCTCGACGTCCTCAAAGAGATTCTGGAGGAAACGCACGGCGTGATGGTCTACCAGGAACAGGTCATGCAGATCCTGAATCGGTTGGGAAAAATTCCATTGGCTGCTGCGTACACCTGTATCAAGGCGATCAGCAAGAAAAAAGAAAAGATCATTGCAGCCAATCATGAAGAGTACATGGCAGGGGCGATCGAGCAAGGTCTGTCGAAAAAAGACGCCCAGGAAATGTGGGACATGATCCTCAAGTTTGCCGGCTATGGATTCAACAAGAGTCACTCTACTGCCTACGCTGCGATTGCCTGGCAGACGGCCTATTTGAAAGCGCACTACCCTGTCGAGTTCATGGCCGCGCTTTTGACCGGCGACATTCCCGGTCGCAACTTTACCAGCAAGGACTCGCTTGTCGAGCATATGGAAGACTGTGACCGGATGAACGTTGAGGTCATGCCTCCATGTGTTAACCAGTCTGGCGTCGATTTTACCGTAGCAGATGGAAAAATCCATTTTGCGATGTCGGCAATCAAAGGCTGTGGTGGTTCGGCCGCAGCTGCAATTGTCGAGGAACGGGAAAGGAAAGGACCATACAAAGATATCTTCGATTTTTGCGAACGAATCGAATCGTCGAAATGCAATCGCTCGTCAATCGAGACGTTAATCAAGGCAGGCGCGATGGATTGTTTTGGCGCCAGACGATCGCAACTTTCGGCCGTGATTGACCGGGCACTGCAAGCCGGAGCGGCAATCCTGGCCGACAAGAAAAGTGGTCAGAAAAGCCTGTTTGGCGGAGAGGATGATGTCGATGAATCAGCCGACGTCGCGGTCGCGCTCCCGGAGATGGACGAGTGGGAAGAGCGATCGTTACTCAATTCGGAAAAAGAGGTGCTCGGGTTCTACCTGACCAGCCATCCGTTATCCCAATTCGAAGAGCAGCTGGCCCGCTATTGCTCGCACAAGACATCAGGCCTGGCAGGAACGAAGGACCGTGATCGAGTCAGTTTGGGAGGGATGATTTCTGCCGTCAAACATTCCCATGTAAAGAACCCTCGGGACGCCAATTCGCCAACCAAGTACGTCATGTTTGATTTAGAAGATGTCGACGGGGCGATTCGCTGCATTCTTTGGCCCCAGGAATTTGCATTGCAGGGAGAGGCCGTTCAGGCAGACGCCATCGTCGTTCTGCAAGGTCGATTGGATTATCGCGGTGGAGATGAAGCCAACCTGATCGTTGACAAGATTATTCCGATTGACCAACTGGATCAAAATTTGACGCATGGCATGAAGATCATGATCGATCAACAGACCCACGGGGAAGCAGCACTCAAAACGGCCTACGAAATCCTGCGCGGATATCCCGGGAATCGGCAGCTGAAGATCGAGGTCATTCTGGAGAATGGCATGCGAGTTGAAATGGACTCCAACAAACGAATTGATATCAATGATCAGTTGACCAGTCGACTGACCGATTTGTTGGGGAAAACGTCGGTAGAGATGCTGATTGATCGGAAAACCCTGTCCGCGAAAGCCGAACCAAAAAAGTGGAACAGGAAAAGTTGAGCATCGTCCCGAGTCGTGACTATGCGATGGATGATTCTGTGAATTCGCTATGGGTTTGAAATCGACGCTTTCGAATTGGACCGTTTGCCAACAGCACTCGATTCTTCGGCAGCCTGAATCAGTCGTTGAGTCTGTTCGGCACAAAACCATCGATGGCAATATCCGTAACGCTCATCTTCCCGGAATGAGGTTTCGAGGAATCCTTCCACGGCCCCTGGCTCATCCGAGTGTTTCCAGATAGTGCCGGTCAAACGCCGCGACGACACTTTCAAGATTGGAATATGGCCCCGGGACATATGCCGGATCGGACATTCCAATTTGGGCCAGTTCGCAAACTTCCCAATCCTGACGGTTGGTCAAATCCCAGAATTCTATCGCCTGTGCCGGATCAAAGCCGGGTTGGCGGATCGAGTCGGGATGAAACAGGAACTGGCAAACGACCTGCGTATTTCCTTTGTCAATTCGCTCAAGACGATGAATCAATACATAGTCCGGATGTAGACTCAAAAACATTGTCGGGAAAATCGTAAGGTAATGAACCGATCGTGCCTGCGAAGAACTCAAACCCGAAATCGGCAATCCGGCAAACTTCCCATTGCTGGACATCGTTTCGCTGTCTTCGGACAGACACATGGGCCCACCCAGGATGGGCCCCGCTTTCAAGTCATTGGAAGCCCCCCGGTAAGGCGTCAGGCGATTGAGCATCGGATGCACGGTGGGGCAATGATAGCACTCACTGTAATTCTGGAAAATCAATTTCCAGTTCGCCGCGATCCTGTATCTGATTTCGTGGGCGATTTGCAAGCTGGCGACATCCCAGTCTTCGAACCGATCCGCAATGGGTCGGAGCCATTCTCGAAGGGTTTGTTTTGGAGCAAAGTTGATCCAGAGGAACCCGGCGTAACTCTCGCAGGCGATTTCCACCAGGCCATTGTCCTCAGATCGAAACGTATTGACATCGGCCATGTTCGGAGCCGAAACGAGTTTCCCGGTCCGGTCATAGGTCCACGCGTGATACGGACACCGAATCCGTTTTCCCAATGAACCACAATTGCCTTCGTTGACGAGTTCACTTCCCCGATGCCGGCAAAAATTTCGAAACGCCCGTACCGCCCCCGCTTCGTCCCGGGTCAGAAAGAGCCCTTGGTTTTCAAATCGAATCGGCAGGCAATCACTCTCAGGGTTCAGTTCTTCCGTGCGGGCGACGTAAAACCAATGCGAGGAAAAGATATTGCGAGTCTCGAGGTCATAGACTTGCTGCGAAGCTACGAATTGACCTGCGATGCCGTGAGCCCCGCCGGCGGACCTTGATTGATTTTTATTTACATCCATGGAAACATAATAGCGAAGTGGAGCTTGCTTTTCGAGTCAATGAATTCGGCTAGAATATCGGAGCTGCCGTTCAGAGTGCATCACATGACGTGACGGCGATAGAATCAGATTCCAGGAATGTTGTTGCGCCCTTGTCGGGACAGGGATGACCAGTGGAAAGTGAGCCTGAAAACGTGAATGAAGCGCACGAAGAGGATTTTCGATCCAATGCCGGCCGGGGCATCGAAAATCAAGAAACATCTGGACTGGATTCCGGTCCAGGGAAATGGCTGCGTTGGCTGTTGGCGATCATCGGTTGTGGATTAATGGTGGCAACGATTCCTCTTTTTTTTCCGGTCAACGTCATGCAGACCATCCACCGTTGGCTTGGTTTGGGAGATTTTCCGGTTGCGCCGATCGCGATCTACCTGGCTCGCTCAACCTCGATGCTTTACGCCGTGCACGGATTTCTGATGTTGCTTGTTTCTTTCGATCTGAAACGCTATTGGCCCCTGGTGCAGGTTTTCGGTTGGCTGCACGTTGTGATCGGTCTAACCATGTTTGGGATCGACTTGACCACCCCGATGCCGTTTTACTGGATCTCTGGCGAGGGGATTCCGATCGCGCTGGCGGGTATGCTGATCATCTGGCTTTGGCGGACCGCTGACACGCAACGACCCAGTTCGTTGAACTGAGTCGCACGGAGCCGGAATTCGAATGGTCTTACCGAATTGGTGTTTCGTCATGGCGGTCACAGGGAATGATCCCGGGCGGAGTAACTTGCATCGGGTCAATGTAGACTGAAACGATCGGTCCGTGGTTTATTCAATATTCGATTCGGCCTTGGCAAGCCAACCCAGAGAAACCAGGAAATTGTCCATCTCGGTGACGGTCAATCGATACCACCTGCCGCCGTCCGTTTTCGCATTGAAGAATCCATGGCCCGCGCCGGCATACAACCGCAATTCACTTCGGACGTTCTTTTTCGCCATCTGGTTTTGAAAAGTCTGTGCTGTCGCCACCGGAATCAGCTTGTCGTTGGTTCCTAGAAACACGATCGACGGTGCGTCGTCCGCCGAAATATTGTGGGCTGGTGAAAATTCCAGAAACCGATCACCGACTCGCTTGGTGCCCCAACCGCCAGGGCCGTTGTCGTAGACAGGGTTAAACAGCAGCATCGCGTTGGAGCGTGCCGAAATCGCAATGTCGTCATTCGGGTCATCCGTACCATCGGTGGTTCCGAGAAATGCCGCGAGGTGGCCGCCGGCAGAACCGCCTCCCGAGGCGATTCGGTTCGCGTCGATACCGAATTCGCTGGCTCGTTTACGCGCCCACCGCATCGCTGACTTCGCGTCACGGATACATTGAGTGGGTGTTGGATCGACGTTCTCAGTGGCTGCCTTGCCCAACAATCGATATTGAACTTGAAAACAGACCATGCCCCGCGACGCCAGGTATTGGCTGTGCTGGTCGAATTGCCCCGGTGTGCCCCCGGTCCAGCCGCCTCCATGAAAGAACAAAACGGCGGGGCGCGAGTCGCTCTGTTTCCAGTCAGCGGGTTTGATGACGTGGATTTTCAGTTCATGATCGCCGACTTTCTTGTAGGTGTATGTTTCCTTGTCCAGTGATTGCGCTAGACCGCGATTACCGACAAGAATCAATGATAACAGGATCGTGATGAATTGGGTGGTAACATTCATGATGCAGGCTGAAGGTATTAAATGTCGGTTTGAAAAATTGCGAGCTGAGTAACGACAGGAAACCAGGTAACCCATTGCGAATTGGCCAATCAACATGGATCATCAATTCGATCATCGGATTAACAGGCTATTGACGACTCAGTTCCCGAGGCCACTCGGCAGAGACTATTCGGATTCCTTATCAACCAGGGAAAATCGGAAGTCTTCAAAAACAGCGTCCACCAGAACGTCGAGTTCTCGATTTGGATGACGGGCCGGGATGATTCCGGGTTGATCCTGAATGCTGGCCGTGGTCGACAGCGAATCTTTTGAAAACAGCATTGGTGGTTTCAGCTGAACCTGTTGTAAGATCCGGGGCATGACTGCCTGGACATGTTCCTGCGCTGACTCGCGACCATCGATTTTGAACATGTCGCCGAAACGAGACGACATGTCTGGAAAAATTGTAATCGCCAATGGCGTTTTTTGGACGTTGGCAAGGGCTGTCCGGGATGATGTGACGCCGGTGTCGTCGGGCGATACTTGCATCGAGTCCGATAACTCAGCGTCGTTAGTGACCGGGGAATAATCACTTGCTCCCGCTTTGAAACCGCTGCCGGTTGACGAAGGCTCCATGGCGTAATAACTGTTGTCCGTCAAAAACGCGAGGTAACCGACTGCTTCGGCTGCATGAATTCGTTCACTATCCAATGACGTTTCCTCTTCCATAAAGACAGCGGCCTGCTGATTCCTGGCCTTGGCAATTCGAACAACAGCCGTGTCCTTTTCGTTGGTGGTTTGAGCATTCAGGATCAGGCCGGGTGTCGTGCCAAACCCGGCGGTGAACGTGAGGATTGCCGGACGGTCGGTAACCAGTTGGCGGGGCGTTCCGACTTCGAAAACTCCGTTCTCGCCGGTACCAGTTCCGGATTCAATCGCCAACCAGTGCGTGTTGAAAGTCAGGTTTTGCGGTTGGACGGATTCTCCGCCCTGTACGAGCACACTGAATCCGTGATCGTGGATCCCAGTCAGTCTCGATGTGAAGGCGCCGATGGAGCTATGTTCGAGTTGGGTAAAGACCACCGGTTTCCAGTTGACGGTTTCGGGAAAACGAATGTCGCTCCAGGAACTGTCATTGGCTTCGTCGTGTCCCGCCACCAACCTGGTTCCATCACGCAAAGTGTGGGTCCCGGCTTCGACAACAAAAAAGCTCAACGTCTCGGGCTTGCGCAAAGGCGTTGACTCCAGCCAGTTGTGAAGTCGGACGTCGAAAGAGCTGGAGGTCACGTTGTCGATCTCGACGGTTACAGCTGAGGGGTCGTTGGATCCGGGCGTACTCACGATCACAACCGGGCTGTCAAAAATGCTGGACAGCATCACCGTTTGCCAGTTATGGTCGACAAGGCCAATCTCGCCCGACTCGGCAATCATGCGGGGAACATCGATCTCAAACGTGTAATCGTTGATCGAGCCGTCGAAACCGAAGACTTCAATGTAATAGAGTTCGTCCTGTTCCACCGGAATGACCAAAGACTCATTGTCATTGGTCGACCGGGCACGCCCGATTTCCTGCTGGTTCGAATCGTAAACGACAAAGTCCAGGTTTCCGGTGTCATGCAGGAATTCCAGGTCGATCTGGACCTGAGTGGAGTCTTGCGCCAGGAACCGGAAGAAATCGACATCCGAAGGTTTATGGATCGACAAATCGGTGAATCTGGCTGTTCCAATTCTTCCCAGGTCGGTTGCTTGCGGGAAGGCGTCATTCTGTTCGAGCGCATCGCCCGGATTATTGTCAATTCCGGTAAACATCAACCCCCACGCGTTTAACGTCCCCGTGTCGGCCGGATACCAGTCGGTAATGGAAACGGTCCACGTACCAAGCGACGTCTCACCATTGAAGATGGAAAGTGGATTGCTGATGTCACCAAAATTGACGTTGTACGAACCGGTGTACGGTCCATTGCCGGAAGTAATATTGGTCGGCGTTTGGTCATCCAGAAACGTATTGATGAAATTGTCGCCCCCGCCGAGCGGTCCATCCTGCGGTTCCCAGGTCGAACGGATGATTGTCGCCTTCGTACCCGCCGGAGAAGTAATATCGATATGCAAGTCACCCAGGTAGGTGTGCCGGAGGTCTTCAAAAATCAGATTCAGGTCGGTCAAGGTAAGATCAGGCCCTTGCAGCGTGCTGGTCACGGTTTCGCCCGGTGTTCGTCCGCTGCCGCTATCGGGAATACTTACCGGAACATCACCACTCATTACCGTGTCGGAGCTTACTTCACCAGGACCGAAAAACTCCAGGTCGTAGGCGTTTGAGGTTCCGCCGACGCCGAGCACCTTGAGGTAGTATGCTCGACCTGGCAGCACGTCGAAGTGAAGATCTTCCAGATCAGTCACGCTGTTACCACTGGCGATCAAGTTGAATTCGTCGTCATAAACGAAAGCATCGATGTTACCCAGGTCGTGACTGAAGTTGACATGTATTTCAAATTCGCCCGATTCGACGGCATTGAACTGAAAATAATCCGTATCCTGATCGGTATGAATCGAAAGACCCGCTTCCACCCGTTCGCTGAACATTCCCAGGTTGTAAGCCGCATCAAAAGAGTTATTGGGTTCGAACCGATCACCCTGGTCTCCGGGGCCATCGTGAATGGTCACTGTGATAATCGTTGTATTGTTGGTTTCGTCAGATTCCACGAGTTGATTTTCTGGGTCAGTAACAACCTCCAGGTAATAGTCTCCATCTGCGATACCGGCGATGTTAATCCACTGATCCGCAAGGCCACGCGAGTACACATCGGACCAACCCGCGGATACGCCTTGCGTGGTGCCGCAACTGCCGTAATGTGATGAGCTCGCGTTTGGATCGTAACGCGTAATGTCGATCAGGCAAAAACTGATTTTGCCACCGGTTGCAACGATGTCGCCGACCTCACCGCCGGGGCCAATCTCTCGCAAGTTGTAAATCGCGTACCCATCAAAGTGAATATGTCCATGACCACTGTGGTAGGTAAACTCGCCCGCCACGCGATCGCGAAAGCCGCCTTCGTCATCATAGATCCGCTGCAGGACTTCCTGATTGCCGTTCGCAAGAACGTCGCCGCCAATGACTTCCAGGTTGCCTGCGCCCTTGTTGGCGAACGCCGTGGTAAACCTCAACAGGTCACCCTCGACAACATAATCGTAAAGATATCCGCGATCCACATCGCCCCAGGCGAAAATATCCGGTAAAACGTCGTTGGCCAACAGGTTGCGTGCTTCGAGTCGTTCGAAACCGAGCTCGTTGTGCCTGGAATCTTTTCGGGAGTGTCGGTGACGGCGATTCATGATTCTGTGTCTTGGGCATGTAAATCAAAATACCAAGTCTAGACTCGACGCGAATCCGGAACAACATCGGAGATTTTGCCAGCTGTCCTACTTCGACGAGTACCATTGGGGCGTTCCAAACCAGTCGTGCATTTCTTTTTCGAAGGGCGCGACGACTGCTTCGGGCTCGGGGAATTCGCCCTGATCCTGCGTTTCAACGATCCAGACTGCCAGTGCCGTTCTCATGCGAATCAGGGCTGCCTGGTGTGCGGGATCCGATGAAGTGGCAAGATTGTGAATCTCGTGCGGGTCAAGGGTGGTATCAAATAGCTGCTCCTCGGCAACCCGCGGTGACATCAACGCCGCTGCCGGACCGCTCAATTTTCCTTCGGCCATCAGCTTCCGCATGAGCGGTTTGATCGGAAAACATTTTTCCTTGTATCGGTTGAGCGAGGTGAAATGTCGATCTGGATAATAGTTGCGGAGATAATGATAGCGTTTGCCGCGGACGCTCCGAATCCGGTTGACCGTTTCATCAATCCGGTCGCGCGCGGAAAACGCGAATTCGCGCTCGGGTCCGAGCTTGTCGCCAAGAAAGACCCGCCCCTGCATTCCCCAAGGACGATCAATTCCGGCAAAACCAAGGGTCGTGGGAGTCACATCAATGAGGCTGATCACCTGGTCACTGATACTTCCCGGAAGATAATTGCCGGGAGCCGGATAATTTCGGGGCCAATGGATGATCATTGGTACGTGCAGTCCTGTGTCATAACACCAATGGATTCCCCGCGGTTCAAGTCTTCCATTGTCACCAAAAAACATGACGATCGTGTCGTCTGCCAGGCCATCGGCTTCGAGTTGGCTCAAAATGCGGCCAATCGTCTTGTCCATTCCAGAGACTGAATTCAGGTAGCGCGCCCATTCCTGACGTACCAGCGGATGATCCGGATAATACGGTGGCGGTGTCACGTTGTGCTCCGTGGCGATTTGCTCGTGGGTCCGTTCACCTTTCCATTCGACGCGTGGTTGTTTCCAGGTTTGGCGGTCATAGATGTCATACTCGGCTTCGAGCGTATTTACCTGGGCAAAGAACGGGACGTGCTGTTTGAGTTCCTCCCATCGGTCGGTGTCGTAGAGTTTACCTTCGTTGACAAAGTTCAGATCAAGTTTTCCTGAGCCGACTTCCTCCTCGCCGATCGTTTTGATGTTGGCCGTAAAATAGCCGATGTCTTTGAGCCGGTGAGTTATCGGTCGAACGCCGGCCGGGAGCCGGTAGTCATCGTTTCGATGCGACCGCATGTTATGTGTGTCAGTTGTGGTCTGGTACATACCAACAAAAAACGCACTGCGACTGGGGGCACAAACGGGCGACGTCGAAAATACGTGAGTGTATCGAATTCCGTTGGCAGCCAGGTTGTCGAGCGTCGGTGTCTTGACATGCTCGGCACCGTAACAACCCAGGTCGAGCTTCAGGTTTTCGCCAACAATCCACAATATATTAGGTCGCCTGGCGATAACGGCTGGTTGTTCGGCTGCGATCGTGTTCGATGCAACCAGCAGCAGAATGCCAGACACGATCAGTATCCGTCCAGAAATGATGTTTTGATTCAACCTCATGATTCTCCCGTGCCAGGTCAATCTCCCGCGGCTACCCGAACACATGTTCAACAAACCGGCCCAACAGTTTGGTTGTCTCATGTGCTTCGTGGCATGACTGAATAAATTCATCCATTTCCAGCCCCGTGATGTTGCGAACGTATTCCGGATAGGCGGTTAATCGCCGGACCAAATCTGCCAATTCAAGTTCCGGATGAAATTGAGTTCCGTAAATCGGCTTGTCCGGAAATCCAAATGCCTCGTTTTCCACCAGCGCACTGGATGCTAACAGTACCGCGTGAGCAGGTAAGCGATCGACAATGTCCTGGTGACCTGATTGCCCGAAAAATGGCGAGCCGAGTGGACCAAACACCGGATCGGCGCGACCTGCGTCGGTCAACTCAAAGGTATGAGTGCCAACTTCAGCCCGTTGTAAATCCGTCACCACTTCGCCCCCCAGTGCTTTGGCAAACGCCTGAAATCCCCAGCAGGAGGCAAAGGTCGGTTTGTCCCATTCGTAGAGTTCACGAAATTGCTCCAGCGCTTCAGGTAACCACACACCGCCCTCGGCCACCGAGTAATCGCCGCTGCCACCAACCAGCACGGCGTCGACACGTTCAAGCAACCTTTTTGACGGTCGCCCCGAAATCAGGTCATGCACAAGAATGTTCGATTCTGGACAACCCAACTTGTCCGAAAAACAAGTAACTTCATGATGCCTCATGGGATCATCAGGATTCCGCACTTGTAACAACAGGTACTTGAGATTGACCAATGAATCTTCCTCAAACCAGTCTGAGACGACCGTCGTATCAACATGCAATCGACGCTGTTGGTTTGTCGATACGCCACCGATGAGTTATAGTTTAACGAATCAGCCCTGTTAATCACATCTCGCAACCGAATCACGATGTCGGTGGCGTGCACAAACGCCAGGGACGTTACGGATGCTTTCTCCGTCGCCGCGATCAGCGTATAAAGATCCTCATTTTCGTGCGGCAGAAAAGCGTCAGCTTCTGGCCGAAAGTCTACCACGGTCTCCCGCACCCAATTGGATTGCCCTGGGGTCCCCGGAATTTCAGTTGGCGGCACGGATGGTTTGAATCAGGTCGCCGATTTGGTGCAGGCTCGAACTTCCCTGTCGACTGTCACTGTTGCTGCCTCAGAAGGGTCTAACCTGGTCATGTCTGGGTTTGGACTCCGTGGGTCCGAAGAAGTAAAAAAGACCTGGCCGGATCAAAAACTCGCAGGCAGTCGAAGTAATCAGTCCCCCGACGATCACCGTCGCGACGGGATATAGAATCTCCCGTCCAGGTAGATTCCCGGCGATAATCAACGGCAACAAACCGATGCCGGTGGTGAGCGTCGTCATCAGCACCGGCGTCATTCGGTCGAGACTACCCTGCAGGATGGTTTCGCTCGTGATCGTGTATTCCGTATTCGGAGAGATCGTGTCGGCAGTTCCTTCGTGTTCCTGGCCAGACAAGTAGGTCGAGACCAGCAACAGACCGTTTCTGGCCGCGATCCCACCGAGCGAAATAAAGCCGACCATCGCCGCGGTCGTAAAGATCTGACCGGTTAACACCAATGCCAGGATCCCGCCAACAAAAGCAATCGGTAGTGCAATCAGAATTTGAACGGCGATGTTCAACGACGAGTAGGCCGTATAAAGCAATACGATCACTGCCAGCAGCGCAACGATGCTTAGAGTCAAAATCTGTCTGGTCGCAGTCTGTTGGGCTTCGAATTGGCCACCGTATTGAACGAAGTAGCCTTCCGGGAGCTCAACCTTTTCGTCGACTTTTTTGCGGATGGCAGCGACGGCTGAGGCGAGATCAGCGCCGTCGGTGAAAACACGAACCACGATTCTCCGTCTGGCGTCTTCGCGATTGATCGTGTTGGGTCCGCCGTACTCATAGATGTTTGCGACCGTGGAAAGCGGAACAATTCCGCCATCGGGCAATTCGATTGGAATCCGTCCCAGCTCTTCAAAGTTCTCGCGGTAATGATCCGGAAACCGCACGACGATATCAAACTGACGCTCCGCTTCAATCATCTGCGAAACAGATTTGCCTTGCATCGCCGTTTCGACCAACTCAAAAACTTTCGCGGCGTTCAGTTTGTACGTCGCCAGCTGTTCGTAATCCAGTTCAATCCGGAGCTGCGGAATGATCTGCTGTTGCTCCAGTTTTGGCGGCTTGATTCCCGGTACGTTGCTGATCGCATCACGAATCTCACCCCCTTTGCGGACCAGCGTATCCAGGTCGTCACCAAAAAGTTTGATCGCGATCTCGGCGGTTGAACCGGAGATCAGGTGGCTGATCAAGTGGCGAATCGGCTGGTCGGTTTCGTTTTCAACGTCGGGCAGGACCCTCGCGGTGTCTTCGAGAATCCTGACGATTTCGGCTCGCGTTTTGTCGTGGTCTTCCGTCATCGAGATCGTGTATTCGGTCGTGTTGACGCCCATCACATGTTCGTCATTCTCGGCTCGGCCGGTTCGCGCGGTGTAGTACGTGATGAAACCGTCCGGGTTTTCAGGACTGCGAACCAGCTTCTGCAGCTGGCGGTTGGCACTGGCACTGATTTCCATCGATGTTGCCAGCGATGTTCCTGGCGCCGCAAACAGGTTCAGCTGCATTGCACCTTCATCGAACTTTGGAATCCACTCTTGCCCCATACGCAACGCCAAAAACCCGCTGACAACGACGGCGGTAATGGTCGCAAGGAACATCAGCGAAAAACCAAGGGGCGTCATGCTCATCCGGATCAGGGGCGATATGGCAGCTTTCAATCCCCGAACCACCAGGCTGTCGCCGCTTTTCCCTCTGTTCGCGTCCGTCTTGGCTAACAAGTAGTACGACATCACGGGAGTCAACGTTAACGAGACGACCATGGACGCCAGGATCGAAACGATGTAGGAGATTCCCAGCGGAATGAACATCCGACCTGAAATGCCACTCAAGGCGAACAACGGTGCAAACACGAGCAGGACCAGCATTGTGCTGATGACGATCGCGTTGCGAACTTCGACACTGGCATCGAAGATTACCTTGAGACGCGGTCGCGGCCGCACAGCCATGGAGTTTTCGCGCAGCCGCCGGTAGATGTTTTCGACGTCGACGATGGCATCATCGACCAGCTCACCCAGGGCAATTGCAATTCCACCCAGCGTCATCACGTTGATCGACAAATGGAAATAGCGGAAGACGAGCGCCGTCACCACAATCGAAACCGGAATCGCTGTCAACGTGATCAGCGTTGTCCGCACATTAAAAAGAAACAGGAACAGGACCACCACAACCAGGATTGACCCGTCTCGAAGTGCATCCACCACGTTTCCGACACTGTGATCGATGAAATCTCGTTGTTGGTAAGTAACTTCGAGTTTGACATCAGACGGCATCCCGGGACGCAGTTCTTTCAAAGCAGAATTGATCTTGTCGGAGAGGTACCGCGTATCTGTAAGTGGTTGTTTTTGAATGGTCAAAACAACCCCAGGCTTTCCATTGATCGTTGCATCACCACGCTTGACTTGGGGAAAAGGCTTGATCGTGGCCACGTTTTCCAACAGGACGGCACGCTGCGAGTCAGCCCGAACGACGACGCGATTGAGTTGCCCAATGCTTGTCAGCCGGCCGATTCCCCGTACCAGAAATTCACGCGAATTGCGATCGACGTAGCCGCCATTGACATTGAGATTGCTTTCGGCGAGTGCCTGTTCGATGTCCTGGAGTGTGACTTCAAACTTGTGCAACTGGTGAAGATCCACCAACACGTGGTACTGTTTGCGGCCACCACCCATCGTGATGACTTCAGAAATGCCGGGAATCTGTTGAAGTCGCTTTTTCACAACCCAGTCGGCGAGGGTGCGAAGCTCCATGGGTTCGGTTGCATCGGTCTCGCTCCACATGCCGATCAACATGATTTGGCCCAGCAGGGAGGACAGCGGACCCAATCTTGGTTGAACGCCGGTTGGCAATTGCAATTGCGCCAGCGACATGCGCTCCGTCACAATCTGACGCGAGCGATAGATGTCTGTGCCCCAGTCGAATTCAACATTGATGACCGACAGCCCGACATCCGACTTGCTGCGAACGGCGATGATGCCTGACGCGCCATTAACGGTGGTCTCCAGGGGAATCGTGACCTGCCGTTCAACTTCTTCCGGAGCCATGCCCGGGCATTCCGTGATAATCGTTACGCGAGGCCGAGTCAGATCGGGTAATACGTCGATCGGAAGCTGCTGGATCGCCCGGAACCCGGTCACGATCGCGGCCAGCGCCAGGCAAAGCACGATTGCCCGTCGGCGAAGGGCAAGTTGGATGATGGCGTTGAGCACAGAGACAATTCAGGTTAAAGGTTCAATCTGGCGTGGGGCCGAATGCGAATCCGGCATGGTACATGTTCTCAATGCGGCTGGCAGATTCGGTCTGGAAAAACCAGGGCAGCCAGGTTGATACTCTGTAATGATTGACTCGATCCTCAATGCGCATGGTCATGCCCGGCGTGCCCCCCCCCGCCGCCAGCAGCCTGTTTCAACGCGAGATTCAATTTGTAGGCTTGATCAAGTGCATACTCTTCATAAACATCCAACCGTACATTCTTTGCCAGCACGGCATTGTATTTGTCGGTGTGAAGCACTTTGACCGGAACTTTTTGAAATTCATGAACCGTTCCGTCGGGGCCTTCGTGCGTGTGACTGATTTTTTGAAACACGAATGTTTCCGGGCCTTCGCGAACGAGCGCGGCCAGGGGAGCAACGACCTGCTTCTCCCAGACTTCAATCGGAAATTCGAGGTGTGCGCGTTGTCCTGGCTTGAACCGCCAGTTGACGTACGTCCGATTTTTTTCGTCCGTCGTTCGTCCCACGATCTCGTTCTTAATCTCGACAAAAATTGGATAGGTTTGCGACTGGTTATCGACATGATTTTCGATCTTGAACAGCTTCAGGTTCTCCCGGATCTGGGCTCCTTTGCCTTCGCCAAACTGGGCAGTAAACCGCCATCCCTGTTCATTGGCCTTCGTGATCTTTTCAATGTCCGATTCGTACGCCTGCCCTTCGATCAACATTTCGCCGTGATGTGTCAATTCACACAAGCTGGCGCCTTTTATCTGGTTGGTCCCCTCGAATGCGGAAATGGATTCAACCGTATAATACTGTTCGTCCGGGTCGGTGATACTGCCCGGTTTCTCCAAAACGAACTCCGCGACGTTGGTCCGAGAGACTTGCCGAATGCTCGCATCCGATTCCACGTGGGCAGCGTTCGGGTGTACCTCACCGTTCATCGATGGTGCGAAAATTTCTATGGTCTGCATCAGTTGCTTGTTTTTGACCAGGTCCTGGATCTTTTCATTGTCCATCCCGCGAAGACTCAATTCCTGCTTCAGAGCGTCTCGCTGTTGCCCCAGCGAACTGATCTCGAATTCGACATCGAGCATTCGCTTGTTCGGAACCACGCCCGATTCCACGAGCGGCACGAGTCGATCAAGCTTCAGTTGATTGACGTCGATCTGTGCGATCACGTTGAGCAATGCCGTTTGGGATTCGGCCAGCGAATCGTCCGTAATTCGGAATTCAAATAATTTGTCTCCGGGGCGTACCGCCTGGCCTTCCGCGATCAGGACGTTGGTGACCCGACCGCCAATGGGTGCGGTGACGCGTCGGCGACTCTGGGGAATGCGTTCCACGATTTTCGCCGGGATGCGAATGTTCCGGTAGTAATCGCGAACTTCGAACTTGCCCGTTTTCAGGCTCATGTTTTCAAGCGTCGTGGCCAGGATCTCAACCACCGAACTGTTTCCATGTCCGTGGTCGTCCTCCAACGCTTTGGTTTCGTTCAGGTCCACAACCTCCGACAGCACGGTCACCGGAAGGATGACCGGACGCAACAAAAAGCCGGTGACCCCGCCGACTCCCAAAAGAATGGCGCTCAAGATCAACGTCGGCCAGATATTTTTTCGATTTCGGGTCATGGTTTCAGGAATTGCTGTGCCAGGTTGAGTTGCCGCATTGAAAGGCAACCCTCAAACACAAGGGAGTGGACAATTATCATCTTCGTTTGTTCGCGGGGAAACCAGTATTGATTATACCGCTTTTGACTTGGAGGAAGTAACGAACCTTCACGTCCTCGTTGTTCCGCAGCTCGACTTGAATCAAATTTACCCGCTTTTGCTTGGGGACCGTCCCACAGCTGAAGCCCATCGATTCTTCATCTTACTGGGCGACCGATGCGAGGACCGATCGGCCGTCCGGATTCCTTATTCGGAATCAGGTAACAATTGTTCGGAGGGTTGGCTTACCCGGGAAAAGCCGAGACAGGTCGCATCCTCTGGTTTATCGACCATATCCATGAGAGGCACAAGTGAATCGAGCTAGCTGGGAGTGGCCGCTTCAAAACTCCCAACGGGGCGCCCCGGACAGCGACTCCGGACTGGAGGAATCAACCGCCAGGAAAGATCAGCCGCAAGAAAATCCGGATTGTAGGGGCTTTGAGGATCAAGTTGACGTTTTTGAGCCAGGGAGATCCGAAAAATGGAGTTGTTTTACCGGTTCTCCATGCCGACATTCCGTTTCCGACATATGGTTTCGGTGCAGACCAAGCACTCGTTTCCCATTTTTGCCAAATCCATGAGTTCCCCCAATCAACAATTCGAGAGGCCCAAGGAGCAAGAATTTGTTGCCGGCTCTCGATTGACACGCCCAAAGCGGCGTGAGGGTGCGGCAGCAGTGGAAGCTGCATTCTGTTTTCCGATAATCATTTTGCTGATGATGGGAACTCTGGAGATCTGTGCCGGAATCTACTTGCAAGAATCCGTGACTGTGTGTGCGTTTGAAGGTGCTCGCGTTGGCGTGCACCGCGGAGCCACACCGGAAGATATCATCGCCAGAGTCGAACAGGCGCTGGCCGATCGACAAGTCATCATTCCCTCCGATGATCCGGAACTGGGAATCACAGTGATTCCCAGTGATTTCAGCGGCTTGAAGGCCCTTGATCCGATAACGGTGCAGGTTGTTGCGCCGACGGCCGGGAATTCACTTTACATTTTTGACTCACTTGTTAATCGCAATGTCAGCGCGTCCGTCACAATGGTGCGCGAATTCAATAATTAGCGCAGTCCGTCAGGAAACACGACCCATGTGGTTCGATTCATCAAAATTCAATCGGCGACGAAATCGCTACGGTGCAACCGCGATCGAATTCGCAATGGTCGCGCCTGCTTTCCTGATCGTGATCGTCGTTTGCGTCGAGTTTTCGCGGATGTGTATCATGCGAAGCATTGCCCAAAACGCCTGCTATGAGGCGGCTCGTTTCGTGATGACCGAAGGGGCGACCGTGGCCGACGGCATCGAACGAGCCGACGAGATCTTGCAGCGCATCGGCCGTGTCGACGCTCAAATCACGATCAACGGTTCAAATGGATCCCGGGATGGCAATGGCGACGTCGAAGGCGAGTTGGCATTTGATACTCAGATGGTGACCGCGCGGGTCGAGATCATGTTGAAAGACAATGCCGTGATCCTGCCCGGAGCAATGTTTGGTGAAAACAAGATTAGCACCCAGATGTCGTTGCAGACCGAGCGTTATCGAGGTTTCTTCGACGCGGCGGACATCGATTAGCGATAGCAACCTCCGTATTCAACCGATACTACTCATTGCTTCCACAGAAGAATTTGCCACGTTGGAGAAGACAAATGTTAGATCCGCAGTTACGAATCCGGCACAAATCGAATCTGAAACAGGATCGCCGGACAGGCGCCATTGTGCCGTTGTTCGCGGTCATGCTCCCGGTGATTTTGGTTTTTGCTGGTTTCGCGATCAATCTTGCCTACATGCAACTTGCTTCGACCCAGTTGAAAATAGCCACCGATGCAGCATCGCATGCCGGTGGCCGGGCGATGAGCATTCACCAAACCACCGATGCGGCGATCGCCCAGGCCGAATTGACGATTCAGGCCAACCGGGTTGCCGGTCGGGTGCTTTCGGTCGGTGCGGATGGACAAAGCGGCAATGGAGAAAACCAGGTTCAGATCATTTTTGGCAAGTCGATTCGTGGAAACAATGGCTACGGGATGTATGAGTTCGAAGAGGTTTCCAAGTCAGATGTGGATAACGGTATCAAACGGGCAACAAGTGTCGGTGTAATCGGAAATCTGCAACTGCCGATGGTATTCAATACGATGGCAGTATCGACCTTTACGCCGGTTCGCCGCTCGATCGCGACTCAGGTCGACCGCGATATTGCACTGGTGCTGGATCGGTCCGGATCGATGCTTTACTTCCGGGATGACACGAAGCTGAAAGCGACGATCGACACGCTTTACGACACCTATGAGACAATCACCGAACCTGCCTACACGAAGTATCATTACTGGAGCAGAAGCTATTATGGCAGTTGGCGAGACAGGGGTTATTGGACGCCCGCAGATGCCTCTTCGAGTTGGGAAATTCGAAACAGTTCCGATACGATCGAGGTACCAGCGTCGACGACAACCCAACGACTTATTTCCAGTTCCGAGAGAAATAACGCAAAGTCGACACGGAGTCTCTATAATCAGGATTTCAGCGACAATGTGATCTACCAATTGGAGAAGTATTCGAATCCGGGCCATACCCTCGGTGACTCGTACTCATCCTCTGAAAGCTCTCAACTGACTTCCGACATGGCAATCTACTGTCACGACTGGGAGTATTCCAGCATCGCGCCGCGATACAGCCGATGGTATTACCTCGATCTGGGTGTCGATGCGTTTATCGACGTTCTGGAAATCACCGATCAGGAGGAATTGCTGTCGCTCGTTACTTTTAGCAGTTCCGCAACGTTGGAATTCAACCTGACCAAAGCGTACACGCCGGTTCGAAACCGGGTCAGGACGATTTACCCGACTGGTAATACGGCAATCGGTGATGGAATGTTGACCGGGTTTACTCCCCTCATCAAAGGTGCGGCCGCACGTCCGTTTGCCGCGAAAACGATTGTTGTTCTGACAGACGGTGAAAACAATTATGGAACGGATCCGGGTGAAGCAGTGAAGGAAATTATTGGCCAATATGACGTGACGATTCATACCGTTACCTTCAGCCCGGGAGCAGACAAGGACGCCATGATTGCAGTTGCGAAAGCGGGCCATGGGCGACATTACCACGCCGACGATGGTACCGCCCTGGTTCAGATTTTCGAGGAAATCGCCAATAACCTGCCGACGATTTTGACCGAATAAGTGCTACATTGAATTCCCGCCTCCCACACCTCGTTTGCGAACGGCAAGCGAGGTTTTTTTTTTGATACGGATCGGTTCATCGCAAGTGCTGTTGTAACGAGGGTATCGCTCCTAGAATGGTATCTTGAAATCAACCAAGTTCCCGGAACGAAGTCCAAAAACAACATCCAAAATGTCAGTATTAGAATACGAAGTGTTACCCGAGTTGCTCCGCTGGAAATGCGATCCGGGTACATTCCCTTTTGAGACTACGGACGAAATTGATCCTGCCCATGGCGTCGTCGGCCAGCCAACAGCGTACGAAGCACTCAAGTTCGGAATTCAGTGTCTGGCACATGGACAAAATGTCTACGTTCGAGGCGCGCGTGGGACGGGACGAATCACGATGGTTCGCCAATTGCTCCATGATCTTCAACCGCGAACCGAGACGAAGCGTGATTTCTGTTACGTTCATAACTTCGCCCGCCCCGATCATCCACGCCTGATCACATTGTCTCCGGGCACCGCCAACGAGTTTCGCCGGGAAATGTTGAAGGTCGCCGAATTTCTTGAGGAGGGACTGTCCAAGGCACTTGAGTCTGAACCCTATCTTTCCATTCGGCATGCCGTTCAAGATCGTGTTCAGGAGCAAATCAAGCAAGCGACGGAACCACTCGAAACGGAACTCGCCGCCAATGGAATGGCGCTGGTCTCGGTTCAACAGGGTCCGGTCTCGCAAACCTTGATCATGGCTGTCGTCGACGGCAACCCAATTCCCGTTGAACAGCTTCGGTCGCTTGCCGGCAAGGACCCGACGAAAGCGGAACAGTTGGAGGCCTATGAAACGGTCTTGCCGAAATACCAGAAAAAGCTTCAGGAAACGGGGCATCGTGTCAACGAGATTATTCGAACGGCCGGGCGAGAGGTTTCTGAATTGCACGAACGGGTTGCCCGGCAATTATCGGAGGACTTCACGGCGCCGATTCGCGAGAAATTCCCGACCCCTGAAATCAAGGCATTTGTCGGCGAAGTTATCGACGACGTCGTTGAGCAATACCTTCATGACAGCGGCGATGACAAACCAGATTTCAAGGAAATCTATGGCGTGAATGTTGTGTTGACGCATGACGACGCAACCGCCCGGCCAGTCGTGGAGGAAAACACGCCCAGCCTGATTAATTTGCTGGGAACCGTTGAGCCTGATTGGGGCCCAGGTGGAATGGCGGTATCCGATTATCGTGGCGTTCGTGCGGGCGCGTTGCTGCGCGCCGATGGAGGATACCTGATTCTCGACATCAACGATTTGCTTTCGGAACCGGGATCCTGGCGCGCATTGGTGCGGACGTTGCGCACCGGTCGGCTAGAAATCGTACCACCGGAATTCGGCTGGATGCGACAAACGGTTGTTGTCCAGCCCGAGCCCATTGAAATTCGCGTTCGCGTGATCCTGATCGGCGACATGCCAACATACTATCAGCTCGATTATTCCGATCCGGATTTCCGTGAACTGTTCAAGGTTCTCGCCGATTTTGACAGCGAGTTGTCACGGGACGACCAAGGCATCCGGCAATACGCCAGCGTAGTGGCGGGGTTGGTCAAAGCCGAATCGCTTCCACCTTTTCATCGATCCGCTGTAGCAGCCTTGACTGAACATGGAGCCCGAATCGTTGCCCGGCGAAATCGACTGACGGCGAGATTCGGTCGAATTGCCGATATCGCGCGCGAGGCCGCATTTCTGGCGGAAAGCGAGGTCGTGCGCGACGAGCACGTCAAACTGGCAATCCGAAGAACCAGGGCGAGAGCCAGTTTACCGTCCCGCAGGTTTCGCGAAATGGTTGAGAACCAGACATTGATGGTGCAAACAGCCGGCGAGGTGGTGGGGCAGATCAACGGCCTGGCCGTGATGCACTCCGGTCCGTTGACTTACGGGTTTCCGGCGAGGATCACAGCGACCATTGGCCCGGGAAGTGCCGGCTTGATCAACATTGAAGGACGCGCGCAGATGTCCGGCTCGATTCACACAAAGGGTTTTCACATCCTGGGCGGCTTGTTGCGTTACCTGTTGCGCACCGAACATCCGTTGACGTTCAGTGCGTCGATGGCTTTTGAGCAAAGCTATGGGGGTATCGACGGCGATTCCGCTTCAGGCGCAGAGATCGTTTGTCTGCTTAGCGCATTGACCGATGTTCCAATCAAACAGTCAATGGCGATGACTGGTGCAATTGATCAACACGGACATCTCGAGGCAATTGGTGGTGTCAACGAGAAAATCGAGGGCTTTTTTGAAGCCTGCGATTACTTCGGCCTCAGTGGCGAGCAAGGGGTTGTCGTTCCCAAGTCAAACGAAGGAGACCTCATGCTCAATGAGGGCCTGGTTGAGGCCTGTCGCGCGGGTAAGTTTCACGTCTTTGCCGTTGACAACATCTACGACGCGATCGAACTGATGACAGGTCATGAAGCGGGTCGGCCGAACGAAAAAGGGCAATATCCCGAAGGTACACTGCTTGCCAAAGCCCACAATGAAGTGGAGAAATTCTGGCGACTCACGCTGTCCAGTCCGCTGCATCTGGCACGAATTGAAAAAGCTGGGCAGGCGGATGACGAACAACCCATCCTGCCCTCGACGGACGACAACTCGCTGTCACGCGACTAGGAACGGAGCATGGCGGTTCGAATGAACGTCCGGATGGACAGGTCGACATAACATGCTCTCGGGCGTGCGTTCGTTGGTTCGCCCAGCAGGTCACGTTTGCGAAGCAGGTCTCACTTGACCCTTGAAAGCCGGAATTCAAGATCCCATCCATTACCTGGGAATCCCGACTCCGGTGCGCGTGCCCGCAAGTGGATACGGCAATTCGGGTTTTTTGCGCGACCTGCCCGCTCTAATTATCCGGATGTTTCGTCAACAATACCAATTCGCGATCGATCCGTTGGTACTCGTCTGAATAAGCATCGGGTGCTGGAGTGGAAAAATAATCCCGGTGAATTCCAAGATACATTTTGATATCCGCAATTTTCGCCGGGTCATGGTCAGCAAAAATCGCCTCCATCTCGAAATCGCGATCCCATAAAATCTGATTCGAGAGAAATTCGATCGCGGCGGACCAGCGGTCGAGATTCTCGGAGCCAGCTTCAGGCGGCTTATGCCAAGCCGGATCTGCAGGAACGAAATCGTCCTGGCTCCATTCCTCGGGATACATGTTGAACTGTTGACAGGCGGCGATGATCGAATTTCGAATCTGGAATTCCGGCTTGAGTTTCAGCTCAGCCGGAACGTCTCGGCTTGCCCGCTGAATGTTGGGATCCGATGGCCTGGTATCCCGCCAGCATGTATGGGAAAGTTCGATTTCAATTTCGATCAAAGGGATCAGTTCGCGGTAAATCGCATAGACCGTTGCCTCGCGGACAGCCGTAAGCTCAAGGATCGGTGTCGCAGGGTCCAGTAGCCCGTAAGCGACTTCGTGAAGCGCGGCTAGTTGCTGGGTTGGCTGAAGGCGATTGAATACGCCGATTTCAGACAAGTAGGGCTCATTCAAGTCGATCCCGGCGGTGATCATGTCACGCAGGTAGCCCACCGATTTTCGAACCAGATCGGCTTCATCGCCAACCAGTGTCCGGTCTCCTTGTGAAGTGCCCCACATCCGTCGGTTATCCTCATGCGATTGGAAAATAGAATCGCTTCCCGCCTGATGCGGGTCCCTCTTGCAGGCTCAACCGTGTTTTATCCGTCAGGTCGATCGAAACCGCTGCCAAAACGTAATGGATCGAGCCTTCAAAATCAACTATTCGACTTTCAGAAAGCGATTTGGTCATTGCTCGTTTGCCAGCGACAGCAGATTTGATCCAACTTCAAGTCAGTTTCACCGTAACTTTGCAGTATAAAGGCCGTTTAATACAATTGAACGTCGTCGGATTCAGTTTTCCCGTTTTCACGGTCCCATTCGTCGAGGCAGAAAAGATTTCACGACTCGCCCCCTTACGCCGCCGGATTGCCGTGAATCTGCCTTGGGCATTGGCAGTTTTGTTTGGCCTGATTTCCTGGTCCCAGGCAGCTGGCTTCAGCCAGGTTGGTCTGGATCCTTTTTCCCAGGCTGCCGGCTTGGAACAGGAGTCCGAGGCCGGACGCGCAGAACGACTTTTTAACGAAGGGAAATTTGCCGAAGCGATTGCGTTGGCAAAAGTTGTCGACGCGGAACTTGGGACCTACAGTGTGGAAGAAAAATGGTCGCTCCTGGTTATCCAGGCACGCATGGCGACGGGCGATTACGCCGGCGCTCTTCAGGAACTCGACACGTCGCTCGCAAGATTTAAGAACAGTATTCGACTTCGATGGATCGGAATCGATGTTTGCCAGTTCAACAACGATGTTGAACGGGCAACCAGGCTGTCAACCGAGATCGCAGAATTGGCCTCGAAGTATTCCTGGCAGTATCGTGATCCTCCGAACCAGATCGTATTAGGCAAGTATTTTCTCGCCCGCAAAGCCGACGCCAAGGAAGTGCTGGATTCGTTTTACCATCCCATTCAGAAGCGGTATGCCAATGACCCGGAGGTCTTTCGTGCGATCGCGGAGTTGGCGCTCGGGAAACACGATTACGCAATGGCGGCTGAAAATTATGAGGTCGTGATCAAGCTGGTCCCCAACGACACGAATGCATTGTACGGTATCGCCGAGTCATACCTGCCCAGCGATTCTGAAAAAGTAAACGCGGCGATCACCAGCGCGCTAGCGATTGACCCGAACCATGTTGACAGTTGGTTACTGCTCGCTGATCAGCACATCAGTTCCGAGCGCTATGAAGAAGCCGAAACGGCGCTGCAGCAAGTTTTGAGCGTCAATCCGAAACACCCGGTCGCGTGGGCCTATCGCGCTGTGATCGCCCACCTGGCCAATGATCCGGTACGAGAGGGTGAGTGCCGGACCCGGGCACTTGCAGATTGGCCCGGCAATCCCGTCGTCGATCATGTGATTGGGCGGGAGCTTTCAGAGAAGTATCGATTCAAGGAAGGGGAAGCCTGCCAGCGGCGCTCGATGGTTTACGACAAGGACTTTTTGCCAGCGAAAATTCAGCTCGCCCATGACCTGCTTCGGCTTGGGCAGGAACTGGAAGGCTGGAAATTGGCGGATGAAGTATTTGACACCGACCAATACAGCGTTGTTGCGCACAACCTGGTCACTCTCCGCGATCAGATTTCAAAATTTCGGACGCTGGAACAGGACGGTTTCGTGGTGCGGATGGACGCCACGGAAGCGGAGATTTATGGCCAGCGCGTTTTGGACCTGTTGACCCGCGCCAAACAGTCGCTTTCCAAGAAATACCAAACGGAGTTGGAAACACCAATCTTCATCGAGATCTTTCCCCGGCAACAGGATTTTGCCATTCGTACGTTTGGGTTGCCCGGTGGTGCGGGATTTCTGGGTGTGTGCTTCGGGCGCGTGATTACGATGAACAGTCCCGCCGCTCAGGGCGCGAACCTGACCAGTTGGGAGTCGGTGTTGTGGCATGAGTTTTGTCACGTCGTGACGCTTCAGAAAACGAGAAACAAAATGCCTCGCTGGTTGAGCGAAGGGATTTCGGTGTATGAAGAAAACCTGGCGGACTCGGCCTGGGGTGAATCGTTAAGCCTCAAGTATCGCGAGATGATGTTGGGCGATGAACTGACTCCCGTCAGTCAGCTTAGCGGGGCTTTCCTCCGTCCCGAATCACCGCTGCATCTTCAGTTCGCCTACTACGAATCCTCGTTGGTTGTCGAGTTTCTCGTCAAACAATTTGGGATCGAGTCGGTATTGAAAGTGCTGACTGAGTTAAGTACCGGGACACCGATTAACGATGCACTCCGGCGACATTGTGCGCCCATTGAATTTATCGACAAGCAATTCGCCTTGTTCGCCCGGACCCGTGCCGACACGCTTGCGCCGGATGCAAATTGGGATGAAGTCAAGCCGTTGCCGGACTCCGGCGGCACCGATTGGATAAAATGGAATACAGAACATCCAGACAACCTGGTGGGTCTGACGGAGGAAGCCAAGCAGTGGGTTGACGAAAAGGACTGGGTCCGGGCGGCGTCGACACTGGAGAAAGTCATCAAGCTCAGTCCAGGAGGCAGGCATGCCTATCCTCCGCTGGCTCGCGCCTACCGCGAATTGGGCGAACCGGAAAAAGAGCTTCATGTTCTGGAGACCCTGGCTGAATTGGATGCCGATAGCGTCGAGTTGTTCACGCGGTTACTCGAGATATCGTCCGCCAAGGGAGATTGGGACAAAACCAAACTTTATGCTCGACGGCTGTTGGCCGTGAATCCGCTGATTTCTTCGCCCCACCGCTACCTCTCGATCGCGGCTGAAAAAACAGGTGACGATGCGGCCACGATAGAGTCGTTGTCGGTGCTTGCAAAAATGGACCCGTTAGACCGGGCAGATGTGTTTTTTCGATTGGCCTCTGCGCTGCATCGCACAAAACAGCTTGCAGCCGCCAAACGGCAGGTCATCATGGCGCTTGAGCAGGCACCTCGCTATCGCGATGCGCACGCTTTGTTGCTTAGAATAGTCCAGGAGGAGCAAGCTTCCACGGATGAACGTTCGGCGGTCGAGACACCGGGCCGCCCGGAAATTGAATCTCCGAGTTCTGATCTCCAGAAGGAATTACCGTGAGCCGAATTCTTCACTTGAAATGGCCCCTGATGGTCATCGGATTATTGATCGCGGGACTCGTGGTTGCTCAGGATTACCAGCGCCGTTACGGGGGCAGTCGGTATGGCGGGAGCCAATACGGAAGTGACTATGACGCCCGCAAGGGTGTTCCGCTATGGGAAAAAAACCAGGAGTTCGAGCACGACGTATTCACGTTCGTCAGGATTCAATACGACTCGCATTACGGCGGGAACTACGGCTGGAGCGGTGGTCGCGGAGGGCGTGGGGGGAAATGGCGAACGGACTATCCCGATGCGGACCTGAATCTCTCATTTCGACTCAAGGAATTGACATCTCTGGAGGTTGATCCGGAGGGCGTGATCCTTCGGTTGACCGACAAGGAGCTGTTTGATTATCCGTTCATTTACATCATCGAACCGGGGCACCTGGAATTCAGTGAGGAAGAAGTGGTTGCGCTTCGCCGCTATCTGAATAAGGGGGGGTTCCTGATGGTCGATGATTTTTGGGGCGAAGACGAATGGGATAATTTTTATCGGGAGATCAAGCGGGTCTTTCCTGACCGCGAACCGGAGGAAGTTCCGCTGGAACACAAGATCTTTCACATTGTTTATGACCTGGACAAAAAGCCTCAGATTCCAAGTATTCACCATTACATGAGTGGCCTGCGAACCGAGCGTCCGGACGCCGAGTTCTCGCATTATCGCGGGATTTTTGATGACGATGGTCGCATGATGGCTTTCATATGTCACAACACTGATCTGGGTGATGGCTGGGAACGGGAAGGTGTCGATCGGGGATATTTCGAGGAATACTCGGAACCCTATGCCTATCCGCTGGGAATCAACATCGTGACGTACGCGATGACGCATTGATTAAAGACTGGGAAAAATACAAACTCGGAGCCGACAAAAAGTGACTTTAAACACCTTCGAACAGGAACAACTCGCGGTTCAGCAAATTCGCGATGGCCGACAGCAGATTTTTGATCAGTTGTCCCATGTGATTGTCGGCCAGGAAGATGTGATCGAACAGCTGTTGATCAGCCTGTTTGCCGGAGGCAATTGCCTGATTACCGGAGCCCCCGGCCTCGCGAAAACCCTTTTGGTCCGCAGTATTGCGCAGATCTTCGATTTGCATTTTCAGCGAATTCAATTCACGCCGGATTTGATGCCGGCGGATATCACGGGGACCGAGATTCTACAGGAGTCCGACAGCGGTCAACGGACGATGCAGTTCGTCCAGGGTCCGATTTTTGCCAATGTCATTCTGGCGGACGAGATCAACCGGACTCCACCCAAGACCCAAGCCGCGCTTCTCGAAGCGATGCAGGAACATCAGGTTACCGCGGCGGGAACCAGTTACAAGCTTGACGAACCATTCTTCGTCCTCGCCACCCAAAACCCCATCGAGATGGAAGGTACATACCCGCTTCCCGAAGCCCAGCTCGACCGATTCATGTTCAATGTGAAAATTGACTACCTGAGTCAGGACGATGAAGTCAAAGTGGTCCAGCAAACGACCTCGGATTATAAACCCTCCATCGCGAAGCTGTTCTCCGCTGACGATGTACGGCGGTTTCATGGCACGGTACGCAACGTGCCGGTCGCCGAAGAACTTGTTCGTTACGCGGTTCAACTTGCCGACGCCAGTCGCCCGGGGAGAGACGGTGTGCCGGATTTCGTAAACCAGTTTGTCAATTGGGGGGCAGGTTTGCGAGCCGCCCAAAACCTGATCCTCGGGTCAAAGGCCCGAGCGCTATTCAATGGCCGTTCCCATGTGAACCTGAACGACATCCAGTCGCTGGCCCACCCTGTCTTACGACATCGGGTTCTGCCAAGTTACCGCGCCGAGGCCGAAGGGATCTCGGTAGAAAAAATTATCGACCAGTTGCTTGAACATGTAACGGCACCATTGAGTTGATCGGGGGCGACGCGCTCCGTACCGGCCCCAACGAGAATGGCGGAAACCAGGGGTCAGCACAACCCGGAAACAAGAAACTGAGGAAGACGATTGTCAAAGTCAGAACCGAACGACGAATCTTTCAATCTGAACCGCCGTGCTGTCCAGGTTTCACCCGAGACGGTCATGCGGATCAAGAACCTGGAAATGCGCGCCAAAATCGTGGTCGAAGGATTCATGTCCGGGTTGCACCGAAGTCCCTACCATGGTTTCTCGGTCGAATTCACCGACTATCGGCAATACACGGTCGGCGACGATTTGCGATACCTTGATTGGAAGCTGTTTGCGCGTCAGGACCGTTATTACATCAAGCGATTTGAAGATGAGACCAATCTCAGGTGTTACCTGTTGGTCGACATGAGCAGTTCGATGGGGTTTGGTTCCGGTGAATTCAATAAATACGAATATGCGAAAACGATGGCTGCTACGTTGGCATGGTTCCTGAACCGACAACGCGACGCCGTGGGTTTGATTACGTTTGGTGACCGGATCGTCGACATGATCCCACCGCGTTACCGTGCCGGACACCTGCGGCGGTTGATGGTGATGCTGGAAAATTCGACGTCGGGAAAATCGACAGACCTCGCTGCTCCGCTGGAACAAATCGCGGAAACGGTCAGCAAACGAGGGCTGGTTGTTCTGATCTCCGATTTGCTGGCGCCTGTCGACAATTTCAAAAAGAACCTTAACTACCTTCGCTCGCGGGGCCACGATGTCGTGATTCTGCGAACGCTGGATCCGGCCGAAATTGACTTCACTTTCGATCAAGCGACCATGTTTCAGGACCTCGAATCCGGCCGGGAGATCTATGTCGACCCCCGCTCTGCTGCCAACGATTACAAGCGGCGTTTTGAAGCCCACGAAGCTGCCATCAAGGAAGCCTGCGATCATCTGGGGATCGATTTTTTTCAAATCAAAACCGACCAGCCACTTGAGAATTCGCTGTTCAACCTGCTGCAGGCCCGAGCCCAGGGTGGCCAGTCCGTGAAACGAACGACCCAAGCCAGGAGCCACGCATGAGCGCGCTAGCCTGGTTATTTGGACTCGGTGCACTGGCGATCGCGTTCCCGTTCCTGCTGCACTTGATCCGGCGAACACCCCAGGGTCAGACGAAGTTCAGTTCCCTGATGTTTCTCAAGCCGACTCCCCCGACGCTGACTCGCCGTAGCCGCCTCGAAAATATCCTGCTGCTGCTGCTGCGTGCCGCGGCGATCTGCCTGATCGCTTTGGCGTTCATGCGACCGTTTTTTCGCGGAGCCGATACGCTTTCCGAGGTGGACGTGGCCAATCGCCGCGTTGCGATCCTGCTGGACACCAGTGCCAGCATGCGCAGGGCGGGACTCTGGGACCAGGCGAAACAACAAGTTGAAAAGGTGCTGGAAGGACTTGAGCAAGGCGACGATGTCGCCCTGCTGACGTTTGACAGTTCTGTCAAACCGATCGTGAGTTTTGACAATAGTGCCCGTCCCGGTGAACTCAATGGGACCAGTTTGATTCGTGATGGTTTAAAATCACTTGAGCCTTCCTGGACACGTTCCGATCTCGGCCGAGCCCTGGTTTCGGTCGCCGATAGCCTCGATGTGTGGCGGGATTCGCAACGCGTCAACGATAAGGATGCGATTTCCAAACTGCAAATCGTTGTTATCAGCGACATGCAAGTCGGCTCAAGAATCGACGCGCTCCAGTCTTACCAGTGGCCCGATCATGTGTTTGTGAAATTCCAAACCGTCGAGCCGGCGGATTTTTCGAATGCAACCGTTCAACTGCTGGATCCATCGCCTGAGGACGACGATCCCGGTCTGCGCGTCCGTGTCACCAATTCGGAGGAATCAAGTGTCGAACAGTTCATGGTGAGTTGGTCGGACGCAGTAAGAAAATCCGATTCACCGCCCGTTTCATTCTACGTGCCGCCGGGCACCAGCCGTGTTTTGAAAGTATCTCTTGACGATGCGGTGATGGCTCGACAGTTCTCGATGACCGGAGATTCCGAAGATTTTGACAATACGTTTTACGTTGTTCCCAACAAACAACAGGTCTTGAATGTCGTTTACATGGGCAATGATGAGCCGGACGACCCAGAATTTCCGCAGTATTATCTTCGTCGGGCGCTGATTGAAACTCCCAGCCGCCTGGTCAACGTTCGCCAGTGGGTCGCGGGCGAACCGATGACGGCGCCAGGCAGCGATCCTCCGACGTTGGTGATTTTGACCTCACCCGTGGACGAAAATCAACGCAATGAAATCAACGCCTATTTGAAATCGGCCGGCACGCTGATGGTCGTCCTTGGCGATCGCGAAACCGTCGAAAGCACGACCAATTGGACCGGGGCCCGGCTGAAGAATGTGAACCCCGAGCATCAACCCAAGATAAAGGATTACCTGATGCTGGCGGAAATTGATTTTTCCAACGAGCTGTTTCAGCCGTTTGCCAACCCCCGTTACAACGACTTCACCAGGATCCGTTTTTGGAAAAACCAGTCCGTTGAATTTCTCAATGACGAACCGCGTGTCATAGCGCGTTTTGAAAACGACGATCCCGCCGTTTGGTCGCGTGCGATCGAGGGCAACGGTCAAGTCTTCGCGATTTCCAGTGGATGGCAACCCCGGCAAAGTCAGCTGGCCCTGTCGTCCAAGTTTGTGCCATTGATCAATGGCCTAATCGAGATTGCGGCTGACTTTCCCGAATTGGATAGTTCGCTCGCTGTCGGCGAGTGGATTGAGTTTCCGCAAGCGGAAGACACAACCTCAAGCCGGGTGATGATCAAACCCGATGGATCTCGCGAAGTCATCGACGCCGGGCAAACTCGATTTGTCGCAGTGGATCAGCCCGGAATCTACCGCCTGGTATCCGAGGCCAAGTCCGCAAATGAGTCACTCGGGAGGGGGGGCCAATCGGAATCCGCGACGCTTGCCAGCACTTCCGCCGAAATTCTGTTTGCCGTCAATGTCGACCGCGCCGAAAGTGAATCGGGTGCAATTCCCGTTTCCCAGCTTGAAATGTTTGGTGTCAAAGTCGGCGAGCAGGTAACCGCGGCCAGCGAACTGGCGCAAATGCGTGAGATGCGTGACCGCGATATTGAAGATCAGCAAAAAGTTTGGAAATGGCTGATCGTGGCCGCTATTGTGTTACTCATTGGCGAGACCTGGCTGGCCGGTCGAACTGGACTAAAACTGAATGCTCAGGAATCTGCCTTCCCGTCGCGTGGACCAACTGGAGAAATGACCTGATGGATCAAACGCTTTATCATCGTCTGAACCCCGTGGTTCAACGAATCCGATTCCGTCGGACCATGATCGTGTTGGCAGTTGTCTGGATCGGGGCGGCGCTGATCGCCGGGTGGCTGTTTTATCTCAACCGAACCGGAGACCTGGACACTTCGACAGCCTGGTGGTGGCTGGCGGGTGCGACGATCGGGGCATCGATTGCAGGAGTCATTTTTGCGATCGTCAAATCAAAAACGGCAGAACAGGTCGCCAGGGAAATAGAGAAACACTATCCGGAACTCGATGCGAGCCTGGTTACCGCGATGGAACAGCAACCCAAAGAGGGTGAGTTGCTTGGTTTTCTGCAGCAGGATGTTTTGCGAAAAGCGGTGACGCACAGCTACCAGCATTCGTGGGTCTCGTTGATTCCTGGTTGGCATTTAGTCGCTGCCCCACTGGCCGGATTGATCGGGCTTGTGGCGTTCGCCGTCGCGATGTTTTGCCTTGTCTGGTTCGCCAAGCCGGTTCCGGTTGATCCCACGATCGCGTTTGCCGAAGCGGCTGTCGATGCCGCCAACTTCTTCATCTCGGTCGAACCAGGGAATGCTGAAGTTGAACGGGGAACGGGCCTGTTGGTGCTGGCCCGGTTTGCCGAGTCGTTTCCGCCCGAAGCAAACCTGGTTTTCGTCAACGCCGAAGGAATCGAGTCGAGGGTACCCATGTCCAAGAGTCTCGACGATCCGGTGTTTGGCGCTCGAATTTCGTCGGTCAGTCAACCGCTGACCTATCGGATTGAATATGCGGAACGCGAAACCGACAGCTATGACGTTACGGTCTTTGATTTTCCCAGACTTGAGCGGGCCGATGCGACATTGGAGTACCCGGCGTATACCGAGGTCGAGAACAAAGTCGTACAGGACTTTCGGCGATTAAACGCGGTTGAAGGGACCACGGCAGAACTGTCCTTCTTCGTCAACAAACCTGTCATCAGTGCGGTCTTGTTCCCGCAGGAGGATGGTGAGCCAATCGACCTGGCCGTCGATCCCAACGATCCAAAAAAACTGACGGCCAAAATCCGGATGGTTCAGTCGCAGAAATATGAACTTGAGTTGACCGATGCCGACCATCGGGATAATCGAACGCCCCCGAAGTTTGTATTGAACGTCCTCGAGAACCGACCTCCCGATTTGAAGCTGCTGGCCCCGGGGCGCGATGTGGATGCCTCGCCCATCGAAGAGGTGAAACTGAGCGCCAGTGCCTGGGACGATTTTGGTTTGAAGGCATTCGGTGTCAATTTCGGGATCCCCGGTCGCGAGGACCATGAATTGACGCTGGAACAGAAACCGGCTGGAAAGCAACGCAAACAGGTTGACCACCTGCTCGATCTTGAAACGCTGAAAGCCCAGCCCGATGACCTGGTCTCGTATTACTTCTGGGCCGAAGACCTCGGGCCCGATGGCGAGATTCGCCGCGTTTCCAGCGATATGTTCTTTGCGGAAGTCCGCCACTTTGACGAAATTTTTCGGCAGGGGCAGGCACCGCCGGCAGGCCAATCACAGCAGCAACAACAGCAACAGCAGGGCGGTGAGAATGCCCAGCAGGCGCAGAAACTGGCTGAGCTTCAAAAGGAGATCATCAACGGAACATGGAAAATCATCCGCCGCGAACGGGTTGGGAAATTGACCGATCGGTTTGGTTCCGATTCCGAATTGCTGGCCGAGTCGCAAACGGCCGCAATTGCTGCACTTGCGGAATTGGCGAAGAAACTGGAAGACCCCAAATCCTTGTCTTTTATCGATCCGGTCCGGACGTTTATGAATGAGGCCGTGCTTAATTTGACGCAGGCGAATCACGATGCCGACCTCGGAGCGCTCAAGCCGGCATTGTCGAGTGAGCAAGCAGCCTACCAGGGACTACTCAAGCTACGGGCACGTGAGCATGAAGTCGTGCGTCAACAGCAACAGCAACAACCTGGCCAAGCTCAGCAACAGAACAATCGGTCTCAACAGCAACTTGACCAGCTGAATCTGAAAGACGACGAAAACCGGTATGAAAACGAGAAAACCGCTCAAGAGCAAACTCAACAAAGCCAACAGCAACAGGAAGACCGCCAGGTACTCAGCCGACTGCGCGAATTGGCCAGGCGGCAGGATGACCTCAACGAGCGTGTGAAGGAGCTGCAGTCGGCCCTCGAAGAAGCCAAGACGGAGGAAGACAAAGCAGAAATTGAGCGGCGACTGAAATCGCTGCGTGAACAACAGGAACAAATGCTTCGCGATACCGAGGAACTGCTTGACCGCATGAAAGCCGAAGAGAACCAACAGCGGATGGCCGAGGACGCCGAGAAACTGGAAGAGACCCGAGAGAACCTGCAGCGTGCTGCGGAAGCACTCGAAAAAAACGAAGCATCGCGTGCCGCGGCCGAGGGCACCCGGGCCCAGCGAGACCTGGAGGAATTACGGGACGAATTCCAGAAACGTACTTCGGGTCAATTCACCGAACAGATACGTGAGCTGCGGAATCAGGCTCAAGACTTGGAGAAAAAACAGGAGGACATCGCCCAGCAACTTGCAGATCAACCGAAAACCGAAGACCAGGAAAAAACGCCGACGCTCCGCGATACCGAGGAAGAAAAACCGAAAGTGGAACAACAGCTGGCCGAACAGAAGCAATCGGTCCAACAGCTCCGCGAACAAATGCGAAAAACGATCGAAGAAGCCGAACCGTTTGAACCACTTTTGGCTGAAGAACTGTATGACACGTATCGAGATTCCGAAGTGTCCCGTCCCGATGAAGCGTTGGAATCCGCCCGCCGCTCGCTCGGGCGCGGCTGGGTGGATGATGCCCGGGTCGAAGAACAACGGGCCCGGGAAGGCATTGAGGAAATGCGTGAAGGGATTGAAAAGGCTGCTGAAAGCGTGCTGGGAGACGAAACCGATGCCCTGAAAGCCGCCCAGGATACGTTGCGCGATTTGAATCGTGACCTGCAAAACGAAATCAAACAACACGGTCCCTCAGGTCAAGGGCGGAGCCCGGAATCTGAGTCTGCATCGGAACGCGAATCGGGAACCGAACAACAGGACCGGAACGGACAGCCGACCGATCAAAATCGCTCCCGGCCGCAGGAGGAGCAGTCAGCGGAGCAAACAACGGGCGCAGGACAACCGGAACAAACCCGTCAGCCGAACGACGGACAACCACCTGAACCGGACAAGAGCAAATCAGGTCAGGGCCAGCAACCCGGACAGGACAGGAGTCAATCGGGACGGGACAAACCGGGCCAGGCCGCCTCACCGGACGGCCAACCCCAGGACGGCCAGCAGCCTGGCGGACAAAGTGGCAAACCGCAGAGTTCACAAGACAGCCAGCGAGGCGGTCCCCCGGCGGATCGGGATATCGCCGAACAAATGCGCCAGCAGATGCGGAACCTGGGAGCCAGCGAAAATGATAACCGGGGCGGCGCACCGAACATGCGTGATTCCGCGGGGGGCAACCGACCGATGCTGAGACCGCTTACTGGAGATGATTTCCGGGACTGGTCTGACCGGCTTCGTGATGTTGAAGAAATGGTTGCCGACCCGGATTTGCGGGCTGAAGCTTCGCGGATTCGTGAACAGGCTCGCGACATTCGCAAAGATCTGAAGCGTCACTCAGCAGAACCCAACTGGGACCTGATCAAGATGAAAGTCGCCAAACCGCTGGCGGAACTGCAGGATCGGGTTGCTGAGGAGATCATGCGCCGAGGTTCGAAAGAGGCATTGGTTCCATTGGACCGTGATCCGGTTCCTGTTGAATATCAGGACGCGGTCCGACGATATTATGAACGCCTCGGGAGTGGCCAATGACGTTTTCTGAATTGGTTCCGAATGCTTGGGGAGCCACGAATTGGCTTTTGCCGATCAGCGTGATGATGCTCGTCGCGTTGGCGGTAGTGATTTGGACCTACACGTGGGCGCAGACGTCGGGCGGATTGAAATCATTGATGATTGGTATGAAGCTCGCCGCGTTCTTGCTGTTGGCGATCTGTTTGCTTGAGCCCATGGTTCGTTATAGTCGACCCGAAAAAGGGGCGAACTTGATGGTCGTTATGGCCGACGATAGTCAAAGTCTGCAAATCAAGGACCGGGGCCAAACCCAGGCGCGCGAGACCCAACTCAAACAGAAACTCACCGAGGATTCCAGTTGGCTTGACCAGTTGGCCGAAGATTTTGACGTCCGGCGTTATCAATTCGACCGCCGCCTGCGTCCCGTCTCGAATTTTGCCGCCTATGCCGCAGATCAACAGGGGAGCGATGTGCTTTCGAATGTCGAACTGGTTTCGACTCGGTTTGCAGGGAGACCTTCGGCCGGGATCGTGATCTTGACCGATGGCAATGCAACGAGCACCAGCCCGGCGGAATTGGATGCGCTGGATTGGGAGAGCTTGCCACCGATTTTTCCGGTCGTCGTCGGGAAAGTACGTCCGGCAAAGGACCTCGGTATCACGCGCTTGACCAGCACGCAAACGAATTTCGAGTCAGCTCCGGTTACGATAACCGCGGAGTTAATGGCGCACGGTTACCAGGGTAAACGGGTTACCGTTCAGCTGCTGGATGAAGAAAACAAACAAATTGAGCAGAAAGAAGTCAAACAGGTTGAAGATGGTCGGCCGTTTGCGGTCAGGTTTCAAACCCGACCCGAAAAACGGGGCGTCAATGTTTATCGGGTGAAAGCGTTTGCTGACGGTGAAGATACGAGCAATGCAACGGCAGAGTCCTCCGTGGAAGCGACGATCGTCAACAACGAGCGAATTGCGGTGGTCGATCGCGGCCGCGGCCCATTTCGGATTTTGTATGTTACCGGGCGGCCGAACTGGGAGCTTAAATTTCTGCGGCGTTCGCTGCAGGAAGACGAAGAGCTGGATCTGATTGCGCTGGTCCGCATCGCCAAACGAGAAGCCAAGTTCACTTTCCGTGGCCGGGAAGGACAAAAATCCAACTCGTTGTTTCGTGGTTTTGAATCACAGGATGACGATACGACCGAGCAACATGACGAGCCGGTCTTCCTCAGGCTTGGAACGGATGACAAGGACGAATTGCGTGGCGGATTCCCCAAGGATGCTGAGACGTTGTTCGAGTACGACGCAATTGTACTGGATGATCTGGAGGCGACGTTTTTTACGGAGGACCAGAAATCGCTGATTCAGCAATTCGTCAGTTTGCGAGGTGGCGGTCTGCTGATGTTGGGCGGACAGGAGTCATTTGGGAGTGGTCAATACAATAAAACCCAGATCGGCGAAATGCTTCCGGTCTATCTCGATCGAGCCGTGCCCACCGCCAGCGCCCAGTACCACCTGAGTTTGACGCGAGAAGGCTGGTTGCAACCCTGGGTCAGAATAGAGTCCACCGAAGAAAAAGAACAACGGCGGCTGGTCTCGATGCCGGATTTCAAGACGCTCAACGTCTCCAACTCGATCAAGCCAGGTGCGACCGTATTGGCGACCGTGACTTCCGCCGATGAAAAGGAACACCCGGCTCTGATCGTTCAGCCCTACGGAAAAGGCCGCACCGGAGCCTTGATGATCGGCGATTTCTGGCGCTGGCAACTTAAAAGCGACGAAGACAACGAAGATCTGTTGAAAGCCTGGCGTCAAATGCTTCGCTGGTCGGTCGCCGACGTTCCCCGCCGGGTGGAAGTTGATATCCAGCGACTCAACGATGCGAACCGAACGTCAACCATTAACGTCCGCGTTCGCGACGAATCCTATAAACCATTCGACAATGCCACAATCGCGATTGAAGTCCAGACACCGGATGGTAAGTCGATCGATTTATCCGGCGATCCGTCTGACTCAGAACCGGGACTCTATGTGGCCCATTTCGTATCGAGTCAACCGGGTGCTTACCGGGCCGTTGTCCAGGCGACGGGAGCCGATGGGAGCGAGATCGAACAGCGTGAAGCAGGCTGGGTTTCTGAGCCTGACAGTGAAGAGTTTCAATCGCTTGAACCGAATCGAGAATTCCTCGAAACCCTTGCTCGACGAAGTGGTGGAGAAGTGGTCGAGCTCGATCAGTTGGACCGGTTCGTCTCCGCTCTCGAACATCGTGACGTCCCGGTGACCGAAACAAGTTCCCTCCCTTGGTGGCATCGTTGGACCATTTTCGGGATCGCGATCGGATTGCTTGTCGGTGAATGGGGACTGCGTCGCTGGAAAGGGCTGCCATGACGACCTGTTGCAATATCAATCCGAATCGCAAACCGGTGGGTCGTTCTGGTCGTCGTTCGCTCGACCGCCGTACGCTCGATTGCATAACCAGCGAATGCCTCCGTACATTGCTGAAACCTGGCGTCCTGTTGTCTTTGTTGGTTTCCCTTTCGTTCCCTGGATTCAGCCTGGCTCAACAGCAAAAAATAATCGTGGTCGTGGGTGCCCCAGGCGCCGAGGAATACGGAACACAATTCGAAGCGTGGGCCGACAACTGGCAAGCGGCGATTGAGTCAGGCGGCGACTCCCCACCAACGTTGGTTCGGATTGGCTTGACCGAATTCGATCAGACCGAATCCGATCAGACCGATGCCGAACGGCTGAAAGCCGAAATCGCGTCGACGCCTGAAAGTGTAGGCGAACTCTGGATTGTCCTGATTGGCCACGGTACCGACGACCGAATCTCCTCGAAATTCAACTTGCGTGGCCCGGACGTCGCTGCGGCGGAGTTGAGCCAGTGGCTGGATCCCCTGCCCTGTCGCGTGGTGGTCATTAACTGCGCTTCTGCCAGCGGCAGGTTCATCCACAAATTGAAGCATCCGAACCGAATCGTGTTGACGGCAACCAAATCCGAGGCGCAGCATAACTTTGCGCGCTTTGGAGGATATCTTTCGACGGCGATCGACGATTCTGCTTTCGACCTTGACAAAGACCAGCAAACGTCTCTACTCGAAGCCTTCATTTCAGCTTCGTCCCAAACGCAGGAGTTTTACCTTCGGGAAGCTCGGCTGGCGACCGAACTTGCCATGATCGACGACAACGGTGACGGGTTAGGTACTCCTGCCGATTGGTTCCAGGGAATCCGCGTGGTGCGCAAATCCAAAAATGGTGAACCCGACGGATTCGCTGCCAACCAGATTTTTCTCGTTCGCCGGGGCTCGGAAGCAAAACTTTCGGTGGAACAACGTGACAGTCGGGACAACCTTGAGCAACAACTCGAGAGGTTTCGATTGCAGAAATCGACCATGACAGAAGATGGTTACTACCAGGCGATCGAACCGATCCTCCTGAAATTGTCCAGGCTCTACCAGGCGATGGAAGATCCCGTGAAACAGCCACAATAATTCGTTTGTTCTTCTCGACGCTGTTTCCTCGCAGCTTCCAAGAGATCGTGCGGATTCCCTCACCAAGCCGAACCTGCCATGGCAATCGAGTCTGCCGTGGCTGGATCAGACGACCGTTGAAATTGGGTTGCCGTCAAAACAACGAGGCATTTCCGGACATCGGCTCGATGCAACTCGGCGAATCATTGACCGGCTTGTTGACGCTCTTGTCGACGGGGTAGACCCGCAGGTCATCGGTTACCCACGGGACCAACAGTTTTTTCAGCGGCTCGATTTCAGAAAAATCCTTGTCCAGCCAGAGATCAAGATGAAGTTTCGGCAGGATCACCGGCATTCGATCGTGAAGCGGCAGCATGAGCGAGTTGGCATCCGTGGTGAGGATCGTGCATGTTTCGATCGAATTGGACGAAGGGACTGATTTGTCCGTCCATGATTCCCAGAGGCCGGCCAGGCAAAACGGCTGATCATCGCGGCGCGAAACATAATAGGGCTGCTTCTGTTTGCCCTCCAGTTTCCATTCGTAAAACCCGTCTGCCAGCACCAGGCAGCGTCGTGATTTGAATGCCGCACGAAACGATGGTTTTGTCTCCGCGGTTTCGGATCGGGCATTGATCAGACTCGCACCGATTTTCAGTTCTTTCGCCCAGAATGGAACCAGTCCCCACCGTAGATTGACGGCTTCATTTTCGCCAGTGCGGGACTGGCGAACGCACAGCACCGGCTGCGTTGGGCAAATATTGTAACGCGGTGTGAGCTGGGGAATCCTCAGGCCATCAAACATGGCGGCGATCGTTTCCGTGGGTGTTCGCAGGGTAAAGCGTCCGCACATACTAGGGATGAAACTCGTATCCGGCGGTCGTCAATGCCAATCGGGCCGGTTCCTGATTGGATTTTGAGACAAGAAAGTAATCCGTATTGTAGGTAGAAACTGATAGAATGGGGATCTTGGCTTGGGCCAATTCGAAACTGATTGCCGAGATCACGCCAATGACATCAAATGCGAGGTCGTCGACGACGCGAAAACAGGCAAAACCGTGTTGGGCCCTGATGTTTTCCGGAACGACGGTTGTTGGGGCAATGATCGTGAGTTCATGGTCGGTTCGAATGATGGCGAGGAATTCGCGCAGTGCCCAGGCAGGAAGCGATGCTTCCGGGGACAACTGACAAATAGAATAAACTGGCTCAAGAAATTGTAGCTTCATGGTTTACCTGGTTGCACAATTGGATTTTCAGATGAGAAAAATGTGGCGACTTCGATGAACAGCGACTTTTTTCCCTCGGCGAATCGGGAACTGCTGCAGAAACGAGCGGACCTGCTTCGGCGAGTTCGCAAATTTTTTGACGACCGACATTTCATCGAAGTCGAAACTCCTTTGCTGTCCCATGATATCGTCGTGGACCGTCATCTTCACCCTATCGGCATTTCAAAAAAACAGGTGACTGGGGCAGAGCGGGACAAGGACCAGATGCTGTGGCTGCAGACCTCGCCGGAATTTGCGATGAAGCGCATCCTGGCCAGCGGGGCACAGGCGATCTATCAGATAGGAAAGGCATTCCGGCAAAGCGAAACCGGTGACATGCATAATCCCGAGTTCACGATGCTGGAGTGGTACCGCGTGGGAGACGACATGAAGCTGGGAATGGATCTGCTGGCTGAGCTCGTTGAGAAGATTCTGAAGAAACCACGAACCCAGAGAATGACCTACAAAGAGGCATTTAGGAGGATGGCAAAGGTAGATCCGTTTGCCAGTTCGGTTTCCGAATTGAAATTGGCGGCCGAGCAAGCCGGGGTCTGGGTTTTATTGCCTATCGATCAATCCAGTCGCGATGATTGGTTGAACTTGATTCTGTCACGCGTGGTTGAGCCGCAGCTGGGCCGTGGGGCGGCAACCATTATCTACGATTGGCCGGCCAGTCAATCTGCGTTGGCGATTGTTCGTGACGATCAACCGTCGGTGGCGGAGCGGTTCGAAATCTACGTGGATGGAGTCGAACTGGCTAACGGGTATCATGAGTTGCTTGACGCGGACGAGTTTTCGAAGCGCAACTCGATCAACAATCAACAGCGACTCAAGGATGGAAGCCCGCTATTGCCGGAAGAGAGCCGGTTGCTGGAGGCGATGAAGCATGGGCTGCCCGGTTGTGCCGGGGTCGCGCTCGGAATTGACCGGTTGGTGATGCTGGCCGTCGGGGCGAAATCGATTCGCGAAGTGTTGGCGTTTCCTATCGATCGGGCGTGATGGTTATCGGAGCTCCACGTTTCCGCTTTGAAGTTGCTTTGAACCCGGCGCTACGGATTTCGAACGGCCTCCAGCCGCCCGTGGCCACAAAAAAAAACAGCCGAGCAGAAAACTGCGCGGCTGTTGGAATTTTGATTGGAATTCGATTTACTCGTTTGAGTCATCTTTTCCATATTCGTAGTTGGCTTCTGAAGAGGATCGCATTTCCTGTTCTTTCAACCACTTGGCACGGGCTTCGGCTCGTTGAGCAGAAACGATCGAGACTTGTTGGGCAATCTGAATATGTCGCGGTTGAAAATAACGCTCAAACGAGCCGTCCATGAGTTCAACACGATTCTTGACAAGCAACTCCTGCCAGCTGAGGCCGTTGGCCATGTTCCAGGCAGCTGCTTGGGCAACCGGTTGAGCGATTTCATCGTTGGCCAACATGCGGCACATCTCAAAAATCTTTGGGTCGGAATTAAGTTCTGACAACGGCTGGATTTTGTACTCGATGCGCGACTTGGGATCTGGTTTGCCTTCTTCCAGGCAAACTGTTTTCACCCCTAATTTACCGACGCGCCCTGGAGGGATGTTGAAGAATCCGCCACCGCCGCCACCGAAGCCGCCAAAACCGCCGCCACCGCCGCCGAAACCACCGCCACCTTGACCGCCACCGAATCCGCCGCCGACGCCCTGGTTACCGCCGCCTCCGCCGCCGAATCCACCACCGCCGAGTCCACCGCCGCCAAGTCCTCCTCCTCCGCCGCCGAATCCACCACCACCCGGAGCACCGCCAGGTGCCTGTCGCATGACGGGAACCGCCGAAAACGCTGCTGGCATCACAATCGCCAGAGGTTTGTCGGAAGTGTTTTCAACGATCAAGTTTGCATTCCCTGCATCCTTCGTGCGAATGATAACTTTGATTTCGCCATGGCTCATCGCGTCGAACAGGTCGATGGATTCAAAACCTTCCACAGCGGACTGAGTTTTCGCAATGGTGTTCATTCGCTTTTGCTCGACCAGCAAAGCTCGCGCCGATTCTTGTTTGACTCCAGTTTCGTCGTCCTGGGCATAGGAGAAACCCGACATGGCAACCGCGGATATCACAACGATCGAAAACGTTAACCAGCTACTCATCATTGTTCTCATCAAAGAACTCCTCGTTATTGGAACCGATGCTTGCCCGCACCGGTCAGAACTACCCAAAAGGTATATCAGGTTTGCCCGTCGGCGACCAATCGAAAACGGCAGCCAGACCCTTCAAGGATAGTCACGGATTCACGAAAATCCAAGTAATTTCCAGTTTTCTAGCCAGTTTCCCGGCAATAAAAAAAGCACACTCGGAGTTCACGGGCCGCCGAAAGTGCGCTCAAGATCTTGCCAATTTGGCTGGAAAAGCGATTGCCGGATTCGCAGGGCTATTTACTCATCGGATGAACCTTCGACCCGGAGCAGTTTGTTCGATTCGCTGCTGCTTGGTCAGATTGTTCAGAGTTGGAACACTGGTATTGTTTTGCCGGTCGGCCATGATCAGAACGACAACAGGGGCAATGTTGCCCGCGGAAACAGGATTTTCGACACAATCGGACGACTGGCCTATGGCCCTGTTCTCGATCCTGCTCCGGCCACGTTTTGCCCCCGATCAGGTTAAATTCATTCGCGACGGTTCGCGACAATCCGGGAGGGGCTTCGAACTGCGGGTCGCGGTACCGGCACGAAGTTCATGTTCGAAAAAAAAATCCCGCGTGGAAACGCGGGATCTCGTGTTTTCAAATTGATCCACCGCGATTCAGATCAGCGTGGCGATGACCAATGCAACCACACTCATCAGCTTAAGCAAGATGTTGAGCGATGGGCCGGATGTATCTTTGAACGGATCGCCAACCGTGTCACCAACCACAGCCGCCTTGTGGGCTTCACTTCCCTTGCGAAGCATGACACCATCGACCTCGAATCCTTCTTCGATCATTTTCTTGGCGTTATCCCAGGCACCACCGGCGTTGGACTGGAACAGGGCCATCAGGACACCACTGACGGTAACGCCGGCCAACAGTCCGCCGAGCATCATCGCATTGGTGTTGCTGCCTGGGTCAAACAGTTTGGGAATGAAACCGAAGCAGACCGGCACGAGGACGGCAACGAGACCAGGCAACATCATTTCTTGAATCGAAGCCTTGGTTGAAATGGCAACGCATTTTCCATACTCCGCTTTGCCATCGGCGTTATCGAATGTTTTTTGATCGGTCTGGGACCACTGATCGTAATCCTTGCCGTCATTCCTCTTCATGACTTCCAGGGCGGCACCCAACTCGGGGATCTCCCGGAATTGGCGTCGGACTTCTTCAATCATCGCGTTGGCGGCTCGGCCAACCGCGTTCATCGAAAGTGCCGAGAACAAGAATGGCAACATCGCTCCGATGAACAACGACGCCATCACAAACGGATTGGTAATACTGATGGATTCCAGCATCATGTCAGGATGTGACAGGTTGTACGAAGTCATGAATGCAGCGAACAAGGCCAATGCGGTCAGGGCTGCTGACCCAATGGCAAAACCCTTGCCAATCGCTGCCGTCGTGTTTCCAACCGCGTCCAGTTTGTCAGTCCGTGCACGGACTTCCTCGGGCAGGTCAGCCATTTGGGCAATTCCGCCGGCGTTATCCGAAATCGGACCGTAAGCATCGACGGCCAATTGAATTCCCAGATTGGAAAGCATACCCACCGCAGCGATGGCGATTCCGTACAAACCGGCAAAATGGAACGCACCGATGATTGCTAACGCGATAATGATGATCGGAATTGCCGTCGACATCATGCCAACGCCGAGACCGGAAATAATATTGGTCGCTGAACCGGTGACCGATTGCTTGACGATCGATTTGACAGGTGCGGTTCCGGTGCCGGTATAGTGTTCCGTGATTTTTCCAATCGCCAGTCCGGCTCCCAAGCCAATCAAGATCGACCAGAAAACTCCCATGCTATGGATCACTTTCACATTGTCGGTATTTGCTCCGACGGTCCAGGAATCGGGTAGCATCCATTGAATGATCAGGTAGGTCAGTACCAGCATTACGGCGGCAGATCCAAACTCACCAATATTCAAAGCATGATGTGGGTTTCCCCCTTCCTTTACCTTGACAAAAAACGTCCCGACGATGGATGTCAAAATTCCGACTCCCGCCAGTACGAGTGGCAGGAGCACGGCAGACAAGCCTTGAAATCCGTCGCCGTTTTCGCCCGTAAATCCGTCGAGACTGAAAAACGCAGCTCCGAGAACCATCGTTCCGATAATCGAGCCAACATACGATTCAAACAGGTCAGCACCCATCCCCGCCACATCACCCACGTTGTCACCGACGTTATCGGCAATCGTTGCGGGGTTCAGCGGATGGTCTTCCGGGATTCCCGCTTCGACCTTACCTACCAAGTCAGCGCCCACGTCGGCGGCCTTGGTATAAATACCCCCACCCACACGAGCAAATAACGCAATTGATGAAGCACCAAACGAGAACCCCGTCAAAACCGTGATCACGCGAGTCAGTTTCTCTGCGGTGTCCAAACCAAACATGCTTCCGTAAACCAGGAACAATACGCTGAGCCCAAGGACCCCCAATCCAACGACCCCCATTCCCATGACGCTTCCGCCAGCAAATGCGACCTCGAGAGCTTTTCCCAAACTCGTTCTGGCGGCTTGAGTCGTACGAACATTGGCTTTGGTTGCGACACGCATCCCGATGAATCCAGCCAGAGCGGAACAAAAGGCGCCCAATCCAAAGGACAGCGCGATCAACGGTGATGACGAATCGCCCTCGTTGTATCCGGCATAGGCGAGCAACGCTGCAACCGCGATCACAAATACAGCCAGAATCGAGTACTCAGCCTTCAAGAACGACATCGCTCCCTCAGTAATGTTCTGAGCAATTCGCGCCATTCGATCGCTGCCGACGTCCTGTTGGGCCACCCAAGCCGATTTCCAGTAGGTAAAAAACAGGCCGATGATACCCAGCACCGGGATCAAATAGCTCAACATCAAGAACATGTTACTTTTGGGTGGCGGAGTGACTGCCCCCTCTTCCGTTGTCGCCTGGCCGACCGTGGCACCCGTACCGCCCGAGGACTCAGTCACTGCCGGGTTGGCAGATGTCGCGTTTTCGGTCGCGCTAGCCTGATCATTGAGGACGAAAATTGAAAATGCAAGAATCGTGAAACCAAGCGCGGCAATGGTACTCCGGCGGAGTATTTTTGACATTTTGGGTGTGCCTTTGATGATGGATTAGGGGTTACGAGGTTGGGTTAAATTTAAGCGGTATATTAAACTTCGTTTCGCCATTTTCGAAAAGTCCTATCCGACAATTAATCGAAGAAGAACGCTGGATCTACAAATCTGACCTATGCGGAACCGCACCATTGCCCTGCGTTACAAATCGCAGTGCAGGCTCGATTTGATGAAACAGCTTTGAAGTTCATCACGTGGACACTCGAATGGTCCTCGCAGACCGCCGTCCCGATGACCGTTCCAGCAATTCGAATAAGTGGTCCGGAAACCAGCTTCTCCCCGGGATCGTCCAGATTTCCAGTTGAAAAGCACTCCGAGGCCGTCAAGTTGATCTGTTTGCTTGTTCTCCGATCGCCCAAAATCAAATAGAATCAAGAGACCGATGACGGCCAATGAGTCGTCCCGGGTAATTCGCCACCTAAGTCATCCAATAAGTTACGGGAGTCCATGATGCGATCGAAAGGTTGGATCTCAGTGTCACGATTTGTTTTTCCCCTGCTGGTGTTTCCCCTGCTATTGTCACTCTCCGTGGCCCCGGCGTGGGGACAAACCGAAGAAGGCGTTCCAGATCTGGAACAGGCATTTCAAGCGAAAATCGATGCAACCTCTCCCAAAGACCTCGATGCGGTCGTGAAACTCTGTGAATCCGCGATCAAGAAAGGTCTCGATGCAAGTGGTCTCGAACAGGCCAATCAGCTGGCCGCTTCGGCACTTTTTGAGCAAGCCGACAAAATGGGCCGCGAGATATTCGCAACCGGTGCCCGAGACGCCCGCTGGCGCATCTATCGCACTCAAGCCCTCAGCAAACTCAAAAAAGCCGTTACCTTCAAACCAAAAATGGGTGAAGCTTTCTTGATGATTGCCAAACTCAATGCACTTCCTGATGGCGACAGAAAAGAATCGCTCGAGGCCGTTGAAAAAGCCGTTGAATTGGCCGGCGACGATCGAGAACAACTTTCAACTGCATTGTTCCTCCGGGCAACATTGGCGGAGGACGATCAGGCACAGCTGGCGGACTTGAACCAGGCGATCAAGATCAATCCCGAAAATCTGGATGCGGTTCGAATTCGGGCAGCCTATTATTTCCGCAAGCAGGAACCCGAAAATGCTCTGGCAGACTTGAACAAATGGCTTGAGTCGGATGAAAAAAATGCCGGCAACTATATCCAGGTCGCGCAGCAATTGATGCTCACCGGAAGCAAGTTCGATGAATCGCTGCAACGGGAAGCAATTCGAATTCTCGACAAAGCGATCAAGATTGATCCTGAAAATTCCACGGCGCACAGCCTCCGCGCAAGGATTAACGTAATTGGCGACAAACTCGACGAGGCGATCAATGACGTGAACCTCGCCGTAAAACTCGATAGCAAGAATTTTGAAGCCCTGCTGCTGAGGGCAACCATCTATTCAGAACAGGAAAAACTGGATGAAGCGCTTGACGATGTCAACAAAGCCCTAGAGATCCAGCCCTATCTCGTTAACGGGATTCAAATGAGAGGTATGATCCTTTCCCAACAACAGAAATTCCCGGAGGCGATCGAAGATATCAAACTGCTCGCCGAAAACGATCGCACGAATCTGTTCTATCAGCGTCAACTGGCAATGCTCTATAACGCCAACGATCAACCTTCGCGGGCAATCACGATTTATGATCAACTCCTGAAAGAAGATGCCGACGGATCATGGGAAGGTAAATCGGTCGGAAAACAACTTGGCATCATGCAACGACGTGCCATGACGCTCCGCGGTCGCGGTGATGCCCAGTTGTCAATCGGAGGCCATCAGGCAGCGGTCAAAAACTTTGACGAAGCGCTGGAACTGGGCAAGGCGATTCGAGAACTCGAAGAATCCGAAGGCGTTGAAAAGCTCAGCGAACTCGATGACGGCGTGCTTAATAACCTGGCATGGGTGCTCGCGACCTCACCCGACGACGAAGTACGGGACGGGGAACGGGCGATCAAGCTCGCGACGCAAGCGGCGGAGATTACCGAGTTCAAGCAAGCTCATATTTTGAGTACCCTGGCTTCCGCGTATGCCGAGACGGGGGATTTCGACAATGCGATCAAGTGGGTCGAAAAAGCAATCGAAGTCAATAAGGCCGACGGGGAAGCAGCCGTTGACAAAACGCGAACCGATACGCAACGCGAAAGTTTGCACAAGGAGTACGAAAGCTACAAAAAGAAAGAGGCTTGGCGCGAACTTCAAAACGTCGAGGAAGACAAAAAGGCGGAAAAAGAAAACGCCCCTGACGATGACAAGAAAGACGACGACAAGAAAGACGATGACAAGAAAGACGACGACAAGAAAGACGACGACAAGAAAGACGACGACAAGAAAGGCGATCGCTGAACCATGGGGTTGCCCGATCGCGTAGCGGCGTTGGCTTTGATGTGTCAATACACCCGGCAGGATGGCCTCCGCCGGCATATGTTAAGCGTGGAGATCGCCATGCGGGCTTACGCCCAAAAATTCGGGGAAGACATGGAGAAATGGGGCATCGTCGGTCTGCTTCACGATTTTGATTATGAACGCTGGCCTTCGCCTCCCGACCATCCGTTACAAGGAGCCAGAATCCTGGCCGAGCAAGGCTATCCCGACGATGTCATTTACGCGATCAAATCCCACGTCGACGACGTGCCTGACTGTCCCCGTGTGTCGCTGCTTGACAAGTCGTTGTTCGCCTGTGACGAGCTGTCCGGGTTCATTACCGCGGTCGCCCTGGTTCGCCCCAATGGAATCCATGGAATGACAGCCCAGAGCGTACGCAAAAAAATGAAACAGAAGAGCTTTGCCGAAAAGGTAAGCCGAGCCGATATCACGCTCGGGGCCGAAGAGCTCGGAATCGAACTCAACGAACACATACAGTTTGTGATCGATGCTTTCTCGGATCATGCGGAAGCGCTGCAACTTTTGCCGGCGTGACGATACAAGCTGAATGCAAGGCCTGCGACCGCTTTCGGGTTCGACGTCCTGGACCCGCCAGGACTCCGCATAACGCCGGCATCCAAAGCCGTACAAGCAAGAAAACAGGCCAATCCAGGGATCGTGAAATGAGCCCATTCGCGATCGGTTGTCAGCCACGAAGTAAGAAATCCAAAACCAAAAAGGTGCCCTGATGGAAATCCAGAATTCCGAACAACTTACCACCAAGAAATGCGTCCCCTGCGAAGGCGGCGTCGATGCCTGTCCCCTGCCCTTTGTCACCGAACAGCTCCAGAAGCTACCCGGCTGGTATCTGACCCATGACAACCAGCGTATCCGCAAAGACTGGACGGTCAAGAACTTTGTCAGTGGGTTGGACTTTTTTAACCGCGTCGGCGAGCTGGCGGAGGCCGAAGCCCACCACCCGGACCTCCACCTGGTTGGTTACAAACATGTCTCAATCGAGATCTGGACCCACGCGATCGGCGGCCTGAGTGAAAACGACTTCATTCTGGCTGCCAAGATCGATCAATTGGGTATTTGAGCCGCACCCCAATCTTTGACAGACTTACCTAACCGGAACTCAGGTTGTGTCAGCTGTGAGGGTCTTTCGTTCGGCGACGGTTGTTTCTGTCTTGGGCCTCAGGCCGATTGAGAAGGGTCTTTCTCCGTCAACAGAAAACCCGACCGTTTGGATTGTAGGCGTCGATGTTTTCATGAAGAAACAATGCGATCTGCCGGTTGCAACCACCAAACGGCTTGGTGGGGCGATTGGAGTTGTCGTTTTCATGAAATGAGGCTGACATGCAATTTCGAATCACTTCCTGCCTGGTCCTTGGTTTGACCGTTTCCCTTGTCGGAGGATGCTCTTGGGGCGAACGGTGCCGACTTCCTCTTCTCCAGGGATTCTGCGGTGGTTTGATCAGCAATCCAGGCTTCATGGGAAACGGACCCACCGATCCGGGCTCCTGCCCAGGGCAGTATCACTCCCCGACGACCGGTCAGGAAACCTGGAGCTCAGCCGACAGCTCCGGTCCGGATTCGACCGGCCAATTCTCGGAAGATCCGGCTCCGGCAGAATCGCTGCTGCAGCCTGAGCGTCCGCCCATGGAACTGCCAGAAGCTCCTCTGCCACTGAACAGGGATCTGGAAGACGGTGATGAAATTCCCCAGCCTCCCGAATCAGGACGTGCTGTTCCAAGCGTTGATAACGTGGAGTCCAATACATCGGGAGTATCACCATCGGCCCAGGTGATGACGGGTGCTCCCGTGGTGGAAGAACAGGAACAGGTACAATCTGTCACTCAGGACAGCAACAATCAGGACAATTCGAAGAATCGAACCAAGGCGACTTCGATTTCAACTTCGAAAATTGTCCCGGAGTCCCCCGTGCTGGAGGAGGCTATTCCGGTTTCCGATCCTTTCAGTCGCGCTCCATCTCTTGAAACCGATCGCGAGACTTTGCCAGCCAAAGCCTTCGAGATGACCGTTCCGGCCCCGATCGTGTTGAGGGCTGTGCCTACCAGAAATCATGTCATTTCCGATTGCCGGATCGCGGATCAACGAGGAATTGGAAGTTCGGGATTGCCCACCAAGGATGCCATGGCGTTTAAAGATTTGCCCACGCTGAATGAAAAAACGACGTCTGATCGCCCTGTCTATTCCTCCACTTCGGACTCGCCATTCGTGGAATCACAAGCCAGCGATCGACTTCCGGAGATCGACCCGGTGCGTCAAAATCAGTCACAACCTCAGATGGAGCTCGCCCCGGATGAATTTACCAAATCCGCCGGCTATCACGTTCCGACGGAAAACAATGCGAGCAGGCTATTGAAATCGACCTCTGCTGTGGTTGGCGGCGTGGTTATTCAAGACGAGGACCATCCGCTCGAAAGAAACAAGACGCGAGCGGATCAAACGCTCGACCGGATCACGCAGCGCTCGCGTCTCAAGATCGCTAGTCCAAACCCTCCGTTTGCGCAGGTTCAGATTTTACGGATGCGAGCCACAACTCCCATTGATCGACATGAACCCGTTTCGCCGATCGTCAGTATCAAAAGCGTTGCCGATCCGGTCATCGTTCGAAATGTATTTCCGGAGTCGGAATTGCCGATGGCCGGTGTTGAGTCCGCAATTCCCAGGATTCAGGCCTGGCCCAGTTTCGACGACGATCGATTGGAAGCTTCGATTCGGGGTTTGAGTTCTCGCCCCTCCGTTGACCAGGCGAGATCGACGACGATCGACCGTTAGTCCTGATTGACCGGATTCCTGGGCAGCGCTTGGCTGCCATACGGCCGGTAGTTTCCCGCTTTTTGATTTTCATTGAGTCATATTCGCAACCCAAGGCTCAACGTGAACCGGCCGCACACGATTGTACTTTTTGACGCTGTTGGAACGGTGATCAAACCCAATCCCGGCGTTGCTGATGTCTACTACCGGCTCGGTCAAAAGCATGGAAGCCGGTTGAGCCATCGCCAAATCAAACAGCGGATTTCCGAATCCCGCCGAAAGTATTTCAATGTCGGCGAGTCAGCCCAATCGCGTTTTAACGACTCAAGCCTGTCATTTCCTGCCCTCGACGAGCTCAGCTCGGACGACTCAATTGAACGAGAGATGTGGCAGCAGCTGGTCTACGACGTTTTTTTGGAATTGGATTCCCCCGCAGACTTGTTCGACGATCTCTGGGGTCATTTCGAGGAACCTGGGCACTGGGAAGTCTACTCGGATGTGGAGGCGTGTTGGTGGGCATTGCAACAACACGGAATCGAAATCGGTTTGGCGTCTAATTTTGATTCCCGATTGGCATCGATTGTCCAATCTCTCCACCCGTTGTCGTCTGCCGACTATGTGTTTTGTTCATCGCAAATCGGATTTCGGAAACCCAGTCCGTTGTTTTTCCAGCAAATCGAAGAGGCGATCAAGTGCGTTTCCGATGAACCTTCGCAACAACCAGTGATCTTGATGGTCGGTGACGATTTCGAAAACGACTGCGTCGCACCGAGACTGGCCGGTTGGAACGCGGTTTGGCTAAACCGCGCGATGCCGGCCGGCTCGGAACAATATTTCGGAGCCATCCAAAAACGCGAAGTCACTTCGCTGTACGAATTCACGCATTGGGTCCTGAAGATGCAAGGTCGCCTGGATTGACGCTAACACGGTGCGTTCTCGCCAGGAGTACGTAGCTGGCAACCGGAACCGGACGCATCCGTTTGGATTGCCACTGCAAACAGGACTCTTCAGTCCCGCTGTTTTTCCGGCGGGCGAGGATTCCGGCGAACCCTTTTCGGGTTGTCGTATTGAATCGAATCCCCGTTTCCCGAAAAACGGAAGTTGGAATTCCGGTCATTCCCGGGCTACTGGGACTTCATCTCGCCGCGGCGATCAACCGGTTCCAGCAATGATGCACGCAGGAAATCACTGTTCAATCGGCCAATGAATGCGATGCTGATCCCTTTGGGGCATTGAGCTTCACATTCGGCGTAGTTCCGGCAAGAGCCAAACCCTTCGGATTCCATTTGCTTGACCATCGATTGGGCGCGGTCAAATCGCTCGGGTTGCCCCTGGGGCAGCATCCCCAGGTGGGACGCTTTGGCCGCAGTAAACAACATGGCGGAACCGTTGGGACAAGCCGCGACGCAGGCACCACAGCCGATACAGGTCGCGGCATCGAGAGAGGTTTCGGCGACTTCCGGTTCGATCGGAATCGAATTAGGATCTGGTTTGGGGCCTGAGTGATTGCTGATAAAGCCGCCGGCCTGGATGATCCGGTCAAATGCGGATCGGTCGACGACCAGGTCTTTCACCACCGGGAACGCGCTGGCCCTCCAGGGTTCAATGTAAATCTCCGCACCGTCCTTGAAATGGCGCATATACAATTGACAAGTCGTCGTTTCGGACTTGGGGCCGTGGGCTTCGCCATTGATCACCATGGAACACATTCCGCAGACTCCCTCGCGACAGTCGTGATCGAACGCAACGGGGTCGTGGCCTTCGATGGTCAGCTTTTCGTTGAGCGTGTCCATCATTTCGAGGAATGACATGTCGGGAACGACATTGTCGAGTTCGTATGATTCCATCCGGCCCTTGTCGGTGCGCGTTGACTGACGCCAGACATGTAGTTTGATTTTCATGTTTTGTAATTCCTCGCGGCCAGCGGCAATGCGTCAAATGCCAGCGGTTCCTTGTTTAATTCGGGGGCAACCCCTTCGCCTTTGTATTCGAACACGGCGACGTGGGCGAATCTCTCGTCGTCGCGTTTGGCTTCGCCTTCGGGAGTTTGGTGTTCTTCGCGCAAATGACAACCGCAGGATTCATCTCTCAACAAGGCATCGCGACACATCAATTCGCCGAAATCAAGAAAGTCGACAACACGGCCTGCGTGTTCCAACGACTGGTTCAGATGGTCGCTGCTCCCGGGTAGTTTCAGATCTTTCCAGAATTCTTCGCGGAGCTCCGGGATCTTCCGGAGCCCTTCTTCCAAACCCTCTTTGTTGCGAGATATCCCGCAATGTTCCCACATGATCTTGCCGAGTTCACGGTGGAATGACTCGGATGAACGGGTTCCGTTGACCGAAAGCAGCCGATCGATCTGCCCACTGACTTCCTTTTCGACTTCCTGAAAGGCGGGATGGTGGGTATCCACCTCCCCCGCCGGGTGTTGGCTGAGGAAGTCGCCGATCGTAACCGGGAGGATAAAATAGCCGTCGGCCAGGCATTGCATCAACGAGCTGGCTCCCAGGCGATTAGCGCCGTGATCGGCAAAATTCGATTCCCCGATTGAGTAAAGACCCGGCAGGTTGGTCATCAAGTTGTAATCGACCCACAACCCGCCCATCGTGTAATGGACTGCGGGGTAGATCCGCATCGGCGTTTTCGTGGGATCGTCGGCAGTGATTCGTTCGTACATTTCGAACAGGTTGTCGTATTTCGCTTTAACGGCCTCCTCGCCCTTATCCTGGATCGCAGCTCCGAAGTCGAGATACACACCGTATCCAGTTGGCCCGACGCCCAGTCCTTTGTCGCAGACGTCTTTGGCGTTTCTGGCCGCGACATCGCGCGGGACGAGGTTGCCGAATCGGGGGTAGCGTTCTTCGAGATAATAATAACGGTCGGCTTCCGGGATGTTGGCCGGAGCGCGTTTTTCCTCTGGATTACGAGGCACCCAGATCCGGCCGTCGTTTCTCAACGATTCACTCATCAACGTCAGTTTTGACTGATATTCGCCCGATGCCGGGATTGAGGTCGGGTGGATCTGTGTGAAACACGGATTGGCAAAACCGGCGCCTCGACGGTATGCCCGAAAATTCGCCGTGACATTGCAGCCTTTGGCGTTGGTCGAAAGATAATAGACGTTGCCGTAGCCACCCGTCGCCAATACGACTGCATCCGCGGCATGCGAGGTTATTTTTCCGGTCTCGAGATTGCGAACAACAATGCCGCGAGCTTTTCCATCGGCAACCACCAGGTCCAGCATCTCGGTCCGCGTATGCATTTTGACCGTTTTGGCGGCGATCTGCTCCTCCAGTGCAGAGTAGGCTCCCAGCAAAAGCTGTTGGCCCGTTTCTCCGCGACAATAAAACGTGCGTTCGACCAGCACTCCTCCAAACGAGCGATTGGCGAGCTTGCCACCGTATTCGCGGGCAAAGGGTACGCCCTGCGCGACGGCTTGGTCGATGATCGCCGTGCTCAATTCGGCCAAACGGTAGACGTTTTGTTCGCGGGCACGGTAATCGCCACCCTTTTGCGTATCGTAAAACAAGCGCCAGGTCGAATCGCCGTCGTTGCGATAGTTTTTCGAGGCGTTGATTCCGCCCTGGGCGGCAATGCTGTGGGCACGGCGCGGCGAGTCCTGAAAACAAAAACACTCGACTTTGTAGCCCATCGCCCCCATCGATGCCGCGGCGGACGCTCCCGCCAATCCGCTGCCCACGACAATGATCTTGTATTTCGGTCGGTTCTTGGGGCCGACCAGTCGCAGGTTGTTGTTGACGTGGCGCGTCCAGGCGTTCTCGATCGGGCCGGACGGAATTTTCGAATTTAATGTGAGCATGAATCAGACTCTTGATTAAGCGTTTCGTTTCGGTTCGAACTCGGCCAACGGAAGATGGATTGAAAATGCACCGTGCCACTGACCTGGCTCGTTTCGTCAGTGTCCCGTCAATAATTCATGGGAGTAGGTAACCACCCCTGGCATCATTCCTGACATGAACGAGATCGGAACAACGATGAATCCGAGAATGATGACAATCGTCAGACCGGTCGCAAAGACACGGAGAGACTTGTTGCGATCAGGATTATCCAGCCCCAGCGTCTGGAACATGCTCCACACGCCATGGTTCAAATGGAGGCCCAGGACAATCATCACGAAAACATAGCCCACCGCGACGACCGGGTTTGAGAACGAGTGCGTGAGGTTATTGTAGATGTATCCGTGCTCAAACTTACCCAGTCGAATGGTGCCAGTCGTGAAATGTAAAATATGAAATATGATGAAGCAAAGGATCAGCAATCCAGAAAACATCATCCACAAGGCCGGCAGGGTTGCCGCTTTCTTCCTGCTTTTGACGTAATTGATCGGGCGAGCTTCGGCGCTCAACAATGCCAGTTGCACCACGACCAGGACATGCAGGATCAACGCAACGAGTAACACAACGCGAGCACTCCAGAGCGCAAACATCTCTGGGATCATTGGTTCGCCGGCGACTTTCAGGAATTGTCCGTACTCGTCGATATGAGGCACACCGTCGGCAGTGGTCCCGGTAAATACTTTCAGGTTTCCTGCAACATGGCCGAGGAGAAAACCAAAAAGAATCAGTCCGGTGATCGAAGCAATAAACTTTTTGCCAATGGTACTGGCGTACAGGGATTGAATACGATTCATGTTTTCAGTTTACACTGGGCCAACGGGCGTTCCCGGTCCAGGTTAAGGGGGTACGGTTCGGCCAATAATCCCAAGGATTCCATTTTTTGGCCGGTTACGGTTCAATTGTATCGGTTTCCCCGGCATGACTGAATGACGGGTCGCCATCAAAGTCTGAATCGTTGCTGCAGGACCGAGGCAATCGTGAACTCCTTTCCGGTTGAACTGAAAGGATTGGGAGTAATTAACTTGAAAAAACCGGTCCGGGATTGCCCTGGTCTGATCTCGACACGCGGGAGCGGTTTGAATCCACCCAATCGTCATCGTTTCCGCGGGAACGGGATTGGAAGTCGGGGAGTGGCAATCCGCGATCCCGGGGTTAACATTCTAATGCTGAGTCAAGACTCAAATTCGGAATTATCCGTCCTGGCACGGACTGCGATCACCCAAACGACGAATGGGGTGCCGCTCCATGGGCAGCAACGTTGAAGCCCGCGTTTCATCCTGACACTGTAAGGGGCTCAATTTTTCGGAAGGCTTGTGCTGGTGAACTCCGTCATCATAATTCCCGCCCGCTTGGACTCGACCCGTTTGCCGCGCAAGTTGTTGCTGAACGAAACCGGGAAATCGATTTTGCAACACACTTATGAATCGGCTTCTCGAAGCCGGAAGGCCTCGCAAGTCATTGTGGCTGCGGATCATCCGGAAATCGTTAACGAAGTCGAGTCATTCGGTGGCCATGTCGTTTTGACTGATCCAGGGCACGTCTGCGGCACCGACCGAGTCGCGGAAGTCGCCCAATCGCTGGCTGCCTTTGACCTGATTGTGAACGTTCAGGGAGATGAGCCTGAACTCTCCGCTGAGGCGATAGATCTGGCGATTTCATTGCTTGAGCAAAATCCCGGTGTCCCGATGTCGACGTTGGCGACACCGATCCGAACCCGCGAAATGCTGGAAGACCCGAGTTGCGTGAAGGTCGTATTGGACCAATCGGGTCAAGCGATGTATTTCAGCCGCAGCGTCATTCCGCACCCCCGCGATTGGAGTGATGACTACTTGGGAGCGATTCCGCCCGTTTTTCTCCAGCACGTCGGACTCTACTGTTACCGGAGGGATTTCTTGCTCAAGATTCCTCACCTCCCGGCATCGCCGATGGAAAGAATTGAGTCCCTGGAGCAGCTGCGTGTTTTGGCGGGCGGCAAAGCGATTCTGGTGGGCCTGATTGACCACCCGACGGTCGGCATCGATACGCCCGAGGATTACCGGTCGTTTGTCACTCGTCAACTAAATTGATATGATACCGGTCGAGGCAACGGACGCCTTGACCTTTTAACATGGGGCGCGTTTCCTGCTGGAAATGCGCTATTTTTGTTGATCGGCGGGATATTCAATGCGTTGGGCCGGCACAAACCATGGCCGCAGATCAGGAGAATCGCGAATGACTAAACATATTTTTGTGACCGGTGGCGTTGTCAGTTCGCTGGGAAAAGGTCTAACCAGCGCGTCGGTTGGAATGGTGCTTGAACAACGTGGGCTCCGGGTTCGCATGCAAAAGCTTGACCCGTACATCAACGTCGATCCCGGCACGATGAGTCCCTACCAGCACGGCGAAGTTTACGTCCTGGACGATGGCAGCGAGACGGACCTCGATTTGGGGCACTACGAGCGATTCACCAATGGGCCGTTGACACGCGAATCGAATTACACGACCGGTCAGATTTACTTGAAGGTCA
>JAHEBQ010000141.1 GCA_024642205.1 Planctomycetaceae bacterium | reverse complement strand
GAATCACATATTCAGCGCGATACTGTATGAGTGATGGCTGCGGTGGCTCGCTGCCCCCACCTCCGTTGCCGCCACCGTTACCGTTGCCCCTCCCTTGTGCCAAGGCAAAATCTGAGCCAATGACCAAGACACAGGCAGCAATGCCTACCGCCAATAATGGAATCCAAATCGTTTTCATTCTCGTAACTCCAATTTGTTCGCGATAGAATTTAAATGGAAACGCACCCCGGGCGCGCGAACGGTTCGCTCGGTGTCGTTCTCGGGGCGGGTGAGATTTCAAGTTAGCGCTTTGGGCTCACCCGCCCGTTTCTCAAGTTTTTTTTGAAGGACTTGAGCAGAACTGCCCAAGCGACCTCTCAAGACAATCTCAAGAGATTGAACAATTGAACTGGCGATGCATTACTGCCCGGATGATTCCGGTACTAACACAAAGAAATCCCAGTAATTCGTGCCGTTGGCGTCTTGACCGGCATACATTCGGCCTACGACCGCGCCGAAATCCGTGTCATCGCGATCCAACACAAACATGCCTCCTCGCTGCCCATCGCGGAACTCTCGATTTGGATCCGATGAGTCGATAATTAAGTCAACCAACGGCAGCAAATTTTCATCACCGGCTGTTGCGGGATCGCCTTCGTGATACAAATAAGATGGCTCATTCCCCCCATATCCGCCGACCACGTCACCAGAATTATTGAGGCCCATTGGGCGATCCGCGATTGACTTGCTCACCTGCCAAATGATCGAACCGGAAGCATCGATTTTAAATACTGCGTAGCGATCCGATGGTTTCCTCGCCCCCGTCAGGAGTTCACCTGCAAACTCGTTGAATTCATTGATTCCATCGACGCTAGTAATGTCCGTAAATACCTCGTACTCGGATGCGTTACCGCCCACCGGAAAGCGAGTAGCAACTTCGTTCTCCTGCAATGCAATCACGACCCTCGAAGAATTGAAATAGATTTCAGTTCTCGACCCGAAATGAAGTGGAGTTCCGTCGGAATCCAGCAGCCGTATGTGTTCACCCGTTCCACCGTTGGCCTCCGGATTGTAGATAAATGCGTTTTGGCCACCAGCCTGCGGATTTTCAGGAGTCCCAACCGAATAACTGATCAGTATATCGCCAGACTCGTTCAGGCGCAGATGCTGCCCAAGGCCATACTTGCCGGTTGCATACTCCGGAATTGGAATTTGTGTATAAGTTGGAATTTCATCAGCTAAGTCAAAATAGAAGGGGATGTAATCGGTAGACGAATAACTAAAGGCCCCGGCCACTCGGCCTGCCCTATTCACTCCGTAGAGCAAGACGTCATCAAAGGTTGCCGGCAGCCAGGCTGGCAACGGCCCCATCAACTCGGTTATGTCCCAATAGCGACCGGGTTGCGATGGATCGATGTATCCAAGGTGGTCGTAGATGAAGCCTCGTTCAATATCCGGAGAAACGGTATCGCGATAGAAGCCGACAGCAAGCAATAAGCTCAGAGAGCCGCTAGAGTCGATGTCTGACACGGCCGCTCGGACGGCAGTATCCCTGTGGTTGAAAGGCAACTGGGGTCGGATCAAGCGGTATCCGACGTCTACCTGAGGCGGTGGATCGTCGCCTCCGCCTCCGCCTCCACCGCCTCCTTTACCTTTACCATTCCCTTGTGCCATTGCTGGAACTGCGAAAGTCGAAATGGCGATTGTTGCTGCGAAAATTGTGAGCAAACGAAACACAGAGCGTTTCATAGTCGAATCTCCTGTTTGTTCGCGATACAATTAAAAAAGGAAACGCACTCCAGGCGCGCGAACAGTTCGCCCGGTGTCGTTCTCGGGGCGGGTGAAATCTTAAGTTGTCGCTTTGGGTTCACCCGCCCGTTCTTTACGTTCAAATTGTTTCAGTCATGAGGAAGCGGTTTGTCGTCCAACAAGGCATCGGCGAAGGCAGCAAGGTATTGGACGTCCAGGCTGGGGAAGGAAGTTTTTTGGAGCAGGTCACTCGCATCGTTGAAGACCCTTCTGGCTGTTTGCTTTTCGCCCAGTTCCCAATGCGACATTGCCAGGATGAATGGTGCCGGCCCGACAATTTCCGCATCCGAAGCTGTTTCAGGCAACGCTTTTATCGCCAATTGAAATTGGCCCTCTCGAAAATAAAGCAGTCCCAGCGTCAGTTGATATTCCTGTTTTTCCGGATACGCCGCGATACAGTCTTGCGCCAACAAAAGTGCGTCAGCGATTTCCTGTTCCTGGGCCTGCAGGAACAGGCCAGTCAACCACGCTAGATCGTTTCGAGACTGAAAAGTAGACGGATGGTCATCACCGAGTTGCGATATTCGCAATTCGAGGACGTCTTCAAATATCCTTTTGGCTGCTGACCACTTTTCCCGACCCTGTAGAATTTTGGCCATGGTTCGGCGGTAAGTGAGTTGATTTGGATGGTTCGCCGAAAATGTATCTTCGGCAAGCTGACACGTTTTTGTGGCCAGCGCTTCCGCCTCTTCGCATTGTTCCAGGGCGAGTTTGATATTGGCTACCGCGTTGGCGATATCCAGGGTTTGCGGATGTCCATCGCCAACTTTGTCGCGACAAATCTCCAGAGCTGGATCGGCATGCTTCAGCGCTTCTTCCGGCTGACCCAAGGCCAGATAACACTCGGCCATGCCGGCGGCTGCGCCGAGCGCGTCAGGATGGTCGTCACCAACATTTTGTTGATACCCCTGCACAGTCTCCTGCCAAACTGGTAAAGCGCTTTCGGCGTCTCCCGCCTCGACCAAAGCTGCGGCCAGGTTAAATTTGGCCGCGAGCGCGGTTGGGTGACCAGCGTCCAGGAGAGTCTCGGTCAAATTCACAGCTTCCTGAAACTTTTCCAGCGCTTCGTGAGATCTACCGAGATTGGCGTATACATAGCCAAGGTTGTTAATGCTACTCAACGTTTCAGGATGATCGACGGGAAGCAGTTGTTTTCTCAACTTCAGCACGTCCTCGAAATACGGCAGCGCTAGTTCCATTTGACCAATGGAGGCATAATCGACGGCGAGGTTGTTCAATAACGCAAGGCGTAAAGGCTCGTCGGGCTCGGTTTGAGAATTAAGGCGTTCGATTGACTCCTGGCCTAGCTCAATGGCATCCGCATACCGCCCAATTTTCGAATATGTCATCGCAAGGTTGTTGATAATCGACAGGGTTTCTGGGTGGTTCCGGCCCAGCGAGTCTTCCGAGATTGTTTTAATCCGTTCGAAGAGTTCGATCGCTCGGTTGAAATCGCCCAACTCCAGAAATATCGTTGCTAAATCCTTTTGTGACACCAGCAAATCAGGATCAGTGGGTGGAAGGAACCTCGAACGGATATCGCAGGCGATGCTTAACTGACTGCGCGCTTTTTCAAATTCGCCCAGCATTGCGAAAGACGTACCCAGAGTGGCACGCAACCTTGCTTCAACCAGCGGATCTTCAAATTCCTCGGCAAGGAAGGGTAATGCGGATTCAATCGCTTCCCGCAGCGAAACGTCTTTACCAAGACCTCCGGTCTCACCCTTGGGTCGGGCTGCCGCCAAAACCCTGCTTTCCAGAAAGGTCAAAACACGATCGGTCCGTGCCGCGTTGGCATTGGCTTCTTTCAGCGCGATTTGGGTTTTGGTTTGTTCACCGCGGATTAGCCAGTTGCCAACCGACAGCCCAGTCAAAGCCAGGAAGAGCAGGAGACCAGCGCTGACAAAGCCGATCATCCGTACTTTGTGTTTTCGAGCGTACTTTTGAAAGCTGTAAAAGGCCGATGGGGGGCGGGCCAGTACTGGTTCGCTATCGATGAAACGTTGAATGTCCGACGACAAATCGGTTGCGGTTGGGTATCGTGTTAATCGACTTTTTGCCAGCGCTTTGATCACAATCCAGTCCAGGTCCCCTTTCAGCAGAGACCCCAAGCCGTCGCTCGTCGTTTGACGATCTGCGGCGATCCTGGATGCATTGGCGAATCCGCTCAGTCTTGTACTCGGACGAGTCGGCTCATCTTCGCGGATCATCCGTAGCGTTTCGTCTAACGCCTGGGATTTGATTTTCTCCCGTTCGAACGGAGGTTCCCCGGCCAGTATTTCGTAAAGGATCGCTCCCAGGGAATAGATGTCGCTGCGGGTGTCGATATCGCGATTGTTGAATTGGGCCTGCTCAGGGGACATGTACTCCAGCGTGCCCACGATCTGACCAAAGCGGGTGAACATCGTCTGCTCGGTCAGTTCGTCACCGGTCGCCTTGGCCACCCCGAAGTCAATCACTTTCGGAACCGGCTGGTCGTCGTACATCGCGACCATCACATTGGAGGGTTTCAAGTCCCGGTGAATGATCCCTTTCTGATGCGCGTGCTGAACCGCCTGGCAGACCTGTTGGAACAGCTTCAGCCTCGCTTCGGTATCCAGTCGTTGTTCATCACAGAACTGGGTGATCGGCTTGCCTTTGACCAGTTCCATCACGAAGTAGGGCCGGCCCGCATCGGTGGCCCCGGCATCGTGGACTTTGGCGATATTGGGATGGTCCATCAACGCCAAGGCTTGCCGCTCAGCTTCGAACCGGGCGACGACTTGCCTCGTATCCATCCCCGTTTTGATCAGCTTCAGCGCAACGCGGCGTTTGACCGGTTCGGTCTGTTCGGCCATGTAGACCGTCCCCATCCCGCCCTCGCCGATCACTTCGAGTAGTTTGTAGGGGCCGATTTTCTGACCGATCACCGCCGCCGTATCCTGGACGGTCTCATGTGGCGATCCCCCAAAAAACGCCCCTGCTTCCGAGTGCGCCAGCAGAAGTGCCTCCAAACGTTCGCGGATTCTGTTGTCGTCACCGCAGACCTGATCCAGGTAGGTAGATCGTTGATCTTCGGATTCCAGCAGAATCGCATCGTTAAAGATCTGGTGAATGTTGCTATTGTCGCGGGTCATCGGCATTGTTCCTGTTGCTTATAGGCCAATGCCCCATTTTCGCGGGAACTGGGTCAACAAAAAACAGAAATGCTCGAAAAACCTGATTTTAGGCATCGACGCGGAGCGAATCGAACAGCCAGGCCCTTGCATACGCCAGGTGGCGTTTGACGGAACTGTCCGATTTTCCGAGGGCGGATGCTGTTTCCGCGATCGAGAGGCCAGCAAAAAAGCGAAGCTCAACAACTTTCGCACATTCGGGATTCTCGGTGGCGAGATTCTGCAACGCTTCATCAAGTGCCAAAAGGTCATCGTCCAAGGCATCTGTTGCGATTTCAATGGACTCGAAATCAATTCTCTTGAGGTCGCCACCTCGCTTCACTCGTCCTTTGTCCCGGGCTCGGTTAACCAGAATCCGTCTCATGGCCTCGGCAGCTGCCGCAAAGAAATGGCCACGATTGTCCCAATTGGCGTCGTTTTCCTTCCCCACCAAACGCAAATAAGCCTCATGTACCAGGGCGGTGGCCTGCAGCGTCTGCCCCGGTTTTTCGTTCGACA
>JAHEBQ010000156.1 GCA_024642205.1 Planctomycetaceae bacterium | reverse complement strand
GCCAAATCAACTGGTAACTTCGGCGCGGCAACCACAGAAGACTTTGCCCGAGACGCGTCGGCTGCCGTTGAGTTTCTCAAAAACCATGACCGCATCAATCCAGACGAAATTGGCTTGGCAGGACACAGCGAAGGTGGTTTGATCGCACCAATGGTAGTCGGGCTTCGCGACGATGTCGCCTTCGTTGTTTTGATGGCTGCTACCGGCGTCGACGGAGTGACGATCAACGAAAGTCAAACACGGGCGCTGCTGGGCGCTGAGGGTACAGATGAATCGGAGATCACGATTGCACTCGCGGTGAATCGGGCCATCATCGAAGCTGCTTTGAAAGCCGGTCCTGACGACGATATTGCCGAGCAGGTTGAACCGGCGATCCAGGCGATCCTCCAAACTGTTCCCGAATCCGGCCGGGAAGAAGCGGCCAGGAACATTCGGCAGGGGATTGGCAACGCCAAGACGACGCTGCAAAAAAAATGGATGCGCTTTTTCCTGGCCTATGATCCTCGACCTGCATTGAAACAAATCAAATGCCCGGTATTGGCGATCATCGGCTCAAAGGATCTTCAGGTACTTCCCGATTTGAACATGCCGGAAATCAAGCAGGCACTGACTGACGGTGGAAATCCGGACTTCAAGATGGTCGAGCTCGAAGGTCTCAACCATCTCTTCCAGAAATGTGAGACCGGCGCCATGAGCGAGTATGTCAGTATTCAAGAAACCTTCAACCCTCTCGCACTGGAGCAAATTGGCGACTGGATCGTGGAACACACCACTCCGAACCAATAGAAACCCGGTCCCGCTGGGTTGTGCGAAATCAAGTTGATTACTTTTTCTTTTGCCTGGGTGCTGGAATATCAATCGGTTTGGTGGTGGACATGATCGGAACGTTGAGGCCCGTCAAATCCGTTGGCTTGATGCCCCGACGGTGACCACCGAACCGAAACGTCGATGGTTGGTAAGCGCCGACGAAATCGACGTTGAGGTCGGGTTCGATTCCTGTTTCAAGTCCAGCGGCCCAGATGCATGCGTTGATCATCATGCGGCGGAAATCAAGATCGACAATATCCTCGGAAGCCCCGTAAGTGGTCGTGAAGACACGACCTTTTTTTGATCCGTCTTTGGCTGCATATTCACGAATCCAGACACCGGGGCAAGGATCCTTGTCCTTGGCAGGCGGCGAGTCAGGAAGCATTGATTCCAGTGGCTGGGCGTTTGCCAGGACAGTGCAGCCTTCGACTGGTTCCGTCCAATACCCGCCCGATTGCGCCCAGGGTTTGGTTACTCCGCTCATGATCGGATGCGTCTTCGCGTCGGGCAAGATATCAAGCCGGGTACACATTACATGATTTTTCCCGTAATGTCCTGACCATGATTCGCCAAGCACCTGTCGGCCAAATCCACGTGCGTAATCATCGCCGGCAAACTGAAAGTCGTAGCGGGCGAATTTCGAATCCTTGGGAATCTTGAAAGCGTGGGTGGACGTTCGCAAGCCAACAATCGGGCCACCACGCTCCAGGTAGTCGACGATCGGTTGCATCTGTTCAGCCGGCAAATTCTTGAAGCGCAGGAAGAATACGGCGAGGTCCGCCGTGTGAAGTGCCTCGGTTCCCGGCAAGAAATCGGCGGCAGGATCAATCTCTCCCGATTCCGGATCGACCGTAAAAAGTACCGTGCATTTGAAGCCATGGTGCACCGCCAGGATCCGGGCAAGCGCCGGAAGGGATTCTTCCGATCGATATTCGTGGTCCCCTGCCAGAAAAACTATGTGTTTGCCGACGCCGATACCCGTGGTCCCGTTATAAACAAGTGATTGGGGCACTTCAATTTGCCCGAAACCTGGTGAGGTGATGCTGACCAGGAGCAAGAAAGCCAGCCAATGGAAAGTCCGCGTGCGAGGAATTCTTCGGAAGGGATGGTTCATGGTAAAGCTGGCATTACAGGGAGACTATGGTTCGTCGACTTGGGTGGACTTTATTGTGCCATGCAGGTGGCGTAAATACAAACGGTCAAACATTGAAGGCCATCGTTTTCGTACATGGATTATTTCTTGTTCCGTTTGTTCCCCTGCCTCTCCTTCGCCTTCAGTTCAGTGGCAACACCTTCATCGCCCTGCTCTTGCATCCATTCGTCGAGTTTGCCCGACAGTCGCTGGACGACCTTTGCGTAGGCTGGATCGGCTGCGAGGTTGTTTTGCTCCAATGGATCTTCTTCGATCTGGTAAAGCTCCACTGGTGGACGGAAATGATAAGCGTTGACCAGTCGTTCGGCCGTTTTATCTCCAGCCTTTGCCTTTTCTACCATGGACTGGAAATAATCGGCCTTGGAACAGGCGTTGGTGAACTTGGTTTCGTGATTCAAATTCCTGATCAGCTTGTATTTGAATCCGCGAATCGAGCGGATGGCATATGCGTCGCTCCCGTTAATGATCCCGCGAGTCGTCATGATTCCGTAACTGTACGAATTATGCTGATCTGTTTCACCTTTGAGGACGGCCATGAAACTGCGACCGTCAAGTCCTTCGACGGGCTCGCCTCCGGCCGCCTCAACAAACGTTGGCGTTACATCGACATATCCGACCATTGCCCTGGTCCTAACTCCCGGTTTCACCTTTCCGGGCCAACGAACAATCATTGCCGATTGCAAACCGCTGTCGTAGCAAGTCCATTTGGCAAATGGGAATGAATTGCCCTGCTCCGAGACTACCATTAGTAATGTGTTTTCGGTTAAGCCATGCTTGTCTAGCATCTCAACAATTTCGCCCACCTGGCTGTCATAGTAGGTCACCTCAGCGAGGTAGCGGCTGAAATTTTCCCGGACGACTGGCGTGTCGACGATATAGGGAGGAAGTTTAATGTCCTTCGGTGGATACCGCGACGCGTCCCCTTTATCCCATGGCGAATGGGGCTCGTTGGAACAAGCGAACAGGCAGAACGGTTTCCCGTCGTTTGCCGATTCTTCAAACAGCGTATTGATAGCGGCCATATCGGGGTTGTTGCCCCCTTTCCCTTTCAGTTTTTCAAACGGGAACACGCTGGGCGGATTGATGTGGGTCTTCCCCGAGAGGATGACACGATAACCGAGTGGCTGCAGGTAGTGGACAATACTCTTAACATGATCGTACGCCCTGGTGTGATTCGGATAGGCGCCGCTCTTGACCGGGTATAGTCCAGTGTAAATGTTATGTCGGGTTGGCGAGCACATTGGGGCGGTCTGGAAACAGCGTTCAAACTGCATTCCCTCCGTCGCAAGTTTGTCAATATTGGGCGTATGGGCCTGCCCTCCATAGCAGCCAATTTCGCGGAACGTACAGTCGTCGGCGATGATGAAAACGAGGTTGGGCTTTTCGTCGGCTTGCAGAAAACCCTGTACAAGTGTCGAAAAAGTCAACAGGAAAACAGGGATGACGAAAACCGTTCGCGTGGTGCGGTAAAAACTCATTTGATTCTCATCCGTACGGGGTAATTCTTGAGATTCTCGGCGATCATTTGACATCGAATTCAAAATTCCCTGACAACATTGGTTCAAGCAACGTTGATTGGATCGAGGTCGAAATGTGATTTGCCGGTTGCCTTCCACGATGGATAGCATCGACCCAATCAAAGCCTTGTTTCCAGGCTCGCATGGACCCAATCCGTCTCACTCCCGCAGATAGAATGTTGATATTCCGCCTGGGAAGTTATTCAATCCCCGATTGTCGCTGGATTATTCGTTATATAATACGCTGAAAGTTTGTCGAGTATCACGAAGTTGGATTTCCATTTTGTGAAGGACGTTCATGAAAAAGTTCTCCTCCGTTGACGATTACTTGGATAGCCTCGACGTCTGGCGGGAGGGAGCAGAGCGCCTGAGGAAAATCATTCTTTCAACCGGGGTCGAAGAAACTGTAAAGTGGGGGATGCCGGTGTACGTCGCCAATGGCAAAAACGTATTCGGCATCTTGGCGATGAAAAACTATTTTGGAATCTGGTTTTACCAGGGAGCACTTCTCAAGGACACGGACCAGGTCTTGATCAACGCCCAGGAAGGAAAAACCAGGGCCATGCGGCAATGGCGTTTTAAATCGACCAGGGATCTCAAGGTCCGACAAATCAAATCCTACCTGGTGGAGGCGATTGGTTTGGCCGAGTCCGGAAAAGAGATCAAGCCGAATCGAAACAAGCCACTCAATATTCCTGTCGAACTTGTCAAGGCACTGGCCGCCAACCCGAAAGCAAAACTGGCGTTCGACCGGATGAGCAAGTCGTGCCGCCGTGAATATGCCGAATACGTTTCCGAAGCCAAGAAAGAAGAGACGAAACTTCGCCGGATCGAGAAGATCATACCCATGATGTGCGAGTCCAAAGGCCTGAACGACAGATACCGTTAGTACCTGTGCGAGATGCGTTGGCCTTCAGTTGACGCTCAGACTTCGCCCCGATGCTTGCCGAAAATCCATGCCATCGTTTGAGTTGCTGCCATGCGTCCATGCAATCAATGCCGTCAGCCGGTCGAAAACGACATTACCATCTGCGACGAATGCCGGCAGTGGAACGAAGTGCATCCCGAGGATGATTTGTCCGGACTCAAGCCGCCCTTGGAAACGCCTTTGGAGAGCGAATCCAAACCCATTGCTGATCATTCCTACGCAATCCTGATGGGAACATTCAGCCTCGTCATCACTGCCTTGTTTGCGCTCATCGGTTTGGAAGTCGATGGCCTTGAAGGATTCATGATTGGTGGATCGATCGGATTTTTTATTGGGTTGGCACTGTTTTCCATCATGATCAAGACATAATGGTCGACCCCTTGCATCCCCATCACAAGCCGAGGTTTTCCGGCGTGAATTGCCGCATGACTTCTTCCAGCGTTATTTCTCCCTGCGCCATTTTCACCAATGCGGACTTGCGAAGTTCAATCATGCCTTCTTCCGTGGCGGCCTGATGGATTGCCATTGAGTCGGCGCCGTCGGAGATCAAACGGCGAAGACGATGGTTGACTTGCAGGATCTCGAACAATCCCGTCCGGTCGGAGTAGCCCTGCGAGTCGCAGGCTTCGCAGCCTACTGCCCCGTAGATCCTGGTCCCTTCCGCGCCATGCAGCAAACCGCGAACCTCTTCAAATGTTTTTGGCGAGTCCGTCAGGTCCACTTCCGAACGACAATTCGGACAGAGTTTTCGAACCAATTGTTGAGCCACGACGCCCAACAGACAGTTGGCCAGGAAATAAGGTTTTACGCCCATCGCAACCAGGGACTGAATCGGTGCAGCGGCAATCGGCGCATGTGTGGTTGCAATGACAAACACACCACTGGTTGCCGCTCGGACGGCCGTTTTTGCGGTTTCTTCATCACGAATTTCGCCAACCATGATGACATCCGGTGCCTGACGAAGGAGGCTTCTCAGGATTTCGGCAAACGTCAATCCGATTCGCGGATTCACCTGCGATTGACGAACACCAGACAACGACTTTTCGATTGGGTCTTCGATGGTATTGATCTTGCGAGAGCCATCGGCAAGATAATTGAGGGCACTGTAAAGTGTGGTCGTTTTTCCCACGCCGGTCGGACCGGTAACCAACAAGAGGCCTGATCGGGATTCCAGCATTGACTTGAATTGAACCAGTTGTTTAGCACTCATCCCGATCTCGTCGAGTTGGGACTTTCCCAAACGGGCGTGCGAAATGCGAATCGCCAGGTCTTCCCCGGATAAGGTTGCGATTGTGCTCAGGCGCATGTCGATCGGATCGTTGTCGTGGTGAATCACCCAGCGGCCGTCCTGGGGGAGACGGGATTCGGCGATGTCCATCGACGCCTCTGCCTTCATGTGGCTGATCATGTGGCGACCGAAGTCTGTGGGGACGGTTGCAAGATCGCGCAATACACCCTGGCTTCGCATTTTTATTTCGACCGTATTCGGTTGGCTCAACAGGAAAATGTCGCTGGCGCCAAAGTGAAACGCATGTTCAACGACTGAGCGAACCGCTTCCGAGGCGTGCATGTCAATCAGCTCAACGGCCCGGAAATCCAGCGATTCTTTCGCGGCAGTGGAGTCGCTCATTGTTCTACTCCTGTGTTGCCAATCTGGTCGTTTGCTTCTGCCTGACTTTCAACCAATGTCAAAACTGCACCGAGCTTCATCAATCCAAAGACGTTTTTTACACTGGGTTGAAGCGAATGCAGAATGAGCCTTCCCCCATGAGCTTTGAATTGACGGTTTTTCCCCAGCAGCCAACCGATCCCACTTGAATCGACGGTTTCCAGGCCCTCCATATCAACGACCACCGTTTGATCCAAAACGTCCCCAGCCAGAAGATCATCAAACGACTTGTGGGCAGCAATGCATGGGTGAGTCAGTCGCCCAACTGCCTGATAGTAGTTTGTGCCGTTTTGAACATCACTCAGTCTTAAATCGAACATGGTTCCCCCGATGCAATTTGCGTTAGCCCCTAATTATGTCGAAAAAGACGGGGTTGGGAACATGCTTTGACAAAGACTTCTCAAACTAATTCATCCAGCGGTTCGACCGGTGGGATTGAGCTTTTTCTCAAGGAATTCGGACCCGCCATCGGACAACGCCGGACAAGCACGGTACGCCGCTGCTGTTTCAAGTCCCCGCTTCACGAAACAGATGTACCGCTAGACGTCGATCTTCAACAATCTGCAAGCGTCTTCATAGCCTGGCGCACGGTGGCCGTGATTGTCTTCTACGTCGTAGGCATAGGCACTGGCAGTTACCCGGGCCAGAGCGAGCAGATGCCGTGATCGGAATGCCGGTCTGGAAAATTCGAATTCTTCCCGAACGGTACGGAAAAACTTCTCGCTGTGCAGTCGGCCGTCTTCGCTGATCGCGTACTTGCGCAGCAATGCGAATACCGGTTCACTTTCAAATCCGCGTTCCAGGTAACGATGGACCGCGGCTGTTGTGGTTCCCTGGTCATTACCACGAATGGACTCTTCGCAAACCCCCAGAAGCTCATCTGCTTTGTCGGTCTTGATCTGGTCAAAATGCGATTCAAGTGGATATGGTTCGGTAGACCACTGATCGTACTGGCCGGTATGCCAAGCCGAAACCAGAAGTCCGACTTTCTGATTCAGCGGGTTGGCCTCGGATGCCATGTGTCGCCAGGCGTTCGCGGCGTCACTGCTGTGAACGCCAGCCGAGGCTCCATGGGTCCGGAGTGGGTTGCCGGACTGGCGAAGTGTCAATTGATTGCACGCCAGCGAGATCGCTTCACATACCGATTTTGGTGAGATGCCTTCGGACAACGCTTCGGCAACCGCTCGGCTGGCATCGACTTTCGTTGCAGCATAAATCGTATTCGAAAACGCCAGTAGCCATTCGTCATCGGGCTCACGATTGCCCAGTGATTTGCCGACGAGTTTGTATTCGTCCAGCAATTTCGGAATCTCCGTGCGAACTGGCGATGCTTCGCGGCCAGTCGCCTTTCGACGTTGTTCGAAATCGACGCAGTGCCTTACACATTGACGAAGCAACGTGTAGGAATGATCGGGCCCAGCAACATTGACCAGTCCCATGCCTCGATAAGCCAGCACAAATCGGTGAACGTCGACTTCATCGGCAATCGTATACAGCAGTGTGTCAAAAGCCTGAGACGGATCGTTTTGGTGGACTTTGGCGAACAGCTGCTCCGCTTTGTCCATGTCGGCCTGACGAACCAATTGTCGCAGTTCGGGACCGAATCGATCGACCGTGACTGTGGCTTTTTCCTGGGCTCCCATGGGCTGGAGCGTTTTCCTGGTCGGACCAAACTTTTGAATTCGGCTTGAGTTCCTGTAGAGGACTTTCAAGACGGGCAATGGCTGAAGCGGTTTGGGAAGTTCAGCAGAGATTTGAAGTGCCGGCAGCAAAGCCATCTCCGCGTGATAGCCCACGTAATCCTGGCCGCCAAAAGTTTCGGCGTTCGCCAGTGCGGCAGCGGCCACGAGATCCGGTAATCCAACCGTTCCCTTGTTTAGCTCCTCCACGATCTTGACCTGAAGTTTATCCGGATCAAGCTCTTGCATCAGAGCAACCCAAGGTCCCAGGCGGCCGTAATCGCCTGCAACCGGAAGTAACAAGTCGGATTCGGATGCGACTCCCAACTCCATCGCGAGCTGACTGCCCAGCCCGGCAATTAACATCCCACTTCCGACGTTTTGCAAAAAATGACGACGTGTAGATCCGGACATGATAATTCTCCGCTGCGGACAGGCTTTGATAACCGCTCATAGTTTGACGTATTCGTCTGCGCTTGTCAAAAAAAGCCCCCGTTTGGTACGCCGAATCACGGATGCCTGCAAGCGACTCTGTTCAACATCGTTTCCTGAATTCAACCGGTGAACTGCCGGATGCCGAAGTCTCAGGCGAAGTTTTCGGTTGTTGTCCACGTCTCGTCAGAACCGCCATGTTCGGAACCTCGACTTGAGAATGGCGTCTGGTCCGGGCGAACGGTCCGACGTCAATTCATCGTTGGTTGGGCCCGTTGATTCCGGTCTGGGAATTTTCTACCGCTTCGTCAACCACAGCACCGTTCAAAGAGTCAGGGGTGGTGGATTGCGGAAGCGGGCGGGTGGTTTTGAACAATCTGAACATCTCACTGTCGGTCGAAAGGATCAGGTTGGTATCAGTACTCAATGCCTGCTTGTACATTTCCAGTCGCTGGAGAAACTCGAAAAACTCGGGGTTCTGGCTGTAAGCTTCCGCCGTCATCTTGATGACCTCGGCATCGGCCAAGCCCTGGATTTCAGCCGCTTTTTGTTTCATTGTTCCTTCAATTGAATCCAGTTCCTTGCGAGTCAAGCCGATGATCCGGTTGCCTTCTTCTTCCGCCTCGGATTCAAACAACTGAGCTACTCGCTGGCGTTCACTTCGCATCCGATCGTAAACGGTGTCCCGAACTCGATCATTGTATTTGACACGTTTGATATGGACGGCGACCAATTCCATACCGTAGTCAGATTCCAGTTGCTTGCTTGCGACCTCCAGGATTTCTTTTTCGATCGCTTCCCGTCCGGATGAAACGACGTCACGCGCGGTTGAGGTGCGCTCCAGTTCCTCTGTTTCATAGACGAGTTTTTCATTGGAAGTGCGGACCAGATCAATCAAGTTGTTACGTGCAATGACATCGCGGACGGCGGAATCTACGATGTCATCCAGGAATTTCTGCCCTCGTTGCTCGGTACGGACATTGGTAAAAAAAGTGTCGAGGTTCACGATTCTCCAGCGCGCCCAGCAGTCAACGAAGATTCTTTTTTTGTCGCGTGTCTGCATGTTTTCAGGCGCGCCGTCCCAGGGAAGCAACCGTTTTTCAAGCTTGTGGACCGACTGAATCAGGGGGATTCGAAACTTCAGTCCGGGCTCGGTCACGAAACTGACGGGCTTACCGAATTGCGTGATCACCGCCTGTTTTCCTTCATTGACCACATAGGTCATGAAATAAAATGCGATGCCAACGAGCGTCAACAGGGTGGCAGCAAAAGTCAGTTTGGATGATTTCATTGGTTGCCACCTCGAAGCGGGTTGTTTGCTGGCTGATGATTCAAATTGAGTATGGGCAACATCTGATTGACCGATTCGTCGATGATCGTCTTGTCTCCCACCTGGCTGAGTATCTGTTGCATGGCTTCCAGATATAGTCGCTGTTTTGTCACTTCCGGGGCTTTTTCATATTCAGCCAATTTCGCGTTGAATGCATTGATGGCACCTTTGGTTTCCATCACGATGCGCTCACGATAACCTTCAGCTTCGGAGATCATCTGATCGCGCTTGCCGCGAGCCGCCGGAATCTGCCGGTTCCGTTCACCTTCGGCTTCGTTGACGATGCGTTCCTTGTTTTGGCGTGCCCGGTTGACGTCCTGAAAAGCATCTTTGACGGGTTCGGGTGGTGCCGTCGTCTGAAGCCTGACCGTGATAATTTCAACTCCTGCCTCAAAATCGTCCAGCATTTTTTGAATTTCGAGTTTTGCTTGCGCCGCAATTTCTTCGCGACCCATCGTCAAAACGGAATCAACGCTTCGATCACCGACGAGTTTTCGCATGACCGTTTCGGAGACATCCTGGATCGCGTCGGGAATCGCGGGATTGATATCGGCCGTCCGGATTTCGGACATCAGATCGCCGACAAGGCTGCTTTCGTCACCGATATTGAACAGCGAATCAGGTGCATCCTGGATCCGGAATTGGACGATCCACTCGACATGGGCCAAATTCAAATCGCCCGTCAACATGTCGGCAATGTCATCCAGTTTCGGTTCTCGAGGTTGATATTCCGTTTTCCGACCTGCAGTCAGCGTCTTGAAACCAAACTCCAGCGACTGAACACGTCGCACAGGAACCGTGTAAACGGCCTCAATCGGCCAGGGCAGTTTCATCTGCAATCCCGGTTCGACCGTTCGCACATGCCTGCCAAAACGGAGCACGATTCCCTGTTCACTCGCGTCTACCCGGTAAAAGCTTGAATAGCACGCGAAGCCAACAATCGCGATGACCGCCAATACCATGCCGCTCCAGATTCCCTGTTGGACATTGGGGGCATTTCCGCCTGCGTTGTTTCGGTTGCGTCGATTGATTGATCGTGAAACGTCATCGTCGTCGTCGCCGCGAAATCGATTTAATAGGTCATTGAGATCCATTAGGTGTCCTCAGGAATTTTGAAGTGTTAAACCTGCCCAGGAGCGAACTTCAGCAGCGTCCCACGAGTGCAGCAACCTACCCGCTAATTGTTCGATTGAGTTCAAATCTTGACAAATTTTGAACCAATCGACCATGTTTCTGATGATCGACACGCAAAAATGCGTTCCCTAACGTGATTCAGGTTTTTGGCGAATTGGCTGCAATTCTGCTAAGTTTACACGTTTGGCGCCGGATTTAAGGTGCGACGTTCGGCCTCTGTATCGGCCAGTTAAGGAAATAACAAACGTGTTGAAACCAAATCTGATCGTTGCCGTTTTGTGTTTTTGCCTGGCGCCAACCTGTCGCGGGCAAGAGTCATTCAAATACGAACAGCAGATTAATGCCCTGGTCCAGCCATATTTGAAGGCCGACAAATTTCGCGCCATGTCGCTGGCCGTCATTGCCGACGGACAGGTCTGGATGCGCGATTTTGGACAGTTGGCCGAGTCGGACACCACCAGACCAACGCGCGACACAGTTTACGAAATTGGCTCGATCAGCAAGGTCTTTACTTCGATTCTGTTGGCCGATGCGATCCAATCCGGTTCTGTCAAGCTTGAAACGACGATTGGGACATTGATGCCGGCAATCAGCGAAACCGGACTGGGAAAAGTGATCACGTTAAAACAGCTCGCGACGCACATGTCCGGTTTACCGAAGATGCCATCCAACAATGCACCGAGTGATCCAACCAATCCGTTTGCCGACTACGACCGGGACCTTTTGATCGAGTATCTGAAAAGCGCAACGTTAACGGATCCGCCTGGTGGACAGCACGCGTATTCCAATCTTGGCGCGGGGCTATTGGGTGACCTGCTGGCCGCAAAATCTGGCCAGGACTATGAGTCGCTGTTGCGGACCCGGATATTGAATCCGCTGAAAATGAACGACACATCACTCCGTCTTTCCGAATCTCAGTCGAAGCGATTCGCGCCGCCGCATAATTCAGCGTTGTTGTCCGACAGAGCCTGGGACTTTGATGCCCTGGCGGGCGCGGGGGGTATTCGCAGCACGACAAATGACATGGTTTTGTTCATGCAAGCAAATCTTGTCCCTCCCGAAAATGAGTTGGGCAAAGCAATTGACCTTGCCTGGAAGGAACACTTGCCGGCCGGGGACAATCACCGGGCAATGGGGTTGGGTTGGCAAATTGCCGGTGATGGATCCACTCGCTGGCACAATGGTCGAACAGGCGGATACCAGACGATGATGCTGATCAGTCGTGATCTCCACGCGGGAGTCGTCGTCCTGTGCAATACGGCTGGCTCCGAAATCGATCCTTTGGCAGAGAGCATTTTTCAAACGGTTGTCGGGATGAGCCCCAAACCTCGAGAGTTTGCCAAATCGGTCGACGTCGATGCAGCGATCGTGAAACGACTGGCAGGCAAATATCAACTGGCCCCAGGAGTTGAAATCGAAGTGGTTGCGAAAAATGATCGCCTGGTTGTCAAGTTGACCGGGCAAACGTTTTTGAAAGTGGTTCCCGAAAGCGACACCGTTTGGAATTACACCGATGTGGAAGCCCAACTCCGATTTGAGTTACCGGAACAAGGACCGGCAACCAAGGTCACGTTGCACCAAAACGGGCGAAAAATGCCCGCTCAGCGAATCACGAAATAGCGATCAACGCCAGCCATCGTCAGCCGGGTTGCTGGGCAATTAAGCGATCGGCGGCGAAACCCTGAATCAAACGGCTGGCAGCAGTAAGCATGAGTTCGTTGCGTGAAGAGAATCCAGGATTTCAAAAACCAGACGCTCTGGATCGTTCGTTTTTTGCGCGCGATACGGTGGCCGTTGCAAGGGATTTGATCGGAAAACTGTTGGTCTCCGAGGCTGGCGGTCGAACGAAGGGAGTGATTGTTGAAACGGAAGCGTATTTGCCCAGTCGGGATTCTGCATGTCACGCCGCGAAGCATCGAACGTCGCGAACGGAAGTCATGTTCGGTCCGGCCGGATTTGCTTATGTTTACCCGATCCACGCCAAATACTGTTTCAACATCGTGACCGAAGTCGCGGAACGAGGGTGCGCTGTGTTGGTTCGGGCCGTTGAACCGGTTGAGGGAGTCTCGTTGATGAAGCGCCGACGCGGACTCGATGACGAGCGAAGGTTGGCAACGGGTCCATCATGTCTGTGCCAGGCAATGAGAATTGATCGATCCATGAACGAGTTGGATTTGACGCTGGGGAGTCTCGTCTGGGTTGAGGAGGGTCTTGGTTTGAATACCGAACCGATTACAATCAAAAACTCGAAAAGGATTGGCGTGACCAGCGCCACAAACCGACGACTGAGATTTTATGTCGCAGGAAATCGTTTTGTCAGCGGTCCGGCAAGATTCCGTACCTAGAATTCACTGTTTGCGGGAACTGCCATGCAAGCGCATGTGTTTTGTTCCGGGAATCAGGCTTCGGGCATACGGGAGGGTAGACCCTGGTTTCCAGTTTACCAGGTATGGAAATAGCCAACACTGGAAATAGCCAACACTGAATCATTCACGGGGTTTCCGCCCTGGACTCGATGACTAACTCGCTTGGGAGAATGCAAGCCATGAAAACCTGTTCCATCGCCCTCCTGGTTGCAGTTTGCCTGACGATGTTGTCACCAACTGCGTCGGCTGAAGATCCGAATCATCCCAACGTGGTAATCGTCATTACAGACGATCAAGGCTACGGCGATTTGAGTTGCCTGGGAAACCCGGTATTGAAAACTCCATGTATCGACGATCTTTACAGGGAGTCGGTTCGAATGCTCGATTACCATGTCGCACCGACCTGCTCGCCGACGCGGGCGGCCTTTCAGTCCGGTCATTGGACCAATCGAACGGGCGTTTGGCATACGATCATGGGACGAAGCATGCTGCGGGAAAACGAGCCGACGATCGGTCAAGTTTTCCGTGATGCCGGCTACGCGACGGGAATGTTTGGCAAATGGCACCTGGGAGATAACTATCCCTACCGACCTGAAGATCGAGGTTACACCGAAGTGCTCCGCCATGGCGGCGGTGGCGTCGGGCAAACCCCGGACTATTGGGATAACGCGTACTTTGATGGAAGTTACTGGCACAACAAGACGCCTGTCCCCGTCAAGGGCTACTGCACGGATGTCTTTTTTGATTATGCGAAGAAATTTATCAAGACGCAGAAAGAAGCTGACAAACCATTTCTGGCCTATATCGCGACCAACGCACCGCATGGACCGCAACATGCTCCGGAAGCCTATGCCAACCCTTACGTAGACGCACATGGTGTTTCCCTGGGGCATTTTTATGGCATGATCGCGAATATTGACGAAAATGTGGGCCAGCTTCGTCGATTCCTCAAAGACGAAGGGTTGTACGAAAACACCATTTTTATCTACACGACGGATAACGGTACCGCAAGCGGCGAAAAGGTCTTCAATGCAAACATGCGCGGCAAGAAAGGGAGTCCCTACGACGGCGGCCATCGGGTTCCGTTTTTTCTACACTGGCCGGGGGGAGGGATGAACCAGCCGTTCGACGTTGAACCGATTTCTCATGCCGTCGACGTATTGCCGACGTTGATCGAACTTTGCGGAATCCCGGCCCCCAAGGGCGTGATGTTCGATGGCAGAAGTGTCGTGAGCTTGTTGCGAGGCCAACCCGATCCCGACGTGAATTGGGAGCAACGAATTCTGGTGACCGATTCCCAACGTGTCAAAGACCCGATCATGTGGAAAGACTGCAGCGTGATGACGTCCAAATGGCGGCTGATCAATGGTAAGGAGTTGTACGATATTAAATCCGATCCAGGCCAAAAATCTGATGTTTCCAGCGCCTATCCAGCGGAGGTTCGCCGGCTACGGGATTTCTATCAGGGTTGGTGGGAAGAACTCGAGCCCTCATTCAGGCAAGACACGGCGATTTTCCTGGGTGATCCCCACGACAATCCTGCGCGACTCACCAGCCATGACTGGATTACAACCGGTTCAACGCCGTGGAATCAGGCGCACATTCGAAAAGGGCTCGATGCACCCGAAGTGACCGGGTTTTGGAACGTTAGCGTCCAACAGGCCGGAAAGTACGAGATTCGATTGCGGCGTTGGCCCAGGGAAGCCAATGTTGCCATTAATGCAGGCCTGACTCCGGGCGATCCGGTTCCGGGCGTGACCGCGTTCCGAATGGCTCCGGGTCGCGCATTTGGGACGCTGGATAAAGCAACTGTTGAGATTGCGGGCAAGACTTTGACGGCTGCCTTTGATGCCGATGCGGTTGAGGCCGTCCTGACAACCGAGTTGCCTGCCGGAAAAACGAAATTGGCCGCGAAATTTGGATCACCGGATGGAAGCTCAGTCGGTGCCTATTACGCATACATCGAGCGCATCGGGGATTAGATCGCCGATCCTACCAACGCTTCCAAGGCAGCGGTAAAATTTGACCAGTTGGCCCCGCCGTGCGGAAAAGTTCGCGGTCTCAAACCCTGATTCCTCGGCGTTTCTGCCCCGTTTGAACTGCCGCAAGAGAACCGTGGATGGTTGAATCCTTGCTGGCCACGGTGATGCTAAATCGTGGTCTTCGTGGCTTGTTCCGATGACGAACCACTCCTGACGGATAAGCCGATTATGCCGACGGAGAAGCAAAAAACACTGCTCTGGGACGGTCCGAAAAAAGGTTGAATCTCATTTGCCGCCGTAGAAAAGCTAGAATTAATCAGCTTTGTGATAAGAAACAAGGAATCAGGAAAGGAATCAGGAAATGTCCATGTCCAATCTCCAAACCCTCTCGCTCCTTGAACGAAAAGAGTATGAGGAACTAAAGAAAGCCAATTCAGTAGAGGCAAAACGAAAGAAAGACCGAATCGTTTTTCTGGGATTTTTTGCAATCTCGTTGATCGCCACGTTGTTGATCAGCGGCGCGTTGAGGTTGCTGTAAGATTGTCGCAACAATCGTAACGACGTTCTATCATGCTCGCGAACGCCTGTTCGCTTTCTTCAGCTGACGCCGTTTTTAGCCGAACGTCCATCGGCAAATCACGTTACCCACCGACGCACCTGCACTCAGCCTAAAATGGCTCTTTGGCGATCACGATGCTGCAGTTCGTTCCGCCAAACCCAAACGAATTGCTCAGCGCATAACGGATGCTTGCTTTCCGGGTTGTCCGAACAATTGGCAAATCACCGACGAGATCATCCGGATCCTCGAGGTTGATATTGGGGGCGAGAAAGTCATTTTGCATCATGATAATGGTAAAAATGGCCTCCTGGGATCCAGCGGCTCCGAGCGCATGTCCGGTCATGGACTTGGTTGAGGAAAAAGGCGGGACATTGCTTCCAAACACATTGATCACGCCTTGCAGTTCAACGGTGTCGCCCACGGGAGTCGAGGTTCCGTGCAGGTTGATGTAATCAATATCGGTGGTTTGAAGTCCGGCATCCACAAGAGCTGCATTCATGGCTTGTTGAGCTCCCAGTCCGTTGGGCACAACCATTTGGTCTCCATCACACGAAGCGGCAGCACCCGCAATTACTGCATGAATCGTCGCACCGCGAGCCCGCGCCATTTCCAATTCCTCAAGTACCAGAATTCCGGCACCTCCAGAAAATACGAATCCGTCGCGAGCTTTGTCCAGCGGTCGGGAAGCCCGCTCTGGCTCGTCGTTGAATGCAAATGAAAGCGCGTTCATGCCGTCGAAAGATCCTGCGGCGTAAATATTCACGTCCTCGGAGCCACCGACGAAAACGCGATTCTGTCGTCCGGATCGAATCGTGTCCATGCCCAGCATGATCGCGTGAGCGGAGGTCGCACAGGCGGAAGTAATAGTGTATGAGTGACCGTGAATCTGGAAAATGCTTCCAAGATTCGCTGACAGTGATGAACCCATGATCAACGGAACATGGTACGCCCCGACCTTTGCGGCACCGCGTTTCTCCAGTCGCTTGCACATGAACAGGACGTCGGTGATACTCGCTCCAGCCCCGGTTCCAACAATGATTCCCGTATCAGGCGACTGAACCTCTTCGTCGGTCAATCCAGCGTGTGCAATGGCGTCTTTCATCGCCGCTGCTGCCAACAATCCAGGTTCTCCAAGAAAACGACTTACCTTTCGGTCGAAAAGCTCATTCAGCCCTTCGACCGAGATATCGCCCGCAACTTGCGATTTGAATTTGTGTTCGACCCACAACGGACGGGTGGAAATGATGCCTGATTTACCAGCTTGGAGCGCGAGGTTGTTGACATCGATTCCGTTACCCAAGGCGCTGTTAATGCCAAAGCCAGTTACCGCAATTTGTCGTTTCGCCATCATTGATCGGTCAATCAGTGTTTATTTACCGGCTCGTGTGGTCGGCATTATTGTCGTCAGGAACTTTCGAGTCCCGGTTTGGAGTTAAAGCTGCCCTGTCAGGATACCAAACCGTTTGGAATTGGAAAAACGGGGGCCGCCAAGTTTTCTGTTTTGCTGGTCGAGGTTGCTGATTTCGGCGTTTCGCAGAACTCCAGCACACGGGATTTTGCAATTTCGTGCCCCAAAAAATAAAATCTGCAGATCGCGAACAGGCTCGGAAATCAATGGTGCAGTTCACCTGAACCACTCAAAGCCCCAATCGAACTGAGGGCCGCGATTTCGTCCAGAATATCGAAGCCCTTACTGGCCCAAGACAAACGACTGGCTCCTGAATTTCATTTCGAATATGGAACCACTTTCTCGCCAACCAGATAATCGACTGCGTTTCGCAGCAACTTCTGAAACTCTTCCTGGGCGAAATCATCAACATGTCCCAACGAAGTGTAAAACGAGGTCCCTCCGTTGGCTCGACGATTGGTCCAGGCAACCGGAGGATGCATATCTTCACCATCGGCGGCACCCCTCAAGATACAGGTCGCTGTCTTGGCCAATGGCTCAGTCAGATACAGCGACATGTGGCCAACCAGCTTGTCACCCGTATCGACATCCGTGAGGATGGGATGGGCTCGTTCCCCCAAGGACTGCAGAATTCGGTAATTGGTTCCGTTCCGGGTGTGGCCGGTGTAATTTCCCCCCCAAACCTGCGCGTCAAATTCTGGCCAGTCTTCCAGCCCTGGCTCCGGTTTCCCCTCACGTAAACAGAAAGCATGACTCGACGTGCGGATCCCGATCATTGGCCTTCCCGATGCCTCAAAGTCGCGAAAAAGCTTTAATTGTTCGAGGGGCAAAGTCCGGCGCCGCAAGCTCAACAGCAGGATGTCGGCATCCTGGATGACCTCCAAACCGGGAATATCATTGCGTTCGGTGGTGCTGCCGAAAACCAGGGATACGCGAAAATCCTTTCGCAGGTGTTTTGTGGCGAATGTCGGCAGTGTTCTGTTCGTTTCATACTCATCTTCCGCCATGACGATCGCAATGTGTTTTCGCTGGTCGTCTGGAAATGCGAATGGCGAGCCACCGATGAGCTGGTCACTGGAAATTGTCGGGCAGACATATTTTTCGATATGTTCCACAATCAAATCAGTTCCGGAGAAATGACTGACATAGGGCTTCGCCGCCGGGTTGTACATCGTGTCGGTCAAATCGCGCATCAGCACGACGTTCTTGCCATTCTTTGCCATCTGCCGAAGGCCAAACGGGCGGCCGAGCACGCACATGTTTGTGTGGACGCCAACTAAAATGACATTCTTGATTTTCCGGCTTTCAAGAATGCTCCAAATTTCGGGACCACTGTCGCTGATAAAGTCCTTCGCGCGGTCAATGGTGAGCGCTTCCGTTTGGCGCGTCCACGGTGCACGGGGGTTGAGTCCGCGACCGGCAAGTTCCCTGGCCCATTTTTCGTGATCAACCGGATCGTCGTCTTCTCCACCGTCGGACTGGTCGATGGGATAAGTCCCTGCGTCCTCGGATGGAATTTTCGAACACCATTCACCAATGTCGGTCGGAACATTGTCTGCAAGCGGAATCGCCATTGAACGTTGACGCGCCGGGTGGCTCTTGTAATAGTCCATGCAGCTACTGGGCGCGTGGATGATTGTCACGCCACGGTCCCTGGTTTTCTTGAGCATCGATTCCATGAACGGTGCCAACTGCCCGACGCGAATGACGGCATTGTGGCAATGGTGGAGATCCCACATGTCACAAACGATGATTGCCGTCTCGAACGGAGACCACGATTCCTGTTTGACGATTGCGTGGAAGTTTCCCGAGTCCTTGGTTGTTTCGATACGGGATCGAAGGCTCAATGGGAGCCTGCTTGTATCGGCGGTTTGTCCCTCGCAAATTGTTGAACCAGCGATTGCAAAAAAAACAACATAACCCAGGACACCAAGACCATCGGTGGCCCCGGTTTTCAACGAACGGAAATTCGACATCGTGGATCTCCCCTGCCCTGCGATTGAGTTTGAAACGACGCCAGTTAATCAACGACGCGGTTCGAGCTTTCAGTCTAGCAATTCAGAAGGCGTTGGTGTTCGTTTGCTGGCGAACTATTGAATCAAATCCTCAAGAAGGCGTCCGAAGTGTCCCAAGGTTGGGCGGCTGATGAGATGTTCAAGATGAGTATTCGCCGCATGACGCTCACCACGTTGGCTGGCAGCCGGGTCGTCCAATGGTCGACATAAACCGGGTCCATCGTCAACATGGAACCACGCAAAAAAGACGTGTCGCGGACGACGCTTGCGCCAGTCGGCCAGATGTTGCGATTAATTCAGGATTCAATCGAGTCAATGAATTCTGGGCTTGAAAGACATCCAATCCTGGGCGAATTGATCTCGGAGTCCGGAGTGGATTCATCAGGTCTCGAGTTTCGGACTTGCACACCAGATAATGCGCCGCGGCAAATCACCGGGGAACGGTTGATTGCCAACGGAGTCCTGGACTCAATTGCGCGAAATCCGTTCTCTTGCTGTTGTTTCGTTAAGGACGATTCTGGTCTGTGATGCTCTTTCGCCGTTCGGCTAATTCCGGCGATAACCAACAATCCACCGACCGCAATCAAAACGGATACCTGTTGAATCGAGTCGGTCGCCGAGGGATAATGACAGGACAATTCCCAACGAAATGGCGATCAGACTCAAATATTGTTCAACCGGAACGCTTCAATTCAGTTTCCATTTCTCCCGATCCTTGAAATGCGACAGAATGCCTTGGGCCAATTTCGGTGTGGAATCGATAGACGACAAGCAAAACAGATCATTCGGTTGAACTCGTTTGTAGAAGCGAAAAAAACGGGTGTGATTCCGAAACCACGATACCCTCAGAGACGAGACCCCTGCTGGTTGCAACCGATCGCCATGGACGCGAATATCGCTTACAAAAGAAAGACGCTTTTTTTCATCGTCAAATTCTCCAAATTGGGGACCAGACTGTCACGCTACAGTAGTTGTTTTGCCTGCGACAGTTTTTCGGTAACGGATCAGTATCGCCAATCGCTGTAATTACTGGATGAAGTTTCGATTCCAGAGGATTACAATCACTTCGGCGTCCGGACCCGGAATCCCGTCACAATGTTATTCAATTCTGCCTGTCACCCTGTCGTCTGCGCGCGAGCTTCCCGTTAATTCTGTCAAACGAAATGAAATTCCGTTATGAAACCAAGCTTCTGTCCTCGCCTCGTCATCGCGATCATGACCTTTGCGGCCTTGTTCGCGCAGCCATTGCAAGCCCAGACGATGGCAAAAGAGGATGTCGTCGACGTGCCCGCAATCGGCGAAGGATTGTGCGTGAGCAACGTCTTTCAGACCAACATGGTGATCCAGCGCGACAAACCAATTCACGTCTGGGGCTGGGGCGAGCCGGGAGAGGAGGTGACGGTCACGTTCGCCGGCGGGGAATCGTCGGCCAAGGCCATCAACGACCGTACCTGGAAAGTCACGATGCCGGCGGTGCCGGCGAACCGTAAACCGCAGCAGATGACGGTCAAGGGCAAGCGTAAAACCCTCGTACTTGACAACATCCTTGTCGGTGACGTCTGGGTGCTCGGCGGGCAGAGCAACATGGAGTTCGAACTTGCAAAAGTTGAGAACGGGTCGCTGGAAATCATCTCTGCCAACTTCCCCGAGATCCGTATCCTCACGATTCCTTATGGCCAGGGGCCGGAGTTCAAACAGGGATTTGCCCGGTTGCATGAGTGGAGTAGCTGGTTTGGCCGGCATTTCCGCAAAGGAGACTGGGATGTGTGCACCCCCGATACTGTTCGTGATCTTTCGGCGATCGGCTACGTTTTCGCGCGACGGGTCCACAAGGGCAGCAACGTGCCGATCGGCGTCATCGACGCTTCGCGCGGAGGAACGACTGTTGAGACGTGGACACCGTTGGCGGTTTTACGGGCAATGGACAGCAAACCGACCAGGGCCAAGCTCGCGAACTTTGATAATGCGGTCGCCGAGTGGGACTCGCAGGCGGATCTCGACCGTCGAATCGCGAGCCACCGCCAATGGATCGAGAAGCAAACGAAAGATGGCAAGCCGATACCAGACGACAAACAGCAGGCACCGAGCGACCTTCGGCCAGGTCCTATCGGCGACCACAACTACCCCGGCCATTGCTACGCCGGGATGATTTCACCGATCGTTGGGCTTTCGGTAAAGGGGGCAATCTTCCACCAAGGCTACAACAACGCGTTCGACGGCTCGATGGGCGTCGACATGTACCGCGACGTCTTCCCGGAAATGATCAAGGCTTGGCGCCAGGCTTTTGACGATCGCGAAATGCCATTCGGCATTCTCTCGCTCTGTACCGACGGTTACCCACAGACGCGAGACGACTATTGCGAGAAGATGTTCAACGCCGGCGTCGATATCCGCGCCGCGCAGTATCAGACGTTTCTGGATTTGTATCACGCCGGCGATCTGCACATTGGTTTTACCAGCACCTACGACCTCCGTCGTCGCTGGTACCACCCCCAGCTGAAGTTGCCCGCGGGCGAGCGGATAGCGCGGTGGGCGTTGGCAACGCAATATGGATTTGACGGGCAGGTCGAGTGGAAGCCGCCAATGCTTTTGGGAATGGAACGGCTTGACAAGAGCTTGCTCCTCAAGCTGGACACCGACGTCGGCGATCCTGGAGACGGCGAGATCCAGGGCTTTGCAATTGCCGGGGAAAACCGCCAGTTCCACCCTGCCGATGTGAGATATGCCGAGACAGGAAAAAACGATCGCGGGCAACCGCAATACGACCGCAAGCAGCTGATTCTGACCAGCCCGATGGTGGCCGAGCCCACCCAATTCCGTTATGCCTGGGGTCGAAACCCCTTGGCCAATCTCCAGGCGGCAGGTAACAAGGACCTGCCCTTTGCCACACAGCGAAGTGACGACTGGAGAATGGAAGAAGTCCCGCTCGGCGTACTGGGAGAGGAGGTGACGTTGCCGATTTCGCGAGGCGATCGTACCAGGATCATCCAGTCCCTGCGCGAGCAGGACAGAGAGCGTCGCTTGAAAGAAGCTGAACTGGTCATTGAGGCCAACGGCGGGACCCGCGAATCAAAGTGAAAGAGCGATCGGTATGTCAGAGCCTGTTTTCAAAGCGGCGTTTCCTTTCCAGGAGAACGTCCTGACGCTTCCGGTCACTGATTTGGACCTGGCGACGGATTGGTATTCCAGGAACTTCGGCATGGTGGAGGTCCAGCGGCATGACCAGCCAGTTCCCACGGTAGTCCTTGAACGAGACGGAACGCGAATTGGTTTTTCCATTAACGGAGGTGACGCAACTCAGGACGGTGCTGCGATACTGGTTGCGAACATCGAGCAGCTGAAAAAAGAGTTTGAAGCAAGAGGAGTGGAGGTCGGCAACTGGCGCGTGGATGAACGAGAAGGTCGACGGCTTCGAGTGTTCTTTGTCGTCGCCCCCGATGGACTTTGTTACTAATTTCACGAACCGATCGAGTTGGCGTAGTCGATGCGCATTCGACATTGGGAGATGAGTGGCATTTCTCGGCAATCATACTTGGTTCAAATGAGCAAAACTTGTTCTCAGTCGCGAGGATTCAAGTCATGGTTTGGCCCAAGAGCGGCAATGACAGCTGGTACCGTCATGAAAATTCGTAAGATTCAGGATTCAGATTCCACGTGTTTAGGACGAGTCTTTGAGGTAATCACTGCCTGAAACTCAACGACGACCATTCGCGGTAAGGGAATCGTCGGGGTTTGGGGGCCTGAGCCACGCCTGACGCCACTTTTTCGTCTTGACTTGTCGGTGGGGTTTGTCAAACTGGGAAAGTAGAATCGGTTATGCTGATAAGACAATTTTGGCATACGCACTTTCGTGGACGTATTATTGTTCTTCCCCGCCTGTGAGACTTTTCGTTATGCGATACGCACTCATTTTGGCTGCCATGATCGTTTTTTCGGTCGGTAGTACTGCAAACGCTCAGCTCCTATTCAACTTTGACGCCGCCGACGGCACGCCGCAGGAGGTGATTGACGGCTTCAACGAAGCTGCATCACTTTGGCAGGCCCATCTCCACGATTCGGTCACCGTGAACGTGAAAATCGACTTCTCGAATTTCAACCCGGTTTTAGCTGAAACTGCTCCGACGGCCGGTGCCGAGGCATATTCGGTGTTCAAAAATTTCTTGGGAAATGACGTGACCTCCGCGGCGGATGCGAGTGCGTTTAGCAGTCTGCAAGCTGGAAGTTCCTTCAATGCTCTGATCAACCTTACATCTGACAATCCAAATGGCAACGGCAGTTCCACTTCGTATCTGACCAATCGAAATATGGTTCAAGCATCGACGGCTAATTTCAAGGCTTTGGGGGTGCTCCCTGGTGACTGGATGGGTGGCGATCCGATGAACCCGGTATACGACGGCAGTATTTCGTTCAATCCTGATCCAGGTGGAAATGGATGGGATTTTGATCGGAGCGATATGATTCAGGATGGCAAATATGATTTTGTGGGTGCCGCGGCACATGAACTTGGGCATGTTCTGGGGTTTTACAGTCAAGTGGACGCGATTGATCAATTTGGTTTTTTTCATGAATTATTGCCAGATTTTTTCGATGTTTTAACCGCCGATGAATATACGTCGGTTTCAATTGACCTGTTTCGATATTCCGCTGCCAGTTTGGCTGTTGGCACGGGGGTTGAAGACATGACGGCCAATACTGATGCGAAGTATTTTTCGATCGACGGCGGCGTAACTAGCCTGGCTGAATTTTCGACAGGCACTTATTACGGCAACACTCGGCAAGCGGGGCATTGGGAAAATGGAGTGATTGGACTGATGGGACCCCAAGCCCTGCCTGGAATGCAACTTTCGGATATTTCTGCATTCGATCTGTTGGCGCTGGATGTGATTGGTTGGGACTTGATCGGTGTCCCCGAACCTGGATCGTCTTCGATCCTGTTATTAGGCATCGCTGGAATCGCAGCCCTTCGACGAAAACGTGGAATTCGATAAAAAGGTGTCAGGAACCTTTTTGAGAGATTCGCTCCGCTTTTGACGTTGCACCGATAGCTGCCAATTCATCAAGCCAAGGATAATTCAATCACACTCCCGAACCTGTTAGTGCCACGACTAACGACACAGGCCTTCCAGTTGCTTGCTCGTCGATAAAAAGGTGTCAGGAACCTTTTTGAGCCATTCGCTCCGCTTTTGACGTTGCACCGATAGCTGCCAATTCAACTAGCCAAAAATAATTCAATCACACTCCCGAACCTGTTAGTGTCACGACGAACGACACAGGCCTTTCAGTTGTCGCTTGTTCGATATTATTGATTGACGCTAAGCACATTCCGTTGCGAGTCGGATGTCGGTCCGTTTGCCATGTCGGACCGAACATCGTGCAGTCAATAGCCGTCATACGGAGCCAAGGGCAATACTTTCGTCTTGCAATACCACCACGGAATAAACAAGTGACACGAACAGTTTTAGTGTTCACATCAAAGTGGTGCAGAAATGAACTGGCTTCAATAATCAACATTCGAATTCAGTGTTCCGAGAAATTGTCTTGTGCGGCAATCGGACAACGATTTGGAAAACGGCGAGCGTATCAACAGCCTTGAGGGCCTTCCTGAGCCAGTGCTCCGCATGGATTGGTTCTTGTATTTCCACAGTGATATACTGTCAATGGTCATTCCAAAACTGGTTAGCCTCTGATGACAAAAGAACGTCGTAAATCAAAAGTGATATTCAAACCGTGTTTGCCAGCAATATTAACAATTGCGGTTTTCATGTTTTGTCCCTCACTGCTAACAACCGCTGGTTCGCCGTGCGGAATCATTGCGACATGAACACGTCGATGATCATCAACAAGCGTTCCTCGTGGGCCTTTACACGGAACACCAATACCTGCCGCAATGAACGCCGAAACATCTGGATCGCCTGCCGCCTGTGCCAAAGCGGAACGCCGTTGGTACTGATCGTCCGGAAATTGAATCTTATGCATGCTGGTATTCCTTGTCATTGCATTAACTCGCTTCCTGATTTGTCGCACGAATCGAATGAAGTGGAATTGCCCAAGAAAAGTTGACAGAGAATCAGTGTCAACACCTGGATAAATATTCCAGCGTTGTTCTCTCAAGATCCACCCGCCATAGAGAATGAAACCTTTATTCTCTATCACCATTAGTCGGTCACCACACTTAACACGTGAGCGACGAAAGGCTCACACAAAGTCAGATTTCGAGCCCTTCATTATTTCAAAACCAAACGTGTTCCAACTCAGTTGGGATGACGATATCAAGCGCTGAAGGCGATCGTCATGGATTGAAAATCGTTCGATGTAATAGACGGCGGCCGGCACGGCGTGATCGTTTGCTTCGTATTTCTCGTTGTGAACTTCTTCGACTTTGAAGCTCTTGCAAAGCTCTCCAGTGGCGAGTTGTCGTAGCAGTTTCCTTGGCGTCTCATGCTCTGCACCAGCTGGCAGTCATCAAGTCTTTTACGAAATACGTTGCTGGCGTTTTGCGAGCCGCGACAGGAGTGAACAATCAAGCCCCGTTCAATCACCTTCTTAACCGCCGCAGGTTTGTATTCGTGGCTCAATATTCGTGGCTCAATGTTCGACGTGTCCGTTCCATTGAGCTTCCTTTCGTCATACCAGCATGACATAAGAAGACTCACCAACTACCAGCGCTGGGGAACCTCTGTACTTCGGGCATGGTGATTGCGGTAACGCGTTCAGTATTATTGATCCAATCCGCGCCGGATGATGGCGACGGTTTCGGGGCTTGCGATCGGAGGCACGTAGCATCCGATTCGTTGTCGCTCAAGTAAGGAGTTGGATTTGGGGTCATTCTTGATGTCCTCGGCAAATTGAGCAATGATTTGCCGGACCACTTCCCGACCTGCGGCATATTGCTGGCCTGGTAAATCGCCGTGGCTCTTGACGACTTGGTCACATGCCTCCAGGTCGCCGGGATCTGGAATTCGAGACGTCCAGTCGGCTGACCCTGCCAGTTCTCGCAAACGACCAGCCCACTCAAACCGCTGAAGGTCGTCCTCGCTGTACACCTCGCCCTTTTTCTCCGGTTTCGGAATTTGTTGTAACAGTTCAACCAGCTTCGACGTGCCGAGTTTGTAGTGCCGTTTGTAGAAATGAATCCAGACGACGGCCTGATCCGCAATCAGAAAGCCGCGATTGCCAAGTCGAATGTTTTCCAGAATCTCCAGTGCTTCGTTGATTTTTCCGATTTTGATCAGCAGCAATCCACAGGCGATCATCGGCTCAGGTTGACCGCCGGATTGCCGTTCCGCAACTGCAGCTGCGGACATGATGGACCCTTGCTCGAGGCCCTTTTGGTCCAATTGAGCAAGGAGTTCGATGATCGATTTTCTGGCCTGATCAGAAAGTCGCGGAGGCGTGTCGTCAGGCGTGAACAATCGCGGCGTCTGTTTGCCATTTTGGGATTGTGCCTGAGTAGTCACCCTGTCGGTAACGAAAGTTGTCAATTCGGTAATCGCGACATCCATGTCCCGTTCCTGGTCCGCAGAACCGGAAAACGCATCCGAAAGACATTTGCCGAACAGCCCATTGTCGGGGCAATCTGGCGCTGCGAGCGGTTGTTCGCCTGCCCGGCAACTTGCCAATACAAACGTCGTTCGGGGGTAACCGCCGCGTTTGTTTTGCTTGACGACCTCGATCATTTCCGTGGCTGAAACCGGTCCTGCTTCAACGGCTGAATCGGACGGGCAACAGTCCAGGATCAACAGCTTCTGTTTGGTCGAAATGGAATCCAGCTGGTCAATCAACCAGTCCAGCCCCACGCCGGTTTTCTCCATTTCGTCAATTGTAAACTCCCTGGTCGCCAGGTAGGCGTTTCGATTTTTGTCATTGAAGCCACGAGTCGCGACGTACACGTACAAAATATCATCGGAGCCAACTCGTCGCAGGATGTTGGGGATTTCGCTTTCCAACCGAACCCGTCCTTCGTTTTCGTAAACCGTCAATTGATCTTCTGGTACTCCGAAACGACTGATCAACTGGTTCTTGATGGACTCAACATCTGCCAATGATGTTTTTAAGGGCATGACCGCCGGTGAATCAAAGTCTTGATTGGCTATCAAGATCGCCCGTTTGTTTCGATTCGTTGGCCGCGTTGCGTTGACCGAAAGTGCGATTGGCGAATCGTCATCTGGCGACTCGTGCACAAGTTGGACCGTATCGCCAATTCTCAATGCGGAAATCCTTACCGCTTCTTCCCCCAACAAGACCTGTGTTTTCGAGTCCACCCGGTATTTCCTGCTCGCAGTCGCGGATTGGCTTTTTAAGATAAACATGCTTTCGTCATAGGAAACATCGACGATCCTCCCTTTGTCTTCGAAAGCCCGATAGGCTTCGATCGATTGGATCTTCACATCGTGTTTCAGCGTGACCCGATCACCAATCTGGATGTTTTTGACGCTCAACAGTTTGTCATCGACGGCTGTCAGGCCATTGAGCGTGAAAACGCAACTGGAGTCGATGGGGAGGCTTACCAGGTTTTCAGCCTCATTTTCGTTGGACTCCGCGATCGTAAGCGAGCCATTACGTGGATCGAGTTTCCGGATCACACCGCTCAATTCCACCAGCCGCAGGGCGTCGATTTTCAACGCCAACATGCCGGATTCGTCGTCCGAGAGATCGATCACAACCCGGTCATCCTGGGCCAGATCCGCTAATCCAATCGGCTGACCCGCGATTTCAGTTTTCTTGTTCAGAATGAACTGAGTCTCGTCGGCGACCGATAGTTCAAAGCTCTGTCCGGTATCTTCGCCGCGGGATACCGCGAGTAGTAATTGACCTGATTCGGAATCGACACTCGTGACAATGCCCTCATGGGTCTCAGGGCGGAACGCGATAATCTCTCGGTGGGACGGGTTGCCGGAATCGCCGAGTCTGGTGTGAACAACGACACGATCCCCGATCTGCAGATCGCGCAACTGGCGTTTCTTTCGATTTAACTGCAGGTCATCGCCATTACGGACGGTGAATTCTTTCCAGTCATTCCCCAGGTCAAGAACGAATTTTTCGTCATGCGGAAGGACATTGCGGACGACGCCCCGAACCGATGGCGGGGCGACCGCCGGAAGAGGTGCCGGCACATCGCGATTGGCCCAGAGGATAGCCCCTGACAAGCACAGACTTGCAAGGCATGCGCCGAGCGCCTGGAATCGACGTTTTCGTTTGTGCCTGCGGACCTTCTCGAGGGCAGCTGCCTTCCCCTCACGGATGGACTCGCCGACCGGTTTCGCGCCGCTCGTGAGATCGGCGATCAACTCCCTGGCCGATTTGTAGCGGTGTTTCTGTTCCTTGCAAGTCAACTTTTGAAGTACCCTGGCGAGATCATCCGGAACCCCCTCCAGAACGGTTTGAATCGGTGGGAACCGGCGATCGGCAGAACAATGCCACATCATCCAGGCCATTTGTTTGTCACGTCCAAAAGCGATCAAGTCCGGAAACAGGGAATCAAATTCCGGACCAATCATTAATTCAAGCGCCGAAAACCCGAGCGAATAAAGATCGCTCGCCGGCCCAACGTCGCCGAAATCCTCGGAAACCAATTCGGGCGCCATGTACTTCGTCGTGCCCTTGAGCAGGCTCCCTTCGTCGTCGTTGGCCCGGCGAGCCAATCCGAAATCCCCAAGCTTTACAACGTCTTGACGACTGAGCATCAGGTTCGCCGGTTTGATGTCGCCGTGAACAATTCCGTTGGAGTGAAGGCAGTCGAGTCCGCGAGCAGCCTGCAGCAGTGTTTCACGGACTTCCTCGATCGGCATCGGTCGATTGCCGTACACCTGTTTGAGGTTTCCCTTCATCAATTCCAATACAAGACAACCGCGAGATTTCACGACGTCGTAGATGGTCATGATATTGGGATGTTCCAGGTCGAGCAGCAGCTGGGCCTCGCGCCAGTATCGATCCAGTCTTTCCTCGTCGTCGAGATACTGACTGTGAAGCTGTTTCACCGCGACACTACGGCCGAGCTTCGTATCTTCGGCAGCATAAACTTTGGCGTAATCACCTGCACCGACCTGTTCAAGCATCTTGTATCGGGGTTTTGATCGCTTTTTTGACATGATCGTACCGGTATTTTGAAAGTTCGTTGATGTGTTTCTTGGTTGCTGACGGGGATGGTAGAAGATCACGTCCGCTTGCGGGTTCGTTACCGTCCCCGACACCCGCAATTCCCAACGGCACACACGCCAGCGGTCTGTGTAATTGTCAGTTGCCCTTTGTTAGCAAACGCTTGGCTTCGTTTAATAAAATGGAAACATGTTCTTCGAGTTCGATATCCCCGGTCGGACTTCCCGTCAAGCCTTTGAACCTGTTTCGGTCTTCCGCGTGAAATCGCGACATGACCTTCTCATAATTTCGAATCTCTGCCCGAAAGTCACCTCGCGAATTGGCCAACTGAGCCTCGCGGAGTTCACGCTGATACGGAGCGACTTCCTGATCGATTCGGACCTCATAAAATTCGGGAATCTTCTGCCGCGCCTCAAGGACTTTTTTTGCGGATTCGGAGGGTTGCATTCCAGCGACGAACAGCATGACTCCTGACGTGAGGAGACTCAAGCAGACAAGGAGACCAACAAAGACCGGGTTCGATTTCAGCTCACCGTCTTTGACTTTTGGTTTTGCCTCATCAACCAGTTGCAGCGATGGTAGTTTTCCGTCCTTGGTGAGTTGAGGTGGAAGCAACTCCGACTTGATGATCCTCGCGACCGCGGGTTGCGCGGGTTCGGCTGACGATGGACTCGTGTCATCGATTTCATGAACCGGCGTGTCGGCGGATCGCCGTTGGATCATGGATTCGCCTTGATCGGAATCGGACGCCGGTGCAGGGGTGACTGGACTGGCATGCTGAGTGGACGAATTTGTTTCCAATGGGAAGGGGTCCAATCGCACCGGATTGGGCGTCGTTAAACGACTACTCTGAGACCTTTCAAACTTGATCTTTTCTCGTTTGCCGGACTGAGTCCTGGTGGTAATCGAGGCCGGCAGCGGCAATGCGCGGAGGGATGGCTCTGGAGATTTCGCCGCCTTGCCGGATTTGCTCTTTTTCTGGCGGACATTCGTTTTCGATCCAGGAACGAACTCCAAACGGCAAACTGGACATTCCACCGGAAGGCCGCGCAGTTTGTCGGGGACGCCCAGCATCCCACCGCAGTTTGGACAAGGCTCGTTCTTCATGATTTCCTGGTCAGTACCCGCATGATTTTGCTACAGTCAATTAGACGTCAGTTCCCGATTCCCGGCTAGTCAATGTTAAATCCGAAGATCAAAAAGTTAAGTGCAAAAGGGCCGATAATCACGATCACGGTGGCAGCCATCACGAGGACTCCAGGCAACAGCATTTTCACCGCGGCTTCTCCGGCAATGGCCTCGGCACGTTGAGACCGTTTCATTCTCAACACGTCTGCCTGGGTACGAAAGACACCCGACAGCGGTGTGCCGAGTTGTTCGGCTTGCAACATCGAACTGATAATGCTGGTGATTTCGTCATCCTGCAATCGATCGCGCATCGATTCGAACGCTTGTTTTCGTGTTTTGCCCAAGTTCATGTCGGTCAAGACACGGGAGAATTCCTGGGACAGCGGATGGCCCCGGTATTCACTGACCGCTTGCTCAAGCGAGTGAAGAAACGTTGTACCGGCTTCCATCAGGAGCGTCATGAGATCCAGCATGAACGGCATCCGCCGTTTGATTCTTGTCAGACGAACCAATGCTTTCTGGGTTAATCCTCTTCGGAGCATGATCATCAAAAACAGAGTCACGACGATTCCAAGCAGAACTCCAGATGCTCCCATCCATTGAATACAACCATAGAGGATGAACGGAGAAACGAGAAGCGCGATGAATTGCAATTTCCCTAGGTACTCTTCGGGTAACCAGCTTCTGGGGAGACCGGCAGCCTGGAGTTCCCGTTGAATTGACGGGAGCTGGTCACGAAATGCGCCACGGTTGAGCTGGGCGAAGAACTGGATGACCGGCTGAAACATGCGGTACGTCGAATCACTTCGGCGTAGATCATTGATGCGGCTGACATCAAAACGCCATTCGTTTCCCTGCTCCAGGTCGCCGGATTGGAGCGATCGAACAACCCACCAGGCAAATGCAAACACGGAGCCTGCGGCAATTGCCGTCGGAATTATCGCTCCGGAATCCATGGCTGATATCAATTGGAAAATAGTTGTGTTCACGTCGGTTGGTCAATGTAGGGAATGACTTCCTGAAGGTTGCTAAATATCCGGTGTCAAAATGGCTCTGGCCCAGAGCCAGGCCGAAACATCGAGAATGATCGCGAATGAAAGCATGATCTGCCCCGGCAGCGTCGTGAATAGCCGACCGGTATTGATGGGGTCCACGAAATAGTAAACCAGCAAGATGATCGGTGGAGCCAACGCCATGTAGACCGCCGATTTTCGGGCCTGAGCTGTTTCCGCCGTAATTTTTCGTTCCAGCCGTTGAAACTCGCGAACCGAATCAGCGATTCTCTCGACGGTTTCGTTGAGCTTTCCGCCACTTTCGCGGCTGGCCAGCATCGCGGCGGCAAACATGGAAAAATTTTCGCTTTTCAGACGTTGTTTTGCTTCCGTTAACGTCTCTTGAAGTGTCTTGCCCATCGAGTACTGTCCAACCATGTGTTGAAACTCAAACTTGATTGGTTTCGGAGATTGTTCAGCAAGGATTTCCAGCGCCTGGGCCAGCGAAAGGCCTGCTCGAATGGCCCCGGACAACGTTGTCATACTGCCAGCGAGTTGGTCTTCAATTTGCATTCGCCTGCGTTCGGCCATGCGGTGAAGCAAATACCACGGCAACGGCCCCATCAGCGTGACGGCGAGCAACGCAAAAACCGGATTTCCATAGCCAAACCAGAGCCCAATCAGGGTAACGACCATCAGGTAGAACCAACCGGCGAGATAAGATCGCAAATGCGGCGCGGTGATTCGCATTCCACGCAACTTTTCCCTGACATCTGCTTCAAGGGTATCGATCAGCTTTCCTACCCAATCACGACTGGTCCAGCTGATCGCGCCGGCGGCCGCGCCCATGATTGAACTGAGAATGATTGTTTCTGCTGCCGCCATGGTCGATTCAGTCGGGTTTCAAGTATTAAATTTGGCTGGGAATTGGAGGACTTACGATTCGTTTTGTCCCGGGATCAATTTCTGGATAGTGGAAAAATCGACTCGATTGGACGGAATTCGCTTTAACCGATCCGGGTTTCCCCTGGCCGGCGGCTCCAGTCTTTCTTCGGAATACAGGAATCGCAGGTCAAGCAAGTTTTTGTCAACCAGCTGATCGACGAACGTTGGAAGGTAACCTGTCGGTTGCAGTGAAATGCCATCTCGCGCGTTAAAGATGTCATTCACAATCAGGTCACCGGTCTCTTCGTCCATCCGCTCGACTTCGGCGATTTGAGTCACCATACGCCGACCATCTGGCAACCGTGATAATTGAACTATCAAGTCAAGCGCCGAGGCGATTTGCCGGTGGATTGCTGTCACCGGCAGGTCGACCGCCATCAGCACCAGGAGTTCCAGACGCTCAATGACTTCGGTCGCACTGTTGGCGTGGACGGTCGTCATCGAACCATCGTGGCCCGTATTCATCGCTTGCAACATGTCCAGCGCTTCTCCGCCGCGGCACTCGCCGACAATCAACCGGTCGGGTCGCATTCGCAACGCATTTTTTACCAGGTCCCGAGCGGTATAGGCCCCCTGCCCTTCTACGTTCGCTGGCCGGGTTTCGAGCGTAACGACATGCTCCTGGTGCATTTTTAGTTCTGCCGTATCCTCGACGGTGACAATTCGCTCTTTTTCAGGGATAAAACTGCTCATTGCATTGAGCATCGTGGTCTTACCGCTACCTGTTCCCCCACTGACAAGGATGTTTCGTTTGTTGCCGACTGCAGCGCGGAGAAAGGCAGCTGCCGAACTGGTCAAACTTCGTCGGTTGATCAGGTCTTCGATGGTCAGTCGTTGGACAGGAAAACGACGAATCGTCAAACAGGGTCCTGAGACCGAAAGTGGCGGAATGATCGCATTGACCCGTGAACCATCCGGCAGGCGGGCGTCGACCAGAGGCTGGCTTTTGTCGATACGTCTTCCCACCTGAGCGACGATTCGTTCAATGACTGACTCGGTAACCTGATCCGAAATAAACCGACGACCCGAACGCTCAATCACGCCGTCCGTTTCGACATAAATCTGGTCGCTGGCAACAACCATGATTTCTGTGATGGAGGGAACACGGAGCAGGTCCTGAAGCGGACCAAACCCGAACACGGTATCTTTGAGGTCCTTTTTCAGCGCCCGCAGGATGATGTACTTGCGCAGTTCGGCATGCAGGAACCGTTGGAACAAAGGGAATACGGATTGGGCTTTTTGATCGACGATACGAATTTTTTCGCTGGTGTCGGTGGGCACGTCGAGTTCCAGTTTTTCTTTGAGCATTCGCATAAGGTTCTGCAATTCGGTTTCACGTTCCGGTATCAGTGTTGCCGGGATGTCAAACTCGTTGCAGGTCAGGGGCGCGAGTTTCGTTCCGTCCTGACCACCTTCGAGGATAATCTGGTTGGTCAGAAGATCGCGCAATACAAGACCAACCACATTATTGAGTAATTCTTCGTTCGCCGGAGAAAAAACCTGCATTTCACGACAGCAGTCTTCGATGTTATTTTCCAGCAGCAAAATGCTCTTCTGGTCAGGCGTCCGGGAACTCTCCATTCCGACCAGATCAAGTCGTTCGAGCAGTAGTTTGTGAATTCGCTGTTCCAGATTTGCCAAGACCTTTCGGACGTGATTGTCGAATTCCTCGCGGCTGACCTGGGGAACGGCTTCCAGTTCAAAACTGAGGGTAAAAGGCCAGATGCGTACAGGCATTCCGCCGTCGAACGTAACGGTTTCGCCAACGCCAATCTCGGATTCGCCGACCATGCAAATATTGAGGCCCACGTTCTGGAGTTCGAAGTTATTTCCGGATCGACGTACAACGGCATGTCGCCGTGACACGAGCGGGCTTTCCAGGACCAGCATGTTCGCAGGGTCACGACCGATCGTGACGGCGATTTCCAGCAGATCGCCCTGTTCGTCCTTGTCATCCACCTCAAAAATGGAGCGGCGACTTTCATTGATCTTGTTGAACCAGATTTTCACGGGACTGCTCTTTCGCCTCCAACGAAGGTGTTAGTTTTTTTTGCTGCGAGGGTGAAGGAGGACGCCCGCCTGACGGAAACTTGCCGAATTCACCCGCTGCAGTAATTTCTCCGCTTTCGGTTCAACTCCATTGCCGACCTGCCGGACTGCGATTCCCATCACGTTTTCCTGGGCGCTAGAGGCGCCCGAGGCACGCGAGACTTCGTAGCTCCCCAACCGTCCCCCCAGGGACAGGATGCGAAATGGTCCGATCAGCTCCGATTCACCATACGAAACCGGTTCTGGCGGCTTCGCAGGGAGATTGCCATCGAGGTTCCATTCGGGATCTTTTTCGTCTTCGTTCGACCCGGAAGGGCGACCGGGGTCGACGACCGGTGCCGGGCTCGTAACGAAAAACGAAACCATATCACCGGGTGCCACCAGTGAGGAAACAAATGAACTCCCGTCGACAGGAATCCAGATCGCCAACTCGTCTTTGCCCAGGCTAAACTCTGCTGGCGGCGTCTTGAGTTCTTGGCGAAGCACAACGTCACCCCCGACGTAATCGCGAACAGCTTTCATGCTGACGATTGTCAGGCGGTCGGCATACAGGACGGCCGAATCCTTCAAGGAACCAACACTTTTACGTGGGATATCCAATGACGTGAAATGTTTCTCAAGAAACGTGTCGCCAGGCTTGATGCGGACACCATCCTTGATCGCGACAAACGAAACCATCTCAATCTCTTCTGTCTTGCGCTCAAGGTATTTCCAATTCAGCACTCCGGCGACCAGCGCAAGCGAAAGTGCGATCAGAAGACCAATCCAGTTGTTCATCCGCGTGCCTCACTATGGCGATTGTGTTTTTCCTTTTGATTCACTGGTCCGCCGATGATCCGGATGCAACATCAGGATTCCCGACAGTTTCCTATTATGATCCAGCGTCAAGTGAACCTGTAATCCTGTAATGGTGGAATCTTCAGGCGGCAAAAACCCCGCTGACCACATCTGGTTCGGCCGTGCCGTGTCAACTTTCAGTTTCCAATCAAGATTTCGGGCCATTTCCTTGTAATACGTAATTGCCGAGTCCAAATCGCCACCGGAAAAACCAATTAGCGAACCCCCACTGCGTTGGGTCATGGCTAATGTCCGTTTGGCGGTGCCCGGCAAAAGTGAATCCAGGCCCAGCGAAGAATCAAGCGACGCGGCCGTTGCAACATACGTTGTCCAGCGATCGGGCTCCGCTTCAATCGCCAATCCCCAAACGACCAGTCTGGATTCAATGCGGTTGGAATTGGTTGGGGCAATCAAGGTAGACGGGCAATCGTCGCGGATCCCGACCGCGATCGGCACCGGGCTTGATCCTTCGAGTTTCGGGACCAGCAAAATTCGCCATTTCCCGTCCAGGTGTTCCACGGGCGTCCGGGAAGCCGAACGGCTGATCATGTCAGATTCCCGTTCACCCATTTTCCCCACCGGTCGCGCTCCGTTTTCCAAGGCTTTCCGGCATCGAGCTTGCAGGAGCAATACAACATCCGATTCGGCACCCGAGAATGTTTCGCGGGTAAGCTGGAACGGTAAATCGCCAAATTCAAGCGAACACGATTGAAGGGTCGGCCAGGATTGGCTGATGACAAACTCGCCTGGCCCAGATTGGGCGTCTTTCGAAACCCATAGTGCCACGAGTTGTGAACCAAATGTCAGCGCGATCACGATCACAACTGCACTTGCCAACAGGTTGCTCGTCCAACGCGTAATGCTTGCAGCAAGCGACGAATAACACCTGGCCGTTCGTGTCGAAGGTACAACCAGACCCTTCGGGTTGTCTTCTTTCGCCAGGATCGTTGATTCGATCCGCGTTTTTCTGGTCGGCGCAATCAACGTGACTCCGATCGCTGCAGGTTCTGAGGAGCAGGACGCGTTCTTTGTGACCGAATCCGGCGTTGCAATCGTTCAAGATACTGAGTCAGCTCTTCGATTTTTCGTTCTAGTTGACGTTGAACGTCTTCGGACAGAGGGGGCTGCGCGTTAAGCTGGGTCCGGTAAAGTGCAATGGTGGCATTGACCATTGCGATCGGTAGTCGATCAACTGAATCGAGCAATCGCTGAACCCGGTTTCGACGAACCCAGTCCCGGTCAAGCTGATAATTTCGTGTCGAGACCCTGGGATGGAAATCCGGGGCCGAACCGTACCAGGCGATGAACTCCTCGTCGTCCTCAAGTGCCATCAGCAGGTTTCGATAAGGATTGTTTTCAATCGCCGAAACAGCGTTTAGAATCTCAGCAGAATTGAGAATGAAATCCAAATCGGTTTCATAGATAATCGGGATCCGACGAGCGTAATTGGAAATTCCCATTTCCGAGTGGGTAAAATGATCGTCCAGGATAGGATGTTCCGTGTTGAAACTGATTGAGCCCAGACGCGGGAGCACCGGTGGAGTTCGCGTAATCTGAGCGTTGCCCAAAACGACGTCGCGTGTCAAATCGAGAGTGTTGCTGTTAACATTGATTTGGGGCAATGGACCGACAATGATCGGTGCCTCCGTTACGCCATCCACGTCCAACCCTGAGAGTCGGTCTCCGTCGTACCGATTAAATGTTGCCGGTTCCGGCCATTCCACCGGACGAGTATCGTCATTGGCCCAGCGAGGAAATCGACTCCGCCATCCGACGTTGCGGGCAACGACTTCCGAGCGGATTTTCCAGCTGGCAGCGTAACCGAAGGCGATGATGACCGCCATGAACAACATCAAGAACGGCAGCACCAATGCCATCTCGACGGGTGCCAGGCCTCTTCTCGGTCGGAAGATTCGTGACCGGTAGTTTCGGTTGAAAAAACGAAGTTGTTCCGAATCAGTGAGTGTTGAGTCGTCGAAATTCTTCAACGCTGAGTCCTCCCAGGTTCGGTGGTGTAATTGAAGTATTCCCGGGTGCTGTCTGGAGAATCGTTGGAATCGCTGCCGCCGTCGCGGGGACCAATTGCGTTGTCCAGTTTTGATTCATCAAGTCTCGATGTTGAGGCACCGGGAAGCGGAAAATTTGTTCTTCCGGTGGAAGCCGAATGTCCTGAACCAATCTCGCGCGGGGAATATACAGCTGGGCCTGGGCAAACGCGAGTTGATCTCCCTGCATCGGGTTGTTAAACAGGCCGGGCATCCGCTCCTGCATCGGTTTCCAATAGGCAACACCAACGAACATATAGTCCGCCTCGATAACGCGCTGGTCTGACCAATCGAATTGACGAATTTGATAAGGGATGTTTCGATCGGGATACTCGACTTCGAGAAGATGTTTTAGCTGGGCTCGGGTAAATCCTCTCCACAGGTTGGAAAACTGTGACATTTTCGCAAGTTGATCGAAATCCTTCAGCATCTTGTTATTGAGGATCCTCAAGTACCAATTCGCCATCTCCTGCCGTTCTCGGACACCCGTTCTGAAATAGTTCGGTTGATAATTTGTGAAATCGTGAATCGGATCGGCCACCGGCATCTGGCTCAAGCCCGACGGACGGATTGGCTCAAACGCCGATCCACTGGTTTGCCACATTCGGGCGGACATTGCTTCTTCGGCATACAAACCTCGCCCAACTGGACCGTGTCGTGCGGCTATCTCATTGGCCGCCTGCGTCGCGAGACTGGGAGTCGCCAATACCAGCGCGCGTTGGAATTCGGGGATCATTTCGTATTCAAGTATCTGTTCCATCACCGGCAGCAGGTTTTCCGAAACGGCAGCGTTTTGGTCCGAAAAGGCCTCTATCAAATCTGCTTCCAACGGGGTCTTCCTCGGAATACCCTGTGCCAGATCCGAAAACTTCCTGTGGGGTGCGTCCGTGAACTCACCCGACATCCGGTTCCAATGATCCAGAATCTCCGGCGTCATCGCTTCCGAATTTCTGTCCCGGGCTTCCCGCAAGTACGCTGTCAAAGCAAATACATCGCACAGCAAATGGTTGGTAAAGGCCAGCGTATTCATGCTGCGGGCAATGAACGTACTGCCGGACAGAGTGGCGGCGTCGGCGGCGTTCTGTATCTTGATTTTTCGATCCGTGTGGCGACCGATATTCATCAACATCCCGAGGACCATCGTCAACAAGATAAATGAGAACACCGTCGCAATACTGATGGAACCGCTTTGATCCAGGTGCAGCCGCTTGCCAAATCGAGCAATACCGAGGCGCAGAATTGACTGGCCCAAAGAGCCGAGACCTGGGTGTCGGATCATCGATACTCCTCCTGCCAGATGGAAATGAGGTTTTTTTCGCCTTCGACACCCATCGTCGCGGAAGCCGTCAATGGCCAGATATACGCTTCACCGGAATCATCAACCGGCGGAGCTGATCCGACGGATTGGCCCGAATCGAGGATTCCCGTCGGTGCAAGGAATCGAATTGGCCCAGGCAGTAATGGTAATTGGAACGTGACCTGTGCCGTCAATTCATCCTGCCAGCCGACTTCATTCATGTAGTATTCATCTTGATAGGGCGGAATATTGTATCGAATTTGTAGCGCTGGATCCCGCCAAACCTCGGCAAACAGCCGATTCCGGTGCCAAAAGGTGAGCCTCACGGAAGTGTTGGCGATTGTGTAAGCCAGTTTATTTCGCAGTCGCGTCGCAATCCGGCCATTGGACCGGGAATTCGGGTTTGTGCCCTGGTACAGCTTGACCAATGCGTTGTGTGTCGAATCAGAATCGGGAGCCAGTGGGTAGCCCAGATCACGGGAAGGACCAAGCGACATACAAGCCAGTATCGCGGCCTGCTGGATTTTGGCAAACTTTTGGCTGCCTGGCTCAATCAAATAACGTTGTCCCTGAGTGTTCGAATCAACCAACGTCATCGTACTGATGCGATTGGTGGTTTCATAAACATTGACATTCGCAGGAATCCAAACGGTTGCCGATCGCACCGCAGCGAACGCGGAGTAATGGACCAAGATATTGCCGAACATGATCTGACTGGTCTGAATTATCATCATTAGAATCATGACAAAAAATGGCAATGTCAGGACGAAACTTAGGCTTTGAACGCTTCCTTCCTGGCTTCGATGGAATGAACGCAGGCGAGCCAGCCTCAATTCGGCCCCGCTCAGGGCAACCAAACCGCGAGCGGCGAGAACTCCGACGATCAGCAAGATCGCCCAAGGCAAACACGCGTTAAAAATGCTCAGGTTCAACGAGTTGGATCCAATGTATTCCACGATTCGAAATTGTCTCTGTCGCTCAATTTTTCCGGTTCGATTCCATTCAATTGTTTCAACAGGCCGCGATTCACATGGCGCTGGTCGTATCTGCCAAGGCTTGTCATTCAGCTAAACATTTCGGTTCAGGTATTCAAGCAACTGAAACCTCACAATCAATACTGCTATCAGGGCCGCCGGGGCGAGAAACAAGGGCAACGACAGCTGTGTTTTTTCTTCCTCCGACAACGTGTCCCAATTTCCCATTCCGAGTCTGCACATCAACTGGTGCATGATTCGGCGGCCAAGCTTTATCAGTCCAATCTTCCAAATCAAAATGACCACTGCCGCTGCCCCTCCGAGAACAAACGTCCATAACAGCGATTCGACTCCAGGTTCAGGTCCCAGAAACGCTCCAATCATTGCGAGTAACTTGACGTCTCCTCCACCGATTTGAAACAAAACAAAACAGACCAGCATGATTGCGCCGCATGTTCCAAACCCAAATAGGCTTTGCCAAATCTCAATTTCGGCAAACTCTTTCCGATCAAGAACCGTTGCCAATCCGGCCAACCCCAAGGCCAGTAACGTCCCACTGTATGTCGTCCAGTTATAGATCTTCTGCCGCCACACATCGGTGGCCGTTGCAATCACCAAACAAACCAGCAGGCAAGCCGTCGCAATCATTTACTGGTTTTGCGCGTTCGCTGCGCCGTTTTCCAAATCTGACATTCCCTGATTAAAGAAGTCCTTGACTCGGGGCCAGGCGACGGTAATCAGGAAGATCAGGATCGGTAGCGCAATCGCACCGATGATCAGAATCGTTTCTAAACTCACACCACCCCTTTCGTCGTGATGCACTCTCCCTAGCAGGTTCTTCAATTTAACCGACTTCTTCATTGGCTTTTCCTTTACTTCTGTTTGAGAATGGTTCGTCGGGCCGACCTGGTCTTTTTGATGGTTGGCAGACGGCAAACAGGACTTTGCGTCGTACCAGGCCATTGGTCAGAAACAACTTTGGTTTTTCGGAAGGTTTGAGGTTGCAACGGATAATTGATTCAAAAATAGAAAGTGGTTTTTCGCGAGACTCGGTATCCTGGAAAAACGCGGTCGCGATGGGGGAATCCGTTCAGGACCGGCGACTGAATTGTATACGCCAAACAAACCACGTTTCTACATGAGTGGAGATCCGATCAAAGTAATGGTCATTTCGTACACCAATCGTATCATTCTCGGGACCACCAGAAAGAGCAACGTTGCAAGCGGGAGGATTACGGACAAAATGAGGACATAATCAACACTCGCTGCTGCAATTCGGGAGCCTGCACCTACTGGGCGGTTGACCAGCTTCTGATGATGACTCGACGAACGATGATGGCGGCGCGATACCGGGAATCGGCAGGTCCCGGTCGACGTTGTACGATCCGGAGTCTGATTTCTGTGTTTCATGCATTCATCCCGTTATTGAGTCACGGTCGGCTTTGTCCATAAACTGCGGGAGTCGTGGATTCGGGCTTCCATTCCATTTTCAAACGGTTGGCTACTGAACGACGGCGTGTTACCGGTTTCCGTCAAAAGCAGTTCGAAGTCGGCCGTTTTCGTCAACAGTTCGCGCTTGTTGCCATTCAAGGCTCTCGCCGGGCGAAGCGAAAACAGTTCACAAAACTGGTATTGCTGATCGGGAGTTAGCCGACCGGCTTCGGTAATCGAACTGATCCGCCGACGACCGTTTTCGTTTGACCGGGTCAACTGCACAATCACGTCGATTGCGGAAGCGACCTGTGCGCGGGCGACATAAACCGGAATTTCAACATCCGACATCAGCGACAGGGTTTCCAAACGAACCATCGCGTCGATCGCGGAACTGGCGTGGACCGTTGAAAGACTGCCCTCGTGACCGCTGATCATCGATTGAATCAAATCGAGCGCTTCTCCACCGCGGACTTCACCGACGATGATTCGGTCGGGTCGCATCCGGAGCGAAGAACGAAACAACTCTCGAATATCCAATGTGGATTGGGATTTCCTGGTCGCCGGCTGGGCTTCCAGGTACAGGCAATGTTCCTGATGCAATCGAAGTTCCGAGGTGTCTTCGATCACGATGATCCGTTCGGTTTCCGGAATGGCACGGGATAGTGCACCTAGCATCGACGTTTTGCCAGTTCCACTGCCTCCCGAAATAATAATGTTCTTACGAAGACGGACACAGATTTCCAGGAATTCTCTGGCCGAATCGGTAAGACTTCCAAAATGCATCAAGTCTTCAAGCGTCAGTGGAATGCGCGAAAATTTTCGAATCGTCAAACACGTTCCGCCGCGGGAACTTGGTGGAATGATCGCGTGGACACGTGAGCCATCGGGTAGGCGGGCGTCGAGAATCGGCCGTCGTTCGTTGATTTCGCGACCCACGGACTGAGCCAGATTATTGACGGCCGAACGAAGGGCATCTTCGTTGAGAAAGCTCGCATCGGTTGGCTCGATTTGCCCGTTACGCTCAATGAAGATCTGGTCATTTCCATTGACCATGACTTCGGTTACAGAGGGATCATCCAAGAACGGGCCGATTGGTGTCAGAAAATATCGAAGGCTGGCTTCAAATACAGCTTGTCGTGACATTCGGGCCTCATCATTCGTGCACTTCGAAAGACAGTTTCGAAATTTGATCTTACCGGGAAAGGGTCGGTGATTTGAGGCTTTCGCCAGTATTGTAACCTGTTAAACGCGGGGGGCAAAAATTTTCGACAGGTTTTGATTGCGATCCTGGGTCTTATCACCAATATTCGATCCCAGTTGGCGTCTCAGGCCGCCCGAAGCGCAAAAAAAAAGCCCCTCCGAATCCGGAAGGACTTTTAGTGCAGTGGAGACGAGGGGGGTCGAACCCCTAACCCCCGCCTTGCAAAGGCGGTGCTCTCCCAATTGAGCTACGTCCCCAAACCAAAATTTGAATTTGGAGGTCGTGATTCGAACAAACAACTTCGAATTCCGACCTCCGAATTCCCAAAGTGGGCGTACCAAGATTCGAACTTGGGACCTCGTCGTTATCAGCGACGCGCTCTAACCAACTGAGCTATACGCCCTCATTTTCAAACCGAAAGTTCCAATTACCGGAGCAAAAAGGAGACCTCCCGGTTCAGCCAAAACACCCGTTTTGCCAAATTCGACTCAACTGACCCTAGCTTTGGTGTAAGCGGAGCCCGGTTGGAACCGATCTCCAATGAAACTTACAGGGCGTATTCTAGGATTTCCGGCCCCCGTGTCAAACGGGGTTTCGTCCACGTTTTATCGTCAAATTTTTTGCCCGAGCCAACCCCAAATTCAACGAACCGACAAAATTCTCCCAAACCCGGGACAAACGGCACACATCGAGAATTCAGTGGATTTCTATTTCTGCCGGGCGACAACCTGGAATCAACCCGGATTCCATCGATCTCTCATGGACAAGCGATTCGGCCGAAGGTCGCGGCGGGATGAAATGAAGGCCGATATGTAGGAACTTTCGGGCCGCGTTCACAATTTCCTTTGTTCATTGCGAGACAAAAAAAATTCGTTGATGTTGTGTCCGACGGACGTTCAATCTCTCAAGTCTGCCTTTCTAAAAACACACAGAATCAGGTAATCTAAACAACGTCCACCCGGATTCGTCTGTCAATAAAAGTTGGCACTCGCCCTTTTGCGTGAATCGTTGTCCCAGATTTCGAGGTTTTTGGGGCCTTGGATTCCAACGTCGGTCAGGCGGTGGATTTTTTCAGCATTGCAACTGTTTTTTTACATAGGTTAACTCAATGACTTTTGGATCCTGCCAACAAGTTACACGCCGTTTGTCCGTAACTCCAGCTGTCCTTTTGACGATAATAGGATTCTGTCTTTTCGTGACCACGAATGGGTTTTCCCAGGATCCGAATCTCCAGCAGGCCATCGACATCACCCCGAAACAGGATGTTAGTTACGAAAAGCCCAATGCGTCGGTGTTGAAAGAATGCACGGTAGCTACGACGAAGCAGCCATCCGGTTTTGTCGTCCACCATTCCAGTGGCCGAATCTTACGCCGATTTGTGGATACCAATAATGACAACAAACTCGATCAATGGTCGTATTACGACAATGGGTTGGAAGTTTATCGTGATCTGGATACCAATTTCGACGGTCGTACGGACCAATATCGCTGGGTCGGGACGGCAGGAACACGTTGGGGATTGGATAATGACCAGAATGGGACGATCGATTCCTGGAAGTTTATCTCGGCCGAAGAAGTCGCGCTGGAATGTTTTGAGTCAATCAGGAACCGTGATTCCGAACGATTCAACCGGCTACTGCTGACCGCTGAAGAACTGGCTTCGCTTCAACTTGGTTCGGAAATCAATCTTGATGTGGCCGAGCGATTAAAAAATGCTCGCTCCGGCTTCCTGGCGATGGCCAAGGCTCAGAAAGCAATCAACAGTCGCACGAAATTCCTGGACGCCGGAAATGGGCGACCTCAAATGATGCCAGCTGGAACGTTCGGTAACAAGCGAGACCTGCTCGTTTACGATCAGGCTTCCGGGTTCTTCGAAGGTGACCAAGGAAATCAGTTGGCCCTCGGTTCAGTGGTCCAGGTCGGCGACGTGTGGCGAATGATCGATCTACCTGAGATCGTCGAGCCGGACAAGCCACTGATTAGCGGTGGGGCCTTTTTCCCGCTGCCGGAGTTTGGTGCTACGACGGTCGCCTCTACCTCAGTCGATACGAATCTGTCGAAACTCTATGAAGCATTGACAAAAGTCGATGACGAACTGAAGTCCGCCAAAGGCGCAGCCGTCGAGAAACTGGAAAAACAGAAAGCGGATATCCTTGTCCAGTTCTACCTCAACACGGAAGACCCTAAAACGAAACAGGATTGGCTGGAGAACCTGGCCGATTCCGTGGCTCATTCGTTCCAAATGGGTCGCTTTGACGGCGGACTGAAATACCTGGAAAAATTCGTCGACGGTCAGAAAGACTCCGAAGAGATGGACTATGTCGTTTGGAGCAATATCTTTGCCGAATACGGATGGGCCAATTCCCAAGGTGACAAAAAACAGCGAGACGAAGCCTACTCACGCATGATTACTCGACTGGAGAAATTCCAGAAACAGTATGAATCCAGTCCGAAATCGGCAGATGCCCTCATCCAGCTTGGAGTCCACGATGAAGTTAACAGCGCCGACGAACCGGAGAAAGCAATTGAATGGTATCGCCAGTGCATGAAACGATTTCCGAATACGAAATTTGGTCGAAGAGCGGCGGGTGCTGTGACTCGACTGGGTAGTTTCGGCAAAACAATCGTATTCGCAGGCAAGAAGCTGGATGGATCGGACTTTGATATCAAGAGTCTGCGTGGAAAGATTGTCGTCCTTTTTTTCTGGGAAACCTGGTGTTGTGACGATGAAGACGTGAAAGAACTTGCGAATCTCGCGGAAAAATACAAGGACGAATTGGTAATCGTGGGCTGCAATATCGAGGGCCAACAACCGGGTGAAAAGTCAGGGCAAGAGACCGAACGTGTGAAGGATTTTGTCAAGAGCCACCCCGAGATGACCTGGATTCAACTCCATGCCCCCGGCAGTGTCGAAAACAGTCCATTGGCTCATCAATTGGGGATCGCGACTGAACCGATGATCTGTTTGATTGATAAAGACAATAAACTGGTTGAAAGTAATATTGGCCTGGCAAACCTTGAACGCGAAATCGAAAGAGAACGCCGGCGATAGTTTTCTCGCAGGATAAGTGGTTACATCAAAACGGCCAAGTTTGAGCATGCCGGGTTTCCCACCAGAATAATTGTGATTGCAGGGACAATGGTCCCTTCCCTGAGCGGAATTGACCGGCGATTCGCGTGGTCTCCATCATCCGTCTCGAAAAACTGACTCCGTAAAATAAGGCGGATGTAGCAGATTCGAGGTTGATCGCGGACATGGCCAGCCAGTGAGGCTGTGAATGGATCCTTCTTTCGACGGTAACCGGATAGGCGGCTTTTCCGAATCCGACCTATAATGGGAGTCGGCGTTTTTTTGTTTTGTTGAAACCGGCTGTTCAAGGTCGATTATCGAGTGAGGCCAAGCATGCGTGTTCAAACTCCTGGCGATGACTTTGCGATTTGGGCTTTGATTCTAATCGCTGTTTTTGCCTTGGTGCCGACCCAGGTCCTGGGCCAAGGGGAGAAGGATGGGATCGGGCCTCGCCCGAAACCGCAGGAGGCTTCTGGCATTTCAAACGCGAGGCTGACAGAAGCGGAAGCAGATGCCATACAGATTCAAATGGACACGAAGGGTCCAATATTTGTTTATGGAGCGATTGGCGGTGACCTCGTAGCGCCTGTCGCAGGCCAGAAAATGAACACGAAATTGCAGGTGTTCGCCGACGGCAAACTGGTTGTGGGCGGAGGCATCGGCGTTCCCAGGATTGAGGCAAAATTCACGGAACCGGAACTTGTGGAATTCCTGGATTTTGTCGTCAACAGAAACGGTTTCTACCAACTTGATTCCCTGGACATCAAGAAGCGGATGGCGGGGAAGGAAAGCTTGACTGTGGCCGACGCGAACAGTTCGGTGTTCGCGATCGATCTTCTTCAGGGCAAACACGAAGTTGCGGTTTACTCACTCTGGAATGCCATCAAGAATTTTCCGGACTTCGAGGAGATCCAACGTTTGTCTGCGATCGAGAATCGCTGCAACTCTGTGATCTCCCAGGTCCACCTGGGAGGTGAGGGCGACAAGGTCCTGAAAATATTGAACGAGAAAGTCGCGGACCTCGGACTCGGGTTGGCACCGTTTACTCTCGATGAGATGCGATTGGCCGCCCGACGTGCCAATGGAAGATTCCAGGTCAGTTTCCAGCGCGCTTGGCCGAATCCGGATGGTGCAACGGGGACACCCAACCTGATGCACGCTATTTATTTCGTCAAAGACGCAAACTCACAGCCTCAGGTGACGTTTTATAATCTACCGAAGAAAAAATAGCGGTTCGCCCAGGTTCTGCTCTCACAGAATCCCCGCAGTTCAATGAACCAGCATCATTCCACGTCAAACGCACCTTTAACCGGCAAGCGAGTTTATTCTGCACCGCGAAGGTTTGACTTGGCAACATTGTTCGTGGTCATGGTGGTTTATGCTTGCCTGCTGGGTATTTTCGTTGGCATGAAGTTGCCCGATGTCACGACGATTTCAATTCTCGGTTTCATGTCGGTTATTGCCGCTGCCCAACCCGCGTTGTTTGGTGGTAATCGTCCTCGCATGGCATCGCTGGTGGTCGGTGGAATCGCGCTGCCAGTGATTTTCTGGCTGGCAAGCCCGAATATCTTCGAGAGAGTTTCGGGGCGTTTCATCCTGTTCGTTTGCGCGAGTTACATCCCTTTAGGTTCAATATTGGGCTACCTGACCGGTACCCTGGTCGGAGGCGTTTTTCTGGTCGCGGACATGGTCCGACAAGGTCGTGGCGTCGTAAAATGAGTGCTTCAGACTGAAGTTCATTCAGGTGGATGAAGGTTTCGGGATTCGTTGTAATTCGATTTTCGCCGCGTCATAGTCGTAGGTTGTAATCTCTAATTGGTGGCCGTACGGATCGCAAAGGTAAATGGAAAAAGCCAAGCCATGGTCTGTAACGCTGTCCGAGTTGACGATGCCGCCGTGTTTGTCCTGGAGTTTCAACCGGCACAACCGGGCGATGAATTGAGCAAAGGCAACAGAGCCGACCCGAAACGCGACCAGGTGAAAACCAGTCGATCTTTGAGAACCCGCCAGGCGACCCTCAAAGAGTGCTCAAAGAGTGCCAGCTTGGTACTCCCCTGTCGCGTGCCAATCATGAGTGGACCACGTGGGTCTTCTGCCCAATGGGCGAATTCAGGAATGACTTCCAGCCCGAGAATATCGCGATACCATGACGACGCGATTTTTCGGTCGGGAACGCAAAGTTCGACGTGATCGATTTGTTCAACATGAAAAACAGCTTCCTGATTTTGGCCATTCATTTTCGGGATCCCAACTCGAATCGCATTCCTCCCGCCGTTGACGCCGGTCCTACGGAGACAAAACCGGTTTTTGTCAAAACGCGCGCTGACGCGGGGTTGGACCATTCTGTTTCCGCGATCACGCGAAGCCCGCCGGATTTGGAACGGGCCCAGTTAATCAAGGCATGGACCATTTCTGTCGCATAGCCTTTTCGTTGATATTGATCGATAACGGAATACCCAATCTGTACCGTTCCATCCCTGGGTGGCCCCATGAAGCCACCTCCCCCAATCAATGTTGCCGGTTCTACCGCTTGAGTCTGGTTCGTCAAGCCTCCGGATTCGATCGGTTCCGTTGTTATCGTCAAGGCGTACCAGCCGAACCAGCCAATCTCGTTTGGTGCAGCAGCGACGCATTCAAGAAACACCGGCAACGCATCGAGAGTGGATTCAGGCGGCCAATTGTCTGGAATCGAAGCCGACAACAATCGAGCGAATTCCACGTGATCTCCGATCTCAGCCCGCAACAATTCGACGGTCGCAGGGACCAGTTTCAATCTTCGTGTAACGATCATATAACCCAAGCGGGGACAGGTACAGTTGTTGACAATCCAGGTAGACTTGCTGTTTATTTGGGATGCCCAGAACACCCAGCGCAGCGCCCGATTAGTTTACCACGTCACTAATCGTGGCGTCGGCAAGTATGACTTGTTTTTCTGCGATGAAGAACAATTGGCATTTGAACGCGTCATTCATGTGACGCTCACAAGGCGGTCGATGCGAATTTTGAGTTATTGCCTGATGAAAAATGACTGGCATTTTGTTCTTTGGCCTGAAACGATGCAGACCTCGGGCAGTTCATGCGCTGATTGGCTGTGACGCATCTGCTCCGCAGGCAAAAAAGTTACGACAGGCTGGGCTTGGGGCATGTACATCAAAGTCGATTCATTTCGTTCCCGGTCGAAACGGATGAATACTTCTTCCAGGTTAACCGTTACAACGAACGAAATGCTCTACCGGCCAATCTTCGCCGAAGGGCCGAGGATTGGCATTGCAGTCGTCTGTCTATCCACCAGAACGGCACGACCGAAGATTGGCCGATGATTTCCGCTTGGCCCGTTCTTCGACCATGAATTGGTTGAAGTATGTCAATGATCCAGAAATACCAGCGGAGTTAGATGCCCGGAAAAGGAGTTGTCTTCGCGGCGCCCCTACTCGAGGTCCTGATCCGTCTACTGAAACAGCTTGAAAGCTGGAACTGGAAGCAGGTTTACGAAGTCCCGGCAGGCCAGAGAAACGTTAAATTGGACGTGTCCCCGTTCCTGGGGCGGCTTCTTTTTCGTCGACGATTTCCTTCCCGAGAATCTCTTCGACCACGTCTTCCAGCGAGACTACACCGATTGTCTTTCCCTGCGAATCGCGAATTCCAAACAGGTGTGACCGGCGTTTAAGGAAGGCGTCCAGCAGGAGGTGGCCGGGCATTTCGGCTGAAACATAGTGAAGAGGGTGCGCAATTTCTTTCAAAGTCAGTTCAAAACGATCGTTCGCGAGTGCGAATAGAATGTCGCGACTGAAGACGAGGTCCGTCCAGTTACTCGTATTACCCGGGTCGTAGATCGGGATGCGCGAAAGCGAACTTCGATGGAAGCCCTGGAATGCTTCTCCTAGTCGCAAGTTGGAAGGAAGCGCAACGACTTGATCCAATGGGGTCATGATCTGATCGGCGCGAACATCATTCAGCTTCAACGAATTCTGAATCAGCTCTGCTTCGATTCGCAATATACTCCCTTCCTGAACGCTGATTTTCGCCATCTGTTTGACGTCGTCCTCGACGGCTTGTTTCGGCGGTTCGTCGGGCTTCAAATGGCGTGTGAAAAATTCGATGGAACGCACAATCGGGTACAGCAGAAAGATCGCAGACGCGATGGGCAGTGCCGCATGTTTGGCGATCGGTTGGTTGTAAACAATGCCAAGAATCTTGGGAATGATCTGAGCAAATAACAACAGGGAAGCAGCCAACACCAGAGTAAACCAGTAAACGAAAGTCTCATCATAAAGGGCTCTGGCCTGTGAGCCTGCAATCGCTGAACCACCGACACCCAGCATCGTGTCAAAAATGAGAATCGCCGTGATCGGGTAATCCATTTTTTCTTTGAAAGCAATCAACTGTCGACCTGAAGGATGGCCTTCCTCAACAAGTCGATGGATGTACGGGCGCCTGACGGCATACAGAGAAGCTTCAATCAAAGCACATGATGCGGTGGCGATGAACACGACCGCAATTGCAAGTAGAAACAAAACCATTTGAAACTCATCGACGATTGGCTTACGAAATCTCAGCTCAATCCTCCGGCAATCCGACGCTGATTGCAAGTGCCAGGCGTTCATCGTCCTGGGGCTGATAATCTTCACAGGACGATGGTCGATTCAACGGTTGGAGATCTGCATCGTCACCTGCAAGTCAGCGACGAAGGTCCCCGGCAATGCGTGCCAGTGAGTTCGCGGCCAAACGAATACACCGACTCGGCAATCGTGCGACAGAAGCCGGTGAGTTGAAGGATGCCGAAACGTTTCCTGAATTACGAATGGCTGCTGGCGAGCGGCAATAGGATTTCATGCCAATTGCTCAAACGGAACCACACATCGTGTTCCTGGTTCCCAGTCCCGCAAACCTGGGGACAAAAACTTAAAAACGGCCCTGCGTTTCCACGTGGTCTACATGGGCCGATCGCCAGTTCATATCGCTTGCGACATTTCCTGACCATTGGAAAACCGTGCCTGAACTTTCTCCAACAACTGTTGGAAATCCGGGCGATTCCGGAGGATATCGAAATCGTGATCGGATGCCAGAGATTTGACGGCGCTACCACCTTGAAACCAACCAACGCTGTCGGCCTTGATGAGCAACTCCATTGCCCGTTCCGTATAACGCGACTTCAGTTGCTCTCGCTCCTCGCTCTCAATTTGCGAATCCTGGAGTACGCTGCCGGCGGCCAAGGCGTAGGTGCAGGCGGCGTTGTAGAGGACGTCCCGGCAGCACTCGCGTTGAAGCGCCTGCTCGACTGCGTCAACTGCCTCCGCGTAACTTCCCAACTGGCTTAGCGCACCACCATACAGTACCTGGAGTTGGGTCAGAATACCCTGATACTCCGGCACATCGGGATGCGTTTCAACAAGTTTTTCTGCAATCGGTCGAGCTCGCTTGATAATCTCAAGCGACTTGTCCGGCTGTCGGAGATTGTGATTTGCAACGACCATTGCCGTCAATGTAAGAACCAATCGCCGTTGATATTCGGGTGCAGAAGGATGGTCTTTCGACAATTGCTCCAGCAATGGCAATGATCGCTGTGCGTATCGAAGGCTCACTTCGTGATCCCCGCGCGGAACGTGAATTTGACCCAGATTTTGCAACGCGTGCGCCAACTCGTTTTGATATTCGGGTACGTCTGGGTTGTCTTTAACCAGTTCTTCGCATAAGGCCAAAGCCTCCATCAGCGTGGCCTCCGCTTGTTCTTTTTGACCGGATTGCCAATGGTAGAATCTCCCCAGGCTATTGAGGTCGGATGCCAATTTGAACTTCTGACGTTGTCGATCCGGCAGTCGGTCCAACAGATCGCGCCGCAACCTCACTGCCTGCTCGAACGCATGACGGGAATCAACCGCGCGACCACTGCCAATCCCGAACTTGCCGGTCAGTGCCAGTGCCGATGCCATTCCATCGACATAGGTGTCATTGTTCGGAAATTCACGGCACAGGTTTTCAAAAATCTCCCAGGCCTTGAACGCATGGCGTTCTGATTCGAAGGATTCTCCCATCTCGGCACAGATCTTGGACAGTCTTAAACAGTTCTCTCCCTGTTCCAGGCGGAGCTCCGGATCCAATGGCTGTCCAGAGACGAAATGGGCATAAAAATTCCTGGCTTGCCCCAACAACTCTTTACGCAAATTCTCCAGACCGTGTGCCTTGAGTTCTGGGCTGTCACTGACTTTGGTGAAGCCCAACGCCACGGCTTCGCGGGCCAGGCGAAAATTGTCTTCCGCTGTCAAGCGCGCCGTTCGCTCACGAATCTCGGCTTGTTGTGCCCTGGACGCCTGCAATGCGCTAATCAATATGCCAATGCTCATGACCGTCAACAAAGCAGTACCGGTCAGAACCCCATACCAGTTTCTTCGGATAAACTTTTGAGTCCGATACCGCATGCTTGGTGGACAGGCGCGTACTGCCTGATTTGTCAGGTAACGTTCAACGTCCAGTGCCAGCCCGTTGGCAGTGCTATACCGTCTCGCCCGGTCTTTTTCCAGGGTTGTCATCACGATCCAGTCCAGTTCGCCTCGCATCAGCCGGGCGAGTCGGGCGGGTTCGGTTCGTCGCTGCATCGAAATTCCATCGAGCGTCGTATTTGATTCGCTAAGTCGTGCGCTCGGACGAGGAGGATCCTGTTCTCGAATCAATCGTAGCGCTTCGGTAATGCCCTTTTTCTTGAGCTGTTGACTCGTAAGGGGTGTGGTCCCGGTCAACAGTTCATACAGCAGGACACCAAGACTGTACACATCGCTCCGGGTATCGACATCGAGGGCATTGAACTCGGCCTGTTCGGGAGACATGTACTCAAGCGTACCGACAATCGCTCCGAATCCGGTAAATAACGTATCATCGCTGAGGGCAAACCCGATGGCCTTGGCCACTCCGAAGTCGATCACTTTCGGTACCGGCTGGCCATCGTAGGAAGCGATCAACACGTTGGACGGCTTGATGTCGCGATGGATAATCCCTTTTTGATGTGCGTGCTGAATTGCCTGGCAGACCGGAACGAACAGTTCCAGCCGTTGTCGAGTCGTCAGTCGTTGCTGGTCACAGTAGCGCGTAATGGGAATGCCATGGACCAACTCCATCACGAAATAGGGACGACCGCTGGCACTCGTTCCCGCGTCCAGCACTCGGGCGATATTGGGATGATCCATCAAGGCCAGTGTCTGACGTTCCGCCTCGAACCGGGCAATGACCTTGGAAGAATCCATTCCTCGCTTGATCAGCTTCAGAGCCACTTTACGCCGCACCGGTTCTTGCTGTTCGGCCATCCAGACGGTGCCCATTCCACCACCGCCGATTTCCTCAAGCAATTTGTACCGCCCGATGAGTTTGCCGGGCCGATCCATCGTGGGGGCGTCCAATGCCGAGGAACGACCTCGATCCCATCTGCCATTGGGCGAATCAAGCGTACCGTCCTGAAATGCAGATTCAAAAAAGACAACGCGCGCACCAGGCACGGATTCAAGAAACCCCTCCGGTTGATCGTGGGCCTTAAGCAACGAGGCAATCCGTTGTCGCAGACTCGAATCCGAACCGCAAGCGTCATCGAGGAACGCGTCCCGCTCCCACGCGGTCAAAGCCAGGGCTTGATGAAATAGCGACTCTTCATTCGATTTCATACGATTTCCCTCTCCGGATTGCGGACTCAACGGTTTTTAGCACAGGTCCAGCAAAGTTATTACCCTGGCCTTCGGCGAACAGATTGGAAGAAATCTCAGTTTATCTGCTGGCAGATCCGGAACGGACAGGATCATTTCCTCGTTTGTTTGACCCAATCGTTTGACTGGCACGAACATTTATCATGTTCCGTTGTAACGTCGATCTGTGCCGGATTGCAGCGCCGGGGGTTCACTTCTGACTCGCTTCGACCATGCTGTCTGTGGAAATTAACACGTTTGCTGACACAATTTGCGAACGTAATTCATGAAAACCGCCCTTCTACATGACTAAGCGCATTCTGGCGCGATTTGGCCTCAAAAAAATAAATTATTCCAGTGGTCGCAACCAATCTGTTCAACGATCTCGCACTTCCGTTTGGAGCCAGGCTCGGGCGTAGGCCCAGTATCGATCCGCCGTGGCCGGCGAAATATCCAGAACGTGGGCCGCCTCTTCGCCGGTCAACCCGGCAAAATATCTCAATTCAACCAGCTTGGCCTTGATTGGGTCCAGCTCTGCCAATCGCTCGAGCGCATCGTGTAGGGCCAGTGACTCGTCGGCGGGCAATGGTGCCGAGAGCTGGTACATATCCAAATGCTGCCGCTCCAATCCCCCGCCGCGCTTCATTGCGTTTCTGCGTCGAGCCCGGTCGATCAGGATATTGCGGATCGCGCGGGCAGCAGCAGCCAGGAATTGCCCGCGCGTTTCCAGCGAATAGGGATTGGTATTTGAGCCGAAAAGTCGCAGGTAGACCTCGTGCACCAAACCGGTGGCATCAAGCGTCTGTCCCGGTTTTTCCGCGGCCAGTTTCTGTGCTGCGAGACGTCGCAATTCGTCATAAAGCAATGGCAGCATTTGCTCCGCAACTTGGGGGTCGCTTTGATCAATCTCGGAGATAATCCTTTTTACTTCGGTCATGGGCTAATCATATCGTGACAGCGGCAAGTTTCCATCGGATTTCTGAATTCGAGACGGTCGGCACGACGAGATTACCGATCGAGCTTCTGGCCTGAAAAAAACCAGGAAAATATTCGCAACAGGACAGTTTGCGTTCCATTCGCACGGAAGTCTCGAAATTCAATCGAAAGACGAAACGATGATCGTGGGACGAAGTCCATGTTGCGACAACCCCAGGCTCCATCCCGTCATGGGGCCGCTGACGTTTCTGCCGAAACAGATCTACGCAAGAGACAAGTCTCGATGGCATTCTCCACAACCAAAACACGAATTAACGTCCAGCGCCTGGCAGGAAAACTCTCAATCGAAAGCCGCCGGCGATACGGGCAAGGAATTCATGGGGATCCTGGTTCCCGACGGATCACGGCGTGCCCAGGCGCAGACCCAGCGGCACTAGCCATCGCTCGGCTTGGTCAAAAAGAAATTGCAGCAACAATGCCAGTCCGGCCGCTGGCAAAGCGCCCTCGAGCATCAATCCTTGATCGTTATTCATGATCCCTGAAAATATTGGCTGGCCGTACCCGCCCGCCGCGATGAATCCGCCCAGCGTTGCTGTTCCCACATTGATCACCGCCGAAGTCTTGATACCGGCCAAAATGGAACGGGAAGCGAGCGGCAATTCGATTTGCCAGAGCCGCGTCCGCGCGGGCAAACCGAGCGCCAAGGCGGACTCACGCAGATCAACTGGAATGCCGACCAGGCCCGCGTGGGTATTCTGAACGATTGGTAACAGACTGTAGAGAAAAAGCGCGGCGATCGCCGGCGGCGTTCCCACCCCCAAGAGTGGAATCATCAATATCAATAACACGAGAGACGGAACCGTTTGCACGATTCCGACAACGCTGAGAATGAACTTTCCCCACTTCGGTTTTCGCGCCGCCAGAATGCCCATCGGAATGGCCAACATGATCGCGGCGAAAAGCGATACAATGACCAGAAACATATGTTCGTACGTCCGCTGTGCGATCCGCTCAAGCAGCCCACGACGCCGTCGCATGGTGTTAAATCCAAAAGTCTCTTTCAGGTAACTTGCGGCGACCTCCACTTCCGGTACATCGTCCATCTTGCGACGTCGGTTCAAACTCGTCATTTTCGCTTGATCGATGCGGCCCTCCAACTGTTTTAACGCTTCTATCGCAGCAGGGTATCGTTCCTCAAGGTCGATTCGATACAGCCAGACTGCGTGGTAACGCGGAAAGTGATTTCGGTCGTCACGTAGTGGCAGCAGTCCGTAATATTCAATTTCCGCGTCCGTCGTGTACAAATCCGTAACATCGATTTTGCCATTTTCAAGTGCCCGGTAAGCCAATGCATGTTCAAGACCGATTATGTTCTTGTGCGGCAGATTGTATGCATCTCGCAAGCTGCGCCAGCCATCAGCGCGCGTAACAAACTCGTTTCCAAATCCGAGTTTCAAATCGGGATGGTTAACCAAATCCGAGATTCTCTGGATGCCCAACTGCTCGGCCCTGGACCGGGACATGCCAATCGCATAACTATTATCAAATCCCAGCGGTCGACTCATCCTTAAACCGATTTCTTCCAAATACGCCTGCAGTTGGTCAATGGTCTGGATATTCCGGGTTGCCAATACCTCTTTCATCAGCGTGCCCGTATACTCCGGGTAGAGATCGATGTCCCCCGCCAGCAACGCGTTCCAAAGTACATTCGTCACGAGTTGGGGCCGAAGAACCACTTCGGCCCCCGTGCTCTCGACCAGTCCCGCCGCCACTTCCCCCAGAATCGCGCCCTCGGTGAATTTCTTCGAACCGATCCGAACGACTGGACGAACAACGTCCTTTTCCTGTGCTGTTGACGAAGCCACGTGGCAGACCAGAAGAACGGATGCCACCAAGACTGCCCGAATAAGTCGGCGACAATGGATCATCATTTGTTCGCATCCAGTGAATCCAGCGGGCCGCGGTGAGCGTTGATGAAGTCGGTGACAAACGGCTCACTTGGAGCGTGGACCAAATCGGCAAGCTTGCCTTGCTGGACGGTTCGACCGTCGCGCATCAGCACAATTCCGTCTGCCAGAAATCCAGCTTCGCCGATATCGTGCGTGACGAGTACAACGGTTTTACCCAGGGCCCGAAAAATCTCGCGTAGATCAGATTGCAGGTCTGCGCGAATCATTGGATCCAGTGCGCCCAAAGGTTCGTCCAGCAATAGCAAGTCCGGATCGAGCATCAAGGCTCGCATCAAACTGACTCGTTGTCGCTGTCCTCCCGATAATTGCATGGGAAAGCGGGCGAGGCCATCTGCCGGAAAATGCGTCAGTTCAAGGAGGTCCTCCAACCGACGGACGATACGTTCAGCTGACCATTGTAGAAACCGGGCGACGATCGTAATGTTCTGTTCGGCTGTCAGGTGCGGGAACAAACCACCCTCCTGAATCACATATCCCATCCGGCGGCGCTGAACTTGGAGTGTTTCATGAGTAATCTCGGCGTTGTCAAAGATGACAGACCCGGTGTCCGGCGGAATCAATCCGATGATCATTCGAAGCAATGTCGATTTACCGCACCCGCTTTGTCCCAGTAGCGCGGTTGTTTTTCCAGACTTCACTGTCAGGTCGGTTGGATGGACCGCCACGTGATTGCCAAAAGCCTTCGAAATGTTGCGTAACTGTAGCATGCAACGCAGTAGAACAAAATCGGTTCCGTTTGTCGCCTGTCCAACGATGACTTTGGAATCCGGGAGACGTCTCCGAACTTTGCCGGGAAGAAAAAGTCGCAGTTTTCCCGGTGCAACCTCAACGCCCATGGGGCTTCTGTGAAAGACAAACTTCTCCGCGGTTTGAGTTTCATCGGTTGTGGCCTTTTCGGTCCCCACGAAAAACCGGGTGTTACATTGCTGAATTCCAACCATGTCGGTCGTAGCTAAGTATGAATAAACAAGAACTAACTCGGACTTATGTTCAGGCTTGTTTTCCGATTGAATGAACCGTATTCATTGGAGTGGATGAACTTTCGCTGCTGCGATTTTACCGGTTAGCGAGAAGCCAAGGCCGCGTCTTCCTTGTTTGATGGATTCGAACAACCCGGCCCTGACGGAGGTTGCTACAATCCATTGCAAGCAACATGTCCCTTGATCGTGGCATGGAGAAATCACACGAAATCTGTGGTTACGCGGTAAAACGGCACAGAATCGTTAACTGTCGATGGACCTGGGTGCCTCAAAGGCCGAATCGTGGAGCCAACGCGTTTTAACGTGCTGATTCTCGATTTTCGCAATTCCACTTGGAATCCAATCCCAAAACGCAGATAATGCGGATTCATCGGGGCGTGGCTCAGCCTGGTAGAGCGCTGCGTTCGGGACGCAGAGGTCGTGTGTTCAAATCACATCGCCCCGACTATCTTTCGAAACAAGCCCTTTGGCCAACAGGTCAAAGGGCTTTCTCTTTGTGGCGCATAGGTTTACGTCATCCAGAGTGCAGTTCAAACAGACGATTTCGAGGATTCGACGTTTGGCAGCGTAATCAGCCGTAACCCACTTAGCACGAAGGCTTTGCGAAAGTTCAAACGCTTTCACCGCTATGTCGATGGTTTCGTGCCTTCCACGGTCACAACGCTCGATTTCGAGCCGCAACGACGCTGCCTCGTCCCTGAGTTCACGGGCCTTGTGAGCTAATGTATCCGCATCGATCTCTTCTAGCAGGCGAAGGTTGAGCAACTGGGCCTGAAGACGCACGACTTCGGCGTGTCGATTCTTTAAGACACCATCTGCTTTCGAAGCTTGAGCGAATTCCCAATTCGTCGCCTGACGAAGCTGCTCACGGAAGGTGTCACGGAATTCGTCGTCCTCAACCCTCAGCGAATCAAAGATCGCAAGCATCTGGGAGTCCAGTTGCCTTTCGGTCAGGCGGATGCGGGGATCCTCCCCCATTTCTGCAAGTCGTTGCCTGCACTCAGCTTCGCTTAGCTCAAACGGGCCTTGGCTGATGAAAAGTCCGACCCGATTTGCTAGAATTTCCCGTAAACTCAAGGCGAAGAAGATGATCGGCAATCCCAAGGAAAGCGGCAGCAGGCGTGAACGATTCCAATCCTTACGATGTGACACAGGACCAGCAGGGGAATCCGCTTCCCAAAGATGATGCTGCGTCTGTTGAGCAACCGAAGCAGATTGGTCGCTACCGCATCGAAAAGGTTTTGGGCAAAGGAGGTTTTGGACTCGTCTATCTGGCACACGACGAGCAACTGGATCGGCTGGTTGCCATCAAGGTGCCTCATTCCAAGCTAATTTCCAAGCCGGACGATGCGAAGGCGTATCTGACTGAGGCTCGCACCGTCGCCAATCTCGATCATCCCGGTATCGTGCCGGTGCATGATGTCGGCAGCACCGAGGATTGTCCCTGTTACGTTGTCTCCAAGTACATCGAAGGGACCGATCTTTCCTGGAAGCTCAAAAAGAGTCGGCTGAAATACCGTGACGCCGCCGAACTGGTGGCGACCGTGGCCGAGGCATTGCATTATGCCCACAAGCAGGGGCTTGTGCATCGGGACGTGAAGCCGGGCAACATTCTGATCGGCAAGGACGGGCAGCCCTACGTTGTTGACTTCGGCTTGGCACTGCGGGAGGAGAATGTCGGCAAAGGACCAAAGTATGCGGGTACTCCGGCCTATATGAGTCCCGAACAAGCCCGTGGCGAAGGGCATCGGGTCGATGGCCGCAGTGACATTTTCAGTCTCGGTGTGGTGTTCTACGAGTTGCTGGCCGGTCGTCAGCCCTTTCGGGGCGACACACAGGCTGAGTTGTTGGAGCAAGTCACCAGCTACGAAGCCCGTCCGCTACGGCAGTACGACGAGAAGCTGCCAAAGGAACTGGAACGCATCTGCCACAAGGCGATGGCAAAACGAGCCAGCGAACGATATTCGTCGGCACACGACTTGGCCGAAGACTTACGGTTGTTTATGGCCGAACAGACGGTAATCCAGAGCGGCACGTCGCCGGGTGGGGTCACGTCTGTCGCTGCTTCGACTCAAGGTTCAACACAAGCCTCTACGTCATTTGGCTCAATCGCTGCATCATCAGCGTCGATGAACTTGCGTTCGCCCGACAGCCAACCCATCAAGATTGTGCCAAAGGGTTTGCGGTCGTTCGATGCTCACGATGCTGACTTCTTCTTAGAGCTATTGCCGGGACCACGGGATCGTGATGGCCTGCCCGACAGCCTGCGGTTCTGGAAAACTCGCATTGACGAAACCGATGCTGACAACACGTTTTCGGTGGGGTTGATTTACGGGCCGAGTGGATGCGGGAAGTCGTCGCTGGTCAAAGCAGGATTGTTGCCTCGTTTGTCCGAAGACGTGATACCGGTTTACATCGAAGCCACGCCGGAAGAAACAGAAACCCGCCTGCTGCATGGTTTGCGAAAACGTTGCCCGGGCCTCGAAGCCAATCTGAGCCTCAAGGACACACTGGCCGCACTCAGGCGAGGGCAAGGCATTCCGGTCGGCAAAAAGGTGCTGATCGTGCTCGACCAGTTTGAGCAATGGCTGCACGCCAAAAAAGAAGAAGAAAACACCGATCTGGTGCAGGCCCTGCGTCAGTGTGATGGTGGCCGGGTGCAGTGCATCGTGATGGTGCGGGATGACTTCTGGTTGGCCGCAACAAGGTTTATGGGCGAACTAGAGGTTGAGTTACTTCAAGGTCAAAATACCGCCTTGGCCGATCTGTTCGATCTGCCCCATGCACAGAAGGTACTTGCCGCATTCGGTCGAGCATTCGGAACGCTGCCTGACAACATCAGTGAGACGACGAAAGAGCAAAAAGAGTTCATCAAGCAGTCCGTCGCAGGTCTGGCCGAAGAAGGCAAAGTCATCTGCGTTCGCTTGGCGTTGTTTGCCGAGATGATGAAGGGCAAAACGTGGACGCCAGCGACACTGAAAGAAGTTGGTGGCACGAAAGGTATCGGTGTCACGTTCCTCGAAGAGACGTTTAGCTCACAGGCAGCACATCCCAAACATCGACTGCATCAGAAAGCCGCCCGTGCTGTTCTGAGAGACCTGCTGCCGAATTCCGGCACAGACATCAAAGGCTGCTTGCGGTCCCATGCGGAACTCATGGAAGCCAGCGGGTACGGCAATCGCCCCAAGGACTTCGATGATCTGATCCGCATTCTGGACAGCGAAATCCGGCTGATCACACCGACCGATCCCGAAGGCAAGGACGCTGACAACGACTCGGTGACACAGACTCAGGCGGGCCAGAAGTATTTTCAACTTACCCACGACTATCTGGTGCATTCGCTGCGGGACTGGCTGACCCGCAAGCAGAAGGAAACCCGCAAGGGCCGAGCGGAACTCAAGCTTTTCGATACCTCGGTAACGTGGAACGCCAAGCCGGAAAATCGCTTTCTGCCGTCGTGGTGGGAGCATCTCACGATCCGACTATTGACCGACAAGCAGAAGTGGACCGAGCCGCAGCGGAAGATGATGGGCAAGGCGGGCCGGGTGCATGGGATTCGCTCCGTTCTGGTTCTGGTAGCGTTGGTCGCCGTGGTCATGGGCGGGATCACCATTCGCAATAGCATCGAGAAGAACCGGCAGGAACTTGTTGCCCAGAAGCAGGAAGAAAAGAACGATGCCGAAGCAACCCGACTGGTGGAAGGCCTGCTGCAAGCTGATACGTCGCAGGTGAAAACGATCATCGGGAATCTGAACGACTATCGAGAGTATGGCAAGGACGATTTGAGTAAGGCGTTTGCCGAGTCGTCCGATGATTCCAACGCCAAACTCCATGCGGCTTTGGCGATGGTGTCCGATGACAATTCAGTCCTGCCGTTTCTCAAGGAACGGTTGCTGACGGTTTCGCCCGCTCAGTTCCAGTCTGTGCGTGATCTGCTGGCCGATCACAAGGCTGGCTTGGTTGCCGACTACTGGCAGATTTCAAAGGACAGCGGCCAAGCCCCGGCCCGGCGTTTTCAGGCGGCTTGTGCCTTGGCGAATTACGATCCCGACAACGAGCATTGGCAGGACCAGCAGTTTGTCGAGTTCGTGGCCGGTAATCTGGTGGGGGTATTGCCTTCGGAATTGTTGCCGTGGCGAAATGCCCTGCGTCCGATCAAAGCTCAACTCACCGCATCGCTGGCAACGATCTACCGTGATGCCAACAAGGGCGAACAGGTCCGTGGCTTTGCCACCGATACGCTGGCGGATTACCTGAGCGACGATGCCGAGGGACTGTTTGATCTGTTGGCCGATGCCAACGAAAAGCAGTTTGCCCCGCTATTCGGCAAACTCACGGGGCAACGGGACAAGGCGATCGCACTCGGCAATGACGAGGTCGCCAACTCGATTCCCAAAGATGCCAGTGAAGCCGATAAAGAAGCCTTGGCGATGCGTCAAGCCAACGCCGCCGTGATGCTGCTGAGAATGGACGCAGCCGAAAACGTGTGGCCACTGTTGAAACACAGCCCCGATCCCCGTGTCCGCAGCTACATCATCCACTGGCTGAGTCCACGGGGCGGCGATGCCAAGACGATCATCGCTCGCTTTGAACAGGAAACGGATGTCACGATCAAGCGGGCGTTGCTGCTGTGTCTGGGTGAGTTCGAGTTGGCGGATTCCGACCAGCAGCCAGTGATCGAAAAATTGTTGGACGTTTACCGCAGCGATCCTGATACGGGGCTACACGCTGCCGCCGAATGGCTGTTGCGGCAATGGAAACAGGGTGAGCAACTTGCTGCCATCGACAAGGAGTTGCAGCAAGAGGATGAGCAACTCACCTCCGCCAAGAACAACAAACGGCAGTGGTATCTCAACGGCCAAGGCCAGACGTTTGTGATTCTTGATGCAGGTGAGTTCCAGATGGGATCACCGGACTCGGAGGCGGGACACCTTCCGAATGAGAGCTTACATCGACGCAAGATCGGCAGGCGGATTGCTATTTCCAACAAGGAAGTCACGAGGGCGCAGTGGCGAGTGTTTTCCACGTCGCAAAAAGGAAAAGTCTGGCCTGCGGATCAGGAGCAACTGAACTCCAGAATCCCCACGGACGATTCTCCGATGGTGGCGATGACGTGGTATGAAGCGGCTTGGTACTGCAACTGGTTGAGCGAGCAGGAGGGAATTCCCGAGGACCAGTGGTGTTACGAGCCGAACGACAAAGGGCAATACGGCCCCGGTATGCAGGCCAAGGACAAGTTTTGGGAATTGAGCGGGTATCGCTTGCCGACGGAAGTGGAATGGGAGTTTGCCTGTCGAGCGGAAGCCGATAGCAGTCGTTACTACGGAGTCACGGAAGCTCTCCTGCCACGTTACGCTTGGTATCTGGAAAATGGAGATGAACACGCTTGGCCGGTGGCGAGTTTGAAACCGAACGACTTTGGTTTGTTCGACATGCAGGGCAACGCCTTCGAGTGGGTCTACGACACTTACGGTGATTATCCATCGAGTTCTGAGGATGCTGTTCCCGATACACCGAACAGTAAAGCGATTTCGGACACGGAGGGCGGTGTGTTGCGTGGCGGCTCGTTCAGCAATCGGCCGTCGAACGTCCGTTCCGCCCGGCGTGACCGCTACCTGCCGCCGACCCGGCTCTACGACGGTGGTTTCCGTCCGTCGAGAACTTACCCCTTATTTCCTTAACCCCCTTACCCCTTACTTGGTGCATTCGCTACGAAACTGGCTGACACGCAAACAGAAAGAAACCCGCAGAGGCCGAGCGGAACTCAAACTGTTCGATACTTCAGCCTCATGGAATGCCAAGCCGGAAAACCGCTTCCTACCGTCGTGGTGGGAGAACCTCAACATCCGGCTGCTGACCGACAACAAAAAGTGGACTGAGCCGCAGCGAAAAATGATGGGCAAGGCGGGCCGGGTTCATGGGATTCGGTTCGTTCTAAGTCTTGTGGCGTCAGTGGTCGTTTTTCTCGGCGTAATCAACATTCGTAATGCTGCCGGCGAACGACAGCGAAACGCCGAGGCAACCCGCCTTGTCAAAGGCCTGCTGACAGCCGACACATCACAGATCAAAACGGTCATCGAAAAGGAACTGCCCGGTTTTCGGCAATACGCTACGGATGATCTGCAACAGGCTTTTCAGGAATCACCTGCTAAATCCCATGCCAAACGTCATGCGGCATTGGCGTTTCTGCCTGATGGCAAGTCTGTGCTGCCATTTCTCAAGAATCGGCTGCTGACGATCACGCCGCTGAATTTCGTGCATATGCGTGATTTACTCATCGACGACAAGGATGAGCTGGTCGCTTCTTATTGGGAGACCGCCAGAACAGGTGAGACACCCGCATTGCGTTTTCAGGCCGCGTGTGCTTTGGCCGGTTTTGACGCGGAGAACGAACACTGGCAGGAGAAAGATTTCCAGACCTTTGTTGCTGGTCACCTGGTCAGCGTGCGTCCCTCCGAACTGCTGCTTTGGACCAACGCTCTGCGTCCGGTCAAGGATCACCTGACGGGTGCTTTATCGACAGTCTACCGGAACCCCGATGCCGGGGAACAGGTTCGTTCATTCGCCACCGATACGCTAGCCGATTTTTGGAGTGACAATTCAGACGGCTTGTTTGATCTGCTGGCTGTAGCGAATGAAAAGCAGTTCGCATCGATGTTCAGCAGGCTCGACTTTCATCGAGAAGAAGCTGTCGCCTTGGGGATTGCCGAAGTCGCCAGGACTTTCCTAGAAGACGCCAGCGAAGCCGAAAAAGAATCCTTGGCGATGCGTCAGGCCAACGCCGCCGTGATGCTATTGAAGATGGGCGCCTCCGATCAGGTGTGGCCACTTTTGAAACACAGTCCCGATCCCCGTGTCCGCAGTTACATTATCCACTGGCTCAGTCCTCGGGCCGGAGATCCCAAGACGATCATCGCTCGCTACGAACAGGAAACCGATGTCACAATCAAGCGGGCTTTGCTGCTGTGTCTGGGCGAGTTCGAGTTGGAAGAAGTTGAACAGCAACCACTGGTTGAAAATCTGCTGGAAGTTTATAGCAGCGACCGTGATGCGGGCCTGCACGCTGCTGCTGAATGGCTGCTGCGGAAGTGGAAGCAAGATGAAAAAATTTCCGCCATCGATAAGGAACTGCCACAAACTGAAAAACAACTTACTGCAGCCAAGGACAAACAACGACAGTGGTATGTCAACGGACAGGGCCAAACGTTCGTAATTTTCGATGCAGGAGAGTTTCAGATGGGATCGCGAGTAACTGAGGCGGATCGTCGGACGGACGAGACCTTACACCGACGCTGGATCGGGCGGAAAATCGCCATTGCGAGCAAGGAAGTGACAAGAGAGCAATGGCGAGTTTTTTACAATTCAACGAAAGTCTGGCCGGCCGATCAAGACCAATTTCAACCTTACATTCGCAGTGACGACTCCCCGATGGTGATGATGACGTGGTATGAAGCGGTTCACTACTGTAACTGGCTTAGTGAGCAGGAGGGGATTCTCGAAGAACAGTGGTGCTACGAGAAAAATGAAGCAAACCACTATGGCCCAGGTATGAAAGCGAAAGACAACTTTCTGGAATTGACCGGATATCGTTTGCCTACAGAGGCGGAATGGGAGTATGCCTGCCGAGCGGGAGCCAGCACGAGCCGTTACTATGGCGTCACGGACATTCTGCTGCCCCGCTATAGCTGGCACTTGTACAATAGCAACGATCAGGCGCATCCTGTGGCAAGTTTGAAGCCGAACGACTACGGCTTGTTCGACGCAAAAGGGAATGTTTGGGAATGGTGTTACGACTCCTCTGGCCGTTATCCAGTATCTATGGAACAGGCAGTGGATGATTTGCCGCCTACTGGCAATGTTTACGACACAGACAATGTTGAAGATCTTGGTCGCCGTGTGCTAAGTGGCGGGGCGTTCTTCAATCTAACGTCGATCATCCGCTCTTCCGGCCGGTTCAGCCTGGTGCCGTCCACCCGTTTCCACAATTGTGGGTTCCGTCCGGCCAGAACTTGGCACTGATCTTCGAGACCTCTTGCCAGACGCAGGCGGCCCAAAATTTAATGATCACACCCTGTGTTTTGGCTCCACCTCGATTTGGCCTGTTATTGGGAGCAACCACGGAGGCCACGATGATGCAATAGAAAGAACTAACTCTTATCACCAGAATCCATGGCTTGATTTTGTGGAGCTGCAACGCCACCAGTCGTTTTCCGAGACAGCATCGCTTCGTGTTTGGTGAACGATTTGAGCGGAGTTTGGACAACGAATTCCCAGTTCGCCTAACGAACTCCGAATTCGCTCAAGGGAAGACGATGAGAGTAATCCTAGCCTCACGTCGCCAATATCCTGAGGGCCCACGGGATTGAGCCCGCACCGATTCGCAATCGCACGAGGTCATGGGCGACGTTTCTGAAATCACACTGGGATGTGATGGCAGCGATCGATTTTATTTCCATTGACGTCTGGACCACGCGTGGCCTGGTCACGTTCTACCTTCGCTTTGTCATGGAACTGAAAACGCGCAGAGTTCACTTCGCCGGTTGCACGACAAATCCTCACGAAGCATGGATGCAGCAGAAGGCCCGAGCACCGACCAATGATGAAATTGGATTTCTCAAAGGCAAAGGATATTTGATCATGGACTGTGACTCAAAGTTTTCAGAATCGTTTCGAAGCTTCCTAAGTGACCAGGATGTGAAGCCAGTGCGCCTGCCGCCCTGGAGCCCAAACATGAATGCTCACCTGGAGCGATTTGTCGGATCCCTGAAATCTGAGTGTCCCAAACGATTCAAAATAGTCGGATCGACGACCGCTACGCGCGTTCCCAGGTTTGATCTGGTTTTCCACCCTCACGGAGGAACGCTGTCATCCATTTCGACTGAAAGCCCGGGCTTACCAAGCGACGAAGGCGTGGAAATCGTCGGTCAAAAAGTTCGTTTCCGTTTTTGACGTCACGAAGGTAGACTCGACACCGTGCTGGATGAAGCACCTGCCAACGACTGGATCATCGTCGACATGTAACAGGATTGGAAGACCATTTTCCCGGGCAAGTGGCCGCTCGAAGTGTTGGAAATCGGAAGTTGGCCAACGGCGGGGTCGACGCAACAAACCCGGACTTGCCAAGCCTATTTCGGGAACAGCGCAGTCAGGCTAAATCGAAATTGCCATTTGGGGCCGCCTTCGATAGGATCGAGGTAAGGAGCAAATCGTGTTGAAATGCTCATCGGTTGCCCCATAATCTTGACGCCGCGTCCAATTCCAACTCCCAACAGATTATTCCATTGGTCGGTGTCTTTGTTCCAGTCGGCTTGAAATTCACCGCTGACGCTGAAAAAGCACTTCTTCAAGATTCCATTCTCAAAGTTGTAGTTGAAAAATGGCTGCAACAGGAACGGTTGAGAGGCGTTGGTTTCGGTCCAATTCTGATTGACCAACATGCCGGCGACCACGGGACCATTCGCATAGACCGCGACGCCACTGACGCCTACACCCCACACTTGACGTCCCAATTCAGGATTTGAAGCCGTCGGCAATATGAAGGACGGGCCAATTCCCCATGTCAATTTGGATGGGGTCTCAGGCACTGGAACGAAAAAGTTTTGCCATTGCATGTCACCCAGTCCATGGTTGCGACCAATGGATCCGTCCGGTGAATTGATCAGCGGAAGAATGGGACGAGTAATCAGGTTCAGACGCTTGTTAACGGTCAATGGAATCACGGGTTGGAGCAGTCCCGTATATTGAGTCAATTCGTCCGGTCCGATTCCAAAGTTCCAATTGCTCTGCACAGGCAAGGAAACCAGGCTCGCGATTGGGTTCTGCGACTGCTTCACGGCATCGGCGCCCCCACCCGATGCACCGCTGCCTCCACCGCCCGGTTGGGCTGGGCCGGTAGCATCACCTGCCTGGTCCTGCATGGTCCAGAAAACGCTCGATGGATTCGTCCCCAACACGGACGCGCTTTCGGACAAACCAATAGTCGCCGATGCGTATTCCGCAGGTGCGTGGAGTCCCGCTGTCGGTTGAAAGAATGTGGTCTGAGCCTGGCATCGACTTGTTACGGCGACCAGTGCCAACAAAGCCAGCAATGACGATTTGGTCATTTTCAAAACACCTCCAATTTGCGTGGCGCAATGCCAATTTGCTAGCTGTCATCCTCCGGCCTGCCAGGCGCATCCAATTCGGGAAATTGAAATGCCCCGCGTCAATGAAAGACCGGTCCTTTGGTTTTGTCATCGACGGAATCGGAAGCGAAGAAAAAGATTTAGCAAATCAGACCTTAATTCTATTCAGTTTATCCATTTCGCCATCGAGATTTCGTTGTTACCAGTATCTGTTACAAAGGCGTCCTGATTCAAACGGCTTACGATTCCATCCGTTGCCGCCACCGAATCATTGCGACTTCCGTAAACGAAATCGGGCGGATTCGAGATTCAATGCAACCGTGGCTAACACTGGAATGGCTTATCCTTGCGCGGTGACTTAATCGGCGGACGAACCGGTCCACGTAAGGTTCCATGCAAACGCTTCGAACCGATCACGCAACTAGCCCTTGACCGCGCGAATCAATCACTGCCTCCGGCTTCCGTTGTAGTTAACCCGATAACTGGTGTTACCGAGATGCCGGGCGTAGGTTCTAGAGATTCTGGAATTAAAAAGAAAATGCGACTTTCACCCGTGCTGTCATATCCAGCGGTTTTTCACAGCGATTCCGTCGAGCCACTTGCAGATTGCGCGCAAACTGTCACCCTGCCGCCAGCGATGGCAAATCGTGTCGATGGTGGAAATTTCGTCATACTGTTTCACAGCCTCGCGAGGGCGTCCAAGTTTGGGTTGCAGTCCGTAGGGAAATTCACCCGTGAACCGTCGTTGCTTCTTGTCGGTCGACTTGTTTTGGCCGCAAGTGGGGCATTTCATTGTTTGCTCCATAATCAGTCAGATTCCGTCGCGCTTATCGTTTCTGATTGTTTTCGTGGCGACGTGTTCGATCTCCCTAAAATCAATCGTATGCGGGGGTCAACCATTGAAGAATTATCATCCGCGAAAAAAATCGACGTGAGCTACGTTCGCCGGATGCTCCGCCTCAATTCGTTGGCACCCGATATCGTCGAGGCGATTTTGATGGGTCATGGAGCGGAGAGCTTGAGCTTGCGGCAACTCCATCGTGGGATTCCGGTGTCGTGGATAACGCAGCGCGAGTTATGAGCATGAAAAAACCCCGACCGTTGAGATCGGGGTTTGGGCTTGTCGAGACTTTTGTCCGCTTAATAATCGATCGTGAGCGACCAGGCATTCAGTTTTCCTGACTTCTTCTTGACTGTATCGCGGACGTGCAATGTCCAGAGACCACCGCTTTGCGTGTTTGCAAACCCCGGCACTTCATTGTTGCCTGTAATATTGAATAATTGTTGCTGTTCGCCGTTGGGCCCAATCAGAAAAACGTCCAGATCCGAGGGCCGTGGATGGCTGATATTAACGTTTACAGACAAGTTCTCAATCTGGTGATCGCCTGCGAGAATTTGAGACGTGATGCCGGCAGAATTGTTATCCGGGATATTCGCCGGCGTATCGGCACTCGCGTAAGTCGCCGGATTGGGCATGACGGGCTTCAGCAAATACCATTTTTTTACCTTTGTACCATCAGCAAGCACGCGTTTGGCCCACAGCGTAATCATCGGGTAGTCACCGACTCCGTCACCGTCTACATCGATGCGATCACTGAGGCTGAAGTTGTCGGCGTTGTCAGACCCCTGCCAAAATTCCAGATCTTCAACAGAATTTACCGCCGCGGAAACAACGTCTCCATCCAACATCAAAAACTGTGGACTCTGATTTTCAGATCCTCCGTGATACAGGAAACGGCGTCCGCTTGTCCATTCAGTATGAGTTGGACTTGTGTTTTCCAGCCAGCCAACGACGTCATCGTCCGAATTGAGATCAACGGCTTCACCATTTTCGTCGCATAGTGGCACCAAGCCATTTACATCAGAATAGAGACAGGGGACTTGTCGCCACTCCGTGCGAGTCTGGTTGCGCCGGTAGGGCACTTGCACAGCATGGTTCATCGTTCCAGCAAATGAACCGCTTTCATTGATGCCGCCAATGGCGAGCTTGATTATCTCAGCAAACGGTACCTCCTCGAGCAGATTTGATTCGAGGTTGGCATCGAAGCCGATGCGGAAAACACCGTTTGTGGAATCATCGATCTCCACAAATTGAGGCGCTCCGTTGAGGGCCCCGCGCATGATCTGTAAACCTCCAAAGTGAATGGGTGTTTGGGTGCCCGGATATTCGACACGCTTGGGCGGGGAGTTTGCGTAGTAGTTGAACATGTACCCGTGCCCATCGGCGCTGTGGTAGATGTTTCCAGACCCGCTACACCCGTATTTGACCAGCACATCGCCAAAATCGTTGATGCTGAATCCTGCGCTAAACGTACCGTCTGGCAACGTCCAGCTGGGATCGGGAGCTGGCAGAACCTCAAACGATTGGGGATCGTTGATATTGACGATGAATGGAACGGACCCCTCTGCAAAATTCACCACACTGCCCACAAATAACCCAAGACTGTTTCCCGATTTCAGCACCGACTGAGAAAAATAGTCGGGATCCTCATTAGGAAATAATCCGCTGGGAAACTCGACAAGGTCTTTGAAGAAATAGCATCCAACGCGTCCTGTCGGGTGCCCGGGAGGGTAGTAAATAAACGCCTCGTAGTGAGAATTAAAATTACTGTTGGGCGGACGCCCAAATTCGCTGTACCATTGCATTCGCCCCGAGATCGTCCCGTCGGTTTGGATTTCGAGGTAGTTTGCCGTAACGTGCCAATGGGTCTCACCGGCGCGGCCCTCGGGCAAGTAATCCGGTGTCTCATCAGTCAGGTCAACAAGTTGGTAGGCGGCCTGCATGCCGGAACTGGTTGTCAATTGAGCGACTGCGGGTTGAAGAATGCTGATTAAAGTTGTTGCGGCCATGGCCGTCGCGAAACACATCAAGCGAGATTTTCGATAACACATTGTTTTGGTTCCCTTACGCGAGTTTCAAGGTTGGCCTTGGCTGGCCCCCACAGAGGACAATGCGAAATCGGGGAAGATTTTGTACAAGGAATTCCACAGAAAAACCTGGAGCGCCATACGGTTGTCGCCGGCAAAGCGTTGCTGCGGACAAAAACTCGACTTCTCTGGGTCGATAAGGCAGTCATTGGGACTCCCGAGACTCTGGCGACTGATTGGGTGTCTCGCCGAGCCAAAATCGAAATTGGGCTTGATAATACCCGTCGTGCGGCTCAATTGCGTTGAGATGCTCGCTGTAGCTCATCCAGTTTGGCTTGCCATTCCGCGACTTTTGCCGGGTTTTTTGTCTCGACGAAGCGATCCCGTACACGTCTCGCGGATTGCCTGGCGAAGTAGCGCCAAGTGGGGCTGTTTTTGTCGTAGATCTCGAGTAGTCGCTCACAGCCTTCTGTCAACAGCTTCTCTCCATCCTCAACCTCGCCGCGGGTTATCGCAACAGCGCCGAGTAGGTGCCTAGTCCAGGCATCATAGCACTCCAAAAGGTCGTCAGCGTATTGGCTTGGGCGACCCTGAATGAATTCTAGAGTTTCCTGGAAACACTTTTCAGCTTTCTCGACGTGTCCCAATTGCAGTTCACAAAAACCAAGCTGCGGCAGTATGGATTTCCAAAGCAGGTCAGGACTCGGGGATCGTCGTTCACCGGCCACCAAATTCTTGAAAACAACAGTGGCCCGATCATAATTGCCCAAGAACACATGACACTCACCCAGTGTTGCCAAGCTCCCATAACGAGGCCTAATGGTCGACAGATCCTTTGGTACCACCCTTTCGAGAATCGATACGGCCTTTGCCGCTAATTCTGTGTTGTCCTCGCTGATGGCTCGCACTTGGCAGGCCCTTGCCAACGTGCTCGCGATCTGCTGATCCTTCGCGAAATATTCCTTGTCGACGATTGGCATTAGTGATTCACGCAACCGAGATGCATTTTCCGAGTCCCCATTTTTTTCGTAACAATCAGCAAGCCCCAAAATCGTCCCGAAGTATGTACTTGCAGCCAGCGATTCAGTTTGTTGATAAAATGAAATCGCCTCGTCCATGGTAAACGCGCTTCCTCGATCTTCACCGAGTTTCCGATTTAGCATTTCGACGCTCTTTTTAAAACAGTCCAACGCAGCGGCGTAGTTTTCCAATCGATAATGACAAACGCCGAGCTGTCTCATCGCCCTGATGGTGCGGTCGTCCAACTCTCCCTTGCCGCGTTTTGACCTGGCAAGCCATTCAGTACAAACTTCAACTGCTTTTTCGAAGCGTCCGCCAGCTAGATGTTGTTGTTGAATTGTGTCCAGCAAATCGAGCGTGAGATCGTCTTCCAAACCCAAAATCAATTCGCTTCGTGCCAATGTGCGTTTGGCAAGATCGAATCCTTCATCCATCGAGCCGGCAAGAGATAGTCGAAACGCCAAATACGAGTTGGCCCACAGAACATATTGGTTGTCTGCGCCAAAATCCTTTTCGAGCTGAGCGGTGAAATCCCGAAACAGTGGGAGAATTTCGGCCCTCCGGTTGGTTTCTCGAAGGTGACTTTCCAGCACTTGCATCTCAACAAGCGCTTTCTCGGAGGCGCCAAAAATCGTGGGAACGTACCGAAGTCGTTCCTTTAACACACCGATCGCCGCATCCCTTTCGCCAATTTCCCAGAGCAGTCGCGCGAATTCACCTTGCAAATGAACCCAAGTCTGTTGAGGTCCGAACACACGCTGGGCCTGTTGCGCCGTTTCGGCGGCGATTTGACGAGCCCCTTGGCGATCGCCCGAGCGGAACAAGATCCACGCATGATTCATTCTTCGATTGAGTGTGAGTCGATCATCTTTACCAAACTTTTTCTCAAATTCGATAAGCAAGTCGCGGCTCAGTTTGACAGCCCTGCCGTGCTGATCGCTTCGGCTTAAATAATCGACAAGGTTGGACTTGCGCAGCAGAATGTTGGCATGGCCTGCATCCAGACGCGTCGCGTAGGAGGCCAACAACTGTTCGGCCACACGAATTGCTTTTTCGAATTCTCCGTGCCGCTGATGCATATCTTCGACCTCGTCAAGTACAAGTTCGTAGTCTTGCCGCAAGTTGGAGTCATTTTTCCACGCCTGTGCGATCTCAAGTGCCTGCTGGGTGTAGGCGTCGCCTTGGGCCTGTTCGTGGAGGTGAGTCATGGCATCGGAAAGGACCAACATCATACGAACGGTGGCCGGATCGCGATCCCCTAGGAATTTGCCACAATCCGCCAGGACTTGTTTGGCCTCGAGCGCTAACGCCGGTAACCGCTTACTAAATGCCGCAGACGCATGATTCGCGAAATAGAGCCCATAGAACGATCGCAGCGTTTCTGGGTCGTGTGGACCCAATTCCTTCAACAACAGCTGGTGAGCTTTTTCCGCGATCGGTACCGCCAATTCTCCGCGTTCCAGCTGAGTAAACGTATCGCTGATTGAAATCAGGATTTTTGCCGCAACCACGGGATCGTCCCGAAATTGAGAATCAACATTTCGCGCTGCCTCCGCGAGTACATCGACGACTTTGGCGTTTGCCTGATCCGCGGCCAACGGACTGCCCATCATGTCGATTACGTATCGCAAGACGCTAGTCGCCCGCTGGCTTTCGGTTTCGGCCTTTGACCGCGCAAGTTCCGAGTCCTTTCTGGCGCTCTGAAGCTCTGATAACGACCGCCGCAGCGATTCATTGGCCTGAGCTGTCTTTTCCGCCTCCAAACTGGCCTTGGTCAGAAAAGTCGTTGCCCGCCCTTCTGCGCGTGTGGCTCGTATCGCCTGCCACACACTTAACCCTAAACCGATCACCAGCGACGCAGCTACCAAGGTTGAAACGAAGACGGCAACTCGATTTCGGCACAGGAATTTGCGCAGTTTGTAGCTGGCCGCGGGCGGGCCAGCAGAAATGGGCTCGTTTTTCAGGAAAAGTCGGACGTCGTCGGCCACCGCATTGGCCGTCGCATAACGGCGTGATCGTTCCTTTTCCAAGCATTTCATCACGATCCAATCCAGGTCCGAAGGAATCGAACTAATTGGTCGGATCTCATTTTTCGCACGCGGGGTTTCCGCTTGGCGATTGTCCGTCAACGTGCTGATTCGTGAACTCGGTATCGTGGGCTCATCTTCGCGGATTATCCGCAGCACCTCTTCCAAACCGGCGCTGGACAGCCTTTCTTTCTCAAAAGGTGGTTCACCCGTGAGCAGTTCGTACAAAATGGCGCCGAGCGAATAGATGTCACTGCGGGTGTCAACATCCATTTGATTCAAATGAGCTTGCTCCGGCGACATGTACTCCAACGTGCCCACCAGTTGGCCAAACCGAGTGAACATAGTCTTGTCGGTCAGTTTTTCCCCGAGTGCTTTGGCGACGCCAAAATCAATAACCTTTGGGACGGGGCGGTCATCGAACTGAGCGACCAGGACATTTGACGGTTTCAGGTCGCGATGAATGATGCCTTTTTGATGTGCGTGTTGCACCGCGTGGCAGACATCGGCAAATAACGCCAGCTTGGAATTCAAATCGAGATTATGTTGCCAACAAAAAGTCGTAACCGGCCGCCCCTTGACCAATTCCATCACAAAATACGGACGACCTTTTTCGGTCATCCCTGCCTCGTAAAACCGGGCGATATTCGGATGGTCCATCAAAGCCAATGCCTGGCGTTCGGCTTCAAAACGCGCGATCACGGAATTGCTGTCCATGCCGCTTTTGACGACTTTCAGAGCAACCAATCGATAGACGGGCTCAGATTGTTCGGCCATGTAGACATGGCCCATCCCGCCTTCTCCAATTCGCTCCAGAATCTTGTAGGACCCTAGCGTGTCACCGGGTTCGACTGCGGTACCGCAGTCGTCCTGCGATGTGGCCTGCAGGCCTGGTGGCGGAGATTCCATGAAATCGGCTCGTCTCTCGTAGAGTTCGAGAAGCTTTTCCACCTCTTCTCGGACCCGCTGGTTGTCAGCACATGCCTGATCGAGATATTGACGTCTGGCCTCCTCCGATTCGATTTGACGGGCGACGTTGAAAATCTGATCTTCGCCTGGTAACGAAACACGTTTCATGGAAAGCCTTTTTCAAGTCTTGCAGTTCAATATTAATCCAATGCTGTAATGCGATATCCGAGAGGATTTTGTCCAATGGATTCTGCAAACTTTCAAAAAAAGTCAGGAATAGAAAAGCAGCCGCTCACGATAACTGCTTGCACAACCATGTCTTGGAATAAGCCCAGTCATTGTTGGCAGTGCCGACCGAGACACCAAGGGCTTGCGCTGCCTGTTCGATGGTTAGTCCCGCAAAATACCGCAGCTTCACCAGTTCGGCCTTGCGAGGATCTTTCGCGGCCAAGCGGTCCAGCGCGTCGTTCAGCTCAATTAGATCAACGGTTTCGGCATTAGCCGCATGTTGAGGCGATAATTCGATTCTGTGAAATTCACCGCCCGCTTTTTCGTTCTTTTTACGGCGAGCCGATTCAACAAGGATCCGCCGCATGGCCTCGGCAGCCGCTGCAAAGAAATGGCCGCGATTGTCCCACTCTTGATCGTTGTCTTTCCCCACCAGTCGCAAATAAGCCTCATGAACAAGGGCCGTGGCCTGTAAAGTCTGCCCCGGTTTTTCGTTGGCCAGCCGTTGGCGGGCCAACACGCGAAGCTCCTCGTATACCAGGGGAAGCAGTTGATCGGACGCGGAAGGATCGCCGTCCTGGATCGCGTTCAGGATTTGAGTCACGTCGGTCATGAGCAACATCATAACCGACATGCAAATACGAAGCGACTATATGTTTCGTCGTTGCAGGCCTGACGTGAGTGGATGACGTAACTTGGGGGTGAAACGGTTCCCCCTGGTTTCGGCAGTCTATTTATCTTGGGAGCCTTTCGGCTTCGTATCCGGGGCCCCTCTCTTTTGATGCGGATTAGCGAGAGTCATGTCCCCGGGGCTTGTCAAAGACCAGCAATTGACTGGCGGCCTTTTTGGCACGTTGCAGTCGCGATCGAACGGCCGGAGGACTGATCTTCAACTGACTGGAGATCTCGCGAATTTTCATCTGCTGATGATAGCGCATCGTCAGGATTTCCCGTTCGCAGGCCTGTAACCGTTGGAGAATCTGTCGCATCCTGGCTTTCTGCTCGTGAATCATGGCCTGCTGGCTGGGTGACGGATCAAGGCCAGGAATTTGATCGACCGGTTGTTGCCGAAAAATGTCGAGCGCATACCACCCTAATTCGTGTTCCCGTACTACCGAACGTCTCTGGGCCACGAGGTGATGTCGATGAGCGCGGATTAACTCGTCTTCGACGATTGATTTCAGCCAGGGAAAAAAGGCAATCGGCCTGTCCTGGATATAATCGGGCAGGCGAATGGCCATTTGCAGGAGCGCGTCCTGAACGATATCAGCCGGATCGATCCGTGCCCGCAGGCGTCGATCCAGCACCGCAGCAATAAACCGCTAAAGTCGGGCACGGTGACGTCGCAGCAGATATTCCGTGG
>JAHEBQ010000140.1 GCA_024642205.1 Planctomycetaceae bacterium | reverse complement strand
ACCAAATCTCAAGATCCCGCGAAGCTTACTTCCGACCAACGACTCGCCGAACTCGCGAGAATTCTCGCACAAGGGTTCCTTCGGCTGCGCCAACGCGAAAAAGCTGCTGGGAACGGTGCCAAACCGCCCGACAAAAAGGCTCGAAATCCTCGCCCTTGAGCCTTGATCTTCCGCACCCGACGAGGCTCACTGTGTCACCACGTTTTTGTGGATTTCACGAGATTCAAAGCATGGAGAGTAAATGGAAACCAAAACGAAACCGGCGGCGCTGAACAACAGCGTTATCAAGCAAATCGACCAATTGAACCAAATGTCGACGCGCGATCTATACAAGAAATGGAAGGATCTGTTTGGGACTGATCCAGGGCAGTTGGGGCGAGCGTACATGATCCGCCGATTGGCCTATCGGATTCAGGAGTTGGTTCACGGCGGACTTTCACGGGCAGCCAGAAAGCAATTCAAGGAATTGGTGCAAGGTTCAGAGAGGGCGGCGAGCAAGTCTCAGCCGACAAACCTGCAAGTAGGGATTCGGCTACTTCGCGAATGGCATGGGCAGAATTACGAAGTGGTCGTCCAGAGAGACGGTTTTCTCTTCAAGGGCAAAACCTATCGTAGCCTGAGCGCCGTGGCCCGGGCGATCACGGGGCGCCATTGCGGGGGCCGGCGGTTCTTTGGACTCAATCCAAGCGAAAAACGGAGCAAGCGCAAGTGAATGCGAGCAAAATGCACGTCCGCTGCGCGATCTACACTCGCAAAAGCCACGAAGAAGGTCTCGACCAGGAATTCAATTCTCTGGATGCCCAGCGATTAGCGGCCGAGTCCTACATCCAGTCGCAGGTTCACGAAGGTTGGAAGCCAATCGCCACCCGATACGACGATGGCGGCGTCTCCGGCGGAACGCTTGATCGTCCGGCACTCAATCAATTGATTGAGGACATCCGTGATGGAACAATCGACTGTGTCGTCGTTTACAAAGTCGATCGCTTGAGTCGCTCACTACTCGACTTTGCAAAATTGGTTGACTTATTCGACGAGTGCGACGTCACATTCGTTTCGGTGACGCAGCAGTTCAATACAACCACGTCGATGGGCAGGTTGACGCTGAACATCCTGCTTTCGTTCGCTCAATTCGAACGAGAAATCATCGGCGAACGAATCCGCGATAAGAAATTGGCCACCGCGCGGCAAGGGAAATACATCGGCGGCCAGCCGAAGATGGGCCTCGATATCGTCGATCGAAAATACGTGATCAACACCGAAGAGGCCAAGATCGTTCGGCGGATGTTCAAATTGTCTCTGAAGCTTCAATCGTGCCGCAAAGTCGCCGAAGCCATGAATGCCGAAGGCATTTTCATGAAGAAATACCGCACGAAAACGGGTAAAGACATGGGAGGTCAGCGATGGCGAACCCGAACCGTTTACGATTTACTGACCGACAAGAAATACATCGGCAAGATCGAACACAAAGGTGTCGCCTACGATGGCGAGCACAAGGCTATCATCAATGTAGCGATGTTTGAGAAGGTCGCGGAAGTCTTACGTTCCAACAAAGTCGTCACACACAAACACCAATCCAAACGATTCGCATTACTTCGGCGAATGTTGCGATGTGGTGAATGCGGGAGCCTGGTCCAGCCCGTCTGGACGAAGAACCATGGCCGCGAGTACCACTACTATGTTTGTTCGCGGCGAATCAAGACAGGATACGCCAAATGCAATCTACCGTCTTTGCCGGCCGGCGAAATCGAATCGATGGTGGTTGATCAACTGCGATCTGTCTTTCAAAACCCGGACGTTATCGCGCGGACGTTCCGCGAGGTTGCCACGTTAGCGACGGACGGTCCGAATGCGGATGAACTGGCCAGGCTCGACGAACTACGCTCACGGCGCAAGCAGGTAGGGCAGGCAATCCGCTCGCTGTTAACGCTTGATGATCCGGAAAGCGAGTTTTTACAAACCGAGCTCAAGGACTTGCATGGTCAGCTGAAATCGCTGGACGAATCCATCCGGCAGATTGAAACTCGGCCGGCGACCGAAGCCGACCTGGAAGCGGTCACCTCAGCGTTACAACGGCTGGATCCAATCTGGGAAGTTTTGTACCCCGAGGAGCAGCGACGCGTGCTGGAATTGCTGGTGGATGAAATTGATATTGGCAAATCAGCGGTGACTGTCCAGTTCCGCGCCGATGGAATCGAGCAAATCGTGACTGAACTGGAACCGATTGGAGAAAGAAATGGACGAGCAAGCACTCAATGAAAAATACCCCGGGCGCATGGTGTATCGCGAAGGTGATCGGATCATTGTCAAAATACCGGTTCGGTTTCGCCGGCGTAATGGTCGGCAAATGACCTTTGCCGAGGGAGAGGACGGAGTCTCTAATTCAAAAACGGACGACAACGCCTTGGCTTTGGCGATTGCCCGAGCCTGGCAATGGCAGCAAGAGTTGGAGTCGGGTGAGTATTCGACAGTCGAAGAAATGGCAACGGCGAAAAAGATTGACCTCAGCTATATGCGCCGGATGCTCCGCCTCAATTCATTGGCTCCCGATATCGTCGAAGCGATGCTGAATGACCGGGCTCCCGAACGACTGAGCTTGAGACAACTCCATCGTGGGATCCCGCTGGCGTGGTGCAAGCAGCGCGAATTATGGGCATAAAAAAAACCCAACCGGCGCTGGGCACGGGTCGGGGTTGGAGCAGTAGTAGTCTGGTTTCGGTTGCGACAAGCGCCGTAATCAATAGTCGATCACACCGTCCCAGAAAACGACCATCGGAACATTTTGCAGGTCTGAGGTGAGATCAAAATAGGCTTGCAGTTCTCCGCCGCCGGTCGCGTCTTCGAAACGTCCGGTCCCGCCGGTGAATTGGAAGTCGGCGATCCCGCTTCCAGTCACGCTGTTGAGGTCACCCCCAAAAAACACCTCCAACGCATCGCCGTTGGCGGCGACAAGGGTCACAAATCCAATTACGGGAAACTCGTCGGTCATTTCGTCGGGCGCGCCCAAAGCGAACATGCTGGCGGTCGCGGTGAATTTCCCGAGGTGACTGGCCAATCCGGCGCCGTCTGAGAACGTCGCGCCGGGTGCCGGGCCTGCTTCGGAAGGAAACGCGTCCTGCAAATTATCCCAGGTCGCGGTGCCTGCCAGTTTGAACGGCACCGGGTTCTGTGCCGCCACGGTTGAGAGTGACAGTAGTCCCAGGCAGAATCCGAGTGCCAAGGTTAAAGGTAAAGTCTTGCGTCGTATAAAATTCTCCAGTTGAAAAAACAAAAAGGTGGATGGTTAATTAAAAAATTGGATTGGCACGTCAGCGGAACGGATCCGCAGAGGCAGGGCGGAATTCGCCGGTCGGGTGAGGACCGGCGTTCCGTGTTGGCATCGGAAAGCGTCATCGATTTACCACAGCACCTACTGGATTAGGGTGCCTCGATCGTAATCGACCAGCTATTGAGCGTCCCCGTTCGCTTCCTGACGGTGTCGTAGACTTCCAACGTCCAGAGCCCCAGGCTGCTGGTACGGTTGAAGTCGGCAACAACGTTTTGCCCTTGGGAAATAATTGTTAAATTGGGGTTCCTCCCTTGGGAGCAATGCCGGTATGACGTACAGTCAATTCACTCCGATATGGGTTCCAGCAAAAATGCAATCTTGGAAATTACGCCATCAATCTCGTACGACCGATTCGTCAGGATCATTGGGAACCCGGAAGAGTCACGGTTTGTCATGTCTATCAATTGGAGTGTATAGCCCCCCAGCGTTTCTGGGTCCCAAAGCGTCAGGTCATTCTCAGGGGTATTCACAGCATCGTATAAGTTGATGGTTCCGTGCTCATCGGTTTTCAAAACCGGTCTATTGGAATCAGCGTAAGATCGGTCCCAAAAATATCCACATACGTCACCAGGCAAATTAATTAAGTCGCCACGGCTATTCCCTTTTCGACGGGAATCCAGAACTTCAAAGGAAATCGTAGCAGGATCAAATCGATACGCGCGATATTCATTTCCGGAATAAAGAATCCCTGTAAACTGCCCAAAGTCGTTTACTTGGCTAACTGATGCCACGCCCGTGTAGTCGTTCAACGTCGCGTCATCTTCGGGAGCATTGCCAAGTTCCAAAATGTAGCTCCCTCCGAAAACTTGCCCTACGTTATTTATGCCATTTACAGTTCCTACAGTTCCGGGGAATGCATACTCAAAGAACCCAATTGAGCTATCGACGTAAACGATCTTTGAGCCATTAGAGCCGTTCCCATAATAAGCAAGATCGCCAAGTTCATTTATTGGATCCTTCCAGGCACAAAGATAATTTTCTTGGGAGAAAGTCGGCATCAATTCGGCGTTTCCGGTGTTGGGATCGTAACGAAAAGCGACACCGAGCCCCGTGGCAATCTCCTGAGCGTTGCCCCCAATTTGCCCGGCCTCGTTAATCCCGCGCGCCGAAGCGAGACGCCAGCCAGTGGATACTTGACCATCCACCAGAATAGTTGCGATGTCGTTGAGATTTGTCAGACCAGAATCGACTGACCAAACAAAAGCCTCTTGATAACCAGCAGGATAAAAACTGCCAACAACGGTTCCGGCAGCATTGACATCGTAAGCCTCGAGGTTGCCTCCCAATTCGCCGATCTGCGTAATTCGGTAATGGATGGGAACTTCTACCGGATCCTCACCACCTCCCCCGCCACCTCCTCCGCCATTTCCGTTACCCCTGCCCTGAGCCATCACGGGTGATGCATATGCGACGCAAGCAACAATCGCGATACAAACGGCCAGAATTTGAAACCTATTTGATTTCATAGTCGATTCTCCAGTTTGTTCGCGATAAAATCAAAAAGGGAACACACTCTGAGCGCGCGAACAGTTCGCTCGGGTGTCCACCGAGGGCCGGTTCGACTAGTTGCAAGCTGGGGCGAACCGGCCCGTTTTTTTCTAAGTTCAAGTAAAGGCGCTGGTAACGCCCCCACTACGCAATCTCAATTAGTTTTCTTTCATTGCGACGGCGATTTGTTCAACGAATTCAACAAACACGTCGTGTCCCGCCAATGAATCAAAGTCCGAATTCTGACTTAATGCCAAGTCGCTGAATGGTTTTTCATATTGCCCCAGGTCTGCTGCGAGTTGCAGCAATTCCATGGCCCGTTTGAAATACCGCTCTTCAATTTCTTCGTTTAAGGGGTTTGTCTTCAGGCAAATCGCGTAGACCGACGCAGCGTTCTCTGCCAGGTAGGCTTCCGTATCCAGTTCACCCATGACGTTTTCTGCGATGTTGACAGCCTCGTCGTGTCGCCCCGTTTCGGCCAGAACCTGCGCACGGTGCAAATCGCAATCCAGTTGCTCGTCAAGTGAGTCCGTAAGGGTACGCGCCCGTTCGGCATCGGCGATCGACTCCTCAAATCGACTCACTTGACGCAGCGAGGTGGAACGCCATCGCAGCGTGTCGCAGAGATATTGGCGAACTCCCAGTCCGGCGTTGCCCGATTC
>JAHEBQ010000139.1 GCA_024642205.1 Planctomycetaceae bacterium | reverse complement strand
CTAGCCTTGTTTCAGCCGATGGAGTCGCCGTTTCCGAAACAGCGCTTCGACTCGACATCCCGGTTATGGTGGCGGTTGCTGTCGCTTGTCTCCCAATTTTCTTCACCGGACACTTAATTGCTCGTTGGGAGGGAGGGTTGTTCCTTGGTTACTACGTTGCCTACACGGCCTACCTCGTTACAGCGGCAACTGTCCCTGCCGTAAGCCGCACGTTGGCTGTCGGGCTAGTTGGGTTTGTCATTCCGCTGACGGCTATCACTCTCGGCATCGGTGTTTTCCGTCATTTGCGCAACCATGCGAATTAGTCCGAAATGATCCTGCGACTATCCCAAAAGCTGAACACGAAAATGAAAGCTGGCAAGCTGACCGAAATGTCGCTCGATGAGAATCCATATGCGGACTGGTCATGCCATCTCTTCACCGCTGATCGCACTCAGTACAACATCATGAGCAATACGAAGTCGCTTTACTCGTGCGTGATGTACGGTGCGGGCATCACGGACGACAGCCGCTTCATCGATCGGGTGCTGAGCACGATTAGGGAATTCATGGAAGACGACGGGCAGTCGTTTGCCTACCAACGATTCATTTCCCCGGCCAGCGGTACAATCAGTTTCGCCAAGGCTTTGAACCGTTCGGTGACGGGATCGATGAACGATCTGGTCAATCACGCAAAGGACTGGCTTGCGGAAGATGAAATTTCTCCGCACGACGTTGGATTCCGTTTCAACGACATCCTGTTGTCGTCGCTTGCCCGGAGCAAATCGGATTTCTATTGGAAGCCAAGAGAAGCCTTCAAACAGTTAGCTGATCGGTGCTCTGACGAAGGCAAACAAGAGTAAACGTGAGAGGGATATCTTCTTGGATCTCGGGAAACGGCTGGCCAATGACTGAAGTGAAGATCAAAGATCACCGACGAACCATCATCCGCAGTCTGGCAGTTTGGTTGCTGATCATTGTTGCCGAGATCATCCATGGCATTCTGCGGGCAGTTCTGCTCGTCCCGCTGGTTGGCGAATTCCGATCCAATCAGATTGGCGTGTTCACTGGTTCGGCGATCATTCTTGCAATCGCCTACTTCACCATCCGCTGGATCGGGGCAAAACAACGTAATGAACTGCTGCTCGTCGGCTTGATCTGGTTGGTATTGACCGTGGCGTTCGAAGTCTTGTTTGGGCGGTTGGTGATTGGGCTGGATTGGGAAAAGATTTTGGCTGGCTACGACATTGCCCAAGGTGGGTTGATGCCGTTAGGTCTGCTGTTTTTGTTCTTCAGCCCGATGATTGCGACGAAATTGCGTGGGAAAAGGTAGCGGACTTCTGCACTACCTTTTTCAATACTGCCTATGCTTGAACCGCTCTACCCAACCCTGCATCGTCTCCAGCGTTGTCATTCCATATCTGGACTTTGCTCTCGGCAGGCAAAGTTATCGAGTTCTTCTCTGCCTTCCGTTGTTCCTTTTTGCACTCGATTTCTGCCTGCCGGATCAAACGTGGAATCCGAGCCTTTGGCTTCTTTGTCTTTTCGACGACTGCTTGTTGTTTTGATTCGGGTATCTTTGAAAGTTTATGAGCTTGATCGACGGTGAGCACACCATTGCGTATGGCGTCAAGAAGTTCCGGGGCATTGGCAGCAGTTGCTTTTACTTGCTCAATATATGTTGACGAGCAATTGCCTATTTTGGCTGCGTGTTCACTTGCCTTGCCAATTTCCGTCGAACAATTTTGGCCACCCTTTTTACCACGACCATTGGAAAGTCTTTGGCGCTCTTTTGCCTCCACCTCCAAAAGAGGTAGCAACTCATAGGCAATCACTGCTCTCTGGCTGGCAGTAAGATTGCGTCGTTGAAGGTTTTTGCTGATTACAAACGCTGCCGGTGATCCTTCGCCGTCCCAAGCGATGAACTTTGGCTCAACCCCCGCAACCTCACAGGCTTCATAGCGGTTTCGGCCATCGAGGATTTCGCCTTTATGGACGACGATTGGCTCCAGCAAACCATTTGCTTTGATATCTTCCGCAAGGCTTTGAAGCGCTTCGTTTAAAAGTGTCGGGAAGATTTCACAAGCTGGGTGATTTTTTAAGTTCAATAGATCGAAGTCAGTATTATTCATGATTTGGTTTCCTTGGTTTTGAAAAATTGGAGGACTATTCCTGATCGAATAGTTGCCTGTTACTCTGGGACGATGTTGATCATTTTGGGTTGGGGTAGCGGGTCGTAACTTCGCTTCTTTTTCTGTGGAACTCGGTACTGCCACTGGACATAGGCTTGGCAAACGATTCGTTCTGGCAGCCGAACTCGATACGTTCTAGTCACACGGCGATACAAACGGCCATTGCGTTCGCTCACCTTCCAATCGGGCTTTCGTTGTGTGACAGGGATATCCTCAACTCTGTCGTAGCGGACGATGATGCCTCGTCGATCAAGGCCCGATTTGGCACTGGCAACATTTTGTTTCCATTTCGGATGTTTCTGATCGCCCCAGCGATCAAGGTCCGTTGGCCCCCATGACTCGCTGTAGCTTTCTTCGATGTGCTCATCGAAAAGTTCTTCTGGAATAATTCCACCGTAGTCATCGACAACTTTTTTGATGAAATCTTTATACGAGCGTGTGTAAAAAGCTTCTCCACCGGCGTTCTTTTTGGTTTTGCTGTTCATGAATTTGAAACCTATGCAAGAGTAAAAAACGAATTTGGTCACTCGCCAAATTCCACAAAATGAACCCGTTTCAAAGGCCCTTTGAACGATGACTGGCGACCGGAGCCCGAAGTCGGCGCATATCGGTAGCCGGGAACATCCAAAGGGATTTTTTCGAAAGGGGCGGCTCCGCAATGGTGCGGAATTAAGCCTCAGATTGACGGCAGAAAAGCCAATCGAGGCTGTTGAGGGGTTAACAATTGATGATCGTTAACTTGCTCATAATAATCATATGGCACATTTCTCGAACTGTCCGGCATAAACCGAAAAATTGTTTTGACCGGACCATGGGGACAAGTTGTTGATGCTAAAAGAAAAGGGCCTCAGCGTTAACGCTGAGGCTCACCGTGCGGACTACTGCACTGTCTTTTCTCGGAACAAATACTTCCTCTATCACGATCCGCCATTCAAGTCAGAGAGATCACGGCTGCACGTTGGACGATTTGACCACGACGAGATTGACGCTTGGTTGAAGAAGCAACGGGGTGGATGGGCTCTTTCGATGAACGCTTCTGGTGGAGATTCAGATGGCAATGACTTTGTGCCAGAAATCTACGACGAGCGATTCGAGCTACCCAATTGGACAAGTGCGATTATGCGATTGAGCCGAGCGATTTGTCTTTTGTACCGGAGAAGTAGCTTCTCTAGTGCGGGGTGGATCATCGTCGAGTGGTATCAAGATTTGTTTTTCGATGTACCAGATATACCCAAGAATGTACCCACCACCGGATGTACCCAAAACAAAAAAGCCTTAAACCATTGTGGTTTAAGGCTTTAAGAGTGGGCGATATTGGACTTGAACCAACGACCTCCACGATGTCAACGTGGCGCTCTAGCCAACTGAGCTAATCGCCCAATCTGGGTTGCCGCTTTCACGACCGGGTTACTTCATTCGTGATTGAATGAGGAAATCCGTCAGGATTATAGCGTGACAACCGCAAATTGAAAATATCGCCATTTCGAAGGCGTTTCTTTATCCCCTGGCCGCGATAAATCGCCTGTTTTTCGAAAGACTTGGTCGGTTTCGACAATGTCGCTTGTCGGTAGCCAAAGGTTCGCACGATTACCGAAAATTGACTGTGACCCAGAAGAACTGTGATGCCGGGACCCGCCTCAACGTCCCGTTGATTCAATCACAACGCCAAAGTCTATCGTGCATGTTACTGCTCGACAACCGGATCGCGAATGATGCTGGTCACCGGAAAAAGTGATACCAATATCCAGATGGCAACCAGGAAGCTGAACTGCCATAGACTCCAATCGATCATCATGACGAACAAAAACCATCCGATAACCAGCATCAGGGAAGACAAGCCATACTCGCCACTTGGAATTAGCGCCAAGCATAAATTGGAAATTGCCAAGCAGGTAACACCCGTGGCTGTGGCGAAAACAATCGCCGACTCCAGGTTCACGGCCGAAACTCCATCGGTATACCAGCCACGCGGAACGAGCTGAAGAATCAGAGGAAACAAAATTGCAAACTCGGTCACCAACAAGAGCAGATCCGTCACGGAAAATTTCCTTGAGCGATGGTACCCCTTCAAACGAGCCAAGAATACTCCACCAATAGTCACCATCAAGGTTACCATTGGAATCAGGTACAATGTCGTGACTTCGTGGTTGCCACATCTCACCCAGGGCAACGCGTCGATACTCGCCAGGGCCCACAGACAAGCTGTCGCATGGGCCAACCCCAACGCGACTTTTGTTGATATCGAAAAACGAAAACCCGCAGTTGCGGTCAGGAAAACCGCGTGACTGGCTGAGACCCATGCCGCTGCAACGAATAATCGCCACTCATCAAGATACAACGGCCAAACAAGCATTCCAACCAACAGCCCCAGATTCAGCGCCATCGAAACAAAAAATGCGATCAGCCTCCAACCGGAAAGCCGTTCGATCAATCGACGCCCGGAAGCTCGACTTTCCGGCGTAGAATTATTCGGTTTCATTAAGGTAGGTCACGGGGAGGCTGAATCTCTCTGCCGCCTGTCTGGCCGCTTTGGTTTCGGGATACAGCGTGACAAGATCCTTGGCAATCTCGATTCGAACCTCCTCAATCAACCGCTTGTTCCTCAATTGTGCCTCAAGTCGGCTGGCACGCAATCTGCGGTTTTTCAGAACCGTGGTCAAACGCTGTTCGCAGGCTGCCAGCGTCGCTTTCTCAAGAAACCTCGCTTCTTTGAATTCGGCCGTGGATTGCCTGTTCAATTCTCTCAACACGTCAAGCAACAACGCCGTCGACCGACGAGTAACATCACCACTGCTACGCTGAAAAAACAGAATACTCCGGGCCACGGCGATTTGATCCATGGGTGACAGGCGCGCGACCTCCAGTGTTTCGACCGCGTCAAGAAAATCCTTGTTGTCGACGATTGCCAGTTTCGAAAAAAGTCCGATCGGAGTCGACGGATCCAAATTCGATTGGTCGTCGGCTTGGGCCCAGGCTTCCGTCCAGGCATCGATCGCGGCAGTCATGGTTTCTCGATCGATGTCTGACGACGCGACGCTGGGAATGACCGATTCGAACACCCCGAAACTCAATTCATGCAGCCGTTTTTCGGCATCCTGCCGATCGGCTTGTGTCCGGCTATCCAGAATTTGAATCAGCTTTTTCGCCAACACCTCTCGTTGAGACCAGGACACCGCCAATTGGACCTGGGTTTGATCGGGAACGCGCGAACGAAATATCTCGGCTGGCGATTTCGCCATATTGGAGATGTAGTCTTTGACTTTCACAAACTTGAATTGGCCACCACTGACCGCCGACAACTCCTCCAGGTTAACCTTGGACGCGTCGTCTTCAAGTGCGATCGAATTGATTCGGATCGGTGTGCCTTCCTTGACTTT
>JAHEBQ010000138.1 GCA_024642205.1 Planctomycetaceae bacterium | reverse complement strand
CCGTTGCCATTGTTCTTCCGTCAGTTCGTGTCGCCTTGCCATTGGTGCTCCTCCTTGAGTTAACCAAATCCTCGGCAAAAACGACTTCCGTTACAATATTGAATGTCCACGCCGCCTAGAGCGACCCCCTCCAAACTCATGGATATATAGACCATCCATGGTATTGATTTCGGACCCTCTTTGGCGAATTCAATCACCATTGGTTCTTTTCCAAACCACAGCCTTCGAGGCTTCTTGACTTTAACGGCAGATCTGACGGTGTCTTTGGCTTCTTCCAAGTAACCTTTTTCTGCTTGGCGCAGAGCGATTACGAATAGGGCCGCCGCCTTGGCATTGGATTCTGGAATCGTCGCTGCGAGTTTCTTCGCTTCCTCATACCTGCCGACATCGGCTTGCATCGTTGTCACCAGCAGTAACCCGTAAGATCGGGCGGCAGAGCCCGGCAAAATTACCGCCCCTTGACCCGTTATATGGGTTGAGTCTTTTTCATCAATTTCAATCGCCGAAATCGCTTCGACCGCTGTCTCGAAATCTTCCAGTCGCGATAGTCCGGTTGCAACTTTTTGCAAGGTTGTGGTTTTGACATATGAGTGGCCGGATCCAGTTTCACTAATTAGTTTTTTCAAGACTTCCTGAAAGGCCATTTTGCTTTTGTCAATCTGACCTGCTCGCTCATAGACTTGAGCAGCAAACATCCATGTCGCTGACGAGTTTTGAGCTGACAATGGTTTAAGTTGTTCAGGTTTTAAAAGTTGTTCAAGAAGTCTGTTTTGTTCACCGCGCAGCATGGCGCGCTCACTTAACAAATGCTCTTTAATCCTCGGGCCAAACTTCATGGACTGTTGAAGAAGTTGGAATGCCATTGTTTCCGGGTCGTCGTCACCGGCCAAACTCCCGTTAGCACCGTCTTGTGCCGACCAGCCAATGTTCGCGTCTTCCTGGCAGAAAGCTTGGGCCACGGTCACAAGGCACAATATGCTGACAGCCATTCTGGATACAATCTGCATTTCCCAATCCTCGGACTCGATAATATTGACATCTTCGGTAATTGTGAGGCAAATCGCGGGCCAATCTGGCTCTTGTCAATTGGGGAAGCGCGAGGACGCATGACCATCAATCGTTGTCGCGGATCACAAACCAGTTTTAGCGCCCACAGATTTTTTGCGATCAAACCACTCACACGTCGCAACTTGTACTTTAAGGCGTGACTAGCGGGACTCGACTCAAAAATAAGATATGCCGATCCCGCAGACCTTCTGGCCTTGGATCATGCCGTGCGTATTACAGCTTGACTGAGCGGATTCGGGCATCGCCTGTGTTCGTCGCCACGATGTTCGCGAATCTCCAGCGTGGCATAATGCCTACATCGACCATTTAGGGCAAGGGAAAACTCCAACCTACTTATATCGAGTCAGGCAGGGTTTTTTCTCCAGGTCCGATCTTGCTACATTGAAGGATAGACCGGTAATACCGTGGCTTCGTCTATCCCGGTGCTTTCAATGTCGGCTGCAATGGAAACTAATTATGTTCAAACCGCATTCAATTTCGCGATTGCTAAAATTTTTCTTGCTAATTGTTCTGATGACGTATTACTCGGAACCCGCATCATGTCAGCAGCCGCTTGTCGTGTTTCTCGTGCGTCACGCCGAGAAGGTTGATGCCAGTGAAGATTCGAAGCTTTCGAATGCGGGGAACGCGCGGGCGGCATCGCTCGCGGCAACACTGCACGATGCTGGTGTTGAATACGTGCATAGCACCGACTTCATACGTACGAGGAAAACCGCATCACCGGTCGCGACCCAGCGCGGCGTGAAGGTCGATCTCTACGAAGTTGGGGACTTGCCCGCTTTGGTTGAACAACTAAAAAGCAAAGGCGGCCGACATCTGGTCGTTGGCCACAGCAACACGACACCGGAACTCGTTGAACTGCTCGGTGGTGAGCCTGGCTCAAAGATTCAAGAAAACGAGTACGACCGACTGTACGTCGTCACAATCGACAGGGACGGCGTCGCTAGTACTGTTCTTATTAGGTTCGGAGATGTCTTCGTCCGCAAAGCTGGGAAATAAGCACCGGCGGTTCAACAATGGGTCCATTTATACGCAACCCAGAAAACGTATGGGTTGTTGAAAGCGGAGCCGTTATCGCACTTGCTCGTGACTGGAATGGCAGGTAGAGCTGGATCTCGATTTGACCTCCACCGCTCTATTCCCCTTCAGGATCGAGCGGTCTGTCGTCCAATCGACCGGTTAAGGTCACTTGCGACGATCAAAGGTCAGCGTTCCGTTTCCTTCCCACGTGTAGGCGAACGGAGGAGTGAATCCGGTCGTCGTGTCGATGTTGGGCTCGGGTTCCGGGATCGAAACTCAGCGAGCAGACGATTCCCGTCCCCTCTTCCCCGGTGGTCGGGGAGGGGGTATGGGATCTACTACCAACCGAACACCCGATAGTTGTCAATACTCGACTGTGATCGACCAGCTATTGAGCGTGCCGGTCTTCCTGATGCGAGTGTCGTAGACTTCCAGTGTCCAAAACCCGAGGCTACTTTCCCCATTGAAGTCGGCGACGACGTTATCACCCGAGAAATTGAACAGTTGAACCGGCGGTCCACCGTCTGGTACCAGGTAAACTTCAAGATCACTTGGTCGCTGATGAGCAATGTCAACGTTCACCGTCAGGTTCGTGATCCGGTGATCGCCAACAGCAATCGTTGACGGCGGAGCGATACCTGCCGGATCGTTATCCGGAATCTCGAGGTCTGAGTTGGCGACATCACTGTCGTACTTTTCTGATCCACCCCCCGGTGGAGAGTCGTCATCTTCGTTGGTAACTAATACATCACCCGCGTTGAGGCCGTCGTAGTCGGGATCAGTGCTGGTGGCCACCGCAGTGATGATCGTATAAGCAATATCACCATCTTCGATTGCATCGTCGACCCCGGTAACGGTCACCGTTTGAGGTACGTTCCAGTTGGCGGGAGTAAAAGTCAAACTGTCTTTGTCGGCGGTACCTTCGGTCGTATCGGATGAGCTGATTCCGATGGTGACATTGGCGGCCGGTTCGGTACCTAGGACGATGTCAAAGGTAGCAGTACCGCCGGATTCGCTGGTACGCAGGCCCTCCAACGGGGTGACTCTGATTCCGGGACTTTGTTCAATTGGCTCTGGAATCAGGACGAAAAGACGTCGGTCGCGAATCGTTTGTTGGTTCTTACCTTTGCCTGTGGTTGTCGTAACGGTTGCTTCTCCAAAAATACTGCCGAAGCCGGTTTCGTCTCGGTTGGTGATGCAGCTCCCCAACCCCGGGAAATTTATGTCTGCATCGACGAAGAATTGACGGTCTGTCCCGGCGACGATGTCATCCAGGGGAAGCAGGCCCCATTCATCCATGTAGAGATAGCCGTCCGGGCCGCTGGAATGGAATGAATAAAGTCGCCGGTCACCGTAGTCAAGGTTGCCAATCACATCTCCGGAGATATTCATTCCACGGGAATTACCTGTCTCGACGGGAAGCAGATCATAGTTCGTGGAGCTGCGATATCGGAATGCTTCAAACGAGTAACCTTGTCCACTGGAGCCACCGAGTGATTCATTCAGTGCGATTCCGGAGATTTCCCCTAAACCGTTCGACTTGCCAATTTCTCGAAATGTCCCAAAGGGGAGTACCTCCGGTTCAACGTCTCCCGGTGACCAGCGAAACAGCGATTCCGGGGGATCGTTTAGGTTGTTTCCGCTGAGTTCACCAAATATCTGTCCGGAATCGTCAATTCGCACGACCCATGCGTCGATGCCCCCGTAGATAGGGATATAACCAGTGACAGGATCCGGGTTGTAAACAAAAAAGTCATGGGTGTCGTCCGGTTTATTGAATCCGACAACGATATCTCCCAGGTTGTTGATTTGAATTTGGTTCACAAACGTTCCACCGACCGGCCCGGGAACATAGCCCCAGGTCGCTGTTTCCATATCAAACCAGATTCCCCGTCGATAACCCGTGTCGTCCTCGACAATGGCCACTCCCATTCCGTTGTTGTTAATGCTCTTGCCCCAATTCTCAACCCATTCGTGTGGCAGGTTGAGGTAAGTTCCAAGGTCATAGTAGACTGGGTTGGCGTCGTCGCTGAGATCCATGACGAAGCCCGAGGCGTTTTCGGAATAATCGTCTCCCCAATACCCCGTGATGACTCGATGGTCATTCATTCCCAAAACGGAAAGATAATCATGGGCAACCGGAACGTCGACCCAGTGAATTCGATATTGCATCGGAGGCTGTTGGGCGACAATAACAGCAGAAGCCAGCATGGCCGCGACGCAAACAAGCGTTGCCAACTGGTGTTTGAGTAACATGTACATCATTTTGATTCTCCTGGTTGTTCGCGTTAGAATTAAATTGGCAATGCAAGTCGAGTGCGCGAACGTTCGCTCGGTGTTGCGTCCACGAGGCGGGTGAGTTACCGATTTAGCATTTGGGGCTCGCCCGCCCGTTTCTTCATCTTCTGTTTTCTTACGGCAAGATTTCCGGGATCAGGATAAACCAGCGATAGATGTTCGAGCCGTCTGGATTGGTTCCAATGGCTGTCGAACCGGCGATCCAGGGGAAGTCAGAGTTTTCATCTCGATCCGTGATTTTCGTAATACCAAGACCAAACATCGGATCTTCAAATGCGGGCGAAGAATAGTTGCCTTCGATTAACATGCTCCGAATATTCAACAGGTTTTCATCATCCGCAGTGCCGCGTTCGCCTTCATGAAGCAAGTAATAATCGCCGCCCTCAACGTTGCCGAATTCCATCAGGACGTCACCCGCATTATTCAAGTCATGCGGATACGACCAAACAGGAGCAGTCCATAATCCGAATTGCCCAACTTTGGCGACGCGACTCTCAAACCTGTTCCTCCGAACCTGCACATCAATTCGGCAAGCGATTTCAGAGAATTCGTTAAATCCACGAAAATAATTGCCGTCAACATCGTCGTATTGAATCGACGAATCGCCAACGGGAAGGCGAACAATTGTATCGCCAGGGAAAAGTTCGCCGGCGACCACACCTTGAGAATTGAATTTCAGTTCGGGGGAGGAAAACTGGAGAGCCGAGCCATTGCTATCGAGAAGTCGGATGTGTTCACCCACTCCGCCATTGCTATCGGGATTATCGGGATTGTAGATAAACGCTTCGTAGCCTCTGACCGGTTCGGTTACCCCGTTATGGTAAGCAATCAGAATATCCCCAAGCTCGTTCACTCGCAGATGGATCCCCATCCGGCTGCCGCCCATGGCGTATCCAGGAATCGGTACCTCTTTGAGTTCCAAATTGGTGTCATGGAGATCAAAGTAGAATGGAATCACTTCGTCAGTATTGTCCGCATTTATGAAAACCCCGGCAAATCGTCCGACCGTATTGAAGCTATAGACGACTGATCTTGCATTCTCAAAAGTGACCCACTCTGGTGTATTCCCAATGAGTTCCGTTACGGTCCAGAATTTATCAGCTTGGCCAATCAGGCCGTTGTAATCATAGACGAATCCAGTATGAAAATTGTTTTCACCATAAGACAAACCAACCGCAATGAGTTGCTCGTTCCCATTGATGTCGATCCAGCGTTTCATGTCCCGCACACGTGGA
>JAHEBQ010000028.1 GCA_024642205.1 Planctomycetaceae bacterium | reverse complement strand
GCGAATCTTGACCCGCGACGAATGCGCGGAAATCGAACGTCATCTGACCGAAATCCTCACCGAAATTGAAGACGGAACGTTTGAAATTCGGGAGGAGTTGGAAGATATCCATATGAATATCGAACAGACATTGATCGACCGAATTGGTGATACCGGCCGAAAACTACATACCGGTCGCAGTCGAAATGACCAGGTCGCGACAGATTTGCGTCTCTGGGTACGCGCCTCAATTGATCGTATCGATGGCTTGCTTCAAGACCTGCAATCGGCGTTCGTTTTACGCTGTGATTCTGACGCCGGCCTGGTCATCCCGGCCTACACCCATCTGCAGCGGGCGCAACCTGTTCTCGCGGCACATGTTTGGCTTGCATACTGCGAAAAATTCCAACGCGATCGACTGCGATTGGCCGACTGTCGCAAGCGATTAAATCTGTGTAGCCTTGGAACGGCGGCGCTGGCCGGAACAACTCTGCCAATCGATCGCGACAACGTTGCACGCCAATTGGGATTTGATGGAGTCGTCGCCAACAGCATCGATTCATCGAGCGATCGGGACTTCGTGTTGGAGACCGTATTCTGTCTGACAACGATTTCCATCCATCTCAGCACCTGGGCCGAAGAGTGGATTCTCTGGGCAACGTCGGAGTTTGATTTCATCAAATTGCCCCATGCATTCTGCACCGGATCGTCGATCATGCCCCAAAAGATCAATCCGGATGTTCTTGAATTGACGCGAGGAAAAACTGCCCGTGTCGTCGGAAGTTTGCAAACCTTGTTGGTGCTGACCAAAGGTCTGCCGTTGGCCTACAACCGTGATCTTCAGGAAGACAAGCCCCCACTTTTCGACGCCGTCGATACAGTTGCGGCCTGTTTGGAATTGGCCGCCCCGGTCGTTACCGGGGCTCAACTCAACCGCGAATCGATCGGAGCCCGGTTGGAAAATGGTTTCCTCGACGCGACGACATTGATGGAATACTTGATCAAACGGGGTGTTCCACAGCGAAAAGCGCATCATCTGATTGGCGACCTGGTCCGCAAGGCGACGGAAAAATCGGTCACATTGGCAGAGCTTTCTTTGGAAGAATTCCAATCTTCGGAGCCGAGCCTCGACTCCTCCGTCTATGATGTACTGGGGGTTGAAAATGCGATCAAGGCCTTTCAAAGCGTCGGTTCGACGGCCCCCGAAAGGGTTTCGGAACAAGTTTCATTGTGGAAAACACGTCTGAAACTGGACTCTTAGTCACACATCGGGACGGAGGTTTTGCGAGCGGGAATTGGCAAACGTCGTATTTTTCTTGGTGAACCGGGTCCGATTTTGGTTTTCCCGGTCGCCATTACGTACTTTGGCCCGAAAATCGCAAAGTTCATACAACCTGACCTGTTTTTTCGTTCCAACAACCCAAAGTTCCATCCCTTAACTGCTACGTCAATTACAATCGTCAGGATTGATCTAAGCCTGTTGAAATGGGCATCGAAAAGTCGATTCATACCGGCCATGTCTATGCAAGTTTCGGAATCACAGTTTTGCCCACCGGGTCCCTTTCATTGGGCACTCAAAATTTCGCTGTGCGCGGTCCTGGCAGGCTCAATCGTTGGCTTGTCCCTGACACTCGCAAAATCGACTTATGCTCAAGACGATCCTTTCGCGTCTGTAGCCGGCGGGGATCCGCAACCCGAAGTCAATCCGCCAACGCTGGCCGACATTAGCCAAATTCCGGATGAAATGACGCAGCTGGTCCTTCGATCCGTTCGCGAGGCCAAACTTCAGACCCCCGAGAAGTTGGCGAATGCCGCGCGCGTGATGATGGACGTCGAGCTGTATGGCGACGCGAGATATTATTTGGGGCTGATTTCGATGATGGGCCTCGATGACAACCAGTTATTCGAACTTCAAGAGTCCCTCGGTTCAGATTTCTTTTCCTTGATCCAGATCAGCGATTCGGTTCAGCCGGAAGGCAGGACGCTGGCGAGGAAAGTACTCGCCTCCGCGACCAGGGTCGGGTTGGCGCCTGCCAGAATCGATCAGCTTATCAAGTTGCTTAACAGCTCGGATATTTCGGTTCGCTCCGAAGCTTTTCGCAAACTCCGGCGACTGGGCGAACCCGCGGCAGCTGAACTCCTGAACGTATTTGCCCAGGACGACCGCGTATCGGATTTTCCCGGCGTTCGCGGTGCCTTGAATAGCATGGGAGCCCACTCTCAGGGACCATTACTGGGCGCGGCTCGCGCATCGGACCTTCAGGTTCAAACCGAAGCGATTCGATCGCTGGGTTACTACCGCACTTCTGAAGCACACGACGTGTTGATGAGAGCCTATCTCTCACCCAAGGTTCCGCAGTTTATTCGTCGCATCGCCCTGGACTCCCTCACGCAGGCGCAGTATCCCGCTGACCCGACGGTCATCGAGAAATTGCTTTACGAACGCTCGCGAGAATACCTGCTCGGCGAACGCCAGGTCGATGGTTCAATTATTGGCACCGTTACCCTTTGGAACTGGGATGACAACACAAACCGGCTGGTTGCCACAAATGTCGATCCACGCACGGCAATGCGTGTCATCGCCGCGCGTCGGGCCTCTGACCTGTATGAAATAAGACCGGACCTGCCACGCAATCGAGAAATGTACTTGTTGACGCAGCTCGAGGCCGCCAAACGGCTCGTTGGTCCCAATCATAAAACCGACGTTGACGTGTTGATCGATGGGCTGGACACGAACTCCCAGGAAATTGAAAACACGCTGGTTCAGGCCATGCAGCTTGGATTGGTTCCAGGCGCGATTGCGTGTTGTGAGATGCTGGAGAAGATCGGGACCGAAGAACTCTTGACCGATTCAAACGGACAACCGCGACCACTGGTCCAGGCCATTCTGTTTGGCGACCGTCATTTGCAGTTTGCTGCGATGCAGGCGATTGCGCGAATCGACCCCCAACGTCCGTTTGCCGGCAGCAGCTACATGGTTAACCTGGCAATTTACCTTGCGCAAAGTGAAAATCGCCCGTCAGGATTGATTGGTCATAATCGTGAGGACATTGGCCAAACCTATGCTGCGACCCTGGCTTCATCGGGACTGGTCGGTCGATCGGTGGCATCCAGCCGAGAGTTTTTCCGAGCGGCAACAGCCGATCCGGACGTTGAAGTTCTGCTGGTGACCGATTCGCTGGACAATCCAGATTACGCCGACTTGATCCAGCAACTGCGAAACGACTGGCGGACTCGCCGGTTACCCATTGCGTTGTTGTTTCAGGACGCGAATCGAGCTCGTCGAATGAAAGTTCGAATTGGCGATGATCCCCTGTTTACCGTGATTCCTTTTTCCTTCGCACCCGAATACGTGGAATCCCACGTGGCGCGGCTGAACGACAAAGTCCAACCTTGGAAGTTGACGAATTTTGATCGCCGACGTCATGGTGCTTCGGCGGTTGACTGGTTGACGAAAATTGCCAACGATCGCGATCATTACGGTTTCTATAACCTGGGCCAGCAACAATCACAATTAACTCGGCTGCTCTACCTGCCTGGGTTTGCGGAAAGCGCCAGCCAGATCCTGGCCAGTCTGGGTACGCCAGCGGCACAACGCGAGTTGGTCAATTTTGCCAGCCAATCGGGCCTCCCCGTTGACGAACGTGAAAAAGCAGTGGAGGCATTTGTTCAGTCGGTCAAGACTGGCGGAACGCTGTTAACGACCGTTGAGATTCAGCAGCAGTATGACCGTTACAACGCCAGCAAGAATGAACCGGAAGCGACGCAGAAAGTGCTGGGTACGATTCTCGATGCCATCGAAGCTCGTACACGCGGTTCGTCATCGAACTAATCCTTCGATTTTCGTGGCAAACGGTCGGCAATCAATCCCGCCGTCGAACCCAAAGAAATGGGTTGGGACGGGGTTCCGTATTTCGGGAACGTGTAACTCTGCGGCGGGATAGCGAGACAGGATTGCGGAAAGTTGCGCTTTGGAAGAAACCATGACCTTCCCAGACGCCACTGTTCACCCAAAATACCAGAGCTGATCCGGGAAATCATTTTGAAACAGCGGCTCAGTATCCTCGTCGCTCACCACCGGGATGAAACTGCCTTCTTCAGCGCTGTGCGGGAATGAGTTTCCTCGGACGCCGCCAAACTTGCATTAACGGGAACCGGCCAACCGGCTAGAATGCAGAGCCATCCGCATCCGCTTTGTTCTCTTTGAGTCGATCCATGAATTTCAGCGTTCCCAGATGCTTGTCAATACGATTGATCGGACGAACCGCCTCGACGTGTCGAGGGATTATGTCATTGACGTTGATGACCAGCCTCACAGTGTTTGCACCCGTCATTGCGTATCCGGCAACCGCAGAAAGTGCAATCCCGCAGGACAATGGAACACCGGACCCATGGGTGCAGATGACGCCAACGGGCGCCCGGGCATCGTTCGAGATGCCCAGGAAGCCGCGTTATGTCGAAAAAAGTTTTACTCCCATCCCGGGCAAACCACCGATCAAGGTTCGACTGCATTTGGCCACCGCGGCCGACGGGAATATCACCTACGTATTTTCTTACCACGATTTGCACGCGAAACCGATCGACGAGAAAACGGCGAATGATGCCCTGTTTTGGTCCGTCAGAGGAAGTTACGCCAACGTCTTCGGGCAACTTGTTAACCCCCAGGATCTCGGATGGGAAGAAAATCCGCAGCAGATCAAGCAAGAGGGAATTGTAGGACGGCAATTCGTTTGCCGTTTCGTTCAGAACGAGATTCCCTTTATTCTCACAGGACGGGTTTTCCTGGTCGAGGAACGGCTATACCAGCTCAACTGCATCATGGCGGAGGAGATATATGATGCAAAACTCGCCGCGAAATTTTTTGGTTCATTCAAACTCTTAGCCCCGGAAATCGACTTGCCCCCTCGCCCACGGGATTCCGGCGTCAAATAGGGGCGGTGGCGTCACTGGAAGCCGATCCTGGCCAGGTCAACTGGTTTTTAAATCGCTTATCAACAGGCTGAAAGTAGTCAATCGAACCGATTGTTTCAGCGACCGGGAAATATCTGCCCCAAGACAAAATCCACCCGGGTTCGATTTGCGACAATTCTGGGCGCATTCTTGACGACTGCACCTTGATAAAACCCCCTTGGTTGGTACCCTTGGGAAATTTTGCGAACCCAGTCAATTTTCACCTTCCAACGACAACAAGGCAAAAGCGTGGCACGACGCGACGATATCAAAAAAATCATGCTGATTGGTTCTGGCCCGATTGTGATCGGTCAGGCCTGTGAGTTTGACTATTCCGGAACCCAGGCCTGCAAAGCATTGCGTGAGGAAGGATATGAGGTCGTACTCGTTAATTCCAATCCCGCAACAATCATGACGGATCCTGGAACGGCCGATCGAACCTATATCGAGCCGCTGGACTGGCAAATCATCGAAAAGATCATTGCCCGCGAGAAACCCGATGCCCTGCTTCCAACGCTTGGCGGTCAAACCGCGTTGAACCTCGCGATGGATCTTTCTGCGCAGGGAGTATTGGAGAAATATGGCGTCGAGTTGATTGGGGCGAACGCCGATGTGATCGACAAAGCGGAAAATCGCGACCGTTTTCAGCAAGCGATGAACAATATTGGCCTGGACATTTGCCGGGGCGAAACCGTCAAAACGGTCGAAGATGCCAGGACTGTGATGGAAGACGTCGGGTTGCCGTGCCTGATCCGGCCCAGCTTCACGATGGGTGGCAGTGGTTCGGCGATCGCGTACAACAAAGACGAATTCGACTTGCTGGTTCGCCGCGGACTGGACCAGTCGCCCACCACCGAGGTCCTGATCGAAGAGTCCATCATCGGCTGGAAAGAGTACGAGATGGAAGTCATGCGGGACGCCGATGACAATGTTGTGATCATTTGCTCGATCGAAAACTTTGACCCGATGGGGGTCCACACCGGCGATTCGATTACGGTCGCGCCCGCCCAAACACTCTCGGACAAAGAGTACCAGCGGATGCGCGATGCCAGCCTTGCTGTCATTCGCGAAATCGGCGTGGAAACAGGCGGTTCGAACATTCAATTTGCAATCAACCCGGACACCGGGCGAATGATCGTGATCGAAATGAATCCGCGGGTCAGCCGTTCGAGTGCGCTGGCGTCGAAGGCAACCGGTTTCCCGATCGCCAAAATCGCCGCGAAACTGGCGGTCGGCTACAAGCTGTGGGAGTTGGCAAACGACATTACGCGCAAGACCCAGGCCTGTTTCGAACCAACGCTTGACTACGTCGTCACCAAAATCCCCCGATTTACGTTTGAGAAATTTCCCGAGGCCGATTCGACATTGATGACGCAGATGAAAAGCGTTGGGGAAACGATGGCAATCGGTCGAACTTTCAAGGAGTCGTTCCAAAAGGCACTTCGCGGACTGGAAGTTGGCAGTTTCGGCTTCGGCTGCGACAACAAGGATCTTTGGGGCACCGACGAACAGCCGGACCGCGATTCAATTCGTTCAAAACTTTCCGTTCCGAACTCTGATCGTCCCTGGTATTTGCGTTATGCCTTCAAGAGTGGCATGACCGTGGATGAAGTGCACGAACTGACCAACATTGATGTCTGGTTCCTCGAGCACCTGGTCGGCATTATCGAGATGGAGGATTACCTTCGCTCGGTTAAGCTTCCGGACATGACTTCGGTCACGATGAAGCAGGCGAAGCAATTCGGTTTTTCTGATCGGCAGATGGCACACATCTGGGACACCAACGAGTTGAACATCCGGGACAAACGCAAATCATTGGGCGTGGTTGCGACTTATAAGTCCGTTGACACGTGTGCAGCGGAATTCGAAGCCTACACTCCCTATTACTACTCGACCTACGAGGAGGAGGACGAGACGCCTGCCAAATCCGACAAGCGACGGATCATGATTCTTGGCGGCGGCCCGAACCGGATCGGACAGGGGATCGAATTTGATTACTGCTGCTGCCACGCGAGTTTTGCGTTGCGTGAAATGGGCATCGAGTCAATTATGGTCAACTCGAATCCGGAAACGGTTTCGACGGACTACGACACCAGCGATCTGTTATTTTTTGAACCTTTGACGGTTGAGGATGTTCTGAATATTTGCGACCGAATGCAACCCGACGGAGTGATTGTGCAGTTCGGCGGACAAACTCCGCTTAACCTGGCGCGTGCATTATCGAATGCGGGTGTGCCGATTATCGGCACCAGTGTTGACACCATCGACGCTGCCGAAGACCGCGAACAGTTTCAACAACTTCTCAGACGGTTGGAGCTGAAACAACCGGCCAACGGAATCGCCCGGACGATGAACGAAGCCCGCCAGGAAGTTGCCAATGTCGGGTACCCGGTTCTTGTGCGCCCCAGTTTTGTGCTCGGCGGTCGGGCCATGGAGATCTGCTACGACAAATCTCAATTCGAACGATTTGTGCTCGAAGCCTTCATCGTTTCCGCTGGTCAACCGGTACTGATCGATCAGTTTCTCGAAGAAGCGACCGAAGTCGACGTCGACTGTGTGTGCGACGGGGAGCGGGTGGTTGTCGTTGGCATCATGGAGCATATTGAGGAAGCCGGTGTTCACTCGGGAGACTCGGCCTGCTCAATTCCGCCGTATTCGCTTGGCGAGGAAACGCTGGACGAAATCCGCGCCGCGACGGCGTCAATGGCCAGGCACTTGAATGTCGTCGGGTTGATGAACGTGCAGTTCGCGGTCAAGAAAGAAGACGATCAGATCAACGTCTATGTACTGGAAGTCAATCCCCGGGCCAGCCGGACCGTCCCGTTTGTCGCCAAAGCCACGGGGTTCCCCATCGCAAACATTGCGGCCAAAGTCATGGCGGGCGCGAAATTGATCGATCTGGGACTTACCGAGGAACCCGTTCCGGCTTTCGTGTCGGTCAAAGAAAGCGTTTTTCCCTTCCGGAAATTCGTCGGAGTCGACATTGTACTGGGCCCCGAGATGCGTTCCACCGGCGAAGTCATGGGGATCGCGGACACGTTCCCGATCGCATTTGCCAAAAGCCAACTGGCGGCTGGCGTAACGCTGCCCCAGTCGGGACGCGTGTTCGTCAGCGTGAGTGCACGTCACAAAGACCGCGCCGTTCACATCGCCCGCGAACTTCACGAAATGGGCTACACGATTTTGGCGACCGCCGGAACGGCTCGCCGGATCGAAGACGCCGGCATTCCGGTACAACATGTCAAGAAGATCATTGAAGGCCATCCCAACTTGATTGACCACATGAAGAATGAGGGGGTTGACCTGATCTGTAACACGCCCAGCGGCAAAGGGGCGCGAACCGATGAAGGCACGATCCGCGCGACCGCAGTTCAACATGGCATCCCTTGCATCACGACCATCCAGGCCGCCGAGGCGGCGGTGCAGGCATTGAGAGCGCTCTTGACGCAGGACATGGAAGTTCAAGCCCTGCAGGATCGCTTTGTATCCGTATAGGATGGCTGCTTTTCACGACATCATCCAGTTTTTTTTGCCAACATCGACTCAATGCAGGGTACGATGTTGACTCTCGACCGACGGTTTTTGATGTCAACGAAACAGTACTTCCGCACATGACCGTTTGCTGGACAGGCCGGTCAATTGCCCGGAATTTCGGCACCCGCCTCCGGGAGTTGAGGGTCTTCCACAGCCGGAAAAAAATATCTTGTCGATAGGGATCCAGATTAGCACATTAACCCGTTTTATTGCCGGAATCTGCCGTTCCATGGGTTGCTTGCGTCCTTGCAGGCACAAGAAATGCCCTGGTGACTGGCAGAACCTTGGTGCGCGTTTTGCAAACATGTTCCAATTCGTCGTCATCGTCTTCCCAACAAACATAATTCCCTCCGGAATACCGATATGAGACTCACGCCCTACGGGTCACAAGATGTATATGACGAGATGTTTGCCGAAGATGGAATTCCACGTCCGTGTGGAGCAAGGTTCGTCGATCGTCTCAAAAGCCTGACGGACGGCAGTTTACAGCAGCGCCAAAAGGCGGCTGAATTGAGCCTGCAGAACATGGGGATCACATTCAACGTTTACGGCCATAAAGCCGGCACCGAAAAGGTCTGGCCGTTTGATTTGTTGCCGCGAATCATCGACGCCCGTGAATGGGCAACCGTAGATCGCGGGTTGAGGCAACGAATCCGGGCGCTCAACCTGTTTGTCGACGATGTATACAACGATCGAAGGATTTTCAGGGACAAAGCGGTTCCAGAAGATCTGATCCAGACCTCAAAGACGCTTCGAGCTCAGTGCCAGGGATTCCGACCTCCTCAGGGTGTTTGGTGCCATATCACGGGAGTCGACTTGATTCGCGATGCCGATGGCCAGATCTATGTGCTCGAGGACAACTTGCGATGTCCCTCAGGGGTCTCGTATGTTTTGGAAAACCGTGAGCTGATGAAACGGACGTTCGCCCATGTTTTTCAGGGCATGTCTGTTGAACCAATCGAGGATTACACCGAACAGCTCCTCAAGACGTTGCTCGACTGTGCTCCCGGCGGCATCAGTGATCCCGTGGCGGTCATGCTCACGCCCGGAATCTATAACTCCGCGTATTTTGAACATACCTTTCTCGCGCAGCAAATGGGAGTCGAACTGGTCCAGGGCACGGACTTGATCGTCCAGGATGGGTTCGTTCACATGAAAACGACGCAGGGTCTGCGCCGCGTGGACGTGATTTACCGCCGGATTGATGATGACTTTCTTGATCCCAAATGCTTTCGATCCGATTCATGTCTGGGCGTCGATTATTTGATGGATGTCTACCGCGCTGGACACGTGACCCTGGCCAACGCGCCTGGGACGGGGGTCGCGGACGACAAAGCCGTCTACGCGTATGTCCCGGAAATCATCAAGTTCTACCTGGATGAAGATCCCATTCTCCCGAACGTGCCTACGTTTCTTTGTTCTGATGAAAAACAGCGGCAACATGTGCTCGCCAACCTGGACAAACTGGTTGTCAAACCCACCAACGAATCGGGCGGCTACGGAATCCTCATGGGGCCGCAGTCAACGCAACCGGAGCGGGATAAATGTGCCGAAGCCATCCAGGCCAACCCCCGCGACTGGATTGCTCAACCGATGCTGACTCTTTCGACCGTTCCGACGCTCGTTGGGGACGAACTGAAACCACGTCATGTCGACCTGCGACCGTTCGTGTTGTGTGGCAAGGAGATCTATGTCATGCCCGGCGGGTTGACTCGCGTCGCACTTCGCGAAGGCTCCATGATTGTCAATTCGTCTCAGGGCGGCGGCAGCAAGGACACCTGGGTTCTTCGCAATGCGGTGAGCGGAAACGAGCCTGCCAACCTGCCCCATACCGAATTCGCTTCCAAGGAAACAGTTTAATGCTCAGTCGTGTCGCAGATTCCGTTTTCTGGTCCAGTCGATATGTGGAGCGCGCCGAAAATGTCGCGCGGTTCATTGACGTCAATTACAACTTGACGTTGGGAGATGGGGAAAAACTGGGCGATCGCTGGGATCCGCTGGTGTTCACGACGGGTGATCACGAGGCGTTCGCGCAGAGGTATGGCCAGGCGACACGCGAGAATGTGTTAAGGTTTCTCCTGTTTGACGAGGAAAACCCCAACTCAATCATTTCCTGCGTTTCCAGCGCCCGGGAAAATGCCAGAACGATCCGTGAAGTCATCTCGTCAGTTGTGTGGGAGCAGTTGAACAAGTTTTCGTTCATGGTCCGCTCGGCTGCCCAACAACCGTCGACACTGGATCAGCCTCAAGAGTTTTGCGAGCGTGTTCGTTTGGCCAGTCATTTGTTGCTGGGTGCGACCGACACGACGATGTCCCATGGAGAAGCCTGGCATTTCGCGCGGATTGGACGGTTGATTGAACGCGCTGACAAGACATCGCGAATTGTTGATGTTCAATACTACGTTCTGCTTCCCTCGGCCGTTGATATCGGTTCGGCTCTGGACGTCGTTCGCTGGTCAGCGTTACTCAAGTCTGCCAGCGCACTGGAAATGTATCGGCGGCAGCATGGAAAAATCGTTCCCAACCGGGTCGTCGATTTTCTGATTCTCGATCGCCAGTTTCCCCGGGCGGTACATTACTGCCTGGCGAATGCCCGGGACTCGCTGCGTTGCATCACGGGAAGTACGTCAGGAACGTTCTGCAATCTTTCGGAGCAGTTGATGGGACGTTTGTGTTCCAACATGAACTACACCAGCGTTGACAACATAATTCAACAGGGTTTGCACGAGTACATCGATGATTTTCAGCAGCAGTTGAACAAGGTGGGTAGTGCGATCAGCAAGGACTTCTTTACCGCCTATCAAGTTTCAAGGCCGGAATCGGATTCGCCGACCCGCTTGAAAACCCGGGAACCGTCACTGTCAACGGAAATGAGCCAAACCCAAAACTAACGGCAGAGGATCAATCTTGTCCGACGGACTGGCGAACCAAACTCAAACGAACACTGTACAACCAAAATGATACGCGTTGCACTGAATCACAAAACGATATACCGGTACGATCGCGCCGTAGAACTGGGCGCCCAGGTGGTTCGGTTGCGACCGGCTCCACATTGCCGGACACCGATCTGCAGCTACTCGCTTTCGGTCAAACCGGCCGATCACTTCCTGAACTGGCAACAGGATCCGCACAGCAACTTTCTGGGGCGATTGCTTTTCGAAAAACCAACCCGTTCATTTGAGGTGGAAGTCAACCTGATCGCCGAAATGACGGTCATCAACCCGTTTGATTTCTTCCTGGATCCGGTTGCGGAGAAATACCCCTTCCGATACGAACCGGCCCTGGAGAAAGATCTGAAACCATTTCTTGATCCAATTCCATCCAGCCCCAGGTTTGCCGAGTTTGTGGCCTCGATCGATCGGGCCCACCGTATCAAGACGATTGATTTCCTGGTCACCCTCAATCAGCGCCTTCAAAACCATGTCAACTATGTCATTCGAATGGAGCCGGGAGTCCAGTCCCCCGAAGAAACGTTGCAGCTCGGGACCGGGTCATGTCGCGACAGCGCGTGGTTGATGGTTCAGGTGCTCCGTCATCTTGGGCTGGCGTCCCGTTTCGTTTCGGGTTACCTGATTCAACTCAAGCCCGATTTGAAATCGCTGGATGGTCCCTCAGGCGCGGAAACCGATTTCACCGATTTACACGCCTGGTGCGAGGTCTTCCTGCCCGGCGCTGGCTGGATCGGGCTGGATCCGACCTCGGGTTTGTTTGCCGGCGAAGGTCACCTGCCGTTGGCATGTACACCCGAACCTGGAACGGCGGCTCCGATTTCCGGAACGACCAGTCAATGCGAAGTCGAATTTCATCATGAAATGTCGGTAACCCGGATCCACGAAGACCCACGCGTCACCAAACCATTTACCCGAACGCAGTGGGAACACATTGACTCGGTGGGGCACGCGGTCGACGAGTTGTTGAATGCCGGTGACGTGCGTTTGACAATGGGAGGCGAACCGACGTTCGTCTCGATCGACGATATGGATGGTGATGAATGGAAAACAGCGGCCGTCGGTCCCACGAAGCGAACACTGGCCGGAAACCTGATCGATCGATTGCGAAAACGATTTGCCCCCCATGGCCTGATTCATTACGGGCAAGGCAAATGGTATCCCGGTGAGCAATTGCCTCGTTGGTCCCTGACCTGCATGTGGCGTACCGATGGCCAGCCGATATGGCACAACACAGACCTGCTGGCGGATCCGGAACAAAACCACGATTTCACGATCGAGGATGCAAAACTGTTTTCGAAAACATTTTCCATGCGATTGGGTGTGAATCCCGGACACGTTACGCTGGCCTACGAAGACGCGCTGTACTACATTTGGAAGGAACAGCGATTGCCAGCCAATACCGAAGTCCAGGATGCGGACCTTGAAGACCCGGAAGAGCGTGCGCGACTGGCCCGGGTATTTGGACGGGGACTGGGTACGCCGTCCGGTTGCTTGTTGCCGCTGATGCATCAATGGTGGAATGCCCGGCCGCGCTGGACCAGTGGACTTTGGCCGGTACGAGCCGATCAGATGTTCCTGATCCCCGGAGACTCACCGATGGGTCTGCGTTTGCCGCTTGATTCATTGCCGGCCGCGGCACCTGGTGACTACACACCGACACCGGTGGTCCCCTTTGAGTCAGTTGAACCACTCCCAAACTTTGAATATCGTCGACGACCACCAGCTTTTGAACGGGTCGACCCGCGGTCAAACATGACGATTCAACGTCAGGTCTTGACTGCTTCCCCCCTCGGCGGGTCCCGTGATGGATCCGCAGCAGATTCCGAAATCGGGAAAAGCTCGATTCCGGATGAACAGTCGATCGACGCGGCAGAGTTCGAATCTGGGATCATTCGAACGGCGATGTGCATTGAACCGCGGGATGGACGGCTGTGTGTATTCATGCCCCCGGTCGAACGACTGGAACACTACCTCGAACTGCTGTCCGTCGTTGAACAGACAGCTGCAGAACTGGGTATGCCGGTGATCATTGAAGGCTATCTGCCACCTGCCGATTATCGCCTGCAGCAAATCAAGGCGACTCCGGATCCGGGAGTGATCGAGGTTAACATTCATCCAGCCAGCAACTGGGACGAGTTGGTTGCCATTACGACGGGAGTCTATGAGGATGCGCGTCAATCGAGACTTGGAACCGAGAAATTCGACACCGACGGAACCCACACCGGAACCGGCGGAGGTAATCATATCGTGATGGGGGCAGCAACACCCAGCGATAGCCCGTTCTTGCGGCGACCGGACTTGCTTCGAAGCTTGATTGGATATTGGCATAATCATCCATCCCTTTCGTATCTATTTTCGGGTCGCTTCATCGGGCCGACGAGCCAGGCCCCCCGGGTTGACGAGGGACGCCGTGATGCGACTTACGAGATGCAGATCGCATTCGAGCAGATTCCCGATCAGGGGGGTTGCCCACCCTCGCTGGTTGATCGGGTGTTTCGGCACCTGCTTGTCGACCTGACGGGAAACACGCATCGTGCTGAGATCTGCATTGACAAGCTTTTTTCTCCCGACAGCGTGACGGGACGTTTGGGGCTGGTTGAGTTTCGCGGGTTTGAAATGCCACCGCACGCGGAAATGAGTCTGACGCAACAGTTGTTGATGCGGGCGTTGGTTGCTCGTTTCTGGGAACGACCGTATCGGAAAAAGTTGATTGACTGGAATACCTCGATTCACGATCGCTGGATGCTGCCGCACTACGTGCATCAGGATTTTGAAGACGTGATCGAAAAAACAGCGGCGTTTGGAATCCCGTTGCAAACGGAGTGGTTTGCAACCCATTTCGAATTCCGGTTTCCCAGCATAGGCGTGATTGAACAGCGGGGAATTCGAATCGAGCTTCGAACCGCGATCGAACCGTGGTATGTTCTTGGCGAAGAACCAGCCGGTGGTGTTACGGCCCGCTATGTCGACTCCTCGGTCGAACGCATGCAGATAAAAGTCAATGGGATGAACTGCGATCGGCATGTGATCACCTGCAACGGCCGGCGGATTCCGCTTCAATCGACCGGGACGCAGGGTGAATACGTCGCCGGCGTTCGTTACCGCGCGTGGCAACCCACCAGCTGCCTGCATCCGACGATCCCCGTCGACGAACCGCTGCTTTTTGACATTCTCGACACCTGGCACGAGCGTTCGATTGGTGGCGGCAAGTATCATATCGGACACCCCGGTGGCCTGAACCCCAGCACGTTTCCGGTCAACGCGTTTGAGGCGGAGAGCCGTCGAGGAGTGAGATTTACGAAAACCGGGTTCACCGGAGGTCCGTTTTCGGTGCCAAAAACTGAACCCAATGAGTTATTTCCGTTGACGCTGGACCTTCGAAGGAATCGTAACAAAAGGTAGACTTTATCCAACGACCGAACGTCGTGGTGGATAAGCAACTGGCCTGAGGAGCTAACGCCGACGGCCTGTGATTTTCAGGGTGCAGATTTCGTCCATTGTCGCTCGCGAAACGACAAATCGAAATTTCCGCTCAGCTGAAGTATTCCAAACCAAACAATGTTTCAAACGGTCCCGTGGCTACTTCCTTACCTCCCGCAAAAAAGATCTTTCAGGATTACTCTCCGCTGGCGTCCGCCTACGACGAGTTGTTGGACAGCTCGTCGGAACCCCGGAAGTTTGCACAACCGTTTATTGACGCGATTAACACACTGGGAAAAGACGAACTCGCGCTGCGTTGGCAACAGGCAAACCGGCAGGTTCATGAGAACGGTCTGGCCTACAGCGGTCACGTCGGTGTCGGCGACAAGACACGCCCCTGGGAACTGGATGCGATTCCGTTGTTGATATCGTCCGCCCAATGGAAGAGGGTATCGGCGGCGATCGAACAACGCGCTCGTTTGTTGAACCTGGTTCTCCAGGATCTGTATGGCCCCCAGACACTCTTGAAAAACGGAATCTTGCCACCCAACCTCGTTTTTTCACATCCCGGGTTTCTCCGGGCGTACCTCGGTCAATCACCACCGTCCAGTTGTTACCTCAGTTTCTATGCGGCAGACCTGGCTCGTTCTCCCGACGGGAACTGGTGGGTCGTGGCGGATCGAACCGAAGCACCCTCGGGATTGGGGTACGCATTGGAAAACCGGATTGTGATTTCCCGGATGTTGCCCGATATTTTCCGCAACTGCCAGATCCAACGTCTGGCGCCTTTTTTTATCGCCGCTCAGGAAACCCTCGTCAATCTTGCACCGGCGCATCGGGAAAACCCCCGAATCGTGCTGTTAAGTCATGGGCCGGCCAGCAAGAACTATTTTGAAGACGCGTACCTGGCGAGATATCTCGGATACTCGCTTGTCGAAGGCGGCGATCTGTCGGTTCGAAACAGCAAGGTCATGTTGAAGACATTGGGAGGATTACTTCCGGTTGACGTTATATTCCGGCGTCAGAACAGCGGCGGTTGCGATCCGCTTGAACTCGATGTCGATTCCCGTTATGGGGTCGCCGGACTGACACAAGCCGTTCACGCCGGAAGCGTGACGCTCGCCAATGCGCTGGGAAGCGGGCTCGTTGAGTCACCGGCTTTTATGGCGTTCATGCCTCAACTGGCTGACGCGATGTTAGGACAGTCACTTCTCATGCCGGGCGTTGCGACGCATTGGTGCGGTCAACCGGCGGGTCTGAAACACGTGCTGGAGCACTTGGACGAATTGACGATCTACCCGGCGTTCCGACAGCGCGGGCTCGACAGCGAGCTTCAACTGCGTTTGAATCGACTGTCCACCGCTGAGTTGGCCGAGACAATCCGCAGGAACCCGGCCCGGTTTGCCGCGCAGGAGAGAATGGTGCGCTCGACGGCCCCCGTCTGGGGTCAAGGTTTACAGTCAGCTTATGTTGCGTTGCGGACGTATGTGACGACGTCGGGCGAATCGAGCATCGTAATGCCGGGTGCCTTGGCGCGCGTTTCGTCGACACTTGATCCACTCGAAATGTCCATTCAAAATGGAGAACGGAGCAAAGATACCTGGGTGCTCGCTGACGAGCCGGTCGAAAACGTAACGTTGTTGGACAAGCCCGGAAAGGCGATTTCAATTCGACGTAGTGGAGCCGAATTGCCCAGTCGAGCTGCCGAAAACATTTTCTGGTTGGGGCGACAATTGGAGCGAGCCGAGGCCGCTGCCCGACTGCTGCGGGCAGCCGCCAGCCGGATGGATGGAGAGACTCGGTTCAGCAGTTCCGTTGAACTTCCGTTGTTACTCCGGTGCCTTGCCGATCAGGGGCACGTCGAACCTGGTTACGCGGTACCGGACATGCGTGTTCCATTACCACCGATCGAACAGGTCCTGCCGCAATTGGCTTTCGACACCGACCAGCCACCCTGTTTGCGCTCGGTTCTCGACGAACTGTTTCGACTCGGCTCGGTCGTTCGTGATCGGATGTCGTTGGATACGTGGCGGATCATACGAAGTATCGATGAGGGGTTTATTCCAAATCCGATGGTGGCAACGAGTCTGTTTGAGTTGTTGTCCCTGATCGATTCGCTCATTACGGAATTATCGGCCTTTAGCGGCATCGTGTCTGACAGCATGACTCGAACGCAATCCTATCAGTTCCTGGAGCTGGGACGGCGCATTGAATGTTCACTTCAGATCATCGGCATCATCAAAAACTTCTTTGTTCCGATGCCAGAGGTTCAACGACCAGCGATGGAAACGATCCTTGAGGTGGCCGACAGTTTAATGACCTATCGCTCGCGGTACATGGCAAACCTGCAATTGGCACCGGTGCTGGATTTGTTGTTGACCGATGAAACCAATCCTCGCTCACTCGCGTTTCAGCTTTTTCGGCTCAGCGAGCAGGTCGAGCAGCTCCCCCGGGATCGGATTCAACCAGGCTATAGCGCCGAACAGCGAATCGCCCTCTCATTGACTCATTCGATCAAGATGATGGATATCGAAATGGTCGCAGAATCCCATTCGCTGGGCGAGTTTGTAATGCTGGAAAAACTGATTGCGGGCTGGGAAAAGGAGCTGAAACAGCTTGCCGAAGCCATTTCTCACCGCTATTTCGTCCACGCCGCGTCGGCCCATCAGCTGGCTTTCATCAGCCCCCAGTCTATCGAACCGTGAAATACAAAGTCACCCATACAACAAAGTACGCTTACTCGGAAGCCGTCCCAGTCTGTCACAACCTCTTGCATCTCGCCCCGCGAGTCCTGGCCTACCAGCATTGCGACGACTACCGTCTGATCGTCCACCCTCAACCCGCCGAACTCGACCACCGGGAAGACTCGTTTGGAAACCACGTTTCCTACTTTTCGATCGATCAAGCGCATTTGAGGCTGACGGTTACCTCTTCCAGCCTGGTCAACGTATCGCCTCGACCGGAACCCAACACCGCATTGACGCCTGGATGGGAAGAAGTCGCGACCAGTTTGAATCGAGCCCGGAGCGAAGCGACACTCTCTGCCTACCCCTTTGTGCTGGATTCGCCCCGAATCATTCCATTTGCAGGACTTTCCGAATACGCGATCGAGTCGTTCCCGGCCAAGCGGCCCATTCTGGAGTCCGCCGTCGATCTGACCCGGCGGATTCATGAAGACTTCAAATACGCACCGCGAAAAACAACGGTCGATACATCGATTGAGGAAGTATTTGAGAAACGACACGGCGTATGCCAGGATTTTGCCCATTTCCAGATCGGGTGTTTGCGCTCCATCGGCTTGGCAGCAAGGTACGTCAGTGGTTACCTGCGAACCGAACCACCCAAAGGGGAAACGCGACTGGTCGGTGCCGATGCATCCCACGCGTGGATTTCGATTTACTGCGGATCGTCCGGCTGGATCGATCTCGACCCAACGAACAACGTCCTGGTTTCGACCAACCATATTACGCTCGCCTGGGGCCGGGATTACAACGACGTTTGCCCGATCAAAGGTGTCATTATTGGCGGTGGCAATCACCAAATGCATGTTTCCGTCGACGTCGCTCCCGCGAAATAGCTTCAACTCAGACCTGAAGTTCCAGTTTCGATGGGAGGGCGATGCGTCGGTCCAATAATTTTTCCGCAAGGATAGCCCTATACAGCCTCGTATCAGCCTTTTGACACCAATGCTCCATCACTTGAATTCCGACTTGAGGAAGAAGCGCCGGGCAAGTCATCAACTTCGGCAAGGGATCTGTGAATGAAGGCGGGCCTGGTTTAAAGTTTTTGGATGGAAAACGAGAAACGAACAGCACGCGACCTCCAGGTTTTGTGGCATCCATGCACACAAATGAAGGACCACGAACATTATCCGCTGATTCCGATCGAGCGCGGCGAAGGGGTCTGGCTGTACGATTTTGACGGCAACCGTTATATCGACGCGATCAGTTCGTGGTGGGTGAATCTCTTTGGTCACGCCAACCCAACGATCAATGCAGCCCTGTCCGAACAGGCGGGTCGCCTGGAACACGTGATTTTTGCCGGCTTCAGTCACGAGCCCGCGATCCAGTTGGCCGAACGACTGGTCGCCATCACGCCGGAGGGGCTGGAACGGGTTTTTTTCGGCGACAGTGGTTCTTCAGCGATTGAAATCGCCTTGAAAATGAGTTTTCATTATTGGAAAAACTCCGGCAAGTCTGGCAAAACCGAATTCGTCAACCTGGCCAACAGTTATCACGGCGAAACATTCGGCGCGCTGGCGGTCGGGGACGTCCCCCTTTTCAAGCAGACGTACGAACCTCTCTTGATGAAGTGCCGGACGGTTGCGTCTCCCGATTGTTTTTTCCGGGAAGAGGGCGAAAGCTGGGAATCCCATTCGCGGCAACAATTCGAGCACATGCGAACCGAGTTGGAGCAGCATCACGAGACGATTTGCGCGGTCGTTGTCGAGCCGTTGATCCAGTGTGCTGGCAACATGCGGATGTATCACCCGGTTTACCTGACCAAACTCCGCGAGCTGTGCACGCAGCTTGAGGTTCACTTGATCGCGGATGAAATTGCGGTTGGATTTGGCCGGACCGGCACGATGTTTGGTTGCGAGCAGGCCGGTGTTTCACCCGATTTCCTCTGTGTCGCCAAAGGTCTGACCGGCGGTTACTTGCCGCTTTCGGCAGTGCTTACGAGCGATCAGGTCTACCAGGCGTTTTACGACGACTACTCAACGCTGCGGGCGTTCCTTCATTCGCACAGCTTTACCGGTAACCCACTGGCCTGTGCGGTCGCCAATGCAACCCTGGAGCTGTTCGAATCGGAAAACACGATTGAGAATAACAGGATGCTTGCACAAGTTATGTCCGAGTCGTTTTCACACCTTAATGATCACCGCCAGGTAGCCGAAGTCCGTCAAACGGGGATGATGCTGGCAGCGGAAATGGTCGTCGACAAGAAAACGCGCCAGCCGTATCCCTGGCAAGAACGTCGTGGGCTGAAAGTCTATCTTCATGGATTGAAGAACGAGTGTTTGCTGCGACCCCTGGGCAATGTCGTCTATCTGGTCCCCCCGTACGTGATTACGCCGGACCAGATTGAGCATCTGGCGAAAATTGCGACCGCCGGGATTGAGTTGGCGACGAAGTGATCTGATCGTTTTTGTTGCGGCAAAATCGTGGCGTTGGGGATGAAAATTGTAAATCATGAAAAAGCCCTGCGGATTCATCCGCTCGTGAACCGAGTGGATGAACACCGCATGATCATTTCGTTAACCGATTCGGTCACGCTGGTTGGTTGTCCTGAGTCAGGCGTTACGAGAATTGGAGTGCTCGACCCAGTTCGAATATCTGCAGGAAATCGCCAATGGGCATCCGGCACTCCAGGGATCGAGTCAGTGTTTGACTCATTTAACGCATTGCCCAGGATGCCATTTCTGGTCAAACATCGACTCCCGGCTCGATGAATTGAAAATACGGCAAGTGAAATAATTGCGTCAAATTGCAAAAACCGGCGTACCTGACGTCGTCCCACGGGCAACTCCCATCCCGTCTGGGTGCCCGGTTGGGTTATACTGGGAGCACTCAATCGAACAACATGGAACCCTTGAATGTCTCAATCTGCCGCAATCTCACCCCAATTGAACGCCGTAAACTGGACTCGTGACAACGTCAAAACCCTGTTCGATCTTCCCTTGATGGACTTGCTGTTTCAAGCTCAAACGGTCCACCGAGAAAACCACGACGTCAATTGCGTTCAGTTGAGCAGTTTACTGAGCATCAAAACCGGAGCCTGCCCCGAGGATTGTGCGTATTGCCCTCAGAGCGCTCGTTATAAAACTGGCTTGAAAACCGAGCGGTTGATGCCCGTTGATCAAATCGTCGAAGCGGCGAAGCAAGCGAAAGCCAATGGAGCCGGACGATTCTGCATGGGCGCCGCCTGGCGCAGCCCCAAGGATGATGACATTGAGGCGGTCGCTCAAGCGGTTGCAGCCGTCAAAGAACTGGGACTTGAGACCTGTGCCACATTGGGCATGTTGACCGAACAGCACGCCGAGAAACTGACACAGGCCGGACTCGACTATTACAACCACAATCTCGACACGTCGCCGGAATTTTACGGGGAAGTCATTACCACTCGGACGTATGAGGACCGGTTGGCAACATTGGAGAACGTGCGTCGATCGGGCATGAAGGTCTGTTGTGGCGGCATTGTCGGGATGGGAGAAACACAGCAGGATCGGATTGGACTGTTGGCAACGTTGGCCAATCTTGACCCACCTCCCGAAAGCGTTCCCATCAACAACCTGGTCAAGATTCCCGGGACCCCACTGGCCGAAACGGAGAACATTGACTCTTTTGATTTCATTCGGACCATCGCCGTCGCCCGAATCTTGATGCCCAAATCCTATGTTCGACTTTCAGCCGGTCGTGATGAAATGAACGACGAGATGCAGGCACTTTGTTTTTTGGCCGGAGCGAATTCGCTGTTCTACGGCGATCAACTGTTGACGACCGGCAATGCGACGGTCGATCACGATCGCAGGCTGTTTGAACGGCTCGGAATCAATGCCGATCAAGTCCAAACGCAACCAGCGACGTGTTCTTCAAAAGACGCTCAAAACTCTTGTGGTTGTGGTCCGAATCAAGGATGAAACTGGAATCCCCGGTTCAAGATGCCGGGTTGAAGCCGAGTTGCCGAACCCGGTCGCGGTTCCAGGTTCCCATTACAAAGAAACAATGGCTGGGATGTGCCAGTTGAAATGACATTGCTCACCTCCATTTGAAATTCGGGTCTCCGAATTCCGACTTCCTATTATTTTGATTCGGTCGTCCGAACATGCCCTGGCGCGAACATCAAAAAGCCGAACACGCGCGTCGCATCGGCGAAAACCACTGGCGTACTCGTTCGATCGTGACAAGTCCTCAAGGTCGTGAAGTCTCGGTCGATGGAAGACGTTACCTGAATTTCTGCAGCAACGACTACCTGGGTCTTGCCAATCACCCCAGAATGATTGCTGCCGCCGCACAAGCGGTCCAACTGCGAGGAACCGGCAGCGGTGCCTCTCATCTCGTTTGTGGTCACATGGATGAGCATCACTTGTTGGAGCAGGAAATTGCCCAGTTTGTCGGGGCTGAGAAAGCAATTGTTTTTTCAACGGGCTACATGGCCAATCTCGCGATACCCCAAACATTTCTTCGTCGAAACGATCTGATCATCGAAGATCGCTTGAATCACGCCTCATTGATTGACGCCGGTCGATACTGTGATGCCGAGATGAAGCGGTTTTCGCATCTTGATTTGCCTGCCGCAGAGAAGCTGCTTTCGCAGTCGAATGCGAACCGGAAAATGATTTCGACCGACGGAGTTTTCAGCATGGACGGCGATGTCGCACCATTGCCTGCGTTGCGAGAAATCAGTGTCGCCCAAAAAGCACTGCTGGTCGTAGACGATGCGCACGGCTTTGGCGTGTTGGGAGAAAATGGGACAGGAGTTTTGGAAGCATCTGGGATCCCGGTCAGTGGCGGCCTGTTAATGGTGGGAACGTTGGGCAAATCGGCTGGCAGTTTTGGAGCCTTCGTTGCGGGAGATGCGATTTACATCGAATCGTTGATTCAGTTCGCCCGGGCTTACATATACACCACTGCCCTGCCCCCCGCAGTCGTTGCCGCCTCGCGGACTGCAATCCAGATCTTTCAAAACGAACCTGAGAGACGACAAACTCTCCTGGAAAATATCGAGTACTTTCGGCGAACGATTCGTCAAACTTCGCTTCGACTGGCCGAGTCAATCACGCCGATTCAACCGATTGTTCTTGGCAGCGCGGATGTTGCGCTACGGGCTTCCAGTCTATTGAAACAGAACGGTATCTGGGTCGTCGCGATTCGACCGCCGACGGTTCCCGCTGGAAGTTCCCGGCTGCGAATCACGCTTTCGGCAGCCCACACAACTCAAGACATTGATCAGATTGTGGAATCGCTCGCTTCAGACGCGATGGCCCAGATCGTGGGAGAAACACAATGAAACAGCCGCTGGTACTATTGCACGGATGGGGCGTTCATTCGTTGATCTGGAATCAAGTCCTTCCCTTTCTCGAGCGTGATTTTGAAGTTACGGCAATCGATCTGCCGGGATATGGCAACGACGTCGGCTACGCTGGCGAATACTCGCTGGATGCGATCGCAAAAGAAGTCCTCTCGCGGGCGCCGGATAAAGCACATTGGGCAGGCTGGTCGCTTGGTGCAACGATCGCAATTGCAGCAGCAGTGGCCCATCCGGAACGATTCCTGAAACTTCAACTGGTTTCGACGACTCCCCGTTTTCTCAATGGAACAGATTGGGAATGGGGGGTCGATTCGAAACCCTACGAGGCATTGGCGAATGATTTTGACCGGGACTATGAGAAAGCGGTCAACAGATTTTTGCTGCTGCAAGTAGCGACAAACAACCGAACTCAGTTCCGGGAATCGAGAAAGTTGATACAGGAACTTTCGCAGGCGACGTACCATTGCAATCCTCCCAGCCGCCAGACACTCCGTGGCGGTCTCAGAATCCTGAGCGAAACGGATCTTCGTCCTGTCCTCGCTGGCTTGAAGATCGAAACCCAGGTGATTGCCGGTCGAAGTGACCGTGTCGTTCCGGTCGAGGCAAGCCGGTATTTGTTCAGTCAATTACCGCTTGGACATTCGCTGCACGTGTTCGAATCGGGCCACTTGCCTTTTCTTCAGGCGCCGGCCAAGTACATTAAAGCGCTATCCACCTTCGTGAATTCGACTCAATGAAACTTGCCAAAAACCAGATCGCTCGACAATTCAGCCGTGCTGCCGCGACGTACGATTTAGCGGCGCACCTTCCAAACGAGATGGCGAGCAACCTGATCGAGATGCTGCCAACCGGTGTATCGGGCCATTTGGTCGATCTCGGGTGCGGTACAGGCTGGGCCTTGCACAAGTTCGCACAAATGAATCGGTTCGAGTTGACGGCGGTCGACATCGCTCCCGGGATGATCGAAATCGCAAGTGCTCGCACCCCTTCTGCAACGTTTCATTGCTGTGACCTGGAGCAAACTCCGTTGAATTCGAACATGGCTGATATCGTGTTTTCCAACGCCGCGCTGCAATGGTGCAACCTTGACCGTGCGCTGCGGGAAATCCATCGCATCGGCAAACCCAATGGCAAGGTTGTCTTTTCGACCTTTGGCCCAAAGACGTTAACCGAAGTTCGCTCGGCGTGGGAGGCAGCCAATGACTTCGAGCGTCGCATTCACGATTTTGAGTCGTGCACGTCGATCAAAACTGCCCTGCGGCGGAATGGTTTCGAGTCGTTGGCCCTGGACTCTATCGAACGTCGGTTGACTTATGACTCGGTTGACATGTTGCTCCGGAGCATCAAACAACTGGGAGCGACCAATGCATCGGTAGATCGGCGAACAGGCCTGCTTGGGACTCAACGTTATCAGACATTTCGCAATGTTTTTGAAACGCGACTGGAACGCGAGGGTCACCTGGCATTGACATTTGAGTGCATTTTCGCGATAGCAAAAAAACACTAGACCGCATTTTGAGCTGTTGTCGGGTGACGGTTGTTAACGGTATTCCGACGATTTTACAGGGACGTCAGTGACCCCGTCGACTTGGTCGGCATTGGAACGTTTCCCTGTCAATCGAAACGCTTCGCTGTCCCCTTCCCCGTCAGGTGCTAGCGAAAGATCGGTGGCGACTTTTGACTCTCAACATTGCACCGCATGTTGCTTGCAACTAATATGCAGGTTCACGAATTATTGAACCGAGACCCACGGCTGGCGTAAATGAAACTCGATCAGCGGATGCAGCCAATCCAACTGATTCTTTCTGATGTGGATGGGGTTTTGACGGACGGAAGTATTACCTTCGACAATCAGGGAATTGAAACCAAGACATTTCACGTGCGCGACGGTTTGGGTATCAAGTTGTGGCAGCGTTCGGGTCACAAGTTCGGTATTATTACCGCCCGATCATCGCACATTGTAAAAGTCCGGATGACGGAACTTGGAGTCGATATTGTGCGTCAGGGCTCGGACAACAAATTGCCCGTTGGCATCCAGTTGATCGACGAATTGGGATTAAAGCCTGAACAAGTTTGCTATGTCGGTGACGACCTGTCGGACCTGGGTTTGCTGTCACATGTGGGATTGGCGGTAACCGTGGGCGATGGTGCAACGGAATTGAAGACCGTGGCACATATCACAACCAAGTCCGCAGGAGGAAAAGGAGCGATCCGGGAGTTGATCGAAACGATTTTAAGAACTCAAAAACGATGGGACGAGTTGCTTCAAGCCTATTATGACGCATAGGGTCGTGCCTGAAGTACAAGTAAGAAAAGCCGCCGTCAGGAAGATGGCTGGATGACTAAATACGAAAAGGAAGTCGAAGTTTGCCATTCGAGCCAAGTACACCGATTGCCGCCAAAGCTCGCATTAACCCGGTGGCTCAATACATGTTGGTGCTGGCAGCCGTAATCGGGGCCTATTCCGGTTATCTCAAATTCGCAGTGCCTGCGATCGAGGGCGCAGGACTGGTTAAGGAACGCGAGCCTTCGACGCCGGTGAGTGAGTTGCCCTCAATTGGCGAAGATAAATCCCATCTGATCCCGCTTCTCCCGGCTGATGCCTGGGAATTGACGGCTTGCACGACACTCCTTATCGATGCCGGAACGATCCTTTATTCAGAACTCGATCGGCTCGAGGATGGATCGCTGCAAATCAAACCGTTTACGTTGATTGCCGGGCTGAATCACGCTTCGCAGGGCGGCTCAACCCAATCGTCCCCCCCTACTGTCCTGCGCTGCCTTGCCGGCGCCAGATTGAAATTCAACAAGTCGCTGGACGAACTATTCAGTGGCAATGCAAAGATGGAGTCTGCCCGGCTAAATGGTCAAGTCGACATCTACCGCCCGCCGTCCAATCCGGACCAGAACGACGCCGTTCACCTGGCGACCAGCAACGTTCAAATCGACAAACATCGAGTATACACGCTGGAAAAGGTTGAGTTTGTATTTGGGTCCAGCCGGGGAAGCGGACGAAACCTGTTGATTGATCTGGCTCACGAAGACGAATCGTCTGCCCTGATTGGCTTTTCCAGTATTAACGGAATTCGCCGGCTGGAACTTGCATTTCTGGACAAACTCAGAATCGAAGCGAACTCAACAAGGGTCCAGGAAAACGCCGGCGTTAACAACGGAAACGATGCCCAATCGCCTATACCCGGTACACGCAGGAGGCTTTTCTCCGACCCAACGTCGCCGCTCGAAATCACATGCCAAGGCCCTTTCGTGTTTGATTTCAAATCCCAAACGGCTTCGTTTCGCAACCAAGTCGTCGCCGAACAAATTGACACTTTCAATGACAATATCCACTGCGACGAATTGACCCTCGTTTTTCAGGACCGGTCGAGGCAGGATCTTTCGCCAGATCCTGCGTCCATCCTGCCGAAAGATTCACGCAGTCAACGTCATGGAAAAATCAACGCGAACTTGCAGCTCGAGCGGTTTATCGCCAAGGGATCTCCCGCCACCGTTACCTCGCGGTCCAAGTCCGCCAGGATATCCGCTGAGAATCTGAGTTACACTCTCTTGACCAATCAATTCGATGGAAGCTGTAACGCCAACAGCCAGGCGATGGTTTCCATTGTCAGCCCCGAATATCAAATGAAGTCGAAGCAATTGCGATATCGCGCGGCCGATGATGGCTCACTGGGTGAGATTTACGCGACAGGCCCCGGACGATTGATGCGCGTTGGCAGTCCCGGTCAGGACGATTTTTATTCGGCGTGGGAAAGAAGTCTGACCACCCGTAACGTCCCGCAACAACCAGGGCTGATGCATGTTGCCATTGACGGTTCTGCGGAGGTTCGAATCGCCAATGAAACCAGCATTCTTGCTGATCGGCTGGAAATGTTGGTGTGGCAAATCCCAACACTGACGGAGGACGATCACGCGAAAGCCCAACGCTCGTGGGAGTATTTGCCTGCCAAACTCTCCACCTTCGGTGATGTAACCATTGTGTCTCCCCAACTTGATGGCCAGGCCAAACAGTTGACCGCGACCTGGCTGGAACAACGCATTCTGAAAGGCCCGCCCGCCGAACGCGGCGCTCATCGGACCGGATTCCGGGGAACCGTTTCGTGGCCAACGAACGAGCAGATGATCCAATCCGGATCCGATTCCGGGCGTCAACTTGCCCGAATCCCACGGCATTCCGGAAGCAATTCAACTTTTACGAGATCCCCTCCACAAAACGGATTCAATGAACCTGCGACCCAGTCTGAACCATCTGGTTTTTTGGAGCGGGTTGGCCAAGCACCGAAAAACGTCGTTCATGCTTCAAACGTGCAGGCGGTCCCGCTTGAGCAAGACACCGTCAACCCGTCAAAAACACCCAAGCACAAACTCAAATTCAATGGGAAGACGGTTGATATACGTCTGACCGGGACCGGAAATACGACCGAGATCCGTGATTTGACCGTCGTCGGCGACGTTTCAATCCTCAGCACTCCAGTAACTGCAACGGGAGTCCCGCAGTCGTTGTCAATCACCGGCCATCGTTTGCAACTTTCGCCTCAACCTGGAGAAGGGAACTATCGAACGCTTGTCTCGGGCGAAAGAGGAAGCCTTGCCAGGGTATCGGCCAAGGATTTCGACCTAATGGGCCAAAACATCAACCTCGACCAAACTGCCAACAAGCTGTGGGTAGAAGGTGCCGGATCGTTGGTGTTGAAACCGGACTTCTCCCGAAAACCAGCCACCGCCGAGGCAGCCAGCCAACTCGGCAGTGCAATCTTACGCAAGTCCGCGCCCGAGAACCTGAACGTGTCCTGGCAGGGAGGAATGATCTTTGACGGTGCAAAAATCTATTTCGAACACTTGGTTGACATGTCGGCAGAACAGACCGGAGAAGGCGGCAAGAAATCAAGCATCCAATCTCAGAGCGAAGGACTGAGTGTCGAGTTATCCAGGCCGGTGCAGTTTCAACAACTCCAGTCGGAATCGAAAATCGGCAACACAGAGATTCGAGAGCTGATTTTTGTCGACCAGGTCAGTGAGGCACAGCGAGCTTTCAAACAAGTCGCGCTTACCACTGTACCGCAGCCGTCAACGCCACGTCCGGTCGTCATTCAAAATCGAACCTACGACGCAAGCCATCAACTGTCAGAACAGCAGAAAATAACCGTTCCCAAGGCCATCGTAAACATGGAATCCGGTTCCGTTACAAGCCATGGACCCGGCACGATATCGGTTCACCGGCGTGGCAAGCCGTCAACGGATTCGTCAAGCAATCCATTTGGACGTTTGTCAGGCAAGGGGCAAGCCCAGAACGAATCGGGAATTTCGTTTATCCAAATCAATTTTGACGGTGCAATGAACGTGGACACCGACTCGCACGAGATGGAACTTGACGGAAACATCCGCACGGTCTATTCACCAGTTCAAAACTGGGATCAAGCCTTTAACCCTGACAATGTTCTGCATCGCGCGCCGGGAAGGGTTTTGATGACATGCGAACGACTGCTGCTGGCCCAATGGTCCCCACGGGCCGAAGCAAAGCAAACCAGCGAAATCATCGCGACCGGTAACGCACATATCAAGAGCGATACCTTTGAAGCCACCGCAGACCGGGTTAGCTATGACCGATCCAACGACAAACTGGTCATCAAGGGCACACAACTGACCGATGCAAACCTGTTGATTAAACAGACACCAAGCGACAAGAACCCGACCCAATTGGTCGCCAAACAAATCACGTATCGCATCAAAGACCAGGCGACGGCTACTTACGGACTGGAACAACTGAATCTCAATCGCGATTGACCACAAGCCAGGCTATTGAATCAGTCAACCAGACTCAGTCAGCAAGACTCAGTACGGGACGACGCAAACTGCAAGCGGTTGCCGATGGCACTCGTTCCCGATGACATTCGCATGCGATTGAGATGATAGCAGGGAAACGAGCGATCTTGCGTTGCGACGAGGGCTCCTCTAAAAGTTGACCGATTACCGCCGTGGAATCGTTTGGCGATATTTTCGAACAACCCTGAAATCCCGGCGTCCTGCATGTGGACTCGCCTTTCCCAAATTGAATTCAGACGTGAATCCGCCGGACGATGTTTTTTGTCGTGGCTGGTGCTGCTGGTGGCGTTCATCCCCAATTTCGGTTGCCAAAAGTTGAAGGTAAGCGGAATTCAGAAACTCATATCTCCTTCCAACAACCGGGACTGGGCGCCGGAAGTTGCCACGATCCCATTCGCAGAAATCAGTGGCTCACAGTACACGCTGAGAAACATCCGCAACTGCAAATACCTGACGGCTGAAGACTACGTGGTTGACTATTACGACCGGCAGATTCAAATCGATCAAATACAATCGGTCGATTTCATTGTTGTACCTTTTAACAATGCTCCAAAACTAGCGCACACAATGATCAGTTTTGGACTCGACGATGGCAGTTATCTTGCGGTATCCATCGAGGTCCGCAAAGAACGCGGTGAAAAATTCAATGCCCTGTTGGGAGCTGGGCGAAAGTTTGAACTGATATACGTGCTCAGCGACGAGCGAGACGTGATTCGGTTGCGCACCAAATATCGCGAGTCGGATGTATATGTTTATCCAACGGTCGCCTCACCGCAACAATCACGCGCGATGTTCGCCGATGTGATGACGCGGATCAACAAGCTTGCTGTGGAGCCGGAATTCTATAATTCGATCAACAACAATTGCACAACCAACCTTGCCGGGCATGTGAATAAAGTGAGTCCCGACAAGATCACCTATGGCTGGAAGGTATTGTTGCCGGGATTCTCAGCCCAGTACGCTTACGAGCTGGGATTACTCGATAACCGGATTCCGTTTGAAGATCTGACTTCCATCGCTCTGGTCAATGATCTGGCCGCAGCAAATTTTGAAGATCCAGAGTTTTCGCAAAAGATACGCAGCCGGCGTAACCAGATTGACCGGCATCTCGCCCGCCAGGCCATGCGAAATTCAACACTTGGCGGCCGCGGCGACGAATTGCTTCGGTCTCAATTAAGACCTCGACGCACACTCGTGCGGTAGAAACCTGTACAATTCAAGCCGGTTGAGTTGGCCTGCAATTCCCTTAGTTGGTGACAGCGATGAAACGAAACTTGCTGAGCCAGGAAACAATCCAGCTGACCGGGTTTCTGTTATGGCGGTTTGGCATCCTGCTTGCCGGTGCGACGGCCATTTATCGAACTGTCAAATTTCTGCTGAAATTGATTGACTTGCCACTCCAGCTGGAAACAGGAATTGGTCTGATTATTGCCGGAGCCGTTTTCTTCCTGGCCTCGGTTTTGATGGAGCAAGTTAGCGACGGGCGACGCGAGAAAAGTTGAATGGATTCCGTAATTCAGGGACGATGTAGAACCAACTGGATTCGGGCGAGCCAACCTGCCGTTTGGAACGGTCCATTCCAATAGTTGCAATCGTTGGATTGTCCGTTAGGCTAAGTACGGGGTGACGGGAATCCGTTGAGCGAAATGCCCTCCGGGAGAGATCATGATTCGAATTGTCCGAGTGATCGGTGCTTTGTTGATGGCCGCTGGCGTATTGATCATCCTGACTTGGCTGATCAAGCCCTTACGTCAGATCTGGCCGTATTTATATGAGTGGTTTCGATCATTGCCGGGTGCGATTCAGTTTGGTCTGCTCATGGCCGCCGTCGGTTTCTTGATCCTTTTCAGTTCGTTAATCGTTGAACGACTGGAAGATCGAAAACAGGAAAGCAACCTGCTAAATGACGACGATTGACTTTGGTTCGGCAGCGGTTGAACGATGCCAAGAGCGACGGTGATACAACGGATCTGGCGGACCAAATGGTGGTACACAGCAATAGTTCCGTTCTGGAACGAAACCAGAAAGAGGATCGAGTAATTACATGATCACAGTCACAACAGACTTTATCCCGGGCTACGAAATCGCGGAAGCCATCGGTGTTGTTCGCGGAAATACCATTCGTGCCAAGCATCTCGGCAAGGACATCATGGCAGGGCTCCGGATGCTCGTGGGCGGAGAAGTCAAAGAGTACACGTCGCTCTTGACCGAGGCTCGCAACGAAAGCATGAGGCGAATGGAAGCGCAAGCCGAGAAACTCGGGGCTGATGCGGTGATCAACCTCCGTTTTATGACTTCACAGGTCGTCGGCGGCGCCGCCGAAATGCTGGCCTACGGGACGGCGGTGAAATTCAAGTGATTTCGATTCGTGCGGTTTGAAACCGGCTCGGTTTCATTTTCCTGCTGGTTCGGGTTCCGTCCTGACCTTCGGCCTTGTATCAGTCTTCTTGAAGTCCAATGCAACCGAGTTCATGCAATACCTTAATCCCGTTGGCTTGGGGCCGTCGTCAAAAACATGTCCCAGATGCGCATCGCAGCGATGACAGACTGTCTCGGTTCGGACCGTCCAGCCCGAGCGATCGGTTACATGCCGGATCGCAGTTTCGTTCAACGGCTGATAGAAACTCGGCCAGCCGGTGCCGGACTTGAATTTGGTCCTGGAATCAAACAGTGGTTGACCGCAGCATTTGCAGACGTAGATTCCGTCTGCCTTGTTGTCCCAGTATTTACCCGAATAAGCTCGCTCCGTACCTTTTTTTCGCGTCACTTGATATTCGAGGTCGGTTAGCCGCTGGCGCCATTGAATGTCCGTCTTGACAACTTTCGCCTGCTTTGTCGCCAGATCTTGAACGGCATACAGACCTTTCCACGATATTACCGTTGAACCGAAACCACACATCAACATCACACAACATCCGAACCAACGCTTGAAATTCGCTCGGCGGGGATAGAAAAATGAAAACTTCATGATATTCTCCAGATTAAGTGAAAGCTTGCTTTCGCCCATGCGTCAAATTAGAAACATCCAAGACTGACGGTTCTTCGGCGTCGGTAGCGATCATGGTGAATAGGTGAATTCAGAGCCGAACCTGTTTCAGTCTCCTGGCGAGGAACCGATAAACGTCGCCAAAGGCAACAAGCCCCTGGTGGTCTTCATGGTTGTCCTGGCGTTCGCCAGCTTCACCTACCTCTCGAGTTCGTTTCTTAATCTTGACTTTCTAGCCGAGCAGGAAACTCGACTCAAGGCGTTTTACGACACCAAACCCTGGATCGTTTACCTGTTTGCATTTGTGATCTACGTTACCGTCACCGGGCTTTCGATTCCCGGTGCAACGATTCTTTCACTTCTATACGCGTGGTTTTTCGGTTTCACCCGAGGATTAATCATCGTCAGTTTTGCGTCAACAGCAGGCGCGACACTGGCCTTCCTTCTCAGTCGTTACCTGTTTCGCGACTGGATCCAGGAAACGTTCGGAGACCGCCTGGGTGTCATCAACAAAGCGTTGGAACGCGAAGGAAATTCCTATCTTTTCCTGATGCGATTGATTCCGGCGTTCCCTTTTTTTGTCGTCAACGCCTTGATGGGTTTGACCAAAATCAATGTTGCTACGTTCTGGTGGGTCAGCCAGTTGGGAATGTTGGCAGGGACGACGGTCTATGTCTATGCTGGTTCCCGAATTCCCGATTTGATGACGCTTAAAACGGAGGGTGTGAAAGCGGTCTTCTCGGGCTCGCAATTGCTTCAAATCACACTCGCTTTGGCGATGCTCGGATTGTTCCCGATCGTTGCCAAGAAACTGGTTGAGCGAATTCGGAAAAGCAATTGAACCGTCCCCGGGGTGCAAGCCGCTTTATTCCAACGGGCAGAGGTTCATTCTCGATTTCCGATTGCAATCCAAACGCTAACGCCCTATCAATCCTTCTGATCGGATCGAAACGAGTTTCACATCACAACCGTTTCGAAACATACTCCTCGATCACGCTTCGAATCTCGCTGCTTTTCCATAACTCAAACACTCTCGCCTCGAACTCGGCTTCGTTTTGCTCAACGATTCGATTCGCAGGGGCACGCATTTGCTTTTTCGTAATTTCAAAAACAGTCGCGGGAATCGCCAACAGTTGCTGAGTCGCGCCTATCGCTCGGCTCAGCAACTCGTCTTTGCCAACCACTTGATCCGCAAGTCCGACCCGGATTGCTTCTTCACCCCGAAAGGTCTTACCGAAGTTGAGCATTGACTGTAACGCCCCGGGATCGACGGCAAACCGTATTATCTCGATCCCAATCGATGGCAACGGGACACCCACGCGAAGTTCAGGGATTCCAATTTTTGCTTTCTTGTGAATCAGACGACGATCGCAAGCAGTCGCAATTATGCAGCCGCCAGCGACTGCATGCCCATCAATCGCGGCAACCAAGGGCTTGGGAAACTGAAAACATGCCTTGAAGCAATTCACCAACTCAGGCAAAAACTGTTCCAGATACTCCTGCCCGTGGTCGAGCAACTTCACCAGGTCAACTCCAGCCGAAAACACCCGGTCGTTTCCAACCAGAATTGCCGCTCCCGAGTCGCTGGATGCAACTTGAGACAACGCACGAGTCAACTCGCAACAAAACTCGAGATCCATCGCATTGGCTCTGCCATGATCCATCTGGATGACAGCGATCTTCGAGGTAACGTCAACTTTGATCATGGTAAATATCTCTGATGCGAACACTGAACCAATTCTGTTTGTGCTACGATTTTGTGGTTGGGTAACCTCTGAGTCAAACCGGGCATTTCGAACATCATGTGTAAACTCCCCGTCGCGTTAAATTTCGTCTTACTTCTGAGTTCCGTATGCGGCGGCCAGCAACCACTTGCTAACCAGCAGGTTGATGATTCGTTAATGGCCAATGGACAGCTAATCCAACCAGCCGGGGAAACGGTTGCATTTGGCGGTCGCCCGGTGGATTTGAAACTCGGCCCCGATAGCAAGTACATATTCGCCAAAGACCGAAATGCTCTGCGGATCATCGATACTGATTCCATGACCGTCGTCCAGACCCTCATCAGCCCCGATGGCGCGTCGCTGTTCGGCTTGGCCGTCTCTGGGTCTGGAGATGTTTACTTCACCAACGCCAAGCATGGCATTCACGTTTTTTCGGCCAAGAATCCCGCTACCAAGCAGGAGCCCTACTCGCTCGCTCGCACAATTGAACTTCCGGCCGACTCGTATCCCTGTGGCATTCAACTCTCAAGCGACGAAAAGACCGCTTTTGTTTGCCTTTCCAAGAAAAACGCCTTGGCGCTGGTGGATTTGGAGACCGGCCAAGTCTCGCGGACCATTGATGTCGGAGTCGCCCCTTTTGATGTATTGCTGGAATCCGAAAAACTGATCGTATCGAACATCGGAGGCCGACAAGCGACTCCCAATGACACCACGGCCACCTCCGGTGGCACCGAAACGGTCGTCGATAAACGGGGAGTTGCGAGTACTGGAACCATCAGCATCATTGATCGAAAAACTGGCGCCCTGGAACGCCATGTCACTGTTGGCCGTCACCCTTCGGTTTTGTCGCGGGGGACGAGGAACGGCTTGGCGGTCGCCTGCAATACCAACGACGACTCAATTGATATCATCGAAATAGACTCGGGCGTGACGCACCAACACGTCGTCAAACCTGCAGCGAACATCCCCTTCGGTTCGATGCCCAGCGCGATCCTCAATTGGCCCGGAAGGGAATCATACTTCGTTGCGTTAGCGGGCAACAACGCGATCGGAATTATCCACTCTCGGAACAAGGAACAAATCGTGGAAGGCCTGGTCCCGACGGCATGGTACCCGGTCGCACTGGACATTAACCAAACCCATTTGTTTGTGGCCTGCGTGAAAGGACGGGGTTCGCGGGAAATCACACGTGAAGAATCAAAAGGCCGTAATTCGCATGACCACCTGGGAACCATCCAGAAGATCGCCCTGGATCAGATCCTCGACCCGGTTCAAATCCGGAATTGGACAGCCGACGCATTGAAGAATGCCCGTATCCCTCGCCCGATCACGACAATCGAAAACTCGGATTTCGACCAAGCCCAACTCGACCCTGTTCCGATCCCGAACAAGCTCGGTCAACCCAGCCTGTTCAAACATGTAATTTATGTAATCAAGGAAAACCGGACGTTCGATCAAGTCTTTGGCGACATACCGGAAGCCCGCAGCGAAAGAAGCCTGTGCGTTTTCCCCGAGAAGGTCTCGCCGAATCACCACGCGCTCGCTCGGCGATTTGGAATTCTGGACAACTATTACTGTAATGGCGTGCTCTCGGCAGACGGGCATTCCTGGGCAACCGAGGGCAACGTCACGCCGTATCTCGAACGGGCATTTGGCGGATTCGCGCGAAGTTATACCTTTGGTGACGACCCCATTACCTATTCTTCCAGTGGTTTTCTTTGGGACCACGTTCTCGATGCGGGACTTTCGTTTCGCAACTATGGGGAAATGGATTATGCCAAACCACCAGTTGGAATGGGCTATCAGGAGGTCTGGAATGCCTACGAACGGAAACAGCCACTTGAATTCGTACAAAACATCGGGATCGACCGACTGCGGCGATATTCCTGCCGCGAGTATCCCGGTTGGAACATGGCGATCCCCGACGTCCTCCGGATGGATAGGTTTCTCAAGGAGTTTCGTGAATTCGAAAAAGACGGCGATCTCCCTGCGCTTTGCCTCCTTTACCTGCCGCAAGATCATTTCGGCGGCGGAATCACAACGCGTTCTCATATGGCTGACAACGATTTGGCTATCGGTCGATTGGTCGAAGCGGTCAGTAAGAGCAAGTACTGGAAGGACACGGTGATCTTCATCAACGAAGATGATCCGCAGAATGGATTCGATCACATCGACGGCCATCGAAGTCTTTGTTTGCCAATCAGCGCCTATAGCCGTCCGGGCGTAAACCATCAGTTTTACAATCAGACTTCGGTTCTGCGGACGATTCTGCAGATCTTTGGATTGCCGCCGATGAATCAACAGAACGCAGCTGCGCCATTGATGACTGATTGCTTTCAAGACAAACCAGATCCTGCGCCTTACCAATCGATCGCCGCAAATTTTCCGCTCAATGAAGCTCCCAAACCTAGACAAAAACAGTCAGCCATCGAACGCAAGTGGCGAGCGATTCTTACGACGGTCCCGATCGAGCGAACCGGAATGAAAACAGAACAGGACGAAGACAACCTGAATCGGTTTGTCTGGCACGAGATGCGCGGCTGGGATTCGCCCTATCCCGCTGATTGGTCGGGACCGCATGGACGAGGACTGGCTGATATGGGGCTCATCCTGGACCCGAATATGAACGAAGACTCCCCTTGAGCAAGAAGCTTGGGATCGAAGAAAGTCGGCATTGGTTTGGTATGGCGTGAAGTTCTCTCATCAGTTTGCGATTGTGGCATTTCGCTCCGCGAAAAAACGCTCGTTCACGCGGTGAACGGCCACATTCAAATCAACTCACGTCGAACCTTGCAAAATTCTGTTGCACTGTCGACGCTGCTTCCACCACCAACGTGGCCAGGAAAACCAAAGTACGTGCCATTGGGCGATAGCTTCGGGCAGCCCAACGTCACCGCAACTTTCCGGAAAATCGACGATCTATCATTTTTTCATTTTCATTTCTTGGGCCAGGGCATGACAAATCCAAACTCGCTTCTTGTGATTTTCGTTGGTTTTGCGCATTGTCTGGTATACCCGGGTTTTGCCCCAGGCCTGTTTGAATGACCTGCAAACGACGCAGGGACAACCATCCAATTCCCCAAAAATCGTCCCCGGGGAACCCTCTACACCGCGCCTTTGAAAATCACCCACAAGGGAGATAGGTTCTTGCCGGAATTCAAGAGCATCGGTCCGGCCCCGGGCAACGTCGAGCTTCGCGCCAATTCGCTAATCCGACTGGATGCTGCCCTCAGCGAAACGGCACGTCGGCGAACGAGCCGCCATCAGCTCAATCGCTTGAAGTCGCCTGCTTTTTTTCAAGGTCCAGGCAGATGATCTCATCATCGTTGCGAATAAAGACTTTCTTGTCAGCAAATGCCGGCATGCTCCAGACGACGTCGCGACCAAATGCGACATTGGTTGGCTCGATGACTTTTGCCCGATCGATTTCTTCGTAACCTTGGGGGGAAAGTTTGGCGATGACCAACTCCCCGCTCTCGTTAAACAGCCAATACCGATCGGCCTGCCGAACAATAAACGCCGTCCCGTTGCCTTGTCGGCGTTTTCCCACAGGATCGGGAGTTGCCCATAGTCGCTTGCCCTCGGGCAATTGAAGGGCACACAGATCGCCGCCCTGATCCATGCCATACAGGATGTTCGTTGATTCGTCGAGAAAGGGCTGGACGTTGACGGGCGAGATCGCGTCGCGGGCTTTGTCCCGCCACACCACATCGGCCGCAGGCTTGTCGGTGGCAAGTTCCAATAGCAAGCTCTTTTTGGAATAACCCGCCACATACAGGAAGTCGCCAGACTTGATGGGTGCCATGATGATCGATCCACTGGTCGCTTCGTAAGGGACTTCCCAGTAAAGTTCACCGGTTTCCGGATTGACCGATGAGACCGAATCTGGCTGGGGAAGGATCAATTGGCGGACACCACCCGCTTCAAAAATCGTTGGTGGCGAATAACCTTGCTCAGGCGCTGTCTGCGATCGCCACTTTTCCTGGCCTGTTTTTTTGTCAAAAGCAACCACGTGACTACCGTCCCCGCCAGCGAGCGTGATCAGATTGCCACCGTCGATCAGCGGATGCGCGGCGTAACCCCAGAGTGCCGCCTTGGTCTTGTATTCGGTGACCAAATCAACCTCCCAGACAACGTCCCCTTTCTCAGCGTTGAGACAAATCAGTCTGCCTTCAGCACCCAGGGTATAAACATGATCGCCATCAACCGTCGGCGTACAACGCGGGCCCGCCGGATAGGAGATTCCATAGGTCACTGGATATTCGTGCTTCCAAAGTTCCTTACCTGTGGCTTGGTCAAGACAAAGCACTCGTTCCACACCGGTTGACTTCGTGCGTTCGAAATTCGCGATCTTGACATCGTCTTTGGTGACGTAGTCGGTAACAAACACGCGTCCACCAGCAACCGCTGGCCCGGCATAGCCACCTGAGATTTCAGTTCTCCAAATGACGGGCGGGCCCCCGTCGGGAAAACGGTCGATCAGGTTTGTTTCGTTCCAGGTGTTGTTTTGATTCGGCCCCATCCAACGACCCCAGTCGTCGGCCGTGGAAGGGACAGCGGTCGCCCCCAGCCAGATCAGGCAAGACAACGCTCCAATGACGTTTCGAATGAACGCCTCCCAAGGAGTCAGCCCTGTCCTTTTTGCCCGAAACGAAAAAAACGTTGACAGGTCGAACATCGATTGATTTGACGTTGATCGGTCGAATAATCGGCTGAGAAACCGCATGACATTCCTTTTTCATAAATCGTTCAATCGCGTTGACGAAATCAGGTTGGTATTCTAGTGGACTCACGCAATAAGTTTGTGAAATGGAACGCGTTTCGGTTAAATGGTCCAAAATGCTTCGGTTCCTCTCCAGGATTGAGACCGGGTTCTCAAAAAGAGACTCTCTGGACACTGCGCGAAATTGACCGTTTTTTCCAGTCACCGAAAACTCGGGGTTTCTTTGGTTTTGTTATTTATCGGTCGTTTGGCACGGCGATTGCCTTGGGTTAAGACGTGAGCGGGCATCAAGGCCCATAGTTTTCTCCTCATGTCCGCCGTCTCAAGGGCCGCCCGCTCACCTCTTCAATTTTGACCATCATACCAAACGTGGCTTGCGAACGGATTTATCAGCAAAGTCACGTTTGTTTTTGCGCACCGACATTTTCCTGGAAACTTTCGATATAGTCCTGCCGTTCCCGATTGGAGGTCGACGAATTCAATCCGGCGTCGAATGAAACGCCCGCGTCGCGCTCATCGAATTCCGGTTGCGGTCCCAGCTTGAGTTTCAAGACGTTGGCTCGAACCTGATTCGAATCGATCCCGACAAACAACCAGGTCGCTCGTGTTCTGTCACAGCCAAGAATAAGGGTTGGTCGTAGCACACGCGGATTGACGACTTCGACAAACTTGAGCTGTTCGGAATCCGCCCGCCGTGCAAATAAAACACGATGGGAAACCGTGTTCCGCGTGACTGCTCCGATTCGTATTCCGGTGGCAGTCAAATACAGTATCCCACGGGCACCTGAAAGGACGGGCTTTCAAACGTCACGTGTTTGAGACCTGGGAGTTTCTGATCGGCAGGAGCAAGTGGATTGAATAACCTGAATAGAACTGGAGCCTCTGTCTACTTGTTGGTTTCCGGCATTTGAATCGATGCGGTTTTCTGACTGAACGGACGGTTGGCAGACTTACTCCCTTGGTTCGGTATGTTCAGCCATATCAAGATTCATTATCTCGAATGACAAGCCCGTCAGTTCGTGACGTTGACCGACAGTTCGGGGACTTCGTAGCCTTCGCGGTATTCACGTTTAATCAGCTTGTTTGCCATCCCCGATTGATTGCCAACGAATCGACCTGTATCCGCGTCAAGTTCCAACATTGGGCTCAAACGAATCTGGTCGCTTTCCATATTGACGCCATGGGCTCGGGTGTGAGATTCCATTTCTCCGATCAGTGTCGTCCATTGCTCAAGGTCGATCTCTTTGGCTTCATCGAATGAGAATTTCGATCCTGCCTGGAACGCGATATTGGCGAAGTTACACCAACCGGTACTATGGTGACCAACTTCGAGTTCGGCATTCTGGATCGAACGATCGCGACTGCGAACCGCGTCAAGGAAATTCTTCTGATGGACAACTTCGCCCCTGTTGCCCTCAAACTCTTTGATCAACTTGCCGTCGCTGTCGTAGGCAGCACCCTTGCCACGCTGGCCGTGATAGAATCCGCCCTCGCCGTACACGACATAGCCACTGCCAGGACCCGGGTGTGGTGCTGCCTGTTTCTTGCCGCCACCTGGCTCGGCGGGAAGATTGGAAAGTCCGATCACGACGGGAACCGAACCGGTATCAAAGTAAACAAAGTGAACGTTGGGAGTCTCCCCGGCATCCTTCCAGACGATTCGACCGCCGCCACCAAAGATCTTTCTGGGAGTCGTGACTTTGTCCTGGAACACGTTATTTCGAACATCGTCGAGAACGTGCACTCCCCAGTTCCCCATTTCGCCGGAACCGGTATTCCAATCCCAGTGCCAATCGTAGTGAAGACTGTCGCGAAAAATCGGCTTGTCCTGTGCCGGGCCGAGCCACAAGTCGTAGGCAATGTTGTTATCGATTTCCAGCGGAGTTTCACGCTTGCCGATCGAGGCTCGGACTCCGAAACGATTCACACGGCATGCCTTGATCTTGCCAATTCCATTTTCTTTGTGCAGAAACCTCTTGATTTCGGCCTGCATCGGATCGGATCGCTGTTGGGTACCGATTTGGCAGATTCGATCGTAGCGTCGAGAGGCGGCGACGGCCTGTTCGCCCTCCCACTGGCTGTGGGAAAGCGGTTTTTCAACATAAACATCCTTGCCCGCTTCCATCGCACGAATCGCAGCCAGGCAGTGCCAATGATTGCATGTCGCAACGACCGCAACATCGATGTTGTCACTGTCAAGCAAGGCTCGCATGTCTGCCCAACCTTGCGCGCGGTTGTATTCGGTCTTCATCCTGGCAACACGACTCTGGTCGGGATCGCAAAGGCCTGTGATGTTGACGCCGTCCACCTTGGAAAATTGTTGCGAAAGCTGCCCAGCGCGACCGCCGCAGCCAATCATGCCAACATTGATCGAGTCGTTCGCGCTAAGATAACGAGAGGCCCGAAGCGAGCTAGCAGGTAACGACATCATGACCCCGGCTCCGATTCCGCTGGCAACAAACTGGCGACGTGAAAGTTTCGACATCGGATCTCTCTCGTTGAAATGGTGGTCGTATTTTTCTGCGGGATATTATATCACGAACATTCGAGTTTATCGCCCTGCCCGAATTCGTGAATTGACTGCCGGGTCCCCGGTTGCTTCGCCCGAGTGATCCAGCCAAGATTGTCATTGCGTTGATACGGCGGACGACGATTGTAAACCGACAACAACTCTCGTTGTTCCGTAGCTTTCGGGATAACCTTTGGCATTGGATGCCCGGGAAATTTCCGGAGGCAGGGGTTCTCACCGGTCATCAGAGAATTCGCCCCGTTCCGATTCCCGCGTTATGGACGTGCTGGTCAAGTACATTCATGTTCCCATTTATTTGATCTCTGGAGCTGTATTGGAAGCGTCAGCCAGGCCGCCAGGTAACTCCAGGATTTTGATATTCCGAAAATGGATTTCCCGACCTTCGGCCTCCAGGCAAAGGTAGCCCTTCTTCACTGATGCGTCCCGGATTCCGTTTACGAATTTACCATTGATCGACAGTTTGACGTTCCCGTCGACGGCGACCACAACATAACGGTTCCATTGCCCGACACCCTTGCAACGATGCTCAATCGATTTGCTCCGGTTTCCCCGAGGGTTTTCCGGAGTCGCTGTCATTCCTCCCGCCCCGAACAATTCACCCTGTACGTACGCGATCGGCGGGAGTGACCCGTCTTTGTGTTTGTGCTGGTTCACCCAGTCAAGCTCAAGCATTTGAACTTCCATTCCCTTGGGCAACCGATTTCTTTCGTCCGGAATCGCGTCGCACCAGAGAAAAACACCCGAGTTTCCTCCAGCCTCCATGTGTCGCCATTCGATCTGCAATATAAAATTCTCGTACTGGCGATCGGACCGCATCACGCCAATCGGCTTCCCCGTGCAAACCAGCAAACCGTCCTTGACCGACCATGTTTCCGGTGAGGTGTTCACGTCGACCCAACCGGTCAGGTCCTTGCCGTTAAACAGATCTCGAAACGCAAGTTCGGTAACCTCCGCCTCGTCCTGGGCCTGCGTCGGGGCGGATGCAAAAACAGACAAACAAGAAAACAAAACAGCTAGTCGAATAAAAAACACGTGCTGGCTCCGGTTTTAATGCAGATTGACTTACCGATCCTCCCAATCAGATTCTACCACGCTTTGTCGTCGCCGTTTCTTCGCGACAAACGGCTCAGGCAACACCACACCGGCTGCAATAACTTCAACCCGCATGCGCGCGTGAGTTCAGGTTGAAGTATTGGGGTGATTGCGTTTCCTGTCTTGCGAATTTCCTAAATGATTTCTTGAATGACGTGCCCATGAACATCCGTTAGTCGCCGGTCAATTCCATCGTGTCGGACGGTCAATTTCAGATGATCAAGACCCAACAGGTACAGAATCGTCGCATGGACATCGTAAACCTGGGTGGGATTGTCTCGATCGAGTGGTTTGAACCCCCAATGATCGGATGGGCCGTGCGAAATTCCGCCCCGGACTCCGCCACCGCAGAGCCAGTTGGTAAATACATGCGGGTTGTGATCGCGACCGGTGCTTCCCTGGGTAGAAGGCATTCGACCGAACTCGGTGGTCCACAGGATAATCGTGTCATCGAGCAGTCCACGCTGCTTGAGGTCTTTGATCAGTGCCGCTGCTCCTCGTGCCATCCCGCGAGCCAAGGGCCCATGTTCCCGCTTCAGGTCTTCGTGGCTGTCCCAGTTGCGGCGGGGAAAGCTGTTGTCGTTGCCGGACCAGATTTGAACAAACCGGACCCCGCGTTCGAGCAGGCGGCGAGCCATCAGACACTTCCGGCCAAAATATTCGATTTCCTCGGGCACGTTTATTGTATCCGGATACTGCGCACCTGAACGATCCAGCCCATACATATCAAGTACGTGTTTCGGCTCGTGAGAAAGGTCCAGTGCTTCGGGTGCACTCAACTGCATCCGCGCTGCCAATTCGTAGGTACGCAGTCGCGATTCAAGTCGTTCGTCACCGGGACGAGCCGCGGCAAAACTTCGATTCAACTGATCCAGCAAATTCAAGCCAGCAGAATGGCTTTCCGGGGTGACCAGATCACCACGGGCAAACAGATCACGTATGGGTTGCTCGCGCTGTGGAAAAATCGCGGTTCCCTGGCAGCTGGTTGGCAGAAACGCCGAACCCCAGTTCTTGGGTCCGTTACTGGCGAATCCGCGGTGATCCGGCAAAACAACAAACGTGGGCAGATTTTCGTTTTCGCTACCCAGGGCATAACTGACCCACGCGCCCATTCCTGGAAAGCCGGGGCGTTGGAATCCGGTCGCCTGGAGATAGGTCGCCTGGCTATGAACGCCCGTCTTGCCGGCCATATTGTGAATAAATGCGATGTCGTCAACGCAATCGCCAAGGTCAGCGACGGCGTCGCTGAGCATTTTTCCGGACTTCCCATAGGGTTGGAATTTGAATGGGGACTTCATCCACGGTCCCAACCCATTCTGGAATGCTTCGACCTTCTCGCCAAAGTCGGACTGTTCTCCGTGATGTTTTTCCAGTGCCGGTTTATGATCGAACAGGTCAATATGACTGGCCGCACCGGCCATAAATAACTGCACAACCCGTTTCGCGCGGGGAGGATTGTGAAGCACCTTGATCAGGCCATTGGAATCTGTGCCGAGCGACGCACTTAAACCAGCATCTTCACTGGCCAACATCGACGATAGCGCGAGGGATCCAAAACCCCAGGCTGAGTTGAGTAAAAAACTGCGTCTTTGAGGGTCGATCGTCATGGGGTACTTTAAAAGAGTACAAGAGCTCCAATTTTACAGCCGCAAACAAGAGACTGACCACTTTGGGTACAATCCCCCGTTCGCCCGGGTCTGGAATCTGACCTAATCCACAAACACAAACTCACTCAGATTAAACATGATTCTCGCCAGATTTTCCCACCCGTAATCGTCGACATAGCGGAGCATCAGGCGTTGTTCACTCTCATCCGGGCGGCGACCTACCAGTAACTGCATGGCAAGGTTGAGTTTTGCTTGCGGCAATTCGTCGTCCAAACCAATGCGTTGGGCAAACTTCCTCGCCATCACAAGATTGAAATCGCTGTTGAGCATTGTTAACGACTGCAATGGCGTTTGGGTCTCGTTTCGAGCCGGCGTACTTTGCGATGAATCCGCACAATCAAGCGTGGTCATGAAAGGGTCGGGTTGCGAGCGCACAACGAACCGGTAGATTGATCGGCGATACGAACCGGGGTCCAAGTGGTCAAACTTGTGATACTCGTAATGTGGCGAGTGCTCTGTTTTTTCCAACGCAAACAGGTAATAGCCGGGGCCACCCATTTCCAGGTCAAGCGTTCCGCTGGCCAGCAAGATCGAATCGCGTATCTCTTCCGCCGACAATCTCCGGCGATTCATTTTCCAGAGTAACCGGTTACTCGAATCTTTCTGAAAACAGACTCCTGAGTGGTTCGACGACTGGCGATAAACAGAACTGGTTACGATCAACCGATGGAGATCTTTGAGTGATCCTGGCCGGGCTGATTCGCTTCCATCACGAAACTCCGAGGCCAACCAATCCAGCAACTCCGGGTGCGACCGTTCGCCTCCCATTCGGCCAAAATCATTGGGTGTATTGACGATGCCTCGACCAAAATGGTAATGCCAAACGCGATTGACGATGCTTCGCCATGTCATGGGATTAGAGTCACTCGTCAGCCATCGGGCCAACGCTGCGCGTCGACCGGACTCGTTGGACCCGGTCGGCACAACGAAGTCTGCCGAGTCCTCATGGGAAAATGGCAACAATCCCGGTTCAACCTCTTCCCCCGGGTTCGTCACGTCGCCGCGCGCGAGAAAACGAACGTCGCGCGGCGTGCCAAGGGTCGGTTTGAAATTTCCTTCCGGGGGAAACTCGGTGGCCGCGGCGTAAACGAGTTTTCCCATCGGGAGTTTACCCAGTTCCATCCTGGCGGCAGCCAATTGCCGTTGCAAATCCGCTTGCCTCGCAACCGTTTGTTGTCCAACCAGTCGCTCAACCCATTCGGATCGTTGTTGTTCAAGGGATGCCAGGTTGCTCCCATTGGATTCAAACCAGATTCCATCGATCAGATTGGACTTCCTCCACCGGATCGGAGCTTCGATGGTATCGAGAGCCGTTACACTGGCACCGCCGGCCAGATTGGCATCTTGATTGTTGAAGACCTGGATTTCCGCCAGCGCAAGATGAAAGTCGTTGCTCCGCTCAGCGAGTTTGGTTGCCACAATCCGGATTTTGCTGCCCGTGACGGAGACCGGAATCGTGACAGGACTGAGCCTGGGATTGGGAAAGTCGACATCCGTTTTGTCAAAAACAGTGACCCCGTCGATTTCCACCCGAAATCGAACCGGGAACCCAAAACCGGCTCCAATCCCATTGAATTCATCATGACAAGGCCGCAAGACAATCCGCTGAAACGGCGTCGATTCCGCGAAACTCAATTCAACCCACTTCTCCGCGTCTGCCCTCGCGGCAACTTGACTGTGATAACCGAATTCAGGCTGCTTGTTGAGCTGTTTGGATTCCTCGATCTGGCGTTCCAGTTGTTTCAAATCCTCGCCTCCTGCGACGGCAACCTGTTTCACGATCTCGTCCAGCTGAAACTGGAACCCATCGATTTCCTGTTTGAGCTGGTTTCGTCGGGCGACGACCAACGGGTCTTCGTCGTAAACACGATCAGCTCGATCCACCGCGGCAAATACGGCTTGCAATCCGTAGTAGTGCTGCTGGGTGAATGGATCGAACTTGTGATTGTGGCAGCGGGCACACTGAATTGTGACACTGCAAAACGTATTGAACGTGTTGGAGACCATGTCGTCGCGATCGAGATTACGGGCAACTTTTCCATCGATTTTTGACTCCGGCACCTCGACGTGCCCAATAAAATCCCATGGCCCGGCTGCGATAAAACCGAGACCAAGAATCCCGTCTGGTTCACCGGGAAAAAGTACATCGCCGGCAATCTGCTCCTGCACGAATTGCTTGTACGGTTTATCGTCATTCAACGATCGAATCACATAGTCCCGATACGGCCATGCGTTGGGTCGAAGCTTGTCCTTGTCGTATCCGCATGTGTCGGCGTACTTGACCACGTCCAGCCAGTGGCGAGCCCAATGCTCGCCATACCGCGGAGACGCAAGTAGCCGGTCGACCAGATTTTCATAAGCGTCGGGCGAATCGTCATTCTGAAAGTCGACAATGTCGGTGAACGTTGGAGGCAAGCCGGTCAGGTCGTAGGATACCCGCCGGATTAATGTTCGTTTGTCCCCTTCAGCAGAGTACGTTAGTCCGTTTTCAGCCAGCTTGCGCCAGACAAAGGCATCAATCGGCGTGCGAATCCATTTTACCGCTGACTCCTCATTGGATTGAGGAACGTCTGGACGTTGTATTGGCTGCAGTGACCACCAGTTATAATTGGGTTCCGGTTTGGCATCCGGATCGAATTTGAGTGATATATCATCCGGCCACTTCGCACCCCCGTCGATCCAGCGTTTGATTGAGTTGACTTGCTGTTCGCTCAGTGCCGGACCGGTTTTGGGCATTTCTGCCTTGTTCCCATCGCCTGGCGCAATCAACTCCACCAGCATGCTGGCCGAAGCGTCACCTGGTTCGACATAGCCACCTTCGAAAAAGGACCTGGCGTTCTCCAGCGAAAAGTCTCCCTTGGATTCGGACCTGTTGTGGCAGCGAACACAGTGCGTTTGAAAAATCGGAACGACTTGATCGCGAAACAGATCGTCGTTGGCCGTAGCACGATCGGCCAACGCCACCAGAAGTAGCAGAAAAATAAGGCGACTGTAACGCAACCCTGACTCTCTTTCTGATGCACAGACTCGATCAATCAATCGCCGACGATCATTTGATCACCGGGAAGAAAGTCATCCGTCTAACCAATGTTCTCCGGGACGATACGTACCAAAGTACCAAACACACCCTTCCAGGTCTCTGGCCATGTATCCCCGTGAACCGTAGTCTTCGTTTTGAAGGGTTTGCACGATCTCGGCGCCGGCAGCCTGGGCTGTCTCAAAATGCGAATCCGGATCGTCGATTCGAACACAATTTCCAGAGCTTGCTCCCCTCAGTCCCTTGGGGCCGACGCGGTTCATTTCCAGTTTTGGCGACGAAACCATGATCAACGCGTTACCCAAAGTCAACTCAGAATGCACGATCGAATTGTCGGGCCCCGGCACCACCAGCCGGCAACGGAATCCAAACGCCTGGCAGAGAAACTCGATGGCCGCAGCTGCATCGTCGTATGTCAAGCTCGAGTAAAGATCGCCGACAGAAATTTCCGAATCACTCATCGAGTCTCCCGATTGGCCTGCAACCTGGATGCCTGGCACGGTTCTCCCCTTGCGCAAATTAATCGTGAGGAATTCCGGCCTTCACCCATTGACCCTCAGGTTTACGAATGGGCCAGCCATGACTATTCAATGCCAGGAATTCCAATGTTCTTTTTCCACTCCTGCCCCCACTGATGTGTTCTCCAATTATCGTTGGTCAGGACCGATCGCACAACAAACTGATCCGCTGCGGTTCCTGGCCGGTCTATCAACTCGACATATAAAAATCCGTGTCGAATGCCCAACGGGTTTGCAGGATCCTGGGGATTGATTTTTCCAGCACCTGAATCGTCGGGGTTAAAGACGTCAATGCCTTGTTCCAGGTCCGGCCCAAACCCGTTCTCATTCCACGTGATTCTGCTGGGAGGGGATCCGTGGGTATGGCCATGAAAAAGGGCGACGACATTGTATTGCTGGATCGCATTCCAAAATAATTCGAGATCCTGCGGCGGCCAATCGAAAGCGGGGCCGTTGGGATGCAGGTGAAATGCCAGTGCAACGGGTCGACCGGATTCGCCAATTTCCTTTGCCAGGTCTTCCAGCAGAAACTCCAAACTACCCAACGGGGCGTAGTGGTATTGATCGCGACGCCGGTCACCGTCGCCCACAAACATGCCCAAATTGACCAAATGCAATGGCCCCCAGTTCCAACTGTAATGCAACCCATTTCTCGAGATATTGACGAGACCCGGACGACGCTTGTTGCGAGCGACAAGTTCTCCAATGATGAACGTATCACCCTGCGGACCGTCATGATTCCCGTGCAACTCGTAAACCGGAAACGGGAGACCGCGATCCTTTCCGGTTAATCCGTAGTCGGAGGTGTACCGCTGCCATTCGAACTTTTGCATGGCTGGATAATTTCCTCCGGTCTTGTCGGCACTATCAACCAGGTCGCCCGCGACAATGATCCCCTGAATTCGGGTATTGACCTTGCCTCCACCCAGTTGTTGTGGAATTGTGGTTCCGGGAAATGACTTCAGCAGGTCGACGAAACGGGCATTGGCCTGGTCCGAAACGGGATCAAGCTTCTGCGGTTCGGGAACGTTCTCGGCGAGGTATTGAGGATCGCCCGAAACAATGAACGACTCGACTCTGCCGACATCTCTCGGTTCAAGCGTAAACTGATCTGCGATCTTGCCGTCCAACTGAACGCACTGACAGGTTAGAATCTCCCGGGCCAGGGTCAATTCGAAAACATGGCTGGCGGAAGAGGACATGCCTGGTGGCTGGAGATACCATCGGTCGGATTTGGGTGTTCGCTGAGCGACACCGAATCCTCCTTCGCCAATGTAGACAATTCCGGTATCGTCTCTCACGTTGTCGCGAATCGGGACGGTGCGCTTGATGGTGTGCCCATCGGATTCGCAAACGAGATCAAGGTTGTACTTTTCGAAAATCGGAACCCAGCTTTGCAACGCCGAACCTGGAGATTTGACAGAGGGATAGGCGGGGCGATGGTACTGGGCAATCAGCCAACAGTTTTCCGGTCGTGACGTTTTTAGCTCGGCTTCGAGCCAGTCGGCCTGGTCACCAGCGGTGCTGGTTTCGGTGTTCAGGACGATCAGTCGGACAAGCGGACCCAGGTTAATCGCGTAGTAATTCAAATCGCCACCAGGAAATCCAAAGACCTGGTTAAAAATTTCTCCTTTGTCATGGTTACCGCGAGTTGGAATGATCGGTGTCAGTCGCCCGTCCGGACACATCGTCAGCTCGAAGTCGGACATCCAATCAATCCACTGTTTCAGATTGCTTCCCGATGCCACGTAGTCGCCGCCGTGTGAAATCGCAATGACATCGTCCTTCAGACTTTCGTTTGCATACGACCTGGCGACCAGGCTTGCGACCATCTGGTTGACGCGACGACGATTATCCCGATCGGAACGAGAGTCTCCTCCGTGAAGAACTCGGAAACCCCGTTCATCATCAGGAGCCGTGACAAAGTAGAGTGTGGGAGACAAGTCACCGTCACTGTCGATCTGGAATTCGTACGCGGTGGACGGCAACAATTCCGTTAGCCGGACGTGATAAAAATACAGTTCCGCCGTCCCGTTTGCGGTGAACTGCCCCCGTTCAGCAGTGACCGTGGATTCGACTTGATTCATGTTCCTGGTGCGATACCGAATCACGTATTTCGTCGCCGGCTTGACGGTACTCCAAGAGATGATCGCGTTGTGGGCGGGATCCGAAGTCCAGATGACACGCCAATGGGCGGGCTTGGTTCCCTCCAGCGGCGCGTCGGCATGAACGGAACTGACTGCTGACAAAACAACCAAAAACAACAGACCCAAGGAAGAACGAAACATCGTTTGAAAATCAGTCATGTGGCTCGAAATTCCGTGCAGTTGACGACTTTGACAGTCCTTAATCTAGTTGAGAGAAACGTAAATGCGAAGCGGTTTTGGAAAAACGATCACGATTCCCAATCGACGGAGTCGATTGAAATCCAGGAACTAAATCCGATTTAATCGCGGCGGGCGGTTTCAAACGTTTGGAATGCGGAACGTTGACTTTTCCGAATCAGGTTTCAATCCCCGGTACAGCAAAAGAAGCACCAAGGGAGCACCGCCGTTGGCCACGCGAATCAGCGTCTCGGGCCAGGCCGGGATTCCAAACGCGGTCATGCGGCTCGAAGCCGTGATCAGTCCCCAAATTATCATGTATCCCGCGACTACCTTCCAGCGTGTCATCAGCAGCAGAACTCCCACCAGGATGTCTGCCCAACCAATGATTTTCAACAGAGTCTCGGCTGTCGACTGTTCGATCCCTAAATGAAAGCAATTCATATCCGTCAACAGAATCAAATCCACAAACGGACCGTGCAGGCGTTGAGCAACGTAGCCATGAGAGGCAAATGTCGCGACGACGGCGAACGTTAACAGCATCGCTGCAGCCCTGGCTAACCGAATCGAAACAGCAGAGAAGCTGCGCAGCAGCAAGAGCAGTGTCAGCGGCGTGATAAACCGAACAGCGTGATCGCCGATCGCAAACTCGGAAAAGGATCCACCCCGGGCTGTATGTGCTGCCGCGAGCAAAAAAAACCATACGGCAACGAAGATCAGCGCTGCATATTCCAAACCAGCGCACACCATCCTTGTCTGGCTCCATTTCTGAGGTTCCAACCCTCGGGGCCAAAACAGCCCGACAGCGATCAAAACCAGTGCCGATACCAGGCAGCCGTAAGCGCCGGCATCATCGGTGGTCTGAGCCAATTTTTCCGGCCAACCGAGGTCAAAAAAGAGAATTCCGAAAATATCGCTTTCGGATTCGTTGGACGAAAACAAATAGCAACCAGCCGCCCCCATGCACTGAATCGCGATCACGATTCTCAGGGTCCACAAAATAACGGACCAGGAACCACGTTTCACGCCGATGACCGAATCTGGTTCGATGGTGGTGGTTGTCTCTCGTTCGATTTGATCACCAGGCTGGTTGTTGTCGGAATCTACTGGATCAGCAATCGCGTGATTGCAGACTCGCATGCGATTTTAACTCACAGCGGGCACCGACCTCAATCTCGAATTGATAATTTGTGTCGACTTGGTTTACCGTGACGGTCGTAGGGTAGGCGTCTGGACGGTCATCCGCATAATCGCAAGCTGGAAACGCCAGGCGGAAAGTCTGCGCAGCGGCAAAACAATTGCGTCCTCATTCACGAAGCTCGATCCATGAACCTCGAACCCAAACTGCCTGTACGAATCACCGAAGCCCGGGCGCGAATCGGCTCGCACGTTCGCCAGACCTACCTTGAGCGGTCGCCAGCGTTCTCGGAGTTGACCGGTGCCAACGTTTTTTTCAAATGTGAAAACCTGCAACACACAGGTTCATTCAAACTGCGCGGCGCGATCAACAAGTTTCTTTCGCTTTCTCCGCAGCAGCAGGGTTTCGGCGTTGTGGCCGCTTCGACCGGAAACCACGGAAAAGCAGTCGCCTTCACGGCGGACCTTTTCAATTCCAAAGCAACGGTATTTGTTCCCGAGCAATCTGAACCCACGAAAATCGCTGGCATCAAGCAACTCGGTGCGAGCGTACGGCTGGCCGGAACCGACTGTGTGGAAGCAGAACAGGTGGCCAGGGCATTTGCCAGGGAGCACAGGTCAGAATACGTGTCACCTTACAACGACCTGGATGTCATTGCGGGACAGGGCACGATCGGCATTGAGATTGATGAACAACTTAAACAGGTAGATGCCGTTTATGTATCGATGGGTGGAGCCGGATTAATCACGGGAATCGGTGCATACCTGAAATCGAGGCAACCCGGTTGCCAGATGATCGGCTGCTCGCCGGCGAACTCACCCGTCATGATTCAGTCGCTGCAGGCAGGAAGATTGCTCGATTTGCCTTCCCGTGAAACGCTATCCGACGGGACCGCCGGCGGTGTCGAACCCGGATCAATTACATTCGAATTGTGTCAACAGCTGGTGGATCAATGCGTAACGGTTTCCGAAACGGAAATCCGGGACAACCTGGTTCGATTCATTGAAGCTCAAGGCATGCTGATCGAAGGGTCCGCGGCCGTGGCAATTGCCGGTTTGATGAAAACTTCTCATCCGTTGCGAGGTAAAAATATCGTGGTCGTGTTGTGCGGAGCTAACATTGGCATCAATCGGCTGGAGCAAGTCTTTCACGGAAATCGGGTCGCGCGCCGAATGTAGAGCCCTCGCGAGAAAACGCCTCACTGGGCAGCCACGAAATCCATTGGCTAGAATTCCGGCAACTCAAAACCTTTTCGATACTCGTAATGCAACATCTGGTTTGCGTCTTCGTTGTCTTTGAACCGTTCCTGTTCCGCATCCCAATCCAGCCTGGATTTCGTGGCCAGCGAAATATTCGCCAGGTGCGCAAACGTGGTTGAGCGGTGCCCTTCAAGCATCGGGCAACGCGCTTGCTTACGGGACTTTACACTGTCCAGAAAATTCCTCGCGTGATTTGCGGTCGCAACGTTGTTCGGTTCGTTGATTTCTACTTCCGATTCTTCACCACGGACACCCTGGGCTTGAAACTGCCCCGGATTTTCCGTCAGCACCTTGAATCCATTGGACGAAGAGTAAATCGTGCCCTGGGTTCCCCGGAACTCGACTTCACCGTATGCCAGGGCAGGATTGCTGGATGCTTCATATTGTCCGAATACCAGCAACGAACCACCGGGCAGCTCAAATATCGCTTCGGCGGTATCGGGAATGGTTCGATCGTCGTCGACCGCGAAACGACCACCTATCGACACCACGGAAACGGGCGCCCGCTCACCGAGCATCCACCGGATCATATCGAAATAATGCACGCCCCAGTTGCCCATTTGAGAAGAAAACCGCTGCCACCAGCGAAATTTGTACGGAGCGATGTTGTCCTGGTAAGCCTGTTTGGGTCGGGGACCGAGCCACAGATCCCAGTTCAAGTCAGCCGGTGGTGCCACGGGTGGGAGTTTTCCAATCCCGTCGGGGTACATGTTGTTCAGGCGGTAGGCTCGTGAGACGGTGATTTTCCCGAGTTTGTCCGAACGGATGAAATCCGCCAGCTGATGATAAACTTCCATCGATCGACGATGCAGGCCGACTTGTGAAATCCGGTTGAATTTTTCCGCCGCGGCGACCATTTGGCGGCCTTCATGAATCGTCGCGCTGAGCGGTTTCTCCACATAGACATCCTTGCCTGCCGACATGGCCGTGATGGACTGAAGCGCGTGCCAGTGATCCGGCGTCGCGATGATGATCGCATCAATGTCATTTCGATCCAGCAACGCTCGATAGTCCTCGACCGCCACCAGTTCGGCCCCGTAGTCTTTCCGGGCCCGATCCAGGTAAGGTCGATACGCGTCCGCCACGCCGACAAACTTGCAGTCTTTGTGTTCGGCGAAAGCGGCCATCAATTGTGATCCCCGATTCCCCACTCCAACAAACCCAACTCGCACCGAATCGCTTACCGTTCTACCCGCAACATTGGCGCGAGCCGACCCTGGCCAGGACGCGGCAACGGTCGCGGCGGCACTGGCTTTGGTAAATTCACGGCGAGAAATTTCTTTGGACATGGCTGCGCTCGATTTCGAATGATTGAATTTGAAACGATCAACAACACCGACGTCTTACTGCAAGCACTCAAACACCCGGCATTGAGCCCGACTGGAATCGGCAACGGATCACGTGACCACCTGCCCCCGGTTGTCGGCTTGCTCGCAAACCAACGAGTGGAAGACGCAGGGTCTGGCAACCCGGTAGAATCGAGGTTTATCTTACCGGACTCCGACGCCGCTCGGTACTGCCGGTTTCCTGCCACCGGCTGTTGTTTGAATTGAAATTGTCGAGGTTCCGAATCAATGATGGGACCGGAGACCTTGACGCACGGGCCGGGATTTTCTACCGCTGGTCAATCGGCAAATAATCGTTGTCAATCTACAGCATTATCAGGTTGCACGCCGCCTTGATATACGGAGTCGATGTTGTCCGAAGGCCAGAACCGGAACACTCAGTCGACAAATACCTGGCACCGGACCAAGTCCCGCGCGATCGGGATCACGCATTGGGTACGGAATTCTACTCACAACGGTTTCAGTAAACGTTCTGTTGATGTCATTTCGGTGAGTGTACCGTCAATCTAAAGACCGACAAAGAACAATCGAATTCAGGTCGCTGCCTCAGAACGACAGGCCAACGAATTGAAACAGGGGCGACCAACCATGCGTCGATGACGACAACCATGAAAATGCCGGCGAATATGACAAGCAGATTGACGCGAGACCACGTCGACGGCGATCATCCCAAATGACTGTCTCGGTTGCCGGAAATCGACTGGGAAAACGCGATCTGCTGAACCCGGAAATCTCAAACCTGTTCGCGCAGCGTAAACCAGCTCATGACAGCCAGACCCAGCGAGCAAACCACAAATACGATATCGATATACATGTTCGCGTATTTGAACGGCGCCATCTGATTCTGGCCGGCAAGACCCAAAATCAGGTCCGCAAGGAACAAGGCGAAAACGATAACTGCGATCGTTAGCGCGGCGATGCAAAGCCCCTTCTGCACAGAAGATATCCTCAATGTTGCGGTCACGATTTCGGACGGCACGACAAACTGCCATCCGCTGGTCGCCAAAAATTAAACATCCCATTCTCAATCGACATGGGATGTCTGTCACGAAAAATGAACATCTACGCTAGTATAATTGGCCATTAGTTCGTGTCACGATGGCTAAGCCAAGAGAATCGAATGAAGCCAGTTTCTTGTATCGACCATTCCGATTATCTGGAGTAGCCCTCGACCTTGAAGTGGGCTTGTAGCATTTTTTCCAGTGTTTCTCGACAATTGCCGCGAGTATCTTCGTCCACCCGGGAACAATTATTCTTCGTTAAACAGGCCCAATCTATCCGTTTACCACCCGAATTGCTGATCCTTCGCCAGCAGAAATTTGATTTTTTGCAATTCTTCGTCGCCTGAGGCCTCTGACAATGTACATGTGAGTAACTTGTTTTCGGTACAATTCAGCCCGTCGGGAACATCATTTCAACTGCCGTTCCTGCCCGATTATCTGCATCCCAGAGGACAAAAACCAGATGAAGACCGCGGTTTATACCGGTTCGTTCGATCCCATTACGCTGGGACATTTGAACGTAATCGAACGCAGCAGTCGCCTGGTGGAGCGCCTGGTGATTGGAATCGGGCTCAACATTGAAAAAACCGGTCTCTTTGAACCAGACGAGCGAATCGAACTGGTTCGCCGAGTCACGTCTCATTTGCACAATGTCGAGGTCAGATCGTTTGAAGGACTGGCCGTCAACTTCGTAAAAAAATGCAACTCCAAAGTCATGATTCGCGGCGTTCGTCCGTTAACCGATATTGCCGCGGAGTTCACCATGATGATGGCCAACCGGGCGCTCGATGACACACTGGAAACCGTGTTTCTGATGGCCGACGGCGAATACTCCCACGTTTCGAGTACGCTGATCAAGCAAGTTACGCCGCTGGCCGACGATGAACAACTGGCTCGCTTTGTTCCCGTGGCGATTATTCCTGACTTGCGAAGAAAGTTGAAAACCTAGTCCGAAGCGACAAACACGAAATGGAATCAAAACAGCGAACACGGCATTCCCGGGATTGGAATGCCTCGATAACAGGAATGACTCGATGCAGTTGAATGAAATCAAGAAACACTGGACTGGATGGGCACAGCAGTTTGAAGGAGATCTTCGCGCGACTACCAAAACGAGAACCATCAAAGACCTGGAGATCGCCGAATTCTATCGCGCATTCAAACGAACGTCGGTGTTTTCGAAGCCTGAGGGTGCCGTGCTGGAAGTCGGTTGCGGGAACGGTCATAACTGTTTCGGCCTGTCTCAGCTCATCCCTCATTTCAAATTCACCGGTGTCGATTTCGTTCCTGAGATGATCGCCAATGCCAACAAGCTAAAACATTCGGATGACAGATACCAAGAAATAGATTTTCTTGTAGGCAACATTCTCGAATTGGAAGACAACACGTGCCTCGCAAGCGATTTCGACATCGTTTTTTCCAATCGATGCATCATCAATTTGAACACCATCGACCTGCAGAAAGCAGCTTTGGACCAACTCATTGCCAAGACATCATTGGGCGGATACGTCGTGCTGATTGAGAATGTCAGACAGACGTACGAGCAACAGAACAAACTCAGACAACTCGCTGGACTTGAGGAACGGACACCGGACAAATTCAATTTGTTCATCGACGAACCGGCTTTTCTTGAACATGCCAGAAAACAGCTGACGCTTGTCGAATGCAAGGATTTTGCCAGTCTGCACGACATCGTTTTGTATGTCCTGGTTCCCATGATCAACGACGGAAATACCGATTACGATCACCCGCTTGTCCGGGCCACTGCGCAGTTACTGATGGCCAACGAAAGCGAATTGAGCGGCCAGTTCGGCGCCTTTGGACAAAATCGACTCTACGTGTTCAAGCGGGACCCGTCACGTTGAAAAACCAGCTTTTCCTGGCGTTTGATCTGGACGGTGTGCTGGTCGATACCATCGAGACTCTGTACACATTCTATTCGGACATCCTGCAGATGTTTGGCGCGACCGGCACAACACAGGAGTTTGATTTTCTCAATGGCAAGAATGTCGAAGAGATCGCCAAGCACTTGACCGGGGTGCATCGACTGCCCTGCAGCGAATCCGAGCTAATCGCGCTTTTTCAGAAAAAATTCGACTCCCTGTACGCAGACGTCGAGTTGATGCCGGGAGCCCAATCCATTCTGGCGTTTCTGCAATTACATGACGCGAGAATCGCGTTGGCAAGTTCATCCAGCCGCAGGAATATTGACGTCGTCCTGAACCGGTTTGAACTTGAGCGGTTTTTCGAACTGATCGTATCGGGAGACGATGTTCAGAACGCGAAGCCGTCACCGGACATCTACAACCTGGTGAAAAATCACTTTAAGACCAATCGCTGTTTTGTTGTCGAAGACTCGTCCAATGGCTTGTTGGCGGCCAGGTCTGCTGGATTGATCACCGTGTTTTTCTCACCACAAATTCCAGTCAGCCACCCCCAAGCGTCGTTGGTCGTTCGTGAACTTCGCGACATTGAAAAGATCGTTGGACCAAAGGCAAACGAACCACTACTCATTTCGACCTGCGCGAATGTCAAAATCGAATCGAGTTCAATCAATGTCAATTTGACAGATGCGGTCCAGGCCGATGTGGACAGGATTTGGCATTCAGAATCGAGAAAAAACCCGACGTTATTCAATGGTCAAATCGCATGTTACGCGGCACATCATGTCACAGCGGATGACACGATCGTCATCAAGAGCTTCGTTTCTCAATACAAGTATGTCATTGCCCAGTTGCAAGATTGCAGTTTGAACTGTGTCCACCCATTGGCCGTCAGCGGAATCGTCGTTGACAAAAACCAGAACGTCCTGATTGGAAAACGAAGCAACCATGTAACGGAGTACCCTGGATTACTGGAATTCGTGCCCTCCGGTGGAATCAGCGCCGAACGAATAACAGGCGATCGATACAAGGAACAGCTGGTCGTTGAATTGGACGAAGAAACGGGAATCCCGGCCTCCTGCATAAGCAGGATGTTCCCCATTGGATTGATTTTCGACCCAATACACGGCATCTATGACCTCGCTCTCCTTGTTGAACTCGGGATCGAAATCGACTTGAACAGGTTGAAATCAAGCGAGTATTCAAGTTTCTCGCTACTCAATGTCCGTTCGTTGAATGCGGCGATGACCAGCAACACAGGTTTCGTTCCTACTGCCCGTGCGATCTATTCGGCGTGGTCCGAATTCGCCGGCCGGCTGCAATCGACATAGGGCTGCCCCAACTCGCCGGCCGGTGGTGAGGTATGTTCAGCGGTCGCCAGAATACTCCGCCCATGTTTTGGGCGTTTCGTAGATTTTCACACGTTCAAGTTTTGCTTCACCGAATTGGCCCGAGAGCCAGTCAAAAACTGCAATCGCGATGTTTTCGACCGATGGGTTGACATCGACAAAGTACTCGACGTCCTGATTGAGGTGTTTGTGGTCCAGTCGATCAATCACCAGACGTTTCACAATGGATTCAAATTTTCCCAGTTCAATCACGATACCCCGGTCAGATTCGAGTTGATTGGAAACGGTGACCTCCACGACGTAGTTGTGACCATGACCAGCCGGGTTATTACATTTTCCGAACAGTTGCCGATTTTCGTCATCTGAAAGCCCGCTGCAGTGCAGTCGATGGGCCGCGGAAAACTCAAACTGCTGGGTGAGTTGGACCTTGGAAAATGGACCGGATGTCGGGTGCATTTTTTCTCCTGCAACAATCGAATACCTTAAATACGGCGAAAGAGCAAGCGTGACGGAATCGATCGTCGAATCGTGATTCCATTTTGCCAGTAATTCGTCAAAAACAGCTTGGAGGATTGTTTCAGCAAATTGAAGTTCCCGCTTGTCCGAGATCAGAGGTCCGGTGACAATCGAGCGAAGCAGTTCGTCGATGGTCTTGATATTGCACAAATATCCCGTGCATCGGTCTGGTTGCCCATCGATCACGCAACGGAGGACCAAATGGGGAACCACGAGATTGGTTGACGGCCAACCTGCCCAGGAGTTTCCCAACCGAGTCTCAGCCGGTTGGCTGGACGTAAGGAGTGCAAATCGGATTTCGCGAGATAGAAGCATTCAGTTTTTCGGTTTTTCAGTTTTCCCCATTCCGTCACTCCCCATCCCAAACTTCACGACTGTTTGGTAATCGCAAACGCCTGTCCGCTCGGATAGCGGTCTGGATCGCTCACACATCCCCATACGGCTTCGGCTATGTCGCGAGGTTGCACGCAGTGAGCGGCGGGGAAATCGGGAAAAAGCCTTCGCAACATTGGAGTCTCGACCGCTCCGGGTCGAATCGAACATACTCTTAACCCCGCATCCTGACCCTCGGTCGCCAAGGCATGGGTCAGCAAGTCCAGCCAGGCCTTGCTGGCACCATACAGGCTGAATCCGGGAAAAGGGTCAACCGCGGCTAACGAAGAGATATTAACCACGACGCCTGTCCCTTGAAGTTGCATTTGCTTCCAGACGATTTGCGTCAGGTAAAACAGGCTTCGAAGATTGACATTGATCGTCGACTCAAACATCTCGCTGGTAATTTCGCTAAAAGGCGCCAAAGGGGAATTGGCAGCGTTATTGACCAGTACATCGATTTGCCCAAACTGCTCGATCGTCCGTTCGGCAACCGACTTGGCTTGTCGGACATCATCGAAATCAGCTTGACCGGTCAAGCATTTTATTGACGGGTTCGCGTCAAACACGAGTTTTCCGGCTTCCTTTAATTTCGCTTCACGCCGTCCGCAGATCGAAATGTCATAACCATGCCCGGCAAAAAGCTGTGCTGTTGCTAATCCAATTCCGCTGCTTCCTCCGGTGATCAAGCACACGGGGCGACTGGTTGGGTCAATTTCCATAAACTGGATGTCCACAAGTTGGAACTTGGTTTGCGACGGTGACCGTTTGAATCGATTCCGATCCTGTATTCTGTTACCTTACATCCGGCGAAAGTAATTGCCAATTGCCGCCAAGAGGAATAAAGTTTTACGAGGGACGAGCTTTCGCATGCCAGTCCACCGGCATGATCCCGGATCCATCCTGGAAAGGGATGCCTTTCCCGTGTTTCGAGTCAACTCAATCAACGGTTAAACCCATGCCCAGCTACCGCCGACTCGGTGAGCTTCCACCCAAACGTCATATGCAGTTTGAAAACAGTGGTAAAAGCTATCTGAACGAGGGATTGTTCTACGAACACGTTGTTACAACGCAGGGCTTTGATCGGGTATACAGCATTCTCTATCACCGCCGCCCGCCAACTCGGGTCGTTTCCACTCACTCCGTTGGCCAACTTGACTTGACTGCGATTCCCGACCAGGAACTGCGTCACCACCATATCAAAACGGGCAATTTCAAGCGGAGTGGCGACCCGATTGTTGACCGCGTGCCCATGATGTTCAACCAGGACTTGACCGCGTACCGCGTCCGGCCGGCACGGCAGCAATCCGAAATCTATCGCAATGCCGCAGCGGACGAAGTTATCTTTATCCACCAGGGAAGTGGCTATATTCAGACGACCTACGGCCGATTGCCTTATCGACGAGGTGACTATTGTGTGATTCCACGGACCTGCAACTATATGATGGTCAGTGACGACATCACGCAGGAAGATCACTTGATTCTCGAAAGCCACGGCCCGGTTCGAATTCCCAAACAATACCTCAACGAAGACGGCCAGCTGCTATTGGGATCTCCGTATTACGAGCGCGATTTTCACAGCCCGGTCGATCTCCAGCACGTCGACGAAGACGTTGAGACCTCGATCTTGATCAAGGACGGAAATCGCTTGACCCGTGTCGTGATGGCCAACAACCCGTTCGACGTTGTGGGTTGGGATGGGTTTCTCTACCCGTATACCTTCAACGCCTGGGATTTTGAACCGTTGACCGGCACGCTCCATCTACCACCTCCTTACCAGCAAACATTCGAAATGCGCGGGTTCGTGATCTGCACCTTTGCTCCGCGCTATTTGGACCATCACCCCAAAGCCGTGAAAGTTCCTTACGTGCATAGCAACGTTGAGGCAGACGAAGTTCTGTTTTATGTCGAAGGCGAATTCAGTTCCCGAAAGGGCGTCGAAATCGGCAGTTTCACCCTTCATCCTGGCGGAATTCCTCACGGTCCGCATCCGGGCACGATCATGAAAAGCATGGAGGTGGATTTCACCAACGAGATGGCGGTAATGTTTGATACCGACCGGCCTCTGTTCTTGACACGACAGGCAATGGAGATGGACGATCCGGATTACCCGATGAGCTGGCTCTAAAGCAGATTGCGGGCTTTTCCCGTCATGGTCACGCTGTTTCCATGGAAACCGTAAAAGCAGGAAATCCCAAATGCAAATCGATCCGGAAAATGAGCACCCCTCGGTAGTTTATTCCACCATGATTCGCGCGATCACGCCGCGTCCGATCGCGTGGGTTTCCACGATCTCTCCTCGCGGGATCACGAATCTGGCACCATTCAGTTACTTCAACGGAGTTTGCAGCCAACCGGCAGCACTGGTGTTCTCACCAGTCAACCGACCCGACGGTTCGAAAAAAGACACCGTCCGCAATATTGAATCGAACGGCCAGTTTGTCGTTAATCTCGTCCCCTTTTCTGTGGCTGAACCGATGCTCAATACGGCGGATGACTTCCCGTACGAAACGAGTGAGTTTGAGTCGGTCGGCGTGACGGAAAAGCCAAGTGTACGTGTCAGTCCACCGGGGGTCGCCGAGTCACCGATACAGTTCGAGTGTGAACTGATTCAAATCGTACCGATTGGTGACGGCCCACTGGCTGCCAATGTGATCATTGGAAAAATCCTGTTGATAACCGTTTCCGACCGTGTGCTCGACGCCCAGGGGAAGCTTGATCCGGAACGGCTCGATACAGTGGGGCGCATGGGTGGCCGATCCTATTGCCGTACGACCGAGCGATTTGAACTGGCGCCTCGCAACCCGGACTGAGCCTCGCGCTGCGACTGGCTCGTGGAAATCGCCCAACGCACATGATCACGCCGGGCAGATGACCAGACACACCGCGAAAGGTTGCTCTTTCGCGGAATGTCTGACCGGCGGACGCTCCGCCCGCCGGAAACTCGCTGAAACGGAGATTCCCGCTATTCGGAGGTGCACGATTGGGATCCATCGAGCCTTTTTATTGCGATTCCGAACTTGCTGCCCGTTGACCGACGACTTTCAAATACGCCAGCAGGTCGAGGATGTCGTCCTTGGTCAGTGTGTCCAGTAAACCGACTGGCATCATCGAAACTTTCGACGGCTTCATTGCTTCGATTTCGGCAACTTTGATATTGGTGAATCTGCCGGGATCAATCATGTCTTCCTGGACCATGTAGTTTTCACCGTTCAAGTTTGCGACGCGACCGGTAATCATCCTGCCGTCTTCCATTTGGAAAATGGTTGCCTCGTACTGGTCCGAAATCTCTTTGCTTGGATCAATAATCGTTTCGATCAGATCTTTGGTGTTGAAGCGATGCCCGGCAGGTGTCAAGTCCGGACCGACGATCCCCCCCTGCCCTTCCATCCGATGGCAGCGGTAACAACTGGCCAGTGCAAACATTTTCTTGCCGTTCTCAAGATCTCGATTCGCAAATACCTTATCGTCTTTCGGCAACAAATCGTGCATTGTCCATTGTTTCACTACCGGACGGGCTTTAAGGTCGGCGTAGGGGTCGACAACTTCGGCTTTCTTTTCCAACACACTTGCGAGTGCCAATCGTTCGGCATCCGACAGGCTTTCGATTGCCTGTTTGCGAACGTTGTCGATATAACCACCGAAGGAATTGCCGCCCTTTGATTTCGCGGATTCAAGAAACCACTCGAAATACTTTTCTCTCAGGCTCTGGTTCCAGCCTGTTTTCGCATCACTCAACATCATCGCATAGGCAATCTGGGGCTCCTGAGCGCTGGGGCTGAGCAACAGGTTCACGATGGGTTCGGTTGCTTCCGCACAGTCAACCGCAATCAGGAGTTTTGACAGTTCCCGATCAAGCATTTCTTCGCGAGTTGGAAAATACTTGGCCAGTGTTTGAATAGTGGCCCTGGTTTGTTCGGTCGGCTGTCCCATTCGGCACAGCACCAGACCATAGTCCCGAATCAAATGCACACGCTGGTTTGTAGACAGCGAGTTCCAGGCGAGCCTCGACAAAGAGGCGACCACCGCGGCCTGCTGTTCCTTGTCGCCCATTCGTGCCACAGCAGTCATCAGTTCGAGTGTTCGCTGTGAATCGGTTTCTTGAAAAGCACGGTCTGCCCAGGAGCCAAGGGGCTGATGCTCCAGAGCCGTCCGCGCTGCGTAACGGATCAGCCGATCTGGATCGCCCAGTTTGTCCCACACGTAATTCAAATCCGGTTTGGAGTTGGGCAAATGGTAGGACTCCAGTTTGCGACGCACGGCAACCGCGGGAACGGTTGGCGGATAAGGTGCCGCAACTGTAGACTCATCGCCCACATAGCTGACGCGGTACAGCGCCGATTGGGAACGTCGTCCACCGATCAAAAAATACATCGCCCCATCGGTGGGGCTAATGACGAGGTCGGTTACGGGTAGCGCCGGTGCCGAACAGAATTTTTCTTTCGTTGCTTGGTAGGTCGAACCATGGGGCTCCATCCGGACCGCATAGATCATGCCGTAACTCCAATCGGAAATAAACAGCGCATTTTGATAGTCGGCCGGAAATTTTGCGCCTGTGCCAAACGTGATTCCCGTTGGACTTCCGGGACCAATATTCAACACCGGAGGGACACTGTCGGGATAATACTCGGGCCATTTTCCTGAACCATTTCGCCAGCCAAACTCGCTTCCACTTACCACATGGCACACTCGTGTCGGTCGGTACCATGGCAGTCCGACATCCCATTCCATATCGGCATCGTATGTGAAGAGCTCGCCGTTGGGATCAAACGCGATGTCGTATTCATTTCGGAAGCCCATCGCCACCAACTCAAACGACTTGCCATCAGGATCTGTCTTGCAAATCCATCCGCCGGGAGCAAGCCGACCTGCGGCATGGCCACGTGCGTCGGGTAGCCGCGTGAGTAACTGGTCTTCCTGCCAGATCATCGGCACCCGCGAGGTTTCAGGATGGGGGATTTCCGTTGCATTTCCGGCGCAGATGAAAAGTGATTTCTTGTCAGGACTGAGGATCACTGCATGCGGACCATGTTCGGACTTGCCCACAAATTCGCGGAGCAATTCAACATTGTCGTACTTGTCGTCGTTGTCCGTGTCGCGGACGCGATAGAGTCCCGCCGGCAGTTTGGCTTGATCGGCAGCAGCATTCTTAACTTTGTTCTTGCCCTTTGCTTTCGGATCGATTCCATACGAGACCACATAAAGGCTGTCGAACGCACAGAGCAATCCCTGAGCGAAACCGATGGTCAGCTCAATTTCTTCCACCTCGACATGACCATCGGAATGGGGTGTGATTCGATAGAGTTGTCCGTATTGATCTGACGCGATCAAGCGGCCCTGAGGGTCGTACGTCATGGAAACCCAGGAGCCTTGCTCGTCGGGAACGCTGTACAGAAGCTCGGCGTTGAATCCTTTCGGCAGTTTCAATAGGTCGGCAGCAGGTGCTTGCCCCAACGAAATGCCGGGACCGATGAAACTCAACATCAAGATCAAGGCTGAGAAAAGAGACAATTGGCTGGCCGCGACGATCAGCGGACTGGTTTTTCGAGCGGGACGTTGATTCATGGATTTGACCTGATTGCCATTGATGTAGTTCAATCAAACGAAGGAAAATGGTAGTTTGGATTAGAAAGGAAACGATGTCCACCTCGCAACAAAAAACGCTTGAAGATTTTATCGAATTGCAGACTCGAAATGCCCTGGGGCATGCGATTCGGGCTGCGGTCGATCTCGGCGTCATTACAGCGCTACGGGCGGGTCAACGGACCGCCGAACAGCTGGCGGCGGAACTGCATGTCAATCCCGAGGCATTCCAGTGGCTCTTGGACGTCGTCGTACAATCCGAGTTGATCGACAAATTTGGTGATGATTATGCGCTTTCGCCGATTGCTCGTTTGATTCCCGACCGGTTTTATGATTTCGGAGATGAATACTGGAAGCACCTGGCTTTTTTTGTAAAAACAGGTGCTCCTCTGCCGATTTGCGATGAAATCCTGGTTACGGATCGGGATTACTTCATCAACAAAGGCAGCGAGGAGTGGACGTTGACGCCCACCGCATTGATTGCCGCCAAGGTTTTGGACATGGGCAAGTCGCGGCGAGCTGCGAGGATTCTGGAAATCGGTTGTGGCTCGGCTGTTTTTTCTGCGACACTGGCGCACTCGGATCCAAATTCCGTGATTAGCCTGCTGGATGATGCCAGCGGGCTGCAGCACGCTCGTCAGACGATTGAAAGCATCGGCTTGGAACGTAAAGTCACGTACATCGAGGCAGAATCAATCGGAAGCCTTGATTCCGTGCCAGAGCTGGTTGGCGAAGTGTATGACCTGGTCCTGGTTGCGGGTCAAATCCACCGCCTGACTTCCGGTGAGTGCAAACGGCTGTTTTCGCAAGTGTATCCACTTGTGAAACCCGAACGCGAGTTCGCGATTATCGATGTTTTCCCTGGACAGGCCAAAGGAGACTTGCAGCGATCGATTTTCGAGCTTGAGCTGCGGATGCGAACGTCACGAGGTCGCTTGCACGACCCTCTGGCAATTGAAGAGAGCCTCAAGGAAGCCGGATTCGGGCAGATTCAGTTCGCACATTTGCCGGCCGCCCCGTATTACTGGGGCCTGGTTTTGGCGCAACGCGATTGAAAAACAGACATGGTAACATTCTGCAAGATAGTGAATGGACTACCAGAACTCACCAGAAAAAATGGATGAATGTCACATTTCGTTTTCCGAACGCGAGTCATCTTCTGTAGACTTCCGTCGCCCAAATCTTCACAACCATCAGATGGTCCACTTAATTCCGCGGTGCAACCGGCCTCTGGCGGCCGACCTCTACGTGCGTGTTCAGTTGATTCGAATCGACGTTGAACCCGGTTTGTCGGCCTGGTTTTCAATATTCACCAATTGATCAAGCAGCAATTGCGTTTCCCATTGCGATTTTTCCAGCCAGATCATTCGAGCCGATTTTGGCAGTCCCGTGGAATCAAAGCGATCCGGTGGGAAACAGGCCAATATTCCGGCCCCGATTTCTCGATTGAGGTCGGGGTTGGCCGCGTAGGGAATCTGGTCACGAACAATATCAGCGGCAAACGATGCCGAAAACACTCGTTGTCGAGTCAAAAATTCCGGACCCGGCAATTCACATTGCTCACGGTTAAAATCAACCACGCGATTCCGATCGAACCCGAACACGGATGCCTGTTCGCCATGCGGGAGCTGGCCAAGAAACATGTCGGTCCATCGTTCCACCCGACGGCGTAGCGTGTTCATGCGATCAAACGCGGCTTCGTTGGCTGAACGTCCCTTGAGGTAAATTCGCATGGCTCGATTTTTCACTTCTACGTGGCTGACATGGATGGAATGAGCCAAACCGTGCATTTCGTCCTTCTGATGATATCCATCATGAGTCAACACCGTCGCTGACCAAACGCGGGTCAGTAATTCCGACATCAATATTTCCTGCACAACGATCTCGAGTGCGGGCCAGGGATTATGCCCCTGTTTCGGGTGTTCGAAGTCCTGACCAAACATCTTGAGCGCTGTGACCCACCGCTGCTGCCGAACTTTGGATGCCGTCCAATAGGAAGTTGCCACGAGGAACGGCTGTTGCTGTTCTCCAAATACAAGATTCCCGGAATTCAGGGCGACCCAACCTCCAAGTTCAGCGAGTTGACTTGAGTGCATTTGACATTTTCTGAAAAATATTTACTTGATGGAATGGTCAAATTAATGACTTCTTTCCCTTTAACGCAAACCGGGTGCCAGATGCCTGGCGTCTGAGGAGGTTGTCGTTTCTTCCGGGGTTTTGTAAGGTTTTCGTTGCGAAACCACGTTGTGTTTTTGCAACCTGTCGACCGGCAGCAACCGGGCGTTTCGTTTCTGCCTCACGGATCCGGGATGTACATCCGTTGTCGTAACACTGATTGACACCACCAACCGAAGAATTCTGGAAATCTCACGCATGTCGTCATCACCCATTTCGGATTTCATGGATCGGCAATTTCTGCATTTCAATGCGCGTGAAACAGTCGCCGCCGCGAAAGCGTACCGACAGCATTTGGCGGGCGGCGGAAAAATGCTGGTTAGCCTCGCTGGGGCGATGAGTACGGCGGAACTGGGGATTTCACTGGCCCAGATGATCCGGGAAGACAAGGTTCACGCAATCTCGTGTACCGGCGCAAACCTGGAAGAAGACGTTTTTAATCTGGTTGCGCATGAGGAATACCGGGTTGTGCCCAACTACCGCGACTTGGCCCCGGAAGACGAAACGGCGTTGTTGAATGAAGGATTCAATCGGGTCACCGACACGTGTATCCCGGAAACCGTCATGCGACACATTGAAGGCAACTTCATGGCAGTTTGTGCTCAACTGGCCAGCGATGGCCAGGGGCTTTTCCCGTTTGAAGTTTTTTATCGGCTGTTTGAGACGAAAGTCCTGGAACCGCACTTTCAGATCGATCCCAAACATTCTTGGTTGATGGCTGCCTACGAGAAGGGGATTTCGGTCTATTCGCCGGGGTTCGAAGATTCCACGCTGGGTAATATTTTCGCAGCCAGGTGCATCGAAAAGAAGATTGGGTCTCACAGCGCGATCCGTTCTGGAACAGAACAAATGGAACACCTGGTGAACTGGTACCTCAAAACAGATGCGGACTCGCCGATCGGATTTTTTCAGATCGCGGGAGGGATTGCTGGAGATTTTGCCATCTGCGCAGTTCCGACCATCATTCAAGACTTGAAGAAGGACATCCGGTTGTGGCAATATTTCGCCCAGATCTCGGATTCCACTACGTCGTATGGATCCTACTCAGGAGCAGTTCCCAATGAAAAAATCACCTGGTGCAAGTTGGCGGCGGACACACCGCGATTCATGATCAATTCGGATGCCTCGATTGTTGCTCCCCTGATTTTTGCCTACGTAATGGGGCAATAAGGCGGGCCAATCATGCGAGATTCACGCTTGTGATCGTGATCAACTTGGGCAAGGACTCGTTGGTATCGCGTTGAAACTGACAGTTGGTCAGCGATCGCCTATTCAATATTCCGATGTTCCGTCGCCGAATCGACCGGCCAAGTGACATTGATGAACGAGGCTCTGCCCCGTAATTGGGAGGTGGAGGCCCTTTGCCGAAACAGAGCCACACAAAAATAGGTCGCGACGGGGGCCTCAATCTACCAAAAACGAATTAAAGTCACGAGCCAGGCAGCGTCGAGACTTGGTTTTTGGATAGTGGACAAGGTCACGAGTCCTTTTGATCAAGGAAACGCGAGGTCTCGTGACCTTGTCCACTACGACCAACCCTTTTTCTTGGCTGCAACAGAATCCTAGAGCAAATCGTCAAGCGTTGACCATTCGATATCATTCCGAGTGTGGATTCGTTTAACCAGTTCAATTGCATCCGGTCGTGCTTCGAGCAGTCGAAACGCGACATTGGCCAGGGCAATGTCTTCGCTTTCGAAACAAATCACAAAGTTGCCCTGGGTGCCTTTGATCATGCAGCTTTTGGCGTTGAACTGTTTTTCCAGAATACTTGGCAGAATCGAATCGCCGGAAAGTGCCGGGATTCCGAGCATCAACCGGGTAGCGCCGCCGCAATCGTCCACTTGCGGGCACGCTTCGCGAATCCTGTCGCTCAACCACCGCACCAGTTGCTCGGGAGCCACGTGGTTTTTGACGACCACGTTTTCGAGTGAGACTTTCTTGTAGGCGTCCGCAAGCACGCGTTGTGCCGCCAGTCGAATTTCGACCGGCAGCTGATTTTGAATAACCGATGCTTCGCTTAGAACCTCAAGATATCCGCCCCGCTCTTTTACCAGCGATTCGTAGACCTGCAACTCTGTTTTTAAGATGTGCTGCTCAATCGCTTGTTCAATGCTATCGCTCAGGAGCCGATCCATACTGAATTCACCGAGGGATCCAGAATCCTCGATTTGGTCCGTGGAATCAAATTGTTCGGCGACTGATTCCAACTGATTCTGGAATCGGGCAATTATCCTGTGGGAACCATCAACCGTATTGGCGATCACGCGAAAATAAACCTTCGCATACCGCGTTACAAATTCCTGGAGCCGCGCCAGACAATAGAAACCGATTGCCGTGTCGAACCTTGCCTTTTCTTCAACCTTGCCACGTATTTTCTCACTGGAGAATTGGCCCAGATTCGACAATCGCAGCTGGAGTTCCGACTCGCATTGGGTCGCTGCCTGTTCCAGTTGTCTCCGTATTCCGTCAATTCTGGCGCGGCATGTCTCCACGGTTCGTCTGGGCTTTTGCAAACTCAATTCGTTTCCGCTGATCATTTCCAAAATCACGGCCGCCAACCCGCTACCGACGGCGTTGGCCTCTTTCACGACCAGTTTCTCCAATTCGCCACAGATTTCCGGATCGTGGTGGCTTGAGTCTCGTCTCGACGGTGGGCACCCGAAGATTCCATCCATGAACTCGGTCAAGTTGCTCAATCGATGCTCCGAGCCGCTCAGGACGATGTCGTTTGCGCTCGTGATGATCGAGTCCAATTTATCAATCAGAATGCCGCGGGCAGATTTGTCGATCTTTACTACTACCTGATCCGGCCCCAGGCTGAGCTTTGCAAACTCCGTGTCGACGAAACTGGTGGCATCGAAATCCAGGTTGGAATCGCCGCTGATCCAACGCCGGATCAAGCCGCGACCGACCTGGTTGACGGCATTTTCGCCCATGATCAGGTTTCCGGGACCGGTTGAGCTGATCCCGAATGTGCGTAGGGCAAAGTGGTCAATTTCGACTTCCATTTTACGGCATTGATCGAAAAACTCCGAGCACTTCGACGTCGTCGACAAATAAATGTACTCGGCAACCTTGTCGAGTTTTTCTTCGTACTCCGACTGACTCAGGTCGTTGCCAAGTTCATTGAAATAGGTGAAATCGAACGGAGGTTCACCATCGAATTCAGGCAATCCAACTGAATCGTCACCTGGGAATCCGTTTTCAACAAAGTGTCGCAATTCGGTCAGAAATGCAAATGCGTTGGCGGCCGAGAGTCCGGGGTCTCGGGTTCGTTGATAATTGGAATGCAGTAACACACCCATGACCTCATCGGAAACAAGTCCGTTTTCTTGCATCAAGAGTTTGATCGTATAAGCAAGGTCAAGCACCATGCCGCTGCCTGTACCGCCACTGATCGACGTGACAATGAAAACACGTGGCTTCAACTCTCCCGGATCCATTTCAAGCGTATCGGAAGATTTGGCCAGATGTTCTTCGGCCACAATCTGCTTGAGCGCAGCCTGAATGCGATCGCAAATCGGTTCGAAATGGTCGGCAAACGCCAGCCGGCCAAGAGGTCGGAGGCCTTCCGTTTGTAGCGACCGGGGAACATTGTAAATCCACCGTCGACTGAGCCATGACAAATGAGACTGGCTCCGTTCCCGGTAGACTTCCGGCTTTCGCAGCGGTGTTTCGATGATTTCGTCGCCATTGAGCGCACCTGGACCAGTTCCCGTCCGCAGTTCACCCAGAGATTGACGGTCGGTATCCACCGACAGGATTCGCAGTGAAGGTACATTGTCCATGCTGCCATGCCGGCAGACGATCTGTTTTTTTATCCTTTGTGCGATTCGGTTGGCCGTCGACCCCACCGTAACTACTAGCGTCGGGCGAACCGTCGCATTGGATTCGGTACATTCTGGCGGATCAAGCGACTTGAGTTCCGCCGCCTGAAACGGAAGCGCCATTCCTGAAATCACGGCGGTAACTTCACGATTACTATGCGATTCCGGAAACAGGAAGGTTTTTGATTTGTCTTCGGAATCTGTTTGAATCGGCTGCGTGCGTCGAATCGCTTTTTTGATCGAACGCTTTTTGTTGGAAAGCTCTTCAACCATGTCGCGGCAACTCTTGAACCGGACACTGGGGTCCTTCGAAAGTGCTTTGGCGATGATTGGCTGATCACTCTTCGGAAGCGGACGAAGGTTCGGCTTGCCGTGCATATGCTGGGCGGCCAGCTGAGCGGGAGTATTTCCCGGGAAGGGGCGTTCGCCGGTTAACATCTCCTGGTAGACAATCGCCAACGAGTATTGATCGCTCTTGGTTCCCGGTCGACCGTCGAAAAGTTCCGGTGCCGCGTAGGCTGGTGTCATTCCCGACATCAGCGACTGAGAGGCATTTTCAAGGTCTTTGATCAAACCAAAGTCAGCCACCTTGACGTGGCCGCTGACCAGCAACAGGTTTTCCGGTTTGATGTCGAGGTGCTGCAGGTTGTGTTCGTCACTCAAATAATCCAGCGCATCCGCAACGCCGCGCATGTACTTGATCAGGTTCTCGCGGGGAATTCCTGCCTCTCCCTTGAATGCAAATTCGTTGAACACGTCCGCCAGGCAATTGTCGGCGAGTTCGGTAACGACAACCAATTGGCCGTCGAAAATCTCAATTCGCTCAAGTGAAAGCAAAAACGGGTGACGAAGACTCTTGACCCGATCGAGTGCTTTGAGCTCAGCCTGGGCCCTTTTTTCGTCGTGGAAACCGTAGACGATTTTCACTGCCTTCATCAAACCGCCTGGTGCGATCGCCGACCAGACCTCGCCAAAGCCCCCGGAACCAATCCGCTCCTGCAGAGTGTAGCCCAGGATATTTTTCTGTGATTCTTGTGGTTTTGATGTCATGAATGTCCCGCCGTACCGTTGGCTCAAGTCGTCAAAAATGGAGTTACGTGCCCCGAAAGATAGCTTTCGGTTCGGCATACACGCAATTTCGATCTGTGGATTCTCCAAAATCCCGTTTTGATTCAGGAGAACGGGAATGACCGTTATCACTGGAACCCAAACCGCCAGGGATTCGAGGCGGATCCGTCGAACTGACCCGGACGCCGATCGTGCGTCGTCAATTTGCCGGGAAAAGAAACGATCGATCTCAGCTCGATAGCTGGGATGCACCAGGTAATTTTTCGCCGCCGATTTAACGCAGATTGCAACTCGACAGGGAACCTTCCTCGAATCGCTCGTTCAAATGGAGACCGTCAGACGAAAAGGGGCGATGGCCATCAAGTCGAGGACCGGGTGGAATTGACTCCTCGGATGGCATTCAGGGAAAACGACTCCCCGGTAACGTTGATATCAAATCCAGGGAGTTCTGAGTCCAGAAGTGCTCGGGGTCGGATCCGCCCAACCCAGCAAATAATGGCCGATTGCCTGACCGAACGTACCTGGCCTCACAGTGCAGCATCAAGATTTGATTTTTGCGTAGTGGACGAGGTCACCGAGTCCTTTGATCCAGAAAACGCTGGGACGCGTGACCTCGTCCATTACGACCAAGCCTTACCTTGGCTGTGACACTACACCAGATTTTAACTCGTTTTTCGGTTGGCTCGATTTCTTGTTCAAGACCCCTGTGAAATAACTTTTTACAACACGGTCAAAATACTCGGGTCGCATTTCCATCGGGAGCTCGTTGTACACGCAGAAACTGCGAATTTGATTGAGCAGGTCCCGAGGATGACAGCGTCGCAGTCGTCGTTCCGATTTGATGAAGTGGGTGTTCAACAGGTAATTGACAACTTCCGCCTTGTATTCGCAATTGAATTTCTCACAGTAAATCTGAAACAACACGTGAAACTCTTTGGGAGTCGGGTCACTGATTTCGATCTTGTACGGAATTCGGCGAAGAAACGCCTCGTCGACAAGGTCACTCGGTTCGAGGTTGGTTGAGAAAATGATCAACTGCTCAAACGGCACCTTGATTTTCTTGCCTGTCGACAGCGTCAGAAAATCAACCCGGCTTTCCAGGGGCACAATCCAGCGATTGAGTAACTCCTGCGGTTCAATTCGCTGTCTTCCGAAATCGTCGACCAGCAGACACCCGCAGTTGCTTTTCATCTGCAACGAGGCTTCGCTGACATTACTATTCGGGTCATGCCGAATTTCCAGAGAATCCATCGTCAGCTCGCCACCCACGACGACCGTCGGCCGACGAATCTTGACCCAGCGTTTATCGAAAGCCGCTTCGTGGATCAGAGTGTCTGAATCGTCTTGCGAGGGATGGTGGTAGGCAGCATCGAAGAACTTGATAATCTGTCCATCTTCAAAAATCGCGTGAGGGACCCAGATCTCGTGCCCAAAACACTGGGTGATTCGCTGAGCCAACGTCGATTTTCCGTTGCCCGGCTCACCATACAGAAACAGCCCGGCACCCGAGTTGATCGCCGGGCCCAGACTTTCAAACAGCGATTCATTGATGGAAATGTCCTTGAACGCATTTCTCAGTTGAGCGCGTTTGGGCGATTCAGCTCGAATTGTCTGGGCCTCGGCACTCAAGACGTAATCCATCAACGGCACCGGAGCAGGTCCAACATACGAACAGGCCCGACTTGCGATGATCGCCCGGTCGCGACCGTTTTCGGTTAACGCATAACTGTAATCATTGAGCGGCGCGGATCCTTTGTGAACGATCATCTGGCGCGATCGCAAGTAGGTGAACATCTTTTCCAGCACGGCGAAAGGCAGGCACAAATCGTTGGCCAACTGTCGGCCACTACTCACGCCGACGACTGCCAGACGTTTGATTAACAAGGTTTCGATCAGCGAGCTGGGAATACTGGTTTCTTGCAGCGAATTGGGCTCAGACGGGCGAAACGACTCGTCCGCCATGATCGTGGCCAGCAATCCGCTGCTCAACAATGACGAGGTGGTTGTGGACATGGCGATGTTTTGACAAAACAGAATGGCGGGAAATACCCATTATCTTTCCATGTCATCAATATCGGTCGCCTGAATCGGGTTCTCTCATCGACCCGTCATTGATTGATTTACATCGATTCGCCGGATTTCAAGTCGTTGAATCTCAACCGGGTTCCTGGACCAGCTTTCATAATCCGCATAACCGGAGTATTGAAGAAGTTCAGTCACTGGCAGCAACCATCGTCCAAACCCGCAAATTCTTCTGGCAAAGGAGAAAATTCTCCGTTTGTTGCAGCTTTGTTGTTAATCCCAAGCTACAAATTCGAGGCTCCAACTTCCCGGAAGTCGTGGATGATCCACCGTAACACCGATTCACAAATGAACCTGATCAACATGAACGAACAGCCAATCGCGCCAAAAACCTGCCCAACGGTTATCAACTCAGGTCAGTGGTTCCTCACCGGTCAAATTGACGAAACGCAGCCGAATCGGCAATATCCGATCCATTCATTTCCCTTTTCGATCGGACGCCGATCCGATTCATGTTTGCACTTGCCGGTTGGATGCATTTCAAAAAACCATGCCGAGATCTTCGCTTCCAACGATGGCAAGCTGATGCTTCGCGAACTTGGGAGCACCAATGGGACCTTCGTCAATGGTGAACAACTGAATGGTGAAATCGAAATCCAGGTGAACGACCTGATCCATTTTGCCGCCCTGGTATTCCGGGTCGGTCTGAAACAGGAGATGAACATCCAACACCACACCATTCAGGAAGACGTCTGCGACCAGGCCCTGGCGATGATCCAGTTTGAGCGACTGATCAGTGATGGCGGACTCTATCCGCACTTTCAACCTCTTGTCAAACTGGAAGATCAGTCACGGATCGGCTACGAAGTTCTCGGACGCAGCCGACTGTTTGGACTGCAGTCCCCGCACGAGATGTTTCACGCGGCATCACAGCTGAACCTCGAAGCCCAACTCAGCGAAGCGTTTCGCCTGCGAGGTATTGAAATTGGAACCGCATTCGGATCCGATGCCAACCTGTTTGTCAACACACACCCCAAAGAACTTGATCGAGTTGAGTTCTACGATTCACTGCGCGAAATCCGAGTTGCTGCTCCCGAACAAAAGATCACACTGGAAATCCATGAAGGTGCCTCGACCAACATGACCATGATGCGTGAACTGTGCGCGGTCCTCGAGGATCTCAATATCATGCTCGCGTTTGATGATTTTGGTGTCGGTCGTGCCCGCCTTGTTGAGTTGGGCGAAGTCCGACCTGACTTCCTCAAGTTCGACATGAAGCTGACCAAGAACATTGAACACGCCCCTGCGAAACGACAGGAATTGGTCGCATTGTTCGCCAACCTGGTCAACAATCTCGGCATTCAGACGCTCGCGGAAGGCGTGGAGACCCGCGAATGCCACGAGATCCTCGTTCAGATGGGGTTCCAGCTTGGCCAGGGATTTTACTATGGCCGACCATCGCCGATCTCGAAATACACCGTCGACGAATCGTCCAACCCAAGAGAAACGTTGCGGGAGCCGCTTGGCACCGATGCAAACCCGACACCCCCGGTTTAGCCGTCGCCCCGGCCAACGACCAGTCTGCATCCCTAGGTCCGTTGGATCCCCTGTTCTGTGCGTTCACCAAGCCTCGAGACAACGGATTGGTCTGCAAAAAAGCGGTCCAATGGATGCAGATTCCTGATTTTGGAGTGATTGAGCCTTACAGAACCGGGCGAAATTTGGTATATTTCGCGACTCAAATCAATTCAAGAATCCAGGGCCCGCGAGGTTACCCCATGGCCAAGTCCGGCAAAAGCAAAAAAAAGCTCGAAGTTGTTCATCTCGTCTGTGAAGAGACAGGCGATTACAACTACACCATTCGCAAAAAAGGTGGCGGCGAAAAACTGAAGCTCAAGAAGTTTTCGCCCCGATTGCGGAAGCACACGATTCACAACGAAAAGAAAAAATAACCCGACATTCGATCGGATCGGTTTTTTCACGTCGACAATCGCGATGTTCAACGACCATGCCTTAGGGCATGGTCGTTTTTATGCGCATCGACTTTCCTTCGAATGCGCTGAGCGGGCCACTTGCACGTTCGCGGGCAGACGACTGCGCCACTTGTTGGTTGCCGCGTCGTTCTGATTTCCTTACGATGTCGGTTACACACCTTGAAGTGGATAGGAAGTTTCAATGGCCCTCCGATGGACGATACGCGCTCACGATGCCCGGTTGGTTGAATCCATTGAAAGGTCTTCCAACGTTTCGCCGGTCGTTGCTCAAATTCTGGCCCTGCGTGGCATTTCCCACCCCGAACAGGTTGCATCCTTTATCGACCTGAAAATGACCGGGCTCCGACCACCCGAGGAACTTCCCGGAATCGTCCCAGCCGTCGAAAGGATCTACAGGGCGATTACCGACAAACGCAAAATTTTCGTCTATGGCGACTACGATGCCGACGGAATGACATCCACGGCGATTCTCTACCGCTGCCTGAAACTGCTTGACGCGGAAGTCTCGTATTTCGTGCCCAACCGGTTGAACGATGGATATGGTCTGAGCATTGAGTCGCTGGAAAAACTGAATCGGCGCGGTGCCGAAATGATCATTACGGTCGACTGCGGAATTACGAGCTTGGCCGAGGTAGCATTCGCCAGGCAACAGGGCATGCAGATCATCGTGACGGACCACCATCACCTGAGTCCGTCACTTCCCGATGCCGATGCAATCGTGCACCCTGCTCTGCCCGGTCATGAATACCCATTTTCCGGACTTTGCGGCGCCGGTGTCACATTCAAACTTGCATGGGCGTTATGCCAGCGCCATTGCGGCTCTCCTAAACTTCCAGAGCAGTACCGAAACTTTTTGTTTGCGGCCGTTTCATTGGCCGCGATCGGAACGGTATGTGACGTCGTACCGTTGTTGGATGAAAACAGAATCATCGTTCACCACGGTTTGAATTGCATGCGCCAATTCGCCAATCCAGGTCTGAACCACTTGATGGCGTTGGCGAAATGCCAGGATAAACCGCGGTTGGGCGCCGAGGATATCGGGTTTTCGATCGGTCCGCGACTGAACGCCGCCGGTCGCCTGGGTCAGGCCCAACTCGGTGTCGAATTGCTGACCTGCGAATCAGAAGAACGCGGCAAGGCCCTGGCCGACTACATCGATCAACTGAACAAAAATCGGGACAGCCTTGATCGCAGGATTCTCCGCTCCGCTCATAAAATGATCAAGGAGAATCACGACCCCGCGAATGAGTCGGCACTTGTCTTGTCCGAGTCGGACTGGCATCTGGGTGTGATTGGAATCGCGGCAGGCCGGATCGCGGAAGAATTTCATCGACCTACCATCATGATCTCAACCGACCCGCTCAACAATCGACCGGGCGTAGGTTCGTGTCGAACTTCCTGCGGTGTCAACCTGTACCGTGCGCTCGAAGGATGTCAACAGCATCTGATTCAATTCGGGGGCCATGAGGCCGCCGCCGGACTCAGTATCGAACCTGGCAACATTGACGCTTTTCGCGAAGATTTTTGCGAGCAAGTTATCGAACAGGTCAGTGTGGACGAGTTAATTCCCGATCTTGATATCGATGCCGAAGCGTTGATTGGGCACCTGACACTCAACATGATGAATGACCTGGAAAAACTGGCTCCGTTCGGTCAAGACAATCCGCGACCAGTACTTTGCGCTTCCGCCGTTCAACTCGCCACTCCCGCGCGTACGATGGGTGCCGACGGACGACACCTCGATTTGCGATTGAAACAATACAATTCCACGATCCGCGCCGTCGCCTTCGGAAAAGGCGAGTGGCTCAAGGACCTCAACGATCAGGATTCGCTGTACGATTTTGCTTTCCGACCGGTTATCAACGATTTCCGTGGTCGTCGTAATGTCGAACTTCAATTGATTGACTTTCGGCCCAGCAAGTCGAAGGTAGCGTCCGCATGAACGTCCGCGTTTTCCCCACTGGCTGGCCAATTCAAAGCGATTGGACCTACCGGCTGGAAACGTATTTTCATGAACCCGTTTTCCAGAAACTCGAATCGTTCCTCGAACTGGAACGGCGATCGCGGACCGTTTATCCCACTGCCGAAAACGTGTTCGCCGCCTTTCGACTGACTTCGTTGGAGGAAACAAAGGTTGTGATTCTTGGTCAGGATCCTTACCACGGTCCGCGTCAGGCACACGGGCTGAGCTTCTCGGTCGAATCCGGTGTGCAACTCCCGCCTTCACTGAAGAATATCTACCGGGAATATTGTGACGATCTCGGGCATGAATCACCTACCTCCGGTAACCTGACGTCGTGGGCCAGGCAAGGTGTGTTCCTGTTGAACACGGTCCTGACCGTTCGCAAGGGAGAAGCGAACTCGCATCGTAAACGAGGCTGGGAGAGTTTCACGGATGAAGTCATCGCTCAGCTCAGTGCCCGGTCGGACGGCGTTGTGTTCATTCTCTGGGGCAAGCCCGCTGAGAAAAAAATCAAGTTGATTGATCCTCGTCGCCATACTGTCATCACGTCGCCCCATCCTTCCCCCCTTTCCGCCCATCGGGGCTTCTTCGGCAGTCGCCCGTTTTCCAGGGCAAACGAAGCACTGCAGCTTTTTGGACGGCCACCGGTTGACTGGATCGTTTA
>JAHEBQ010000003.1:56408-189646 GCA_024642205.1 Planctomycetaceae bacterium | reverse complement strand
ATCCTGCGACAACAAAAATAGCCGATGCAAGAAACCCCGGAAATAACTGGGATTGTCTCACATCGGCTATCAGTGACTTACCGCTAAGCTCCCCCGGCAGGACTTGAACCTGCGACAAACGGATTAACAGTCCGTCGCTCTACCAACTGAGCTACAGGGGAATGGGTGCGATTCCTGGGGAGGCAAGCCTCCTCGCAGCCACGTAGTGTAGGAAATGTGTTTTCCAGCGACAAGGGCGTTTTACAGGCATTTTTGGCTTGGACAAGGTTTTTGTCCGGCTTTCTTTTCGGTTGGCCGGCTTGTTCCCGTGGTTTGCGGGTCAACGATGAACGATCAAGGGGAGACAGCCACGACGACCAAGGGGAAACGGCCACGACGAAAGGCATTGCACCAGCCCACGAATCCAAGGTCGGGGTTCGGCAGGGAAGGATCCGCAAACGACAGCGACTCAGGTTTCTGCGTTGGTCGATTCGCGGAAGCGGTAACCGACTCCGCGGACGGTCTGGATCGCGTCGGCGCACGTCCCCAGCTTTTTTCTCAGACTGCGAACGTGGACGTCGATGGTTCGTTCAAGCACCAGCGTGTCGGCGCCCAGTGCGGAGTCAATTAACTCCGAACGATCAAATGCCCGGCCAGGATGGCGGATCAGGGTATCGAGCAACCGGAATTCGCTGGGCGTCAGATCGATGGTCTCCCGCTTGACCCAGGCCCGATGTTTGACGCGATCCACGGTGATCTCTCCGCTGACGACGGTGTCTTCACCCGGTCCGTTGATTCGTTCACGGCGCCGAAGCAGCGACTTGATCCGTTCCTGCAGGACTCGCACACTAAATGGTTTAACAACATAATCGTCAGCGCCAACCGAAAACCCGATCAACTGATCGGCTTCTTCGGCTTTGGCGGTCAACATCATGATCGGCGTGTCCCGCGTCGCCGATTCGGCGCGCAGCCTGCGGCAAACTTCGATACCATCGATCACCGGAATCATCAGGTCCAGCACGATCAGGTCCGGTGATTTGGCACGGGCCTGGTTGATTCCATCCATCCCGTCGTGAGCGCAAAATACTTCATGTCCCGAGTTGGCAAAGTTGTATTCGAGCACGCCAGCGAGCGAGCGGTCGTCTTCAATGATCAGAATTTTCTTTTTGGGCATGTTACTGGAGAATGAATAGAATTGGCGATAAAAATTTTTCCGGGTTCGTGGATGGGTAAACGAGATTTGCAGGCGAAAAAATTACCGGCAGGCGATTGATTGAGGTTTCAATTTTCGAGATGCGAAGTTGGCTACCTGCCACCGGTTCGAGAGCCAGGAGCCTCTTTGACGGACAAGTGTTTTGGACTTCTGGTTCACTTTTCTGCGCCTCGGTGTGGGGTGCTTGGAATCATCAGCGCTAAGGGTTTTCTGGTGATTTTTGTTGATTTTGGCTTTCGAAGAACTGCCCATGCCTGTGCCGAACGATATCCCCGTCGACCAGATAAATGACGTCTTCCGCGATGTTCTCGGCGTGGTCGGCGATTCGTTCGACGTGCCGCGACGCCGAGAAACAGTGCAGGGCGGGCACGACCAGTTCCGAATCCTGGCGCATCAACGTCTGCAACTCTTCAATCACGGCGAGGTTGTAATCATCCACCGCCACATCGAGTTGAATGACTTTCTTGGCAAGCCCGGTGTCGGAGTTGACAAACGCATCCAACGCCAAGCGGACCATCGTGGTGGCTTGGCGGACCATATCGGGTAACTGCTCGGGAATCGGGAAATACGGATGCTCGTGCAAACATTGGGCTCGTTCGGCAATGTTGCATCCGAGATCGGCGATTCTTTCGAGATCCGAGTTGATTTTCAGGACGGTGGTGACGCGGCGCAGATCCGCGGCGACAGGCTGGTGGAGCGCCAGGATCTTCAGGCACTCTTCTTCAATGCCAACTTCGGTTCGATTGACCAGGATATCGGATTGAATGACTTCGATGGCCAGCTCAACCCGTTGTTCGCAGAGTGCACGAACGGCTTTGTCGACCATTTGTTCCACAATCCCGAACAGTGACATCAAGCGGCTGTGGAGAAGATCGACGTCGTTTTGGAGGTGTTTTGACATGGTTCAGGGACGAAATTGGGAGTTTGGAAATCGAATGTCCTGAGAGCGGAATTCAAAAACGGAACAGTCAAGGTCACTATCCAAATTTGCCCGTTACGTAATCTTCGGTTTGTCGTTGCTTGGGCCGCGTGAACACGTCTTCGGTTGCGCCTTCTTCGATGATTTTGCCTTCGTAGAAAAAAGCCGTTCGGTCGCTGCACCGGGCCGCTTGTTGCATGTTATGCGTAACGATCACGATGGTAAACTGTCTTCTCAATTCGAAAATCAGATCTTCGATTCGAGACGTCGATGCGGGGTCCAGAGCCGAACAGGGTTCATCCATTAACAGGATCTTGGGTCCGGTTGCGATAGCCCGGGCGATGCACAATCGTTGCTGCTGGCCGCCGGAGAGTCCGAGTGCGGACTGCTTGAGGCGGTCTTTGACCTCATCCCACAAAGCGGCTTTCTTGAGGGACAGCTCGACCAGATCGAAAAGTTCAGGTCGGGAAATCTTGTAATGCAACCGCGCGCCATAGGCGACATTGTCAAAAATGGACTTGGGGAACGGGTTGGCTTTCTGGAACACCATCCCGACCTTGCGTCGGAGGTCAACCACGTCGGTGCCGCGCTCCAGCACGTTGGTCTCTCCGACCTTGAGTGTACCGGTGGCGTAGGCAATCGGGACAATGTCGTTCATGCGATTGCACCATTTGAGCAGCGTGCTTTTACCGCAGCCGCTGGGTCCGATAAACGCGGTGACCTGTTGTTCGGGGATGTCGAGGTGAAGGTCGTGAAGCGCCTGAAAGTCCCCGTAGTAGGCGTTGAATGAGTCGATCGCGATCGCTGTTTGAGCGTCCATCAAGGGCGGATCGAGGGTCACCGTCGATTCTGCTTGAACTGGCGATTGGGGGCTGCGTTTGCTTTGGTTCATCACGGTAGGCGTAGTGGACATTGATGTTTGCGGAATTCGGAATTGGTTTTCGGTCGGTTGACGGCGATTAGGATTTTCAGTGTTTAGGCCAGTTTCTTTTCATAGCGATGGCGGATCAGAATGGCGACGGAATTCATCATCAGCAGGAATGCCAGTAGGACAATGATCGCGGCAGCAGCCAGGTGCTCGAACCCCTGGTTTTCGTCGCCAGCCCATTTGAAGATCGTGACGGGAAGAACCGGGGTCCGGTCCATCAGGCTTGAGAGGTGGTTGGTCGTGCCCAGCACACCTCCCATGACTGCCAACAGCGGCGCGGCTTCACCGATCGCGCGACTCATGGCGAGGATCGCACCGGTCATGATCCCTGGAGTCGCGGAAGGAAGCACCGCGCCCCGAACGACCTGCCAGCGTGTCGCGCCCATCCCGAAAGCCGCCTCGCGGAGCGTTTGGGGGACGCCGCGAATCGCTTCCTGGGAAGCGATAATCACAATCGGCAGAATCACCAGCGCCAACGTCAGGCCTGCCGAGAGCACGCTTTTGCTGAACGGCAAGTGCATGTGAAAGAACGAGTTTTCCCGGAAAATCGACGCGGATGAACGTTTGTTAGGATCGGGCGAGTCGGCGAATACGGATCGGGCTTTGACCAATTCGTCGGTCGGAATCGCCTCTGACTTGGACAATACGTTAAGTTCGAATGATTTACCGTCGGGACCGGTCACGGTGATCGGTTCGAGTATTTTCGCGAATTGACTGTAGGTTGGTTTGGCGGGAAACGTGAAAGATCGACCGTCGATCGTTGCCGCTTCGTAGAGGTCCGCTCCTTCCCGATTGATCAGTTGGGCCTGCGTTCCGCGGATTACCGATTTCGATCTGGTCTTGGCCAGCGTCGATTCTTCATCGATTGGTGAGAAGACATTGAGTTTGAACCGCTTGCCGCTGGAATCGGTGACAGTCCGGCTATCCTGAATCTCAATTGTCGGCTGGAGTTTGGCGCGGGCCGGGAATTTGACGTATTGCCCACCAAGTGTTTTGACTTGATAGGAATAAGTCGCACCGATTTCGTAGTCCGGTTGGCCGTTGATTCGAATTGAATGAAAGGCCCCGAACATGTAGACAAACGCCGTTAGTCCAAGGATGCCATAGACGATCGACGGGACACCGGCGAGATTATTGATGTTCAGTTGAATCAGCCCGTGAAACATTCGCAGGATTCGACGGCGCGGTTGAAATTCTTCCAGGAAGATCGCCGTTCCGACGCCGATCGGAAGAGCCACCAATCCGCAGATCGAACAAATGACCAGAGACCCCACGATGGCTTGACCAATGCCGGATTCTTCGGGATTGTTTTCGCGATGGCTGGCAGTCAAAAACTCAAGATTCAACCAGGTTCCCCCGGTGACGAAAATCGAAAATAACAGCGTGGCCAAAACCACGATGGCAAGACTTGAAACCAGCAAACAGATCACAGAGAAAGAACTGCTGAACATCTTTCGCTGCCCATCACTCCGGTGTTCAAGTTGTTGATTCAGCGGGTCCGTCATCAATCGTATACCTCCCGGTATCTCATTCGAATGATTTGACCAATCAAGGTGATTCCAAAAGTGATCAAGAACAGGACTGTCCCGACAGCATAAATGGAAAAGTAACTGAGCGTTCCCGGAACCACGGATTCGCTCTTGAATGTCTCCACGATAAAGCCGGTCATGGTCTGGGACGGCATCCGCGGATCCAGCGTAAACGTTGGAGTACTGCCGGCCGCCAGGGACACGACCATGGTTTCGCCGATCGCCCGGGCAAGCGCCAGGAGAAATGCCGAAATGATTCCCGATAGTGCCGCCGGTACGACGACCTTCAGAGTTACTTCCAGGCGGGTGGAACCGAGCCCGTATGCTCCTTCTCGAAGTCGATTGGGGACCGCCTGAAGCGCGTCTTCAGCGAGCGAGGTTACCAATGGCAGGCACAGAATGCCGACTGCCATTCCCGCCGACGTCGCGTTGAATGTCTTGAAATCACCGAGCGGTTCGAGCATGTACGGCGTGATGAACTTGACCGCGAAAAAACCGAGCACCACCGTAGGAATCCCCGCGAGAATTTCGAGGGTCGGCTTGAGAAAGGACCGAATCCGTTTGGAGGCGTACTCACTGAGGTAAACCGCCGAAATCAAACCCATCGGCAATGAGATCATCATCGCAATCCCGGTGATTCTCAGGGTTCCCGACAGCAGCGGCCAAATGCCGTAGCTCAATGACCCCTGGGTCTGTCCGACGGTCCACTTCGTGCCGGTCAGGAATTTCCACAGCTCGATTCGCGAATCCGCAAAAAAACCCCAGGACTCAACGACCAACATCACGATGATCCCGATCGTTGTCAGTAATGAAACGAGCGAACATAACACGAGTCCCGTGACCACGATCGCTTGCCATCGCTTACTCGACGATGACGAACGAATGCGGAATGAGGGTTTCGAATTGGTCTCCGCGGTCAGGAGTTCCGCCGGCGCGGCGGAGTCATTACTCATGCTGTTTGACGGACGATGCCGTAATTTGGATTCAGATAATGGTTCGGTCAGATCCAGCTATTCCGGAAGGTTTTCTTCCTTGTAGACCTTGGTCAGCGATCCTTCTCGCTTGTTGCCTTCTGCATCCAGGTAATGGGAACCGGGAAGGTCTTTCATCAAATGTGCTTTGGCCGATTCGTAGACGGCCTGCGGTAGTGGGACATAACTGGCGTCCTTGACAATTTCGACCACGTTGTCGAGGTAGTAATCGACAAACTCCTTGATTTCTGCCCGCTGGTAGGAATCCGTATTGACGTAGATAAACAGCGGTCGACTGAACGGAGCATATTCACCTGATTCAATCGTGGCCATGCTCGGCGTAACGGCAGTGTCATTGACAGGATTCACAATCGGAACGGCGCCCAGTTCATCCTTGTTGGCTTCGTAGTAGGAATAACCGAAGAATCCAATCGCGAATTTGTCTCCCTTCACACCCGTCACCAGCGCTTTGTCGTCTTCGCTGAGCATCGTTTGATCGTCGGCGCGAAGTCCTTTCTTGTCATCCTTTCCGATAACCTCGACAAAATAGTCATGTGTCCCGGATGCAATCCCGGGAGCGTAGATCGAGATCTTCTCGTCCGGCCAGGCTTCATTGACTTCTTTCCAGGTTTTTGCCGCGAGGTCTTCGCGGAAGATCTGCTTCAACTCTTCAATCGTAAGCTGCTTGACAAAGTCATTCTCTTTGTTGATGACGATCGTCAAACCATCGTAGGCGACAGGAATTTCATAAAAATTTACACCGGCCGCTTTGCAGACATCCAGCTCTTTTTGTTTAATCGGGCGCGAAGCGTCGGAGAGATCGCATTCTTTGGAACCAAGCGCTTTGAAACCGTTGCCCGTGCCCTGTCCGCTGACCGCGATGTTGACGTTGGGGAAGCCCTCGTTGAATTTTTCTTTGGCACGATTGGAAATCGGCTCGACCGTGCTTGAGCCTTCGATCGCAATGCTTCCCGAGAGGTTCGATGTTTTGGCCTTGGTTGCGGCTCCGGAGCCTGTTTTGGCTGTCCCCATGCCTGCTGTTTCGGAATTCTTCGATTTGTCGCACCCGGCTGCCAGCGCGAAAATAAAAGAAAAAAGTACAGCAGCGTAAATATTTCGACTCATTGTTTCTTCCGTCGTTCCTACAAGAATTGTCTATAACCTCAGCTTGCCATGTGGCTTGCGCCAGCCGTTGCACGCTCATTGCCGAAAAGGGTACCAACGAAAGATGAAGCGTGGGTTAAGATTTCTTAACAATACGAAATTTTCACCTGCTCTTCATAAATTTGAAAATCAGCATGACGCCATTCGATTTTGGGCGCTGGCCAAGTGCTCAGATTTTCCTGGTTTGTCCCCTGTTTGGCGGATCCAAACGGTTTTTTGGATCCAATAGCCGGGCTCGGGTCCGATCACCGTTTGACCTGTTTCTTTCTTAAGGGCGTCGAAACCGCCAACCGTTTGAGGGACAATTGAAACTGCGAACCTGACTCAAGACTGCCCAAACCAGTCAAGTCGAATTCCGCGAAGTATCAATTTTTATTGGCAAACCACCAGGAACACGAATGAATTTGCGATACGGAACGCTGGCAATCCGATCGAAGGGACGAGAAACCCGCTTGGGTATCTGGCTTGCGGTCATTGTTACCTTAACGACAGGGTTGGCGCCGGCGATGGTTTGGGCGGGTGGAGGTCCCGAGAATGTGGTGGTCGTGGTCAATGCGAACTCGGCTTCGTCCAAGATGTTGGCCAACTACTATATTCGGGGACGAAATATTCCGGCGAGAAATGTGATTTACTTGAACAATATCCCGGACCGAGAGATTGCCGGATGGATGGATTTTCGCACGCTGATTCTGGAGCCGTTACTGGCAGAAATCGAAAATCGAAGCCTTGCAGGCAGTGTGGACTATGTTGTTTATTCGTCCGACTTTCCGACTGCGATCAATGTGGCAGATCACAAGCGAAAATTGCTGGAGATGGTCAAGGCGAAAACCAACCAGGAAGTACCCGCCCAGGTCTTTAATGCGAGCGCTTCGATAACGTCGTTGACCTATTATGCGAGTGCTGCCCTGCAGGAGCGACCGGGTTACATGCTGCTGGACTCAAACAACTACTATCGAATGTCTGCCGAAGTCCTGTTGCGGCGGCCTTTTGTTGGCGATCAACAGAATCTGTTCCTGGAGGCGATTGCGAAGATCAACTCGGATTCCGAGCAAGAACTCGATGATGCGATCAAGACGCTTTTCGAAATATTCAAGAAAAACCCGAATCAGATGGCGGTTCACTATTGGCTGGCCAAGTTTTTTGGAAGGAAGGGAGATGCGAAAAATGCGACGGATTGGCTGACGCGGTCCATTCGACAGGGTTGGTGCTACCAAACGCAGACGCTGGCCGACCTGGCATTCGACAAAGTCAAGGATGACCCAGTCTTCCAGGGGGTTGTCAACCGGATTCCTGATCTTCCATTTGAGTTTGTCCCTACGCACGGATTCAAGTCGGGTTATTCGTGGGCACCCAACGGGATGCTCAACTCGGAACAGGGGCAGGGGAACCGGCATGTTCTTTCTACCATTCTGTCGGTAACACGGAATCAGGGGATCAACGAACAGCAGGCGCTCCGGCAAATACAGCGCTCGATCAATGCCGACGAATCAAAGCCGCAAGGCACCTTTTATTTCACTGAGACCAAAGACGTGCGGTCGACGACCCGCAAGCCGAACTTCGCCGTTGCGATTGAGCAACTGGAAACGATGGGATTCAGGACGGAAATCGTGCACCAATCGTTGCCGATCAGGTCCCGCGATGTGATCGGGTTAACATGTGGTACCGCCGTGTTCAACTGGATCGCATCGGGCAGCAAGATAATTCCCGGCGCTTTTTGTGACAATCTGACCAGCTTTGGCGGGGCGTTTCATCAATCGGGTCAAACGAAATGTACCCAGTTTCTTCTCAATGGAGCTGCGGGTGCCAGCGGAACCGTGATCGAGCCCTACGCACTGCAAGCGAAATTTCCGCATCCGATGATTCACGTCCACTATGCACGCGGTTGTTCGATGGCAGAAGCGTTTTATCAATCGGTCCATGGGCCGTTTCAAACCATCGTTGTCGGTGACGCGCTTTGCCAACCGTGGGCGACCAAGCCTGTCCTCAAGGTGAACGGGATCTCGGCCGGTGATACCATTAAAGGCGAATTGAAATTGAAACTGGACGCATCCCAGTCCCCGGTCCCGATTGCCGGAATTGAGTTTTTTGTTGACGGCGTCGTGGTTTATCGGGTCGGCATGCAAGAATCGCTTGTGTTCGATACGTCCAACATGACCGATGGTTATCATGAGATCCGACTGGTGGCCATTGCCAGAAATGTAATTCAGGCGACCGGCAATGTGGTGTTGCCAATCACGATCAATAATCATGGCGAGACAACCACGATCACATCCGAGTATGCGGATTACCTGGATACCGATCAAATAACGTTTCGCTCGAAATCAACGTTCGGTGATTCGATCGAGCTGATGCACAATGGACGATCACTTGCCAAAAAGATCGGCAAGGAAGTTGAATTCCGAATCCCCGCCCACCTGCTCGGGCGTGGACCGGTCAAGCTCAATTCGGTTTCGATTTCCGAGTCGGGAACAACGGTCGCCAGTGTACCGATCGAGCTTCAAATCAAAGGCCGGATGTCCGAGTTGGTTCGGGACACCGAAACAATCAGGAAAAAGTGAATCACCCAATCGGAGCGCGAAACGGTCCGATACGCCAACCCGGGCGAGCCGTGCTGGTGTTTGTTGGCATCAGTCCTGGGCACCAGGTTGGTAACGGTGCAGGGGGCTCGTTTCACCCCTTATACTCTCGGTAGCCGAACTTGAAACTGGCTGCCTTTTCCCAACTGGCTCTTCAGCTGCACCGAGCCACCGTGCGCCTGGGCCAGATGCTTGACGATCGCCAAACCCAGACCCGTTCCACCCATGTCGCGTGAACGGGCCTTGTCGACTCGGTAAAACCTTTCAAACACACGAGACTGCTGTTCGGGGGCAATTCCGATTCCGGTATCGGCCACCGTGATGACCGCCCAGTCTTCCTCGCACGCCGTCGAAATGGTCACCGATCCCTGCTTGGGTGTGTAGTGAATCGCATTAACGACCAGGTTTTTGACAATGGTCTCAATGGACGGGCGATCGGACCTCGAAATCGGGCCAGGTTCTGAGAGTTCCAGTTTCAAATCGAGGTTCCGCTCACTGGCGATTTCCGAAAACTGCTCATAACAGGTCTGGCAAACCTGGTTGATCGCGACATCGGTCATCGCGAACGTCGTTTGTCCTGATTCGACCCGGGCCAGTTGTAGCAAATCCTGGATCTGGCGGTTCAGCATTTCCGCCTGGAACTCGATCTGCTCGACGAACTGCAGATTCTTTTCATCGTCATGCAAGGCCCCCAACCGGAGCGTTTCCGCGTAAGCCTTGATCGACGAAAGCGGTGTTTTCAATTCGTGCGAAACATTTGCGACGAAATCCCGGCGCATCGTTTCCAGCTGCCTGAGTTCTGTCACGTCGTGCAAAACGATGGCGACGCCTGGCTTATCCTGGTTGGCCAATATCGACACGCGGGCCTTGAGCGTTCGCTGGGGGCCGGCGAGTTTCGGTGTGGTTATCGTCTTGAATTCCGTCTTGGAAAACGTCCGTTGAATCTGGGTCTTTTCGACCGCCGAGCTGAGTTCCGGAATACGAACGATCTCCAGCAGCTTGCGGCCAACGAGTTCGGAATGTGTCAACCCCAGCATGCGGCAGGCTGCTCCGTTGGCAAGCATGACTTCGCCGGTCGGCTCGATTGCCAATACGCCTTCGATCATGCTGGAAAGGACCGCCTCGAGACGCTGGCTGTTTTCGACCAGTCGTTCTTCGCGTCGAGTCAGCTCGGATTGCATCTGTTGAAATGCCTCACCGAGTTCACCCCATTCGTCATCGCGATGATGAACCTGTGGTATGCTGTCGTACTGTCCGACGCCAATCCGCCTGGCGGCCTGGGAAAACAGATCCAGCGGTTGCATGCTACGTGCGGAAAATACTGCCATCAGCAAAGCTGTCAGTGCGCTGAGGGCGATCGCGAACAGCCAGACGTATTTTTGAATATCTCCGATCGCGGAGCTGATCGAGTCACTCGGGACGGCGACGCGTACAAATCCCCCGGCGTGATTGGCATTTGTCGGTTCATAGCGCCGAGCCAGATACATCATGGGCTGGTTCAGTGTCGCGCTGTATCGCTGGGAAAAACCGACGCCTTCTTTTTTGGCGACCAGTATCTCTTCGCGCGTCCCGTGAGGCCCGATGTCTTGCGTTCCTGTGACCGAATCGGCGACAACGATACCTTCAGCAGTGATCAACGTGAATCGCATTTCGGTTTCTTCACCCAAACGGATCAAATACGCGGGCAAGCTGGCATCTTTGTTTCCGGCAGGCAGCTCCTCGACGTGCTCTACCAGCATCGAAGCCATTGCCTCCATTTTCGAGCGCGCATCACGGATCATCTGGTTGCGAACGATCCCTGTTAAAACGAAGACAAAGAAACCCGCCGTCAGCAAATGGATAATGAGGTAGCCGAGCAGTAATCGGCGGACAGCCCGGGGAAATTTCATGGACTTAGGATTCCTGAAGATTGATTTTCCACCGGCATTGATTAACTCCGCCACAAACAGCAAACACGCCCAGCGCGTTTGCTGCCGGTATGGCAACAAACAGGGCAATTGCCAGAAATCAGCTTGCCGACACCGGAATCGACCAACCATTTTCCGGAAATCCACCGATTGCCCGTCAGGGCTGACCACGCTCAGTTCGAGCACTACTGGATATGAAGAAATCTTAACATTAAGATCGGCATTACCAAAACATCCAGAAAATTCCTTGGCACTATTTAATGAGCACAATTGGCAAGCTTTTCGGTCGGTCTCCGTTCAGTCAAATTCAGCAGCACATGGCACAAGTCAGCAAGTGCATTGACAAGATGTCGGAGGCTTTGACTGCCGTCAAGGCGGGAGAGTTTGAAAGGCTTGATCAGCTTTCGAATGACGTCTCCAACCTGGAGCACCAGGCAGACCAAATCAAGGATGATATTCGGGAACGGTTGCTGAAACGGTTCTTCATGCCGATCGACCGCGCCGAGGTCCTGGAGATCTTGTCACTTCAAGACAGCCTCGCCGACACCGCTGAAGATGTTTGCAAAGTCCTGACGCTGAAGCCGCTGCCGTTCCCCGATGACTTGAAGACTGATTTTGACCGGTTTGTTGAGCTCAATGTTCACGCCTGTCAGGTCACTGCCTTGATAATCGACCAAATGGACGAATTGATTGAATCCGGATTTGGCGGAACAGAAGCCGAGCGAATCCGGCGGTTGGCCAAAGACGCGGCGTTTGCAGAACATCAAGCCGACGAAGTGCAGTTGCAGTTGTTGAAAAAAATCTATGCCCACGATACAGATTTTTCCGTGGCTGAATTCCATCTCTGGATGAGAGTGACCCGCGTACTGAGTCGTTTGGGCAATGTGTCCGAGAATCTTGCGAACCGCGTTCTCAGGACATTGAGTTTGAAGTAGTCGACGCAGAACAGCACCTGCCGGGATTGACCGATTCACTTTCGTAACTTCGTTCCACTGCCTTTTTAGACCTGGGTCACCTCGCCATCATGGGTGTTGAATATATACTGATTGGTTTGATTCTCGTTTGCGGATTTTATGTCGCTTGGAATATTGGTGCCAACGACGTAGCCAACGCAATGGGAACTTCGGTTGGATCGGGTGCGCTGACATTGAAACGCGCCGTTATCCTGGCCGCCGTTTTTGAGTTTGCTGGTGCGTACATTGTTGGTTCGAACGTTTCGGAAACGGTGCGCAAGAAAATTTTCGATCCGCTGGAAATACTGAATTTCTACTCGGCCGAACAAGCACCGTATATTCTCGCTTGCGGCATGATTGCGGCGCTGCTGGCAGCCGGAACATGGTTGTTGATAGCGACGTGGATGTCGTGGCCCGTTTCCACCACGCATTCAATCGTGGGTGCCGTGGTCGGTTTTGGTGTCGTTGCACTGGGTTACAACGGGATCCTGTGGAATCAAGTTGGTTTGATCAGCGCTGGCTGGGTGGTTTCGCCATTGATTTCCGCGATCGTTGCCTATGTTGTATTCGGCATCCTGCTGAAAACGGTGTTTCACAAGCATGATCCGGTGGCTGCGGCGCGGCGTACTGCGCCGAAACTGGTGTTTGTACTGATGTTCGTGATGACCGGTCTGACTTGTTACAAGGGACTCAAGCCACTTTGGAAACGCTGGGAAATGGACCCTCAGTCCCCGGGGTTCATGATGGCGGTTGTTCTGGTGGCCGTCGTTTTGGGCGCCGTCGGCTTTCTTGTCACGAAATTATCCCTCGCGAATTTTCTTCAGGTTGGCAATGCGAAGGCCGGGTCGAATCCGGTTCTCGATGCCGATGTTTCGCGTTCGTTGGCCAAGACGATCAAGCACTTGCAACGCGTTCGCAATCATTCCATGGGTGAACTGCAGAATAAGGCAACGATGTTGTTAAACGAGGCCGAGCTATTGCAGGATGCTGCACTTGAAAATATTGCAAACCGTACCGATTTCGCGGAGCATCGTCAGGTTGAAAGGATTTTCAGCGTATTGCAGATTTTCACTGCCTGCCTGGTGGCGTTTGCCCATGGGTCCAATGACGTGGCCAACGCGATCGGACCTTTGTCAGCGGCGTATCAGGCCGTTACCGAGCATGCAATTCTAAAAGAATCGACAACGCCCGGCTGGGCGTTGTTGCTGGGCGGCGTTGGAATCGTTATCGGCCTGGCAACCTGGGGCTGGAAAGTGATCAAGACGGTTGGGGAAAAAATTACCGAACTCACGCCAAGCCGCGGATTCTGCGCCGAGTTTGCTGCGGCGATTACGATACTCGCGGCATCCGTGCTGCCCATCGGGTTGCCGATCTCGACAACGCATACGCTCGTCGGTGCAGTGCTGGGCGTCGGATTGGCGCGCGGAATCAACGCCTTGAATCTGAAGACAATGCGAGACATCGTCGCTGGCTGGGTGGTTACGATTCCGGCCGGTGCGGGGTTAAGTATGATATTTTACTTTATACTCAAATTGATTTTCATTGACTCCGGATGGGTGGATTCGATGGTACCGTCGGCGACGGGGTGAGTTGTTTTGCGGGAGATGCTTCCAGCAAGCGGTTTGTTGGTATGCGGACCGAAAACCTGCACTTGTCTTGGCAGAGGTTGTTCGCTGTGAGCCTGTCATGGAGAGATGGGCCCCGAGAAATATCGTGTCCCACCCGATCCGCCGGATGTCAAACCACGTGTTTTGGTGATCGATCGGTCCATCGCACGCTTTGCCCGGCAAGGCGTTGATCGAATGGAAATGGACGGTTCCCTGACTTGACGTGAATCCTATACTTAGTCGTGCCGAGATCACGGCGTTACGATGTGCCATCCAACGCGGTTTAAGAACTGTCCATGTCAAAATCATTGCAATACCGATTTGCGATACCCGTTGCGATTCTGCTGACATGGGGAGGATGGTTTTCGGCTCCCCTGGCCTGGGCAGCGGGAGCTGGGCAGGACGACAGGCAACAAGTTGAAACAGACAAGGCGAATTTCGATACCGATCGTATTGGATTTCTTGTTCGGATTCCGCTTCCGATTGACGGCAAAGTGAGTGCCGAGGTTCGGCGAACACTTAAACAGATTTCTGAACAACCTCAAGTGATGTTGCGGCGAGAAGAGCGTCCGGTGGTCGTGCTGGAGTTCGATACCGCCAGTGGCAAGACGGGCCGGGGCAGCGAACTGGAAGCGTGCATGTCGTTGGCGCTCTATCTTGGCAACGCCGATCTGAACCGGATTCGAACGGTTGCCTACATTCCCGCCAGTCGATCCTTCATAGAATCCAACAACAGAAATGCCAACGACCAGCAAATCGAGGGACAGCTCAATGGCCATGCCGTCCTCGTTGCGATTGCTGCCAACCAAATCGCAATCGAACCGGACGTGGCGATCGGGGATGCCGGGATCGACGAGCAACAACTCAGGCCTTTGTTCCGCGAGGTTTATCGCAGCGTCGCGAATCAACGACTGACGACCTTACCCGTTGAAGTCGTGTTGAGCATGCTCGACAACCAGCTTCAGCTTTTTCGTGTCACCTTTAATGACGGCAGCGTGGAGTACGCCAACGCCGAACAATGGAAAGAGCTGGAAGCATCTGGAAGAGCCGCCAAAACGGAGACGATCACGCCGGCTGGCGAGTTTACGCGATTGACAGGCAGGCAACTGGCCGACTTTGGGCTGGTGAGGCTGACGCCCGGTTCGCGAGCCGAGCTTGCGCGGACGCTCGATCTTGCACCGAATTCACTCGAAGGCAATCCGGCGGAGGGAAGCGACTGGAAGGCGATGCAGGTGACGCTGCCTCCGGTGATCGACGCGAGGACGGTCAAGTGGGCGATTCGCGCGCTCAAGCAGCGAGTCGAGCGGCAACAATTCAACTTGGTCATTTTCAACATCGAGCAGAATACCGGCGATGTGGATGCTTGTATCCGCCTGGCACAGTACCTCGCGGAATACGATCCGGACAAAATCCAGACCGTCGCGTTCGTACGTGACAATGCCCAAGGGCCGGTCGGACTGATAGCGCTGACCTGTGACCGCTTGATCATGGCCCCGGACGCAAGACTGGGTGGGCAGAGTGAAACCGAGGCGTCATTCAGTCCATCGGATCTCGACAGTCTGCGCCCGTTGGTCAAGTCCATCGCCAAGGAGCGGCAATCCGATTGGTCGATGATGATGCAAATGCTGGACCCGTCGCTGGTCGTGACCAGGTATCGAAACAAAGTGTCAGGACAAATTCGGCTGCTGTGCAACGACGAACTGGAGGCGTCTGAGGGACTTGATCAATGGGCTCCCCTGGGGCCGATCGGCGGTGTGACGGGCCTGGATGCTGAAACCGGCTGGGAGAACTTTTTGGTTCGGAAGATTGCCGATGACATGGGTCAAATTCAGACGTTTTATCAACTCGACCAATCGCCCGAGGAGTTGCGGCCGTCTGCTACCGATCGCTGGGTGGAACGTCTCGCCGAATTTCTGTCTTCACCGTTTGTTTCGCCCTGGTTGTTGTTCGCGGCAATGTTCTTTTTCTCGACCGAGATGTCGGCCCCCGGACTGGGTTTGCCGGGGTTTCTTGCGGCGCTGTGTTTCATCCTGTTTTTCTGGAGTCAAAGTCTCGATGGCAACGCGGACTGGCTGGAAGTCATCATGTTCATCGTAGGTGTCGTGTTCATCGGGATGGAAGTTTTCGTGCTGCCAGGATTTGGTGTGTTTGGCGTGGGTGGTGTCCTGCTTGTCATTTCGTCTTTGGTACTGGCATCCCAGTCGTTCTTGATACCGCGATCGAGTGCGGACGTCGTTGAAATGTCTTATTCGTTGCTTCCGTTGGTGGGAGCGGGGTTCGGTGTGATCGCGGGCGCTGTCGCGCTGCGCAAGGTCATTCCGCATTCTCCTCTTCTGCGCCGAATGATTCTTGAGCCTCGCCAGATTGTTGACACCGGGTTGGGCGGTTCAAGTGATCCCGAAGCGATTGTCGACTGGAGCTATCTTGAGGAACATTCCGGCGAAACGATTACACGGTTGAACCCGTCCGGCAAAGCGCGAATCAGCGGCCGGATTTACGACGTGATTTCAACCGGGCAGATGGTCAACAAAGGCGAGCCGGTCGAAGTCGTCGAAGCTGTTGGCAACCGGATTGTGGTGAAACCAGTTCGCCAGGACACGTAGGCTGGACGTTCCGAGACGACATTGATTGCAATCCCACGTGGTCGCGAGCGGATGGCCGTATTCCTGGCCGCAGAAAGTCGCGCAGCCGGATGCGAGCCCAACCGATCAAATCCGATTCCATGCTGACGAGCCAATGCCTTTTCGTTGGTCGAAGGGAGCCCTTTGCTGGTATGATCCGGCAACGACGAGTATGATTGGGTGGCAGGTTGGAATCACTGGAACGAGCGATGCGATGATTTATTGGGCTTTGTTGTTGTTGGCGATCGGGCTGTTCGTCGTCGTGCTTGAATTGTTCCTGCCGTCGGCGGGAATGCTGGGGATCTTCGCGGGCGTATTGATTGTGACCAGTATTGTGTTTGGTTTCATGGATGGCCTCAAATCCGGTGCCCTGATTCTGCTGTTGACCGTAATTGCAATTCCATCGTTGCTGGGGGCGATGGTCAAGATCTGGCCGCACACGCCGTTGGGAAAAATGATCTTGCTCAAAGACCTCAAACCCGAAGACGTGTTACCAAACCAGTCGCACCACCAACGGAGGGTAAGCCTTGAAGGTCAATTGGGCATTGCCGGAACCAAGATGCTCCCGAGCGGAATCGTTGTCATCAACGGTGAAAAATACGACGCGATCAGCGATGGGTTTGCCATCGATATCGGCGATCCGGTAAAGGTTGTATCCGTTCGAGAAAATCGAATTCATGTGCAACCCTATGACGCAACCGACTCCGCAGCCAACGACTTGCCTGCCCGCGATCGGGACATCCTGTCGCAACCGATCGAAGAGTTGGGGATCGACACGCTGGACGATCCGCTGGGTTGATGGTCAACAGGTTTGGGTGCCTTGAACGTCTGAAGGAAGATACCCCTGAATGTGCCGCCCATTTCCGGTATTCCGGGCAAGTCTTCCTGCCAGAGAGGGTGGCAGGTTAAACTGGTCAGTTCGTAAACCCTGTCGTTCCCGCGCGGAGATTAGTCGTGACCCGAAGAAGCCTCGTATTCGTCCTGTGGTTTAAATTGACGATTATTTCACCGATCGCCTTCGCCCAGTCGAATCAGCCTGAGACTCTCACCAGGCGACTTCAAACCGAACCGGTCTCTCAACTGGTCAATGACGCGCGGAAGTTTGGTGATCCTCGCCGGGGAGCGATCGCGTTCTATCAGCCGACGATGAACTGTGCCCGTTGTCACGAAACACAATCCAGCGGACGACGGCTGGGTCCCGACCTGTCGGAAAAACGTGTCATCGAGGTTGGGCACTTGGTGGAATCCGTCCTGCAGCCGTCGGCCAAGGTGAAAGAGGGTTTTGAGACGGCCAAAATCCTCCTGGACGATGGCCGACAGATCTCGGGCATCCTCGTACTGGAATCCGATTCGCAACTGGTAATCGATCAGATTGAACAGCCCGACAAACCACTTGAAATTTCCAAAGATCAAGTCGAGGAATGGTCGAAAACGAAAACCTCCACCATGCCCGAAGGTTTGGCCAATCAACTGGCTGACCGCCAGCAGTTTCTTGACTTGATCAGTTACCTGGAGACCATTGCCGCCAGCGGGGAAGGGCGGGCGGCCGAATTGAAACCAACGGGGCTGGTGGCATTCACTCCGCTTCCGGAATACGAATCGCGAGTCGACCATGCCGGGTTGATTCGTGGCCTCGATCAGGCCGGATTGGCACGCGGCGAGGAAACCTATCGCCTGCGGTGTGCCAGTTGTCACGGCACGATCGAAGAAGAAGGCTCGATGCCGACGTCACTACGATTTGGATCCGGCAAATTCAAAAACGGCAATCAGCCCTACCAGATGTATCAGACGTTAACGCAGGGGTTTGGAATGATGAACCCGCAACGCTGGATGGTGCCCCAGCAAAAATACGAAGTCATCCATTACATTCGGCAGCAATTTATCAAAAACAACAATCCATCCGAGTTTTTTGCTGTTACAGATGACTATCTTGCGTCGCTTCCCAAAGGAGACACACGGGGTCCCAAGCCGGTGGTTTCGCAACCCTGGACGCGGATGGATTACGGTCCAAGTCTGATCAACACGATCGAAGTCTCCAGCGACGGTTCGAACATTGCCCAAAAAGGAATCGCCGTCCGGTTGGACGACGGGCCCGGAGGTGTTGAGTCGGGCAGTCACTGGATGATGTACGAACACGATACGATGCGAGTCGCGGGTGCCTGGAGTGGTCGGTTCATCGACTGGGAAGGGATCCATTTCAACGGAACCCATGGAACTCATCCGCGGGTCGCGGGCGAAGTTCATTTTGCCAATCCGACGGGCCCGGGCGTCGGCAGGCCAGCGAGTCAGAAAGGCAACAATCTGGTCCGCTCGTTTGTCGACGATCGGGTAGTGGGTCGAGATGGAAAACAGTACGGACCGCTCCCTCACGACTGGGCTCACTACCTGGGAATGTATCGGTTTGGCAAACAGACGATCCTCAAGTATCGCGTCGGAGACGTCGAGGTTCTTGAGATGCCGGGTTTGGGATTTGCTGGTTCAACTCCGGTTTATACCCGGACATTTAATGTCGGTCTGCGAGAGCGGGAGATCGTCCTGCAGATTGCCAACCTGGATTCGGTTGACGGATTCGGGAACGGTGTGCTTGCCTTGCCGGGAACCAACCAGGTCGAAGTCGAGGAAGGTGCCCGGGTCAAAACACGTCAGGGTCTGGTTTTCAAGGGTGACCGGTTCATCGAAATTGCCAACGGAGACCGATTTGAAATGGCAAGCTCCGATTACTCCATTTATGCACGGATCCAGTCGACCAAAAACGGCACCATTTTTGCGCAGACCAAACAGGATGATGAGTGGATCCCGCAAGGCCATACGTTTTTTCTTCGTGGTGGACGACCGACGCTGGACATAGGTTGGGTCGGTGCAGTCCAGGCCAATCGAAAGGTAGACGACGGGAATTGGCACGATCTGGTAATGACCTGGCAAGCCGACAGCCAGCGAGTTCGCTTTTTTATCGATGGCAAACCTGCCGGGGGCGGCAAACTGGGGCCGGAAAAAAAACTTGACGGTTCGGTGGCGCGAATCGGATTCACCAACAAAAACTTTCCAGATCCTTCGCTTTTTCAGGGAACGTTGGACGAGTTGCGTTTCTACCAACGAAAACTGTCGGTTGAAGAAGTGGCGAATCCAGAAAAAATTGACTCCAGCAACCTGGTGGGGACCTGGAACTCACAACAGGGGAGCGAAGTGCTTGAATTAAACGGCGATAAAGCTCTCACGGGCGTCGTCGTACAAGCCGCGGGTTCAGCCCCGAAAGATTCAGGCCTGTTGGTTCAAAGCTCATTCAAGGATGGCAGTTGGACCAAGCCAGACCGCAACCTGCGATTTGTGATTCCCGCGGGAATGCCGGTGAACTTCGTCATCGCGTACAGCCCCGTGGAGACGAACGGTCAGGCTCAACGGGTTGTCAAACAGATGACGCCGTTTCTAAAGCCAGTAGATCTCTCAGCGTATACGGGCGGCGGACCGCCTAATTATCCCGACGTTCTGACGACGAAGATCATCCGGGGCAATGACGATGGACCATTTGCGGTCGATGTGTTTCAACGCCCCACAAAAAACCCATGGAATTGCCAGTTGCGTTTGACCGGACTTGATTTCCTGCCCGACGGCGAGACGGCGATCATTTCGGCTTGGGATGGTTCCGTCTGGCGGGTTACAGGTTTCGGGCCGGAGTCAGAAAAAGGCGGTAACGACACCCTGACTTGGCAGCGGATTGCTGCTGGTTTGTTTCAGCCACTGGGTGTGAAATGCGTTGAAGAAAAGATCTATGTCACCTGCCGCGACCAGATCGTAATCTTGAATGACCTCAATGGCGACCATGAAGCCGACTGGTATGAGTGCTTCAACAGCGATCACCAGGTGACCGAGCATTTTCACGAGTTCGCGATGGGCTTGCAAAGGGATGATGCCGGGAATTTTTACTATGCAAAGTCGGCCCGGCATGCCAAGACGGCGATCGTCCCACATCACGGAACCCTCTTGAAAGTCAGCCCCGATGGCCAATCGACGGAGATTATTGCCAACGGTTTCCGTGCAGCCAACGGCGTTTGCCTCAATCCGGACGGTTCGTTTGTCGTGACCGACCAGGAAGGGCATTGGAATCCCAAAAACCGAATCAACTGGGTCCGGCCAGGCGAATTTTACGGCAATATGTTTGGCTACCACGATGTGACCGACGAGTCTGATTCGGCGATGTCGGATCCCCTCTGCTGGATTACCAATGCGTTTGATCGGTCGCCATCCGAGTTGTTATGGGTCGACAGCAAAAAATGGGGGCCGCTAAACGGTTCGCTGCTGAATTTTTCCTACGGTTATGGAAAAATCTACGTGGTGCCTCACGAAGAAGTCGATGGACAAATGCAGGGCGGGATGTGCGAATTCCCACTGGAGCAGTTTCCGACAGGCGTGATGCGCGGTCGATTTCACCCAGTCGATGGGCAGTTGTATTGTTGTGGCATGTTTGCGTGGGCCGGAAATCAGCAGGAACCGGGCGGACTCTACCGCGTGCGTTGTACCGGCAAGCCAGTTCATCTGCCGATCGGATTGAGTGCATCCGTCGACGGAATCGAAATTCGCTTCAGCGGGGCGGTTGACCGATCCAGCGCGAGCGACCCGTCCAACTACTCGGTCAATACATGGGACCTGAAGCGTACTGCGAACTACGGATCGAAGCACTTCAACGAAAAACGACTCAGCGTCGACACGGCCGACGTCTCCCAGGATGGCCAAACGGTCATTTTGAAGATCCCGGAAATCAAGTTGACCTGGGGAATGGAGATTAACTACTCGTTAAATACAAGAGAGGGTAAACGTCTGCAAGGAAAGATCCACAATTCAATTTTCAAGTTAAAGAAGTAGGTCTTCGGTTTTCGAGGTACGGGTAGCTCAGAATTCAGCTTACGGATTTGCAAGTTTGTTCTGCCTGTTTCGCCGCGGATCGCGGCTTTTCACAAGTCATCCGATGACCCGTTCCGGGGGTATCGAGTGTCGAGAAGCCCTGGATCACGGCAGTCTGCCTTGCCAAAAAAAACGCCCACCGGTCATCCCCTTTGAATTTCCGGTGGACGCGGATGCGACCATTTCAACTGGCCAGTTGCTGGCAGTGGCCTCTGGTTGGCACAAGCGGCTCGCCCGGTGATTTCTTGCGGCATCCCCGGCGAAATCATCCCCGCAGACCTAGTCCTTGTCCTGCTTCATCCGTTCGACTTCCTTGCGAAGCTCCCGGATTTCACGACGCATGGCTTCGATTTCGGATTCTTTCTCTTTGAGGTTTTCCTGTTGCGCTTTCAGCTTTGAGAAATACTGGTCAAGCTTCGTTTTGGATTGATCTGCCATTTTCGATTTGGCTTTCGACAATGCGTCGGCCATCGCGGCTTTGTTTAATGCTTCGACTTTTTTTGCCATCATCTCCGCCTGCTCCGCCAACGCCTCTGCCTTCGCGGCTTCAGCTTCTGCTCGTACGGATTCGACATCCCGTGCATTTCGCTGAATCAGTTCACGCTTGGCTCTTTCCTGTTTGCTGCGAATTGCATCGCGATCAGCCGCCGCCTTGTCCCTTTGTTCGAGAGCGGACCTGCGCCCTCTTTCGGCCTGTTTCCTGGTCAGTGCGATCGCATCGGCAATTTCCTGCTCCAGGGCAGAAGCAACTTCGGCGAGTTGCTCTTCGTTGAGTTCGTCCTTGTTTTTCAACAACTCCTTCAACTCCATGATCTTCTTCTTCGCACTATCGTCGATCTGGCGCTGTTGAACCTGGATTGAATTCTGCAGCATACCGATTGCTTTTTTCAATTCGCCAGTCTCGAGTTCCCCCAGCGCGTTCTTGATTTCCGTCGCGGCAACTCCGGCAATTTCCTTTTCCATCGCACCCAGGGCTTGTTCCAACGAACCGCCAACGAGTTCATGTAATTCACCCAGACTTTCGATTGGCATGTTTTTCAATTCGCCCAGGCCTTCTTTGAGCCCTCCATCGATCATTTCGCCAAGCGGCATTTCGCTGAGCATTTTGAGGTTCTTCTCCAGAAGATTTTGAATTTCCTCTGGCTTGATCTCGCCCGATTCAATTTTTTCCGCCCAGTTTTCCCACTGCTCGGAATAATTGTCTGCCCATTTCTCCCATTCCTTTTCCTGACCTTCGGCCCATTTTTCCATCTTTTGTTCAAATCGCTCTGCCCAGCTTTCCCATTCGCCGGCATGTTTCTCGGCCCAGGCTTCGATTTGTTTTTCGTCGATTCCTGCCAGCATTTTCAGCGAGCCATCGGCTTCGATTTCATCGTTTTTTTTCTTTCGGTTGGATTTTTTCTGGGGTTGCTGCTCTTTTCCTGCTTTCTGCAAAGCCGCCAAATCCGCTTCTACCTTTCGCTTGACTTCCAGCGCCTGGGCAAGTTCGAGATCCGACCTGGATTGCGAGTCGTCCTGCGCAGTGACAATTGCGTTGCCGCTGCTGAACAGGGCCATCGCAAACAGCGTTAGTGGAATCAGAAATTTCATGATATTCTCCCGGGGTTGTCTTTCAGTTTTCAAGTTATTGGAATTCGTTTGAGGGTCAAATAAATGGGTCACCGTTGTCGCAGATAACCCGTTATCCGGGCCGTTTGATGTCCGTCTTGGTCTTGTGTCAATCGCCGAAATCCTTAACTGGCCTGTAACGCGCGACGGCGTCATCCGCGAAACTCAAACTACCGTGGGGCGAGACACCCGCAGCCCGGTACGAAAAACACTTGCAATCGCACCTGTCCATTCATTCAACGTTCTTTGCTTCGTACAATTTCACTTTTTCGATCATAGCGTCGATTTGAGTCGCCAGACTGATGCGTTCAACGGACCCCGGTTCAAGCAGGTTGATTTCCAGTTTCATCGAACGAAGATCCATGCCCAGTGTCCGCAGCATCAAATCTTGATCACGTTGCTGTTGCAAATTAAGTAAGCGCAGTTCCTTGAAAGGCTTAACAATCTGGGACGCCGAGATTTGATCGGCATTGGCAGGTCTGGGAAACGGCCATGCCGCAATACCCAGGCAGATCAACAGCGTTGCAGCAGCTGCCAACGGAATCAGTCGCCAGATCAACCGTCTGCGCGGGCGAGGAACGTCCTTCTTCGGTGGATGCATTGCAAAGGGAAAGTGTGCTGGCAAACGCTGGTTGGGATTGTCCAGTGAATCAGCAACCGATCGGTGAGACAGGGATTCAACCGCAGCATCCACCCGTTCGAAGAATATGACCCGCTGTTTGCACGCCGGGCAGTTCTGCAGATGCGACTTAAGTTCGTTTTGTTCTGCCGGTTCAAGTTCTCCGTCAATCAACGCACTGATCAGCGGTTCGTAACTTTCGCAATTCGGTTGTTGGTTCATCATGCATTCCCCCGAATCAACAGCCCCTGTTTATCGAGGTCCTTTTCCAGTTGCTTCCGGGCCCGGTAAATCCAGGTTCGAACCTGGGCATGTGTCGCGCCCATCACACTGGCGATCTCATCGTATGACAGATCGCCATTGATTCTCAGTTGCAGCGCGTCGGACCATTGATTGGGTAAGTCTTTCAAAATCGCCTGGACACCAAGCTCCAGTTGCCAGAGTCTTGATCCTTCGAAAGGGACCTTCTTGCCGGGAAGTTGCGCGACGTCGAGAGGTTCAAATCTGCGACGTTTTTGTTTTCGTAATTGATCGATCGACAGGTTCCTCACCGTCGCAAACAAAAGCGCCTTGCTGGACGAATCGATCTCGAGTCCAGGGTTTTCTGACCCCCGATTCGATTGGATCAATCGACAAAACGCTTCCTGCACGATTTCTTCCGCATCGGCCCAAACACGCACGATCGACATTGCGTACCGGGTTGCCTGGGGTGCAATCCCCTCGCAGAAACTTTCAGGATTTCTGAAAGCTCGATCGGTGTTCGTTTGTCGTTCCACGTTTTCCGGGGTCGATTTCAGTTTGGAACCAGTTCCGGAAAACGCCGAGTCGAACGGTATCGACATCGTTGCTCACCAGGTTGGACTAATACGGCGCTCGCTCAGACGATCCTTCTACCTCTACAACGATGAAGCAGAAGATCGTCGCAAACTTATTTGAGAATACCCGGGAAATAGTTGAAAGTTCCGGGAAAAACAGGGAATTTTCGGTAAGATGTCTTCGGTTTTCTTGCTCACCCAACGTGCAATTTCGTTCCTCGCAAGGCTGCTGCCAACAGAAACCGCCGCCGGCGACGAACACCGCCATCACAATTTCCAGCCGATCAGGTATTGGTCTGGACCGAGGGGTCAGCAGACACGTTGACCCAGACATGGACATGGGGGCTGCCCCGGTAGTACCAGATGAAAGATGGTCCTTCCAGCCGCCAGTTATCCCATGTCTTGTCGTCTCCGATATCACCTTGGGAATAGAATGCCAACGAGCACTTGTCGAGACCACCCTGGCTCTTCAAGCACTGCATTGCCTCGGCGCGGTCCGCCTCGCGGTAGGGTTCGATCAGTTTTTGCAGGACCTTTTGCATCTGCTCTTTTTGGTCGGCACTCAACTCACTGATCGGTATTCCGGAAAGTGGGCCGGTTGTCCCTTTAAAGGCAATCGCCTGTTCCCGGGGGCGAGTTTCAACCAGGGCCTTCTTGCGCTGTTTGCCATCGAGCATGCCGAACACCTTGTTCGCCTCAACAGCTTGTGGCCAAAAGACGTTCCCCGGGTGATCGGCGGGTTCGTTAAAGTCCGAGGCGGCGTGGCCATAAAAAATGGGTCCACCAAAAGCCACATGGTCTGTCGAATTGCCATCACAACGCAATGTCAAATGCCGTCCCGTCATTACGAATTCGAACTTGTCAGCACCTGGCTTGCCAAAAATGGCAATGCTCTGGTGTTTTCCATAGCCCCCTGCGTCGTCCTGCAGCTGTTTTTCGATTCGGGGAATCCACTCGGGAGCGTAGAGTCCTTCAAAGATCGCCCGAATGATCTCCTGCTGATCCGTTGTATAAAAATCGCTGCTGATTGTTTTGTCGGTAACCTGCCAGTTGTTTTCAACACGGGTTCGCAACAGACCTTGCCTGTTGATGCCCGACTTGAATTCACGGGAAAAATCCCAATCAAAGCAAACGCCCGCCCTTTGTTTTTCATTCATCGACTCATAGAGTTTTTTGACCAGAGTCTCCGCCGATGGATTTTTGTCATCGTCCGTTCCGGCGATCGTTGACCACCAGGAGGCCGTTAAGCCAGCCGATGTCAGCGCGACGCTCCCCGTCGCTTGCAGGAATTTTCTGCGATCCAGCCCATCAACGAGGTTCAGATTGGATTCGCGATCACAGTCCGGGCAGTGGTCAGGCTTGGGCGCTTCGAACATTGCGAATCTCCTTCAGGTAAGGTTGAGGGACACAGGATTAACAGCTTCAAACGCAGCCAACGATCTTGCAACTGGAGCTCAAGTTCATGGAATTGTACCAAACCCGGAATCGTCGAAAGTTGACCGAATTTCAAACATCGGCGTTTTTACAAGAGTTGCTACGGGATTGGGTCAGCTTTGCAGGCGTGGTAATAACGCATAAAACCGTACTGGACCTCACCCGGCGAACCCCGTCCCGATTCCGAGATAACGAATTGTGAAAATAATGACCGTCGACTTCGATAAACCGACTTTGGTGACCGGGGCCACCGGAATGGTCGGCAATAACCTGGTCCGCCATTTGCTGGATCTTGGCCGCACCGTTCGTGTGCTCGTCCGAGAGGAAGGCAAGGCATCGTTAGCGGGATTAGAGGTCGAAACATACCTCGGCGACGTCCTGCAACCGGCCACGCTGCCAGCTGCCATGAAGGGAGTGTCGACCGTTTTTCATCTCGCCGGTGCTATTGCAATCGATGGTCAGCATGATGCCTGCATGAGACGTGTGAACATCGAAGGAACCGCCAATGTCGCTGCCGCTTGCCGGAGTGCTGGCGTGGACAGGATGGTTCATTTCAGTTCGATTCACGCGTTATCGTATCTCCCGCGAGATCGACCGATTGATGAAACCCGTGAACTGGCGTTGGACCGGCGGAAACATCTTGCGTACGACCAGAGCAAAGCCGAAGCGGAAAGCAGGGTATTGGAGGAGGTTCGAGCTGGTTTGGATGCCGTCATTCTCAATCCCGTTGGCATTCTGGGCCCATTCGATTTCGAGCCATCGCCGGCTGGCGAGTTTTTGCTGCAGTTGATCGATCGCCAATTGCCCGGTCTGGTTAACGCCGGGTATTTTTGGGTCGACGTACGTGATGTTTCCCGAGCAGCCGTCGCCGCCGAATCTCGGGGACGTCGTGGTGAGCGATACATCTTGTTCTCGCAATACGTCACGTTCCCGTCCATCGCGGCATGGGTTCAGGAAATCTGCGGGGCTCGACCGCCACGACTGGTTTTGCCGATTTGGATGGCCAAGGCTTTTGCCCCCGTGGTCGTCTGGTACAGTCGTTGGCGAGGCATTCGGCCGCTGGTCACTCCAGAAGCGATTCATATCATCAGTTGCCATCAAAAGGTTTCCACGGAAAAGGCGGTCAACGAACTGGGCTTTCAGGCACGGCCGATTCAAGAAACCGTACTCGAAACTGTTCGGTGGCTGCTGGCCAACAAACTCGTTAATTCAAAACCCGCGAGCGAGCATGAACTTCGATCGTCCAGCGAGGAAAAGATTTGACATCCTGGGTTGGTGTGCTTTAAGCTCAACCTGGGTGATCGCTGGATCCCAGATCAAACGCTGTTCCGACACCCTGTGGCGCCGATTGCGGCAAACCGTGTACGCTGCCAACGGTCGATTTGCGGGCGTTTCCGGGAACAAGGCTTCTTCAACGAGGCGCGATCATTCAACTTTTGTAACGCTGATTCTGTTAGCATGACAACCGAACCGTTCCCTCCTCACACTTGACCGGACCCATGGCAATTGATCAACAGGCCCAGCTTAATCCTTCCGGAATGTCTGTGCAGCAAGAGCCAAAAAAGCTCAAGTCAATCGACAACCTGCTTTCGAGTTACCTGAGGATTTTCCGAGAGTTTCGGCGACGTGACTTGATCGAGTTCTGCGAACAGCATGAGGCTATGTATCGAGAGGCACTTCATCATCAAGACCACCTTGCGGTAACAAAACATTATTACGGCTTGATGGCTGATGTCATTGAAACCTATTATGGCGACGGTTGGCATTTTTGTCCGCCAGAATTCAAGGGTCAAAGCCGGGAAGATGCGACCGCGCGAATGTACGACCGCGTTTCCGGTCTATTGCAGCTCAATCCGGAAAAACACGCGCTCGATTTGGGTTGCGGCGTCGGCGGAATGTTGCGTCATGTCGCGCGACAATCCGGTGCCAAGATCACTGGAATTACGCTGGGAGAAAACGAAGTCCAACAGGCCAATCAATTGATTGGTGCGGAAGGATTGAGTGAGCAGTGCCACGTGGTTCAAGGTGACAGTCAGGCGATGCCATTTGAATCGGAGTCATTTGAAGGAGTCTTCGCGGTTTACGCGCTTAAATACTATCCTGATTTGAGTCGTGTCCTCAGTGAAATCCACCGCGTCCTCAAACCGGGTGGCCGCCTGGTTGCGTATTGTCTCTGCAAATCAAGAAAATATGATGACAACCAGCCGGAGCAGCGGAAGTTGTTGAATGACTTCGAGTATTCGACCGCGATGCCCCCGCTGCATACCGTCGATGGCACAATCAAAACCGCCGCCGACGCCGGGCTTACCTGTGTTTTCGACGAGGATCTTTCCGACGGACCGTTGAATTGGTATTCGTATTGGGTCAGCAACCCGCTTCTCCCGTGGATGGTCTCATCTCGATTCGTTTACGGACTTGCCAGGTCCGCCGAGGCCGTCCGGATTCTTCCCAGGGGATTCGCCCGTTTCAACGATACCTTTCTGGCCGGAACCCTGCGACACATTATCCGTGGCGGCAAAACAGGCGTTCTAACCGGTTCTGCCTTGTTGACCTTCGAAAAACGCAGGTAGCATTCGATGCTTGTTCGATTGAGTTCCATGCGCGATGCGGCGAAAGCGTTTTCGATGGTCAATACCAGTGAATGAAAAGAAGTTAACAGGCAACCGCGACCAGTCTCAGGTCAGGATCGAAATTCGACAGACTGGTTTCGTCAGGTCGGTGGACTCCGCCAATGGGCGAGTCATGGGATGCGATTGCTCATACCAATCAAATCCGGCTACAACAGGCCGGGAAAAACCGCTTTTCGCTTGGTGGGATAGTCGGGGAAATTTGCCCGGTACCAGCGATGATGCGCTAATGCCCGGGGAAGCAGATTGGCGACAGTCCAGATTGCGAATGAAAGTGCCGCCAGATTCCAGCACATGATCGCCCATCCGGTCCACAGGACCATCTCGCCGAGAAAATTGGGACACGAGACCCATTCAAACAGACCGCCCCTTGGAATCGAATAACCGGTTTCATCGGGCTTGCGCAACTTCATCAACAGTTCATCGGTCCGAATATTGATCAGCCAACCCAAGACAAAGACAGCCATTCCGGTCCAAAACTTCGGGTTACCCAGCCAAGCTTCCGAGTATTGCGATCCGAAATATCCCAAAGCCATGCCGTTGAAATATCCATTGATCAATTGAAAAGAAAATGCGAATGAAACGATCAGCCAAGGGATCCGTTTGCCGTTGGTTCGAATACGCATCGGGAAAATCAAACCGCGATTCAAGTAGTGAATCATCCAGAAGCCCCACAGAATCCACGCGACCGCGTTGGGGCCAGACCCGGGCCAGCCGATCAATCCACTGGCAAAGACAATCGTAAACCACCAGATTGCCGGCGATTCCATGATGATCCAGCCCAATCGGTTGCCGATCGTCGGACCATATCGGGAACTGAAGTGCCTCCCAAAAGGCGCCGTTATCAACAACGTCAACGGCAATACCAGGACACCCAGGGCGATCCACAACAGCAACCATGTTTGAAAAAGCGTTGGGTCCATAGCCGTATCTGTCTGGAAGCTGCCGCGAATGCGGATCGGTTTGCGTGCAAAAAATATCTCACAAACAAGCTCCCGAATCAACAGCGCGCCTCGAGCGATCGTTCATACCCTCATCGGAACCCCAAATTGACAGCGTCACGGGATTGATCAAAGCACGTCGGCAAGTCGGCGCGTCGAATGCACGACAAACCACATGATTAACGCGCCCAGCAGGAATCCGAAGAATGCTCCCACGGTCGCGAATGTGATCAGGTATCGCTTGGCCGCAGCGAGCACAGGATTATTGAACGCATCTGCCGAAATATGGTAACTGACGACTTGCCATTGGCCACCGGTTTGGACCAGTGTCGCGGTCCATTTACTCTGAAGCGTGAATGCGTCTCCATCGCGAAACGTAATGTCTTCATTGACGGTGCCGTAGGCAATCGCGGTCGTGTCGCCGTAAAACAATGGAACTCCATCGAGCTCACGTGTCGTTTTGATGTTTGTGATGGTCGAGGTGTCACCGACCAACATTTCCTGATAGAACGCCTGGAACTCATCGGCTCCCAGATTTCGGGATCCGTTTTGCCATGTGATCACCACGTCGGGTCCAAGTTCCCTGGTTAGCGCCTCTACGTCGTGTGCCTGAAAGGCTTTTTCCATCCGGTCGCGAAGTTGGACTAGCTCGGAATCAGCGTTTTCCTGTTTCGAAATGCCAGCGACCTGATCGGTTTGGGCAAAAATCCTGTTACCGGCTATGGTGGTCAAGGCCAAGAAAAACAGGAAGAACATCGTTCGACTCATGGTAAGCCTGCTTTGTTTTCTTGAGATCCGGGTGATCGGCATTGCCGATCGCCGGGCAGTGGAGATGCGGGCACGTCCTGCGACAGGTGATTTCTATGACCTGTTGGTGGATTCCAAGTTCTAAATCCGTCGGTTCAGGCTCGCCCGTTGATGGGCAATCAAGCCCTCCAGTTCCGCCAATCGTGCCGTGTCCTTGATCAACGAATCAGGTGCCTGGTCCAGCTGCAGATAGGTACGAATGCGAATAAATGAAAAAACACTCAGCCCCCCGCTCCAGCGAGATGTGCCGCTCGTCGGCAGGGTGTGATTGGGTCCGACCCCGTAATCGCCAAAGACTTCTGCAGACTGGTGGCCGATAAATACGCACCCGGCGTTGGTGATTTCCGATGCGATTGCCTCGGCATCAGCACAGTGCAGTTCAAGATGTTCCGGAGCAAGATCGTTACAAATGACGATCGCGTCTTCGATCGATTCTGCAATAATTGCCGCACCGTTCCCCAGGGACTGGCGGGCAATTTCGGCCGTGGGCAAAGCATCGAGTTGGCGAACCAGTTCATCAACTACTTTTTCGGCAACGACGCGAGATGTTGTGATCAAGAACGGCCGCGCGTCAATGTCGTGTTCGGCCTGCGCCAGCAGATCGCTGGCTACCGTTTCGGGGTCTGCCGATTCGTCGGCGACCAAAACCAGCTCGGAAGGACCCGCCAGCATATCGATCCCACAATCGCCGTTGACGATTTTCTTGGCCGCAGTAACCCATCGGTTACCCGGCCCCGCAATGATGTCGCATTTTTCGAAATCATCAAATCCATAAGCCAGGGCCGCAATTGCGTGCGCACCACCGATGGCCAACACTCGATCGGCACCGGCAACCGCAGCCGTGGCCAACATCAAATCCGACGGGTTCGGCGTAGCGAGAATGATTCTTCCGCAACCCGCCGCCATTGCGGGAACCACGGTCATCAAAACGGTCGAAGGCAACGCAAATCGACCCGCCGGTGCATAACAGCCGACGCGGCCTATGGGTTCGATCGTATGTCCGGCCACGCCGCCAGGAACGGGGAACTCCAGTTCCTCCAGGCAATCAAGCTGGGCGTCGGCAAAATTCCCAATCCGGTGGGCGACACGTTGTAACAGTTCGACATCCGCAGGATTGACGCGTTTGGCGGCGGCTTCCATCTCGTCCCGACCAATCAGCAGTGGCTGCAGGTCGGTCCGTTCATGGAACTGTCTGGCATAGCGGCGAATTGCGGGCTCTCCCTCCTCGCGTACAGCGTCCACAATCAACTGTGCATCCGCGAGTGTTTCCGCATCCAGTGAATTAACCAGTTCACCAGGCTCAAACGTTTTTGCATCGACAATTTTGAGTACGGTTTTGTTTTCGGTTGAGGAGTTCATTCGACGTAATTCCCATATCGACAATGATCGTTTTCGATCGGCAGGAGGCTTGCTGTTTCCGTCGTCACATCGATCGCGCGGATTCACAGACTCTGCAACGTTCAACATACACTATTTTCCCCGAAAGGCTTCAATGTGTTTCAAAACCGCAAGGGGAATTCCGGAAACGCTTGCGCGGATTCTCCGCCAGCGTCAAGAAAACCTGCTGTATTTCGATGGGATGGCGATGGAACGATCCAATTTCCATTTCTTTTCAGGTTGATTTTTGTATGGGCGAGCCAAACAGCAGAGGATTTCTAATCACTCTGCTTGATCCCCGGTCCCCGACGGTCAACGCGGTTCATCCGGCGGGCCAGTTCATGGTACACGCGATCGAGCGTGACTCCGTTTTTCAACATGGCAACCAGCGAAAAATACAATACATCAGCCGCTTCGAACGCAATCTCGTATTGATCGCTGGTCTGGCTGGCTTCGGAGAGTTCTCTGGATTCCTCCAGCAGTTTTGTTTCGAGCAAGTTCGAGTCGTTGGCCAACCTTCGAGTAAATGACTCTTCGTCGGATTCACTGATTCGCGCGGCCAGTCGTCCCACCACCGATTGAATCGTGCGCTCCTGCCCAAAACAGGTGTAAGTATTGCGATGGCAGAAGCCGGGTGGATCCTGGGTGACCATGAACCGCAAACAATCGCGATCGCAGTCCAGCCGAATCTCCAGCAGTTGTTGAGTCGCCCCGCTGGATTCGCCTTTGACCCAGAGTTCGTCGCGAGATCGCGACCAGAAAGTCCCACAACGGCTTTCGATTGCGTGAAGCAGGCTTTCGTAGTTTGAATAGGCCAGTCCCAGCGAAATCCCCAAGGGGTCGACGATCACGGTTGACCAAAGTCCGTCAGGCCGGTCAGAGACCAATACCAATTTGAAAAAATCCGCGATCAGTTCGGAGGTCAATTGCTCCGAATCGACCAGGCAGTTGACTCTCGCCATTTCCAGTTCCGCGATGCGTTCGGCAGTCGGCTCAACGAGCGATAACACGTGGCCGCTGGGAACGGCTTCGTCCATGGATCTGTCCTCCCTGACGCGCAACACTCGTTCATGGGGGATTGTTTTGAATTCACAAGTCAGCTCATCACAAAGAACCCGGGTCGCGCCAGCATTCAGCAACGCCAGGGCCTGTGGTTCGTCGGTCTCCGACAACTCAATGATTAGATCTACCCGTCCGCCGACGCGCATGACGACCGGTTCCAGTCGCGAGGAACTATCCGGGCCGACATTGGACAATGCGACTTGCCCGAACAGGCTCCAATGCATGAGTTGATCAACCAGTTCGCCGGTTGCGAGATCCGGGTTGAATTTGATTCGGGGAATGATCATTTGGGATCTTGGCCTCTGGTATGGGGATCATCAGTTTGTGCAGCTTGCCGATTGAGGGTGGCAAACCCTTTGCGATCCAGCTTTCCTTCGCCCAGACGATGGCCACCTCCTGGCGACGCACGCAGCACGCGATCGGCTGAATCACACCACGAGAGCTTCCGGAACCGAACGACCAATGGCCCTCAGATTCGAACATGAATTCCGGACCTGGCCAGTTCTTCTTTTACCTCGTTTACCGTCATGTTCCCGTCGTGAAAGATGGACGCCGCCAACACGGCGTGGGCTCCATGTTCAAATGCGTCGACCATGTGCGCAACCGAATCGGCTCCGCCGGAAGCGATCACGGGGAGGCTGCATGCACTGGTCACCGCATCGAGCATCGGCAAGTCGTACCCGCTCCGCGTACCGTCCCGGTCAAAACTCGTCAGCAGAATTTCTCCGGCGCCCAACGCTTGCGCCCGTGCCGACCACTGGATCGCATTCAGCGATTCCGCCGTGGTTCCGCTTCGGGTCAGAACTTGAAAAACTCCATCGGTCATTTTCGCGTCAATTGCGACGACAGTACATTGAGAACCAAACCGTTCGGACATCGCCTGGATCAAGGCAGGGTTTCGAACAGCGGCCGAATTAATACTGACTTTGTCGGCGCCGGCATTGAGTAAACGTCCGGCGTCCTCCATCGAACTGATACCGCCGCCCACCGTCAACGGAATTCCCAACCGGCGCCGAACCAGCTCCACGGTTTCCAGCATTGCAATTCGATCCTGCCGTGTTGCCGTAACATCGAGCAGGACCAGTTCATCCGCCCCCTGCGTTTCATAGTGATACGAAAGTTCGACCGGATCGCCGGCGTCGCGGAGGTTTTGAAATTTCACTCCTTTGACAACTCGCCCGTGATTGACATCAAGGCAGGGGATAATCCTGGATTTCAACATGTCGTACCCTCGATCCAGTTGGTCAATACTTGTTGGCCCCAGCGGCCGGACAGTTCGGGGTGAAACTGACACGCCAATGTTCGACCGCGCCAGACGCTACTGATAAATACTCCACCGTATTCGGATTCCGCAAAACCCCAGCCATCGGGTGCATCTTCGAGCCGAAACGAATTTGCGAAGTAGGCTTCGCCCGTTTCGAAAGGTCCAGCCGTCATCGGTCGAACTTCGTTCCAGCCCAGTTGCGGTACCTTGACATCGTTGCTGAAGCGCTTGATTGTATGGGGCAGGATGCCAAGTCCCCGGGCTGTGTCTGCTTCATCACTGGATTCGCAAAGCAGTTGCATCCCCAGGCATATACACAAGGTTGGCAAACCGGGTCGGTTGATTCGATCCGTAATCGAACGACGCAAATGCAAGCGATCCAACGATTGAGCCGCGGCCGCGAAGGCACCGACGCCGGGCAAAACGACGTGGGAGGCGTTTTCGATTTCGTTCGCGTCTTCGGTCAAGCTCCACGCGCAGCCCAGTCGGTCAAACGCGGCCTGGAGGGAGCGGAGATTGGCAACGCCAGTGTTGATGATTTGAATCATATTTAATTCCGCGGTCCGTTTTTCGTAATCAAATCTCAGGTCCAGGTCCTGCCCTACAAAACGCCTTTGGTGCTGGGGACTTCGCCGGAGGTGCGAGTCAATGCTTCGCGCAGCGCTTTGGCGCAGGACTTGAACGCTGCTTCGGCGCGGTGGTGGTCGTTGGTGCCACGCAGCACATCAACGTGGAGCGAGCATTTGAGAGTCATGGCCAGCGATTGAAAAAAATGTGTAATGTTCTCAGAGGCCCATGTTCCGATCATTTCGCGCTCCAGTCCGAGATGAATTTCCGGCCAAGGTCGGCCGCTCAAGTCGATTACGGTTCGCCCCAACGATTCATCCAGCGGCGCGTATGCGTAACCGAATCGCTTGATGCCGGTACGGCGACCCAGGGCAGCATCAATCGAGGTGCCCAGGGCCAGCGCACAATCCTCGGACGTGTGATGATCATCAACATGCAAGTCACCGACGCATTTGAGTTTCAAGTCCATCCCCGAGTGAAATGCCAATGCGGTGAGCATGTGGTCGAGGAACCCGATCCCCGTCTCAATTTCGATTTTCCCCGAACCATCAAGGTTCAATTCCAGGTCAATCGACGTTTCCTTGGTTTCTCGTTTCGAAATCCAGGTTCGATCGGCCAGAGACTCGTTGCCGACCCGATTCGCGATATCGTCGATGATTGCGCCGTGCGTCGGTTGGAAGGCAACGCCGAGAGCGGTTTTTTGGGTTTCGAAATCCGATCCGGCTACGCGACACAGTGATTGGGCCAGCTGCAGGAATTCTGCCGGCTCGACCGGGCATGTGATGCGGATCCGGTTTTCCAACAAGACATTGCCCGAAAACTTGCGAACGCCGACGCCGTCCGCGGCCAGGCTGCTCCAGATCCTGTCGGCGTCGTCGAATTCGGCCAGCACAAAATTGCCTTGCGATGGCAACGGCTTTCCACCACAGTGAGTTACCAGCTCACTGACCAGTCCGCGCATCGTCTTGACGACTGCAACATTGTTCTGCATTTGGGTCTGGTAACGGGCCAGCGATCGCCTGGCTGTTTCGAGTGACACGGCACTAACCGGAAACGGACCCGAAGCGTTACGAATGGTCGAAGCGAATTCTGCATCCGGTGCAATCAAATAGCCGACTCGAAGTCCAGCCAATCCCCAGGCTTTGGAGAACGTCCGGACGATCATGATATTCTGGTCAACGAGCGATGCGGTTGGGTCTTCATCCGCAAATTCAATGTAGGCATGGTCGACCAGCAGTCTTGCGCCGGCCAATTCTGCTGCTTGATTGACTTTCAGAATCGACTCGGTGGAGATAAATCCGCCGGTGGGATTGTTGGGCGATGTGAGCACGACCAAGGCGACTTGACGGTCGATTCTTCCGATCAAGTTGTCGACCGGGAAAGCCCCCTCAACCCACTGGACCTGGTCGAGCCGGCCGCCATAATTGGCACAGTAGATGTCAACCATTTCAAAAGATGGGGAATGGGATAATACCGTTTTGCGATTTCCCGCCAGCATGATGCGCATTACGCGGTCAATCGATTCGTCGCCTCCCGCCGTGACAACGACCCGGTCGCCAGCCACTCCCACCCAATCGCCGATCAGATTTTGAAGTGCCGTGTGGGAAGGGTAGCGTGAAACAAACTTTGCACCCAGGCTTCCCAATTGATCATCCAGATCGTCAATCGCACACCGTGATTCATTCCGGCTGAGCTGGAGCGTGATCTCATTGTTGAATTCGGGCGGTTGGTAACCCGCATTTTTGATTTTCGGCATGGCTCATTTTCGACAGGCAGGAGTACTTACGGTACTTGAAAAATTCGGCTTCGTCGGTACCTCGCGGGTCAATTCGCTCGGACAGTCAATTGTGTCATTTCCAGTTGGACAATTCGGTTTGGCACATTGTTTTCATTTCCCATCCGCAAGCGATGCGAATTGCCTACCGTAACATCAAGAATTGACGCGGCACTAGGGGATCAGCTGCTCCGCCGCCGTTGTCACGATATCACAGGCGCCAGCTGATTTGAGTTTTGGAATGACTTCCGCCAGCTGTTTACGTGGAATCGCAGCCCTAACGGCAACCCAACCCGTATCGCTTAGCGGCGAAACCGTTGGCGTGTGCATGGATGGCAAACAGGCCACGACCGCGTCGAGGTTTTCGTCCGAGACATTCAAGTCCATCATCACGCGCTTGCGGGCTTCCAGCACAGCCTTGATGAGCATGGCAAAATCGTCGATTTGATTTTTGATTCGCGGGTTCGCCATCGCGGCTTTGGAGGCATAGAGCCGCGTGGACGAAGTCATGATTTCGTCGATAATCTGGAGTCCGTTGGCACTCAATGTCGAACCGGTGGCAGTGTTGTCGATAATGCAATCGGCGTCTTCCGGCGGAAATACTTCCGTGGCGCCAAATGTCTGCAAGACTTCCGCGTCCAGGTTTTGTTCTGCGATCCAGCGTTTGGACAACTCCGGGTATTCCGACGCGATGACGATTTTCTTGTTGGGAAGTCGGCCATTTTCAAGCAGTTGATGAGGCGCGGCGACGATCAAACGAACCGGGTTCAATCCGGTGTCGAGTAATTCGTGAAGCTCGGTTCCGGTTTCGCGAATCCAGTCCTCGCCAGCGAATCCGAGATCGCGAGAACCTGCGGCCAACATACTGATGACATTGCGTGGTTTGAGAATCTTGGCATTGAAGCTGGGTAATGAAATACTCGGTCGGTATCCCCGTTCAGATTGACGAATGGAAATCCCGGCACCTTTGAGCAGATCGACGACCTGCTCAAACATCCGGCCTTTGGGAAGGGCCAATCGAACAACCGACGGATCGAGATTGGGTGACATGACTACCTTTGATTGCAACAAGTTTGATGAAAAACCAGGATGAAACAGATTTGGATTGGCAAAAAAAAACGCTGACCGAGTGGCCAGCGTTCTGTATTTTGCAAAAGCATTATCAGACTAGTCCACGTCCGTCACCGGGGAGGATGATGCGAATGAAACCGCGCGTGGTGTTGAATGACTGTCATTCCGCACATGATAAACCCCCGGCCGTGAATGTCAACTCTGATTCAATCGCAAGCGCGGATTTATTGAACGATCGGTTGATCACTCGATCATTTCTACTGCGGATTTCAGCTCGCTAACCGTCTGATAACGGTCCCGTCGGCGCACGAAAGTCGAATTTTCAATGATCTTTCCAATCTGATCGCCGTTACGCGGATCAGTGGTAATGTGCTTTAACAGTTTGAGAATCTTCCCCAATGAATAGATATCCGTCCGCTCGTCGATGAAACCCGCATTCAGCACTGTACTCTCCGGTGAACTGAAAGGTGTTTTCGAGCTGGCTGATTCGATTAAATCAAAATGGTATCGGCTATCGAGAACAAATCCAAAATCGGAGATCAGCACCCGGATCTCGGGTTTCGGATGTACGGTTTCACCCAATTCCGACTCAGAAGGTAAAACAAAATGAATGTTGTTCGGGTTCAAATGTCGGTGAATTACGTTTCGTTGATGGGCATAGTAAACCGCGTCAACAAGTTGTTTGAAGATCGACAGCATGGAATCATGATCCAGTCGGGCAGCGCCTCTTGCAAATCTCGTCAACGTCGGATGCTGCAGCAGCGGTTGGGAAAGGAACCAGCGCTTTTCATCCCATTGGCCAAATTCCAGGATCCTCTGGATGCCTGAATGTTGAAGCCGCATCGCTTTCCGACAGTCGTTGATAAACTGTTGGCGGTGGAGACCGGTCGTCAATTTGTGTGCGTGGGGAATTTTGATTGCGACTAATTCGACTGACGTATCGGCGATTCCGCGATCGTCGTTCAAGGCACCGTACACGCAACTGAAATCTCCCTCTCCAATGGTGGCGATCACCTCAAATCGGTTCTCGCCCAATTCGCTCGAGTCCATGTAGGGGTCGGCAAACAACGGGTCGACATTCGAGATCAGTTCGTCAAAGCTGCCGCGCACGGAATCCAGGTCCTGTTCCCTCGCGCCCGTTTCATCGGCAATCAACCGGTTTGATACCGATTGACGCAAGCCTTCAGCGATCGGACCCGGTTCCATGGACTCCAGTTTATCGATGCAAACTTCGCAAATTCCCAAGTGTTCCGTAATTTGGTCAATCTCTGCGAGATTATCGATTCGTCCATCATTGAACTGCAGCAGGACGTCATCGGATGGGCAGGTTTTGATCACGAGAAACTGCGAAAATCAAATCGAAGGCAAACCAGAAACTGACAACGTCGGACTGCCTTTCAGCATACCAGTTGGTCACACCAAGTCTTGAAAAACTTGACGAATGCGAGCCAAAATTCTGGATTTGTATTGATAGACAACATTGGGCGTCAGGTTGAGTTCCTCGGCGACGTCCCGGGCCGGGCATTGATCGATCACTACCCGTTTGAAGGCGGTTTTCTGGACATCGGAATAGTGAGCATCAACCCAGGCCATGATCCGTTGGAAAATCAACGTTCTTTCGTCCGAATTTTCTTCCTGGACTGAATCAAACAGGCTGTTGACGGAGCGATCGCCACAAGGAATCTGGCTGAGCTGCAGGTTCCAATGCGATCCCCCGACGATTTTTGGAGGCGCCTTCCCCAGTTGTTGGGTGCGAATGAGATTTCGCGTAATTACCCTTAGCCAGCCGCGAAAGGAACCTCCGTTTTCACGTTTCTGGAACCAGTACAGGTGTTTGATCATCTTGATGAAGACTTCCTGGCAGACATTGTCGACTTCGAAGGGACAGCTCACGCCTTCGCGACGAGCCCATCGCTTGATCAGTGGAGCATACAACGAGAACACTAGTTCCCAAGCCACCGGTTCATTTGCCTTTGCCTGTTCAATCAAGCCGAATTGCGTCAAGATGTCGCTTGACGATTGATCCTGGGTTTCCGTCATCAATTTGCTACCAACGATGAAACTGCGCAAATAGGCCTTGTCGTACGAAGCCGCTTTCATTGAATTCGCGACCAGACCGTTGCTCTCAAATGGAGCGCGGTGATTTTGTCCAAGCAAAATCGTCGTGAACATCACGATTCACCCCTCCGTAGGATGGAATACCCCGCGACTTTATTGAATCGTTTCGACAAAACCAAATTCAAAAAGTCAAATTTCGTCGCTCGACAGGTATTCGCAGGCCGTTTCCAGATCCGGCGTTGTTGGCAATGCGGGTTTTTCGGCCTTTAATCGCGACCGATGTGCGAATTTCGCAAAACAGTGGCTACCAACCGCGTTCCAAGATCTCATCAACGGTTATCGACTGATCCTGCAGTCGTTGCTGGTCCACCGCGGTGATCGGGATCAGCCACAGCAGGTTGATTGGATCGTCGCGAAAAACCGGCATCCTGACTTTCTTGGAATCTGGTCTGGCACGGCGGTGATCGTGTACCAGCAGTGCCGTATCGCAATCAGGCGCAGCCTCGAGGAGACGACAGGTATGGCCAGGGCCCAACCAGGTAAAGTGGTTCCAGGGGTACGTCGCCAAACCGCTGAGTTGTTTTACGATGGCGTCGATGGCAAGATTGATCGCTCCGGGCGTCGCATTTGGCTCCAGGGGTCGCCGCACCGCCAGTTCAATTCGGCGATAGTTCATCGGATCGTCCATGAAAAGTTCCACCGCCGGTTGAGGACAGACTGACATGCCGACGGTGGCCAGTACAAACCCGTCATCGGTTTGGTATTGGACGAGGCCACAGGGTGGAAATCTCCCGCCGTCGATTGAAAAATATTTTCGATCCACGGGTCGATTCGCGATCAGGAATTTTTCATCCAGGGCACTCAGGATTTCCGGTTGGAGTTTCGCGAACGGATTGCTTTCTCCAGCATTGGGCGTTGCGCCTGCCTCGGCCTCCCATCGACTCCAAAACTCACCTGCTCGGGCGATGCGTTGCTTGAGTCCGGGATTGTCAGGCATTGGCCAGCACAGGGGGCTTTCCATGGCGCACTCCGCGGCATAGCCATGAAACCCTTCGAGCCCACTCCAGGGCGGAATGACAGCCAGGGTGATCGGTTCGGCATCGGCAACGGATTCGATCAGCGCGGCCCCGTTCCCTTCTTCAAACCAGATGACCTTCAGGTTGTCCGGATCGGGGACCGGCTGACCATTCCGGTGGAGGCAATGAGTTCGGGGCAACATCGGCGAAATGCCTTGCTTCATTTCGTCTTCATTCAAAACGAGTGGACCGACATGCATGTTTCGAACCCAACAAGCCCTGGTGCCAAACTTGTTTGGCCCACCGGATGCGGCAGGGTTCGGGGGTTGGTTCAAGTAAAAGTAAACCGAATTCCCATCATGTTGGACGATCGCGTCAAGCGTGCCAAAGGGTGACGACTGAAAGAGCAGGACGACCGGTTCGATCAGACGATCAGACGTTGGATTGGCGGAATTCATGGCACAGGAATTGAAAAGCAAACAGGCGGAAGTAACCGGATGAAACCGCCGCAGTTTCGAAACATGGCCAACGGTTCATGGGTACAATCTACCTCCGGCCCAGGTTATCACACACCCAGCGGACGCGCTATAATAATCGGTCCGCCAGCGATTGTTCCCGGAAACCAATATTCGGCAGTTTCAAGCGAACTTTATTTCATCCACATGATCCCTGAATCAATACCGTATCTGGACGTCAAAGTGTCTGAAACTGCTTATTCGTCACTGGCCATTGAGGCACATTCGCTGACCAAAACCTATTCCGAGGGATTGGTCTTCAAAAAGCGGTTTGAAGCTCTGAAAGACGTGTCATTCAACGTCCATTGTGGCGAAGTCTTTGGATTACTCGGACCCAATGGGGCGGGTAAAACAACGTTCATCAAAATCCTCCTGGGGATCATCCGGAAGACTTCTGGAGACGCGACGATGATGGGTCAACTCGCGGGGTCTCGCGCCGGTCGACGACTGGTGGGTTACCTGCCGGAACATTTGAGGATTCCACCGCACCTCAATGGATATACGGCACTTGAATGTTACGGAAGCCTCAGCAACGTTCCCAAATCCGAAATTGTGAAAAAACGGGATCGCCTGTTGGAACTGGTGGGGCTGGCCGATCGGGCGACCGATCGTTGCAAAAAGTATTCCAAGGGCATGTTGCAGAAACTCGGACTGGCTCAAACGCTCCTGCATGATCCGAAGCTGTTGATCCTCGATGAGCCAACCGATGGGCTTGATCCGCGTGCTCGCGCCGAGGTGCGTCAGATCATCAGACGGCTCAAAGGAGAGGGCGTTACGATTTTTCTCAACAGCCACATCTTGCAGGAAGTCGAAATGATCTGTGATCGAGTCGCGATTCTCAATCGTGGCGAGCTGCGGTACTGCGGAGCCGTCACGGATATCGGCGATTTTGTCAAAGACATGGCTGGCGTATCTCGGACCGGCCTGGTCGTCGAGATCGAGGTTGCCGGATCAGCGGACGCGATCAATGCCGGGTTTGAAGGGCAGAGTTTTGAGATCGTTTCGCGGCTCAGCGATCAGATGTTCAACGTTCGAGTGTCTTCCCCGAACCAGGAGACCATCGATGCGTTGATCGACAAACTGAGAACCAACGACGTCAGTATTCGCAGCATGACGCGACAGCAGGTTTCGCTCGAAGACGCGTTTCTCAAGATCGTCTCCGATCAATCGGAGCAGGCGAGTCTCGATTCCCGTCTCGACAGTTTTCGGAAATAAAGAAAGTCATCGATGCGACCCTATCTTGCCATTATCAAAGACTCGTTCCGAGCCGCCATGGCATCCCGAGTCCTGTACGTGTTGCTGTTGCTGATCACTCTGCTATTAATTGCACTTGCACCGTTTCACGTGCGCGAAACCCTCGATTGGGAATTGAAGCGTCAAGCGAACGTCAAGCAGCCAGAACGGCTGCTCCGCCAGGTTGTCCAACTTCACGATCAAGAAGGTGAAAAACCGGTCGCGCGGATCTGGGAATTATTACCCCGGGAAACACGCGACAAAATGATCGAGATCGTCGAGCGGCCGGAAGATACAGGCCCGGAGTCTTCCGAGGACCCCGGAATGACGCCGCAAGTCATCGAGGACAGCCATACCTGCGACGAATTAATCGTCCAGCTCAACGCGATCATCAAAAACCCGGATTTTTACCGTGCCGAAGACTGGGAAGACCGAAACCTGCCCAACGAGGCTGATGACCTGATCGCAAGTGGAGTCTCCGGGCTGTCCGAAATCCGCACCAAGCGGCTTAACCGTTTGCTCATTTCCGCGGCCGTCGCGCCGGCGATCGATCCTGGCGGTGCGACCGCCTTGGATTTTTTTTACGCGATCTGGCGGATTCCCGTCACGGTCGGTATTACCCATCAGCAATTTGCCCAGACATTAACGTCGGAACTGCCCTGGTATTTTGAAAAGTTCGTTTTGTCCATCGGCTTGTTGATTGCGATCATCGTGACCGCCAATATGGTTCCCGAAACGTTTGAACCTGGGTCGCTAAGCCTGTTGTTGAGCAAGCCGATCTCTCGTTGGGGGCTGTATATTGCCAAGTTCATCGGAGGCTGCGTGTTAATCGCACTTTGTGCCGGGTACCTGTTTTCGGGTATCTGGTTGTGGATGGGGATTGCGATGGAAGTCTGGGATCGCGCGGTCCTGCTCAGTATTCCGCTGTATGTGATCGTATTCGCCATCTATTTTTCCGTCTCCGTATTCGTGGGCCTGTTGTGGCGCAGCGCGACAGTCTCGGTGATATTGACTCTTTTGTTCTGGGCGTTCTGCTTTTCGATTGGCTTGGTCTACGGGGTGTTCAATACCAAAATGAAGAACAGTGAATTCATTCATTTGTTACCGGTTGAGAATCAGGTCTATCCCTCTGACTTGCTCCATCAACTTGCCGTTTGGGATGAAGCTGACAACCAATGGAAGGACAAACTGGAAGCCGAGTTGGGAGAGCAGGGCTCGATCGCATTCGGCATCAATTCATTTCTGGTTTCACTCCGTGAAATTCCCGCATTTCCGGGTTTGGATGATTTTCTTGCCCCGATCTACGACCAGCGGAAGGCTCGGATCATTGCCAGTCGTTATGAATTTGGAAAGTCGATCGCCTCGGGCAGGAAGAAGTTGTTCGTATCGGAAATTGACAACGTCAAGTTCAAGGAAGTCGGTCAATTTCCCCGCGATACGGTTCGCCTGTTTGGCAACGAACAAGGCATCATGGCGGTCTCTTCCGATGGATTGATATTTCGACTCGATCAGTCGAAATTCGAAGCAGTGGCGGCCTCCGATGCTTCGGATCAATTTGTATCGACGCCCGACGACCCGGTTGTCGTGGCAAATGACCTCGAACAGGAGAACGAGCTGAACGAGGCCGTCAGAAAACGCCAGGCCGAAATTGCCAAGCTCGGAGATCTGTTTATCAAAATCGGGCCTGACCGTCCCGTTTCGATTCGCTCAGCCGACCAGGTGGATTACAGTTCCGCCCGAGACGAATTCGCCGTCTACCAGCGGGGAGTCCTGACCGTTTTCCGCTCTGAGGGCGAGCGGTACGAACAACACGCCACGCTGGAGCTCAATCTTGGCTTCGACAAGAACATGACTTGCCTGTTGGCCTATCAGGGAAAAACGATCGCGCTGGCCTTTGGCAACGGGAAGGTCATTACGGTCGACTCGGAAAACATGCGGGAAAAAAACGAATATCAGCCCGAGTCGCGTTCGGCGGTCCAGGAAATTGAAGGTTCCCGAGACGGCCGACACTTTGCCGTGCTGTACCGGAATGGAAACCTGTGGATGTTGGACTCGGACAGCGACGCCCAGATGCACAAAGCCAAAGTGGCGGGACAGGGGCACGTCTGCGCGTTTGCCTTCGGGCCCGACAATCAGCTTTGGGTTTCCGATAACACCGATCGCGCGACGCTTTATGAGGCATCGGGAGGGCCGGCAATTGCCCGCCACGCACCTTCCGGAACCTGGCTGGAAAAAATGTACCGTTACGGTCTGCGGCCGTTTTACAAAGCCTGCCCCAAGCCCGGTGAATTCTACAAGGTCGTGACCCATCTCTCGTCGTCCGGTAACACGGAAAACAACGAAGACGTGGATCTCAACAAGACACTTCAACCCAGTGACCCGTGGTCACCGCTGTGGAGCGGTCTCGGATTCATGTTCGCGATGCTGGTATTGGGTTGCCTGGTGTTTCAGTTCGGGGATTATTAGATCAACTCGGTCAACGCGAAATGCCGCTTATGCAATTGACCCTGGCGACGCGATGCACCGCGTTTGAAACGAAATCCTGAATCCTTTGCTGAGTTACTCAGGTATAACAGCTGGAACAATCGGAGGGTTGTCGAGGCGATTTCCCGTGGAATTTTCCGTCAACTGCGGCCGGTTTGTGGAAAGGTTGTATGCTTGGATTCACGCGCCACAATGGAGTGCTCCCGCGTTTTTAGGGATTTCATGGACTGAATTCCCGGGGAAACACGAATATTTTTTAAATCGTGAGTTGGTTTGACCCAACGTGTCAAAACACCTGCGATAGGAAGAGTGCAAGACAGAAACTGCACTTTTCGGAGACTTCACAGATGGCAAAATATTACATTCAATCAGGTCGCGTTTCCTATATCGTCAGCGCCTGCGACGTGGAGGGTGCGGCCCTGTGGGCGATGCACCGAATCATGGATCAGAGGATCTGCGACTACGAAGACGAACTTTTAGCAAACGATATCGACCCCTTCGACTTGCCCGTCTCGGATGAACACTTGATCGATGTTCCCCAAGCCGTTCCCTATGAAGCGATGCTCAACGGTCTGGCCCAGTTTGACGAGACAATCATGGTTAGCCAACGAGGATTCGGCCACGGCGACGCCGGGGAACTCGAGACCGAGGACATCTTCCACCAGTGGCGCCAGCTTATGCTGGCCGTCGATCGACTGCACGATCGCCTGAGCTAAACGCGTTTTCTGACAATTCGAATGTGCGCAGAGCTTCGAAGACTTTCATAATGGAACCGACGTTGAATTGGAAGAAACGCTGAGCCGAGCTCAATCACCGACGCCGAAGTCTTCGTTGCACAAACGCATCATGAGGTCCATTTCGGCTTGTTCGTGACGGGAAAGTTCAATGCAAAACGATTCCAATTCTTCGGCCACCTGCTCCAATGTCGTCTCGGGACCAGACTCGTGATAGACGATTTGTAGAGTCATTTCCACAATCTGGTTGAGCTTGACAAATAATGCTTCATGTTCCGATTGAAGTCGGAATGCCTGCTGGTTGACGCACGGGTTCAGGACTGCCGCCTGTTGGAAGTAGCCGTAGAATTCTTCCAGGGCAAAATAGGTCTCCAAGCCGTCTCGAAGTTCTTCAAGCATCTCCGCAGCGACCCGAGGAGAAACTCGTCCACCGGATGCGTCGTGCCCTGTGCCATCGCCTGACCCGGTTTTCAATTTACGGAAGACTTTGTTGAGCAGATCGCGAAATCCAAAATCGGATTTGATCTCCTGGAGAAACGCGACATTAATCGTTACGCCCGCTGATTCGGCACCGCTTTGACGAAACTCTTTCTCCGATAGCCAGGTACTCATTGCTACCCTCTTTGTTTAACGTAAAACCGTTTTCACGCAGACGTGTCATAGCGGGACCGAATGGAAGCCCGCTGGTGGGTTCCGAAGATCAAGTCAAGGAAGCATCAATGAAGGTATTTGCCAGTTGAAGTAAAGGAGAACTTGATCCAATCATCCTCATCACCCCAGACCCTCATTTTAAAGGTTTTACTGAACAACGCAAGAAAAATGTTGCCAGTCAAGTGGAAAGGCAGCCTTGGATGCAGGTTTGGTGCGGTAAAACACCCGGTCCGACGAATGGCAAATAAGTTTGGCATCCTGTACAGATTCTTGCACAACGGGAAAATATGCTGGCAAACCCAATCGGTCATTTCATCGATGCAATTTGCTCTCACCAACTGTTTGCGTCTTTCCATTTTGACTGACCCTGAATCCTCATGACTCCACACGGCCCCTGGACGATCAAACAGTCCAACGATGTTTATGTCGATCCGTTTATTCAAGTTCGGGTTGACCAGGTCATTCGACCGGATGGCAATGACGGTCAGCACGTCGTGGTGGCCATGAAACCGGGCGTGTGCGTATTGGCGATCGACGAGGCAAGCAACGTCTACTTGACCAGCGAGTTTCATTACGGCGTGGGTCGGTATTCACTGGAAGCGGTTTCCGGCGGAATGGAACCGGGGGAAGATCCAGAGCTGACCGCGCGCCGCGAACTGCAGGAAGAAATCGGTCTGATTGCGGAACGCTGGGAGCCTCTGGGATCAGTCGATCCATTTACGACCATTGTTGTTTCGCCAACCCAGCTTTACCTCGTTGGCGGATTGAGTTCAGTGCCCCGGGATCCCGAAGGCACGGAGTTGATTGACACGGTGGTCATGCCGCTGGATGATGCGATTGAAAAAATCGATTGTGGCGAAATCACGCACGCCCCGACCTGTGTGCTGTTGCTGCAGGCAAAAATTCGACAGCTGAAAGCCATTTAACTTGTTACCTGCCAGAGGTAACTACTTATCCGACGTCGGAGCAGGAAGTTCTTCATTCAATTCGGTCAGCATCCTGTTTGCCGCCGAACGATACAGAAAAATCCCCTTGTGGTTCAGGGCCTGGTCCAGAATCGTCCGGGCATCTTTGATCTGTTTCATTTCTCGCAACACGGAAGCTCCGAAGAAGCCAATCTCGGGAGACGCCGAATTCGCTTGCAAAGCCCGGCCGATTGCCGATTTGGCCTGTTCGAGATCACCCAGACGAAGTTGAATATAGCCCAGCACTGCCTGGGCGACGACATTTTCCGGCAGCGCACGGAAATTTCGATTGGCGATTTCCAGGGCCCGGACCCGCTTTTCCGGCTCGTTGCTTTCAATCAGACTCAAGGCGTACATGTTGGCAACGTCGAAATTGTCCGGGTTCTTATTGTACAATTCCTGGTAGTGAGATTCCGCAACACCATAGGATTCAGCGGCAAATGCGATCTTGGCTTTCAGGGACTTGGACAGCGGTGTCTCACCACCGATTTCCGCTTTTTTGATGGCGGCGCTTGCGGCTGGGAAGTCTTCTTCGTTGACGGCCCAGCTGGCGACTTCTGCCTGAACCTGTGGGTTTTCGGCGTACTTGGTCGCTGCCTCCGTCATCCACTTTCGGGCGTCGTCAGGTTGGCCTGCACGCTGGAACCAACTCGCAATGATCGTTTCGGCTGCGCGCGTTTGCGGAAGATTCGTCTGCAGCTGTTTCAAATACTCCATGCTTTGCGCCAGGTTCTTTTCCTTGAACTCAAGCTCCGCAGACATCAACAACACTTTCGGGTTGGTGGGAATCAATCCACGTTGTTTCGTCAAGTATGCCCGCGCGTCGGAGTACCGTTGTTGCCGCATCGCGATATCGACCATGCCATCGAGATATTGAAGCTCGTAAAAGTCTTTTGATTTTTTCGAGAGACTGGCGTCGTCAAGTGCACGGGACAGCATTTCCAATAATGCCAGTGCATCAAAGTTACGGTTTTCGTTTATCGCCATTCGCATGAATGCTGCATATACGGCCGGGCTCCCGGGGCTTTCCGTTCCCGCTCGCTCCAGCAATGCGCGGGCGGATTTTGGATCTCGCGTTGCATAGCTCAAACCCGCCAACAACAGGTCCGTCGGTGGAAAGTCGGGATCCTTGATGCCCTGGTCCTTGAAGATTTGAATGACGCGGTTGGCATCGCGAAGTTGAAATGCCGTCACTGCATCCTCGACTGCTTTTTTCTGGGCCGATCCCTCTTCGAAATCACCGGGGATCAGGTTGTCCATTTCTTTGAAAAGCAAATCGAACACCTGTTCCGAAGAAAGCTGGTTGGCCGTCGTCGGGTTTTCTATTTGGGTTTGATCCGCACCCGGGTTGAGTTGGACACCAGAACCGGTTCGGGAGCCGTCGACGTCTTGTGGCGCTCGATACTCAGGGCCGTATTGCGCCACGACGGTCGGAGTCAAACCAACGGTCAGGACCAGCGCCATCAACGGCCCCAGTGGGCTGATGGTAAAGTACCGAGTGATAAAATGTGAGTGGTCGGTTCGGGAGTTCATAATTAAAACCGTGGTTTGCTTAAACTCAATGCAATAAACTGTTGAAAACTTGAATCATGACGCGTTAATCGTTCACCGAGTTGATCTTTGGACCTGTACATCGTTCGGTGGATCTAGCTAGCTCAACTCAACTGCTTCCAGGATTCTCGACGTTGCGACGGAACGATTCAAGACATAGAAATGCAGTCCGGCAACTCCGTTGTCGATCAACTGCTGGGTTTGCTCAATTGCCTGCTGGATCCCAATTTCAAGCTGATCGGCCTCATCCGGTCTGTCTTCGAGGTTTTGGACAAACGTCGGTGGCAGTTTTGCGCCACATAACGTAGTGATTCGTTTGATTTGTTTCAGGCTGGTGACAGGCAGAAGTCCCGGCACGATGGGGATCCGGATCCCATTTTTTTCGCAGAGATCGCGAAACCGGAAGAAATCCGTGTTGTCGTAGAACAACTGAGTCACCACTGCGTCCGCTCCCGCATCGACTTTACGCTTCAGGTTCTCCAAGTCCACTTCCAGGCTGGGTGCCTCCCGGTGTTTTTCCGGATAGCCGGCCACAATGACTCCCAGGTCGTTGAATTCAGCCCGGATCAGGTCGACCAGTTCATTGGCGTAGCGGTATCCCCCTGGCGATGGTTTGAATTCGGTATCACCTTGAGGCGGATCGCCACGCAATGCGACGATGTAGTCGACGGACTGGGCGCAGGCGCGTTCAAGGTAGGATCGCAGGTCGTCGATCGTGCTTCCCACGAGCGTCAAATGGGAGGCAACCGGAATGTTGAACTGCTTTTTGACATGGTCGATGATCTCCAGCGTCTTTCCCCGGGTTGAACCTCCTGCGCCATAAGTACACGTTACGAAATCCGGAGAAAACTCCATGAGTTTCCCAACGTGCTGGTAGAGGCTCTGTTCGCCATCGGGTGTTTTGGGGGGAAACAGCTCAAACGAGATGACTCGTTTTTTCTCAAACAACTGGGGGAGCGACATTAGGTTCAGACTTCACGAAACGATTAACAGATACCAGATTCCATGATATTCCCGCTCGATCGGATTAGACAGGGCGCCTGCGACTCTTGATCCGGAATAATCACGGATGCCAAGCCAAACGGCGTGAATCCCGGACTCACAACCGGAGCGGGTGAGCGGGACGCTCATAACGAAACCGGATCGTCGGAAAGACCGTCGGGACGCTGATGCGACGTGACGTGGTACATGTCATGCACCAATTGAATATCGCAGGGGCGCTGCAGTACATTGCGCCTGGCGAACATGCGCTTTTGCGTGGTTACGATTACTTCCGGCGGCAGGACGCCAACTTCATCAAACGTCCGCGCGTAATTGACGAAACTTGGCACATTGGTTGTGGCGAACCCGTATACCATGCTGGCAACGCCAATCGTCTTGCCGGTGAAGATGCTGGTATTGACGGCGGTCTTGGCATAGTCCCCTATGATGCACCCGATGAACTGCATTCCGGTCGAGACTCGGTCGGCACCGTATTGCATATTGACGGTGCCGTAAGTGTTTTTGAGATCGCTATTGCAGGTTCCTGCCCCGAGGTTGATCCAGCTGCCAAGGTAGCTGTGTCCGAGGAATCCGTGATGCTGTTTGTTGGAATAGGCCTCGAGGATCGTGCCTTCGACCTCACCACCAATTTTGCAGGTATGTGCGATCGACACGCCGTCTTTGATCGCGGAGTGTTCGCTGATTCTGGATGTTGCTCCAATGAAAACGGGCCCCCGCAGAAAACAAAATGGGCCCATCTTGACGTTGGAATCGATAACGATGGGACCGGGATTGGCATCAAACACGACGGAGTCGCTTATCTCGACGCCAGGTCCCAGAAAAACGTTTTTGAATCTTTCTTCGTAATTGCCTGCTTCAATACGATGGCCGATGTTTTCATCAAATGATTTGATGTTTTGACCAATCACGTCGTGGGGATATTCAAACAGTTCCAGTCCGTTCTCGGTGATGGTGGTCGCAGGTTCAACGGTGAGGTTCTCAATGGTTCGCGACCACGTCGATTTTTGTTGACCGGAAAACAGGTCAGTCTGAACAATCGCGGCTGCCGTCGCCCACCCGGATCGAATCACCCTGGCCGCTGTTCCCGCTGGCTCGCCGGTGCCCATCAGGCACCGTAGCCGGTGCATGTTGGAGAGGGTCGGAGCAATCCGCGCGTTGACGACCATGGTCCACTTCAGCGTCGGGTCAAGCTCCCGTTGGAATTCAGGAAAGTCGAGAAGCTGGATGCGTTCAAGGTAGGGCCGGACCAGACCGACAAGATTCCCATCCAGTTCGTTAAGCCAATCCACAAGTCGATAGCTGGCACACGAAATTGCATACGCGGGCCGCCCCGTGGTGATGGGATACAGGTTGTCAACTCCGGAATCTTCAAAAACTACAATGTTCATTCTTGATTTCGGAAATAGCGTGGATTGGGAATGGTTGTGACTCGACGCGGCGAGTCGGCGTCCGGTGTGAAATTCCTTCGTTCGACAACCTGCTAAGTCGGCAGAACCGACAACAGCGAAGAGCCGGAGGCAGACCGCGAAGCAGTTTTAGCATGAATCGACCGGTGCACAAACGGTAAATCAACACGTGATCGAGTGTAGCGGTTGTCTTCCGCGCGCAACGAACGCAATACGATTCGCGTGCCTGATTCGGGCATGTATTGTTGCTTTACGCATCCATGACTCAATCTTCATTCGGCAACGTTGACCTAGGAAACTTCCGGAACAAGGCCGCCACCCATCCCGGACCGCCAGCATTTTGAATTCTTCCATGCTAGCGCAAAAAACGGCTTGGTTTCCCAGGCCGCAGTTTTGAAATCCAGTATAGGAGTTGTTACTTGTTTTGCGTGCCCGTCGGAGCCTGGGCTGAACGTTCATTCATCGCTGCACTGACCATCGACGTGAGGTCGAGGCGCCGATGGTAGACGACAGCCCGGTTCACGCCTTTGATGACCGCGGCACGATCAGAGGAATCAATTTGCTCACTGTCGAACCGAAGGACAAGCGAGATGCCATGCTGAGCGGCGAGCCCGCCAACGATCGTTTGCATGCTTTGATACGTGTCGTAGTAGATTTTGGCTTCGCGATTGAGCAGATCAGCTTCAGCTTGGCGAGCCTTGGTTCGCAAGGCAGCCTGCTGTTGCTCCAATTCGGCTTCGAGATTGTTGCGCTCCTGTGTGCCAACTTCGTATTGCCCGATTTGTTGTGCGCGAGCCTTGATCGATTCCTGCTGCTGGGTGATCTGGTCTTTGAGCGTGTCGGCTTCGGCCTTGATGGATTTCATCTTGCCGTCGAATTCCTGGTTCTCTTTGAAAACCTTGGCAACGTCCAAAACGGCAACCAGGCCGGATTTGGATTCCTGGGCCTCGACGGAAAGGCTGGTGAAAGGCACGATGATGGCAACTGCGGCCGCTAACAATGATTTGATGATGGTCGATTTCAAAACTCGTCCTCCCTGACTGACGTATCGTGTTTGGTTGTTTGGTGACGACATGCGATCCTTCGCCTGTCAACGTTGTATTTTTCGTTTGGAGAAAACTTCCCCGACTCTTCGTGAACACTTCGCAAGCCGCATGCCAAACTTTCAATCAGGTTTCGATTTACGTTCGATCGTCGTTGATCGTCGGGCCAAAAATTTTGACCCCGCCAGGCATCACAATGGTTGCTGTTACTTCACGCAATAATTTCATTGGGGTTTGTAAAGATTACCGTGAACTGGAGCAATGGACATTTGCCGTGGAACGGTTGGAAATCCAGTTTTTTTACCACGCCGTTGTGCCCGCGAAACAACCCGCTAGCGTTCGGGGCTCTGGCCGGAATCAGACGATTTCGTGCGATCCGCCAAACGTCACCTTGAACAGCGAAATATCATCGGGTGTCAATCGGCATTCATGGATGGCAGATGCCACCAGGACGTGACGGCAACCGTGGTCCAATAGTGCTTGCACGTCAGTGGCATCGCGAACCCCTCCACCGGAAATCACTCGGACGTCTTTTAACTCGTTGGCGATTTCCTGGATCAACGATCCCAGCCCATCCATTTCACCTGGAATCCCGGCCATTGTTCCCACCGAGTCGAGATCAAGCAGGATCAGGCTGCGAACGCCGTGACGGTAAGCCAGTTGCACCAGCTCCAAAGGAGACATCCCGGCCAGCTCACCGGGTTGGGTAATGATGGAGTCGCCTTTCTTGTCGAGGCTGAAAATCGGTTCGATGCCGCGAGCCAACAGGTCATCGAATTTCACGAACTGGTCCGCGTTGCACAACGTTTCTGACGACAAGATCACTTTCAGATTAGCTGGGTTTTCAATTTTGTCAGAGATTAGATTGCAACGATCACCTGTCATCCAGTCTGCGTCAATCCAAAGGCCAAATCCAAGGTTTAGCAACTCGTTGTAGACCGCCCAATTAGGATTGGCTCCCGCAAAGCTGTCGATATCGGCAAGGTACAGACAATCGCAGCCGGTTTGATTGAAGATCGCCTGGGCTACGTCGCGGGGACGACTGCTGTTGGTCAATCGAGAATGAACGGGTCGATAGGTGTCGCGGTGTCCGGCTTTGGCGAGAACGATTTGGCCGATCATCAAATCCAGGACTGGGACGACGGCGCTGACCGATTGAATCATGATTCGCTGCTTTAAGCAGTGGACTTTGAATTGCGAAGCCTTAAGCATCCATGGCGAGGGCTTCCAGCCCGCCGAGTGTCCTTGCGCTGGCGGTAAGCCCCGGGACATCATCCTAATCGATTGTTTTCAACACGTCTTTATCGTAAAGCGGCAGATACCGGTAGTAAACTTCCAGGATCATGACAGACATCGCCGTCGTGTAAAGTCGTCCACCGACTTGCCCATGCATGTCCGAGAAATACCAGCTTCCCGCTCGATGCGAATTGCCTTGGTCCTGGGTGGTAACAAGGTAGTCTCTCATGGTCTGGTTCCATTTCGGCCAGTCCGGGTCGCTGCGGTGATGCAATACCTGTGTCGCATAGTAATTGAAGTACATGTCGTGCTTTGAAGGACCATGATCGGCAAGGAACCGCGTTCCCTGTTGCAGACCCCCCTGATGCAGTTCCGCACCGAGATACATTTTGGAAAGGATTCCGACCGCCGTGGTGGTCGGGTTTTCTCCGGGAGCCTGATAACCATAACAGCCACTGGAGGATCCCAATGAGTCGACGAAGTCTTCGGCAAGCTGATAGGTGATTTTGCCGGTTTTGAACCCGGATATTTCACAGCTTTTAAGGGCCATCAATTGCCATCCCGTTACGGTCATGTCACCGACTTCACCAGGATCGTATCGCCACCCGCCTGCTTTGTGCTGAGCCGTCTCGATGTACTTCCGGGCCTTTTCAACCGGGTGGATCAATCCAGTATCCTTGGTCATCGTCAGTGCCTCGCTGAGCGCAATGGTCGCGATCGCATGGGCGTACATGCCCTTGCTGCCTGAAACCAGACTTCCACCCCGGGGCGAAACCCGCATTTTCTTGATCAGGTAATCGATTCCTTTTTTTACTTCTTCCTGGTAGGGTCCGAAGCGATGTGTGTAACCTGCGCCCATCAAGGACATCAGCGCCAGTCCCGTTGCGGCAGTCGCCGATTCTTGTGTCCCTTCGTTGCCACATGCTCCGCCGCAATTTCCGTTGTCATGGAAGAATCGCCAACTGCCGTCGTTGTACTGATGCGCGACAATCCATTTCAAACCAAGTTCGACCGCCATTTCGCTTTCACGGGTGCCGCCGAGTTTTGCTGCGAGCATGGCACGGGAATTGGATTCTCTGCCTTCCAGGCCACCACCGACAGGAAGGTTGGCGTTCTCCACGGGTTGCACCTGCTCCGTGGGAACGGGTTTGGCGTCATTGTTGACAACATTGGGAGTCATGGATTCGGATTCAGCCGCATTCACCTGGTCGTCAACCGAGGTTGCATCGAATTCCATGTCAACGGGCGAAACATCTTCGACCGGCGCTTCAATATCCAGCGTCCTGGTGTCTGCTTGTTCCGGGGTTTCGGGAATCGGCGTCGAGTCGATCGTGGCGACGACGCTGATTTGCGGCTGTGGTTTTTCCCAATGGAACACCAGCAATGCCAATGTCAGAAAGATCGCCAAATGAAATGTGGTGCTGATCAACAGGGAAGAAACGGGAAAACGATTTTGCGCGATACGTTCGCGCAACGTGAGTTTGAGTTGTTGGTCAGGTTCTTCGTCTACCGTAACTGCTTGCCGAACGAGAGCGATATCCACGGGATCCTTCGTTATGCCGTCGATGGCAAAAGGATTAGCCGGATCTCGAACGAGTCTACGGCGGCTGAGTACTGGGAAAGCACCGCTGTCTTCTGTTGCTTCCTTGGAGCGGCGATCCTGGGGAGCGACCGTTTTGAGTTTGGGAATAACGGGAGCCGGCGGTTCCAGGGGTTCCGCCGAAGAAGGCAAGACAGAATCGGGGCGAGGTAGGGCAGCCTGGCTCGGATCTGGTTGCTTCGACATGATATATTCCCGCTTGAACTGCTACTCTCAATATAGTTTGCAATCGTCGGACCGTTGAGTATTGGGCGTAAATTTGAACGTAGTTTCAACCGACAACGACCGAATTACTCGATTTTCGTTGGAACACTCTTTTCGTTTGACTCGGTTGGGATTGCCTGGAAACGAATCAACTCAAAATCGGAGGGGCGGGATTCCAGCCCAATTTGAATTCCCTGGCGTGCTGCATGATCGACTTCCGTCACGTTGGTTTCCCGATCGTTCCAGAGATTATTCGGGTAGTAAGCGCGACGAGCGGCCTGGAATGCCCACGTCGACCCAGGTTCGATCCTGGCGGGAATCATCTGCGCCAATGGAATCGCGATTTCGACCGTCCACGTCGTTTCGTCATCCGATTGACTGACATACCAGTCCGGATTCCAACCGAGGCTGCCGGTACAGCTTTCCTGTACCCAACCCCGATGATCAATCACAAAACGATTGGCCGAACGATAATCGCGGTCGACGTCGAACGCCAACTCTACGCGATCTCGATGGGTCAAGTCGGCATCCCGGGGTCGGGCCTGGGGTCGCGTGTTATAGTATTGTCCCTCGATTTTCTGGCACCGGACTCCTGCATACAGAAACTCTTCATCATACGCAAACATGACCAGGTCCGTGTCGGGGTTCTTACCGCCGCCTGGCAGTTGAACCGACGGTGTCGCGACATTCCCGCTTGCCAAAGCGGATTGCCAGCACGAATCATTGAGCAATCCATCCAGTTTCGGACGTTGGTCGGTCTCCCGACAACTGAACAATGCAAGTGGCTCGGAATTCGTCGGCAAACGTCCGGAAAGCCCCAATTCTCGCTGGGCTCCCAATGAGATGCCGGCGCCATCAAAATCCCGCTGCAGAATCAGGCTTTTGAATCGACCTTCGTTTGAGAGAATTCCACCCAGTCGGCGTGAAAGTTGAGCCTCCAGCATCTGGTATTGTGGTCCTGCTGCCAATTCAGGATCCCGCTGACTGATCTGCGCCAGGAACTGGCTGGCGAGTTGGAGTCGTTGGTCAAATAATGCGGGAATTTCCGGCGTTTCGATCTGCTCGCCGGATACCAGTGCGACATCCGGAACAAAACCATTTACGGATTGTTTTTCGAGCATCGCCTGGGTTGGGGTCCAGACCAGGTGAGCGTTTCCGTCCCCCTGGATCGTTTGCGGTGCGGTCAGAAAATCACTTTGAACCTGTTGGGCTTTTGAAAGTTGGCCATTGCGCTGCAACTGGCCGTTTTTTACTCGTTTAAGAAACTCGATTTGAGCGAATTCTTCGCTTCCGTAGTATTGTGCCAGCCAGGTCAGGCACGCGGGGGCAAAAGCATGATCCGACCAACGCGTCACCAATAAAGTAGCGGCACTGGCGGCCAATTCGATCTTGCCCACCGCCAAATATCGCTCGGCAAGCTGCATCAGCCAAACGCCGGCAACGTCCTGCTCCATTCTCATCGCGAAGGATTGAATCTGCTGCCGCCAGACGACCAGGTCCTGCGGCGTGTTGGCTTCGAAGCGAACAAACTGTTCAAATTTTTCATGTTTCGCATTGGCCTGTTGAATCATGTTCAAGTTTCCACGCTTGACCCCGATGTCATCGCGGGGCGGAACGAGCTTGCGAGGATCCAGACCTGAAAGCAAGTCACCCGCTTTCATTCGATCCCGGTTGGTAAAGTGAGTCACCCGATACGTCGAGGGTTGGTCGGACAGCACGGATTGGCCAATCAAGGCACGGCTGAGCGAGATCTGGTCTTCGATCAAAGCACCGGTTCGCGGAAGCAATCGCTGGGGGTCAATCGAAATGTCGCCTGTGGGATCGAGAATCGCCAGCCGATCGACTTGCCAGGGCTTCAGCAGTGAACCAGCGATCTGGCCAGGATACGAATTTCCGTCCGACGCCAGGCGAATGGCATCCTGGATCAGCGTTACCGGGTTGACAGTCGGTACGTCTCTGCCAGAAGAAAACGAATGTCCCGAGTTGCATACAATGACATTGGGCTGCAATGTCCGAATCTCTCGGACCATCTTTTCCAGGACTTGATTCCGATGGCGTTCAGCATCGACGTTCAAGGGCTGCTGAACGTCGACGTACACCATGGTGGTACTACCCAGTCGCTCCGTCGCCTGAGTTGCAGCCTGGTTTTGTGCTGCGGATCCGCTCAAGATCATCGATCCGCACAGGTTATTTTCTTCCGTCGCGTATTTCGCCAGAACTTCGAACGGCAGCGATTGATCGTTGGATGCCACGCAGAGAATCGCTGTTCGCTGGGTGCCACTGCGTTGAACCTTCCAGGTTTGACCGCCATCCAGCGTCGCGACGATGACTCCTGCAGCACCGACAGCCCAGCCCGTTTGCTCGTCGAAGAAATGGACCTTGTTGATTCTCATGTTGTTTGGCGTTCGAAAGGCAGACGATTTACCAGTTGTCCGATCGATCGAGAACAAAAATGTACCCGGGTTGCCAGCGAGCCAGATGGTCGTCCCGGCGACAGCAATCGTGTTCAAATCAAAATTTGAGGCGAGGTTTGCGATTTCAGGCATTTCGATGGGTGACCAGGAAAGACCTCCATTGTCCGTTTGCAACAAGGTGCCGTTCTCACCCACTGCCCAGCCGGTTTTGCTGTCCAACATCCGGACGCGTGAGATACGAGCCCCGTTGCCCTGGAGAACGACGGATTGCTCGTAATCGTGCCCGTAGATTATTCCCAACTGACCCGCGTAACTGACCGTTACAAATCCAGAACCCGTTTGCTCCGCATCGATCCAGGAATGCGTTTTTTCTGATGATTGACTGGACCAGGTTTGGCCACCGTCAGAAGTGTAATAGATCCCCGACGGAAAGAGGTTTCCCGTTTTTCCTATCGCCCAACCGTTGGCTGGGTCGGAAAAATGGATCCGGTTGAAACGAGGCGCCACCAGATTTTTGACCGCATTCCAGGTCAATCCTCCATCGCGAGTTCGCATCACGACCGCTCGGGATCGACCGACGTATGGGACTTCGTAACCGCCAGCAACCCAGCCGTGTTGTTCGTCGACGAAAAATACCGATTCAAATCGACAACGCATCGGCTGTTGGATAGAACTTCCGTTGGCGATTCCAGTTGACCGTGTTTCCAACCCGCTTCGCATCAAACGAATTTTTTCGTCCAGCGACATATCTCCTGCGGTGACACCGGCGACCTCCGAGATCTCACTCCAGGTCCTGCCACCGTCGGAGGTCCGAACGATGACGCCCTGGGCACCGACCGCCCAGCCGAGATTCGCGTTGAGAAAAAAGACATCGGTAAGTTCTGCGTCCGATTTCCAGGATTTCGGAAGATTCTCGCGCGGCAAATCTTGATCGCCCAAGCCGGATCCGGCTGAAAGGATCGAAACTGCAAACAGAACCGAAGCCAGGATCAAGGGTCTAAGTAAAAATACCTGCATCGCACCGCCGTTCATGTTGGATCTGAAAATGGCGGCGAAGTCTAGCAGGAACGCTGGCATCGAACTATAGATAGCTCGGAGCCAGCTGATCGTGAAAGCTAATCGAGAATAAACGGGCAACAAAAACAGGGCAGTGGCCAGGCTTGCTAGCAAAATCCAGAGCGCCAAAACGGTTTCCAACATCCGCGTAACGAAAGCGAACACCAATCCAATGAAATTGTCCTGAATTTTGTGTAATGGATTTGAATTGGTTGCGTCAAATTACGGTTATGACATACACGACAAAAAAGAACCCGGAATCTCGTGAAATTTATTGAACGAGCGACCTGATGTGTCAAACACCGGGCAGATACTAGGAAACAGAAGCAAGATCCAACTTGCCTATCCGGAAGCCTCACCAGGGCGACCAACTAGCAATATTAAGGAGAATTCAATGTTAGTACTCAGTCGAAAGCAGAATGAGCAAGTTTTGATCGATGGCCAAATCACGATCCAGGTTTTACAAATCAAAGGCAATACCGTGAGGCTGGGAATCTCGGCGCCACGCGACGTGAAAGTGATGCGAGGTGAGCTGAAGCCGTTTGGAATGACGGTTGTCGAAGCTGAATTGACTCCGCCGATTGCCGTCGCCAGCTAGGATGGGTTCCGCAATTTCTCGGGGTTCGCAGGTTGTCGGACCGGAATTCGATCCATCTCGATGGACGTCCGGGACTTTCGAGTTCAGAAGTTTCTGCGGGAAACAACCTGTGGCCCCCAACCGCGCGAACCGGTCCATGTGGTTGAACGTCTATCCGAACAGGTCTGCTCCGTCTGGAAGGCGCAACTCGAAACTATCCCAGGCGGTCCTCAATCACGGCAATCATGTTCGATCGTCGGGGAAAACAAAACAGCATTACCAGGATTCCAATTCCGACGACGACGAGTGAAACGCGATGAGATTCAATCATGAACACCATCGAGTTGAGAAAGATGGCTGCTTCGATCAACGCGAACCGGATCAGGGTTTCGGTCAATAATGAATTGAGATGCGTCTTGATCACGTCCGGTTGATCGGAGGCGGCCGGGCCAGATTCGGCTTGGCCTGACGCGAAGACCTTGGGCGCGACGACTGACAGGACGAACATGAAAACTCCGCTGACTGCTCCAATCAACGAAAGCATCTTGAGGCGATCATTCAGGCCACCCCAGTCGGCAACCGCGCAGATCACACCGGCAAACACAAGAACTCCCGTGATCAATGCCGCTGCGATGAGCTGGATCACAACCAGCTTTGGCTGAATGGCCGTGATTTGTTCTGGAGTCAGCATTGTATGATTCCGATGGGGGTTTCAACTCTCAACCAAGATCCCAATCCCGAACGTAATGAACTTCGATCTGGACCGACCTTACTGGTTTCCAAGTTTCTCAACCAGTTTCGCCGCCTGAAGCGGATCATCACTGGCGACCAAGCGGTCGATGATCTGCTGTTTGACCTCCAGTTTCTGCAAGTGTCCTTCGAGGCTCTTCCAGTACTTCTGGCGTTTTTTCCCCTCGGAAAGGTACAGTTCCGTAATAATTTCCTGGGCCCGCTGAAGCGAGATGGTTTCACGGTTTTCGTAATAATTCCGAATAATGTTTTGTTGGTGTTTTGTTCTTTCGGCCACAATAAAACTCTCAAGGATCAAAAGGAATAAACGAACTATGGAAATGATAATCGACAAACTCGACTATTGGCGTGATCAATCTTTGTCTTCACCAGATATGTCGATTTTAGCGACGGCCTCAAGTGCACCAAAAAGCGGCTCATGTTAAAGTAGAGTCGTTCGGTCAAGTCGAAAAATCGCCGCTCAGGCCCCAGCCATAAACCAGCGTTATCAAGGCATTTCGTCGATCAAACCTGCTTTGGTAACTTCGCCCCCCAAGAGAAGTTTCGAATGACGATTCAGTGTCCCGCCTGCCAGCAAGTCCTGTCAACCGAGGGGAATGCTCCGCGGTTTTGCAGTTCATGCGGGAATTCGTTGCAGGGACTTTTCCTGGATCGTTCGACGGAACAGCCCGATGACTTGACCGGCATCGACGCGACGGTGGCGCTGTCAAACCGGAAGCCCGTGCGAAACATCAGCGGCATGGATATAACGTTTGCCCAGGACTCGGGCGTGCCAGTTGGCCCGCAATCTGCTGACACTCTTCCGGATAACAGCTGTGTCGGTCCGTTCCGAATCGTGGGCAGGCTGGGGCAGGGTGGGATGGGTACCGTTTACAAGGCCGTTCACTCGGAGACGGGTCAAGCCGTTGCCTTAAAACTGCTTTCGCGATCGGTGCGTACCACCGACGAGATGATCCAGCGATTTCAGCGCGAAAGTCAGATTGCCGCATCCATCAACCATCCCCGTTCCACGTTCGTGTACAAGGCCGGACAGCACCAGGGACAATTCTACATCACGATGGAATTGATGACTGGCGGCACGTTGACCGATGTGGTTCGGGACGAGGGGCCGATTAGTGCCAGTCTCGCCGTCGACCATGTTCTCGATATTATTTCCGGTTTGCAATCGGCACACATGGCCGGCATCGTTCACCGAGACCTCAAGCCTTCGAACTGTTTTCTTGACGATCGCTGCCGGGTCAAGATCGGTGACTTTGGATTGGCAAAATCATTCCTGGCGGATTCTTCACTGACGCAAACCGGCGCGTTCATGGGGACACCGCAGTACGCGGCACCCGAACAACTACGTTCAGCGGAGATTGACGAGCGAACTGACATTTATGCCATTGGCGGAACGTTGTTCTATTTGCTGACGGGTCGAGCTCCGTTTGTCGGCAATGCCGCCCAGGTGATCGCCAGCATCACCTCCGATCCGCCTCCGAGGGTCAATTCGATCGAGCCGAGCGTTCCGCGCGGACTTGCCCGGATTATCAACCAGACACTGGAAAAAGATCCGGCTCGTCGCCCGGAAAACTTGCAGGCCCTGCGGCAGTCATTGTTGCCGTTTTCAACCCGTGGCGCAACCAACGCTGACGTGGGCCGCCGAATGGCAGCCTTTTTTATTGATATCTCGATGATCTACTTGGTGATCAGTTTTGTCTCCGAGCTGATGGCGTTATCGGCGTCCATTTTTTCCTTTTCCGATTTTAATCAGTTCTTTCTGGTTTACATTTTCTTCGTGTTTATTGCCTCGACGGGATATTTTTCGATTCAGGAATGCTGTTGGGGCACGTCGTTGGGGAAGTGGTTGTTGGGAATGCGCGTAATTACCGAGGGAAATCAGAAACCCAGTCTGATGTCCTCGGTCGTTCGTGCCTCGCTGTTGCCGGGAGTCTCGTATGTCGCCGGGGCATTGCCGTTTTACTGGATGGAAATCAACCCATTCCAGCTTCCTGACATCTGGACGTTTGTCTGGCTGCAGCTGTCGCAGTTGCTGAGTTGGAGTCCCTGCCTGCTCTGTTTCTTGACGGCGAGAAAAAGCAATGGTTTCCGTGGAATTCACGAAGTCGTTTCCGGTACCAGGGTCGTCCGATTGGCCGGGGCACTGGAATTCAAACGCCTCAAGAACGTGCCGGTCACTACATCGATTGCGATGGATTCACCGGAATCGTTCGGTTTGTTCGAAGCCATCGGAAAACTGGGTCGCCGACCGGATTCAGAAAGCACGGTCCTGCTGGGACGTGATGCATCGTTGGACCGCGATGTCTGGATCGTGAAACAAGCCGACCTCCAGCCGAAGCAAACCTGGGAAAACCGGAAGAACCTCGCGCGGCCAGCGCGGTTGAGAGTCCTCGAAGAAAAAACTGAGGGTGATCACCGCTGGATCGTGACCGAAGCGATCAAGGGAATGCCGCTGGTCGACTTCGTGCGCCTCACTCCAAATGTTGACTGGCGTTCCTTCCGGCCGCTGCTGCGGGAGATTGCCTACGAATTGGCCGAAGCACAGGATGATGGCACGGTTCCCGTACGGCTGAGTTTGGAAAGCGTATGGGTCGACCAGGCCGGACGAGCCAAGTTGCTTGACCAGCCTCTGGTGCCACTGGCGAACCCTGCGAGTCCGAGTGATTCGTCGGATCCCGGGTCGGACACGGCCAAGGAAATTCGTTTCGGAAACGATGATCCTCCCGGCCAGAAACAATGGACGCAGTTGGCTCCTTTCGATTTAATCACCGGTTTGTTCGACGAGTTTATTCATCGACAGGTCGTTCCGGCCCATGTCCTGACGTTTCGCAGAGAACTGGATGTCTTGAAAATGGAACCGGATCCACTCCGAATGGTGGGGAAGCGATTGGGTGAATTGGCGGACCAGCTATCCGCCTGGCGCTGGGACGATCGGTTGGGTGTGCTGGCGATTTCCACCGGAACCGAATTTGCGACCGCTTTGAGCCTCGCTTCCACGCTCTCCCTGACGTTGGCTTATGTTTTCGAGATGGGTGTTGAACCGATGGCAGGATTGATGTTTGGATTCGGAAGTCTGGCCGCGATCGTGCTGGGAGCAGTGTTTGCCGGGGGTCCTATATTCCAACTGACAGGGGTCCTGGTCCGACGTAACAAGACGCTCGAGCCAGCATCTCGACTCCGCTGTGCATTCCGTAATTGGATTACCTGGTTACCGTTGATCCTGGTCATGACGTGTGTGGCTGTCGTGCTCGAAACGGTGATCAGCCCTGAGCTGCTTGCCAATCCGCAATTCGAACTGGACGTCAGTGGGATCGACAATCCCTTGATGTACGGATGCCTTTTTGCCTGCTTCCCGTTGCTGATGCTGACACTTCTGGGGGCAATTTATTCCATCATTATTCCGTCCCGCGGCTTACCCGACGTGATTGCCGGAACACGCTTGATTCGAAAATAGCCATGACCGACTGTCAAGTTTGTAATTCGAAACTCGTGACCCATGGTTTGAGCCCGGGCCGGCAAATCCGGTGCGCGAATTGCCTTTCGCTGTCGCGATTCGGGAAAATCGAAAAAGTCGCAACCGACCAGCTGGCGTGGCGAAGTTTCTGGCTGGGGATATCGTCCATTCTGTTTTTGACGATCACCGGAATTCCTGCGATCTATTACGGGGTTCGTAGCCTGTTGCGAATGCGGTTTATCAGACCCGAACGACGTGATCGAGCGGCCGCTATCATCGGAACGACTCTCGGCGGTTGTTTTGGAATTTTCGTCGGAATCATCGCCGTTTGCAGTCTGTTTTTTGGATTGATCAACTATTGGACTTATGAAGAAACAACGGACGCGACCGAGGTTGCCCAGCGATGCAGTCGGTATTTTGAATTTGCATCACCACGGGTAATTCCTGTCAAAGCAAGCTCGGCCATGAACAGTCAGTACCTGTTCGACTACGCCGATCAAACAGACATCGAATCCCAGGCGTTGGGGATTCGTCTGGCATTCATCCGAGCGGGGATCCAGCCTAATGAAACGACCATGGGGATTCAATTGAAAAAAATGCGGGCGGGCAAAAGCAGTTTCGGCGCGAATCATGAAGCCGAATTTCTTGACTGGCAATTCAATGGTCAGCCAATCAATGTCAAGAAATCGGTTTTCTCACGCACGGTAAATCCAGGCTCGGACGAGGAAACAACGGAGGAAACTCACCGACTGTATTGGGGATATGTTCATGGAAACCACGGGGTCCATGGAATGTCGGTCGTTTTTGACCCCGACCGCTGTGACCTGACCGACTCAGAGGTCAAAGAAATCTTCGCCTCGACGCGTGTGAAAGACCAATGAACACGTCCATTGAATTTCCGGCTGTCTGCCGGAGGTGCAACGACCATCAGCAGCTTCAGTTCTCAAATAGTATCGTACTCCACCTGGCAGTCAGGCAGCGATTCCAGGAAAACCTTTCCGTATGACTTCGTTCTCACCCGCGGGTCCAACACTACCACGATTCCGGTATCGGACTTGCTGCGAATTAATCTGCCGAATCCCTGTTTGAACTTGATGATGGCTTCGGGAAGCTGATAGTCGTTAAATGGATGGCCGCCGGCGTCGCGGATCGCCTCCAGGCGAGCCTGCAACAGCGGTTGATCGGGAACACTGAACGGCAGTTTCGTTATTATCACGTTCTGCAGCGCGTCCCCCTGGACATCAACGCCTTGCCAGAAACTGTCGGTGCCAAACAGCACGCCCCGCGGATTGGCTTTGAACTTGTCCAGCAGCTGGGTCCGCGAGATTCCAGTTCCCTGCACAAACAGTCCATAGTCTTTTTCGCTTAACCACGGGGTCAGGTCACGGACTGCCCGGTTCAGGAATTCATAACTGGTAAACAGCACGAACGCCCGACCTTCGGTTCGAGAAACATATTGCTTGATCGCTTCGATGCACTGTCGCTCATGCGTGTCCCGATGTTCAACGGGACTGGTCATGTTGGTGACCAGGATCAAGCGGGCTTGTTCGCAGTAGTTGAACGGGCTTCCCAGTTGCAGCGCATCCGACTGAGTCAGTCCCACTCGATTGCGAAAAAAATCAAATGACCGATCACCAGTAGCGAGCGTCGCACTGGTCAACACACAGCAGTCGGTCTTGTTGAACAGGTTTTCACGCATCGCCGGTCCGATATCAATCGGAGCCGCCATCAACTTGACGTTTTGTTTTCCAAATCGGTTCAGTCCAGACTCGACCCAGTAAACGCCCTCTTCCATTTCCTGCAATCGCCACGCTTCAAGTTGCGTTGACAAGGCCGTCAGTCTGTCCGCGTTGGAAACAAAATCCTGTTTTTCGGCAGCGTCTTTCATGTTTTCACCGAATTGGCGTACCAGTTGGCTCAGTTTGTCCAGCGCAGGCGAAAGCGTATTGGCGACAACACCCGCCTGTTTGACGCGGGTCGAAGCGTTACGTGAGTTCGAGTGGTTCGTGCGACCGACCCATGACAGGATGTCACCGAAAAGGTCCTCGGCGCGGATGCGACATTGAATCACCGAGCGTTGACCTGCCGCGAGATTATGATGAACCAGCAACCCCTTGTTGGTGTTTTCATTATAGAGCTTCGCCAGCGTGTATTCGATTTGGCCCAACGTGATGCCCAGGCCCATGTGGTCACTGGCGACGTCCTGGATCGTGTGGGCTTCGTCCAGAATCACGGTGTCGTAATCCGGCAGGATATTGACTCCCAATCGTCGCAATGACAGGTCACTGAAAAACAGGGCATGATTGACGATCAGGATGTCGGCATTTTGCAGTCGTTTCCGGGCCTTGAAATAGTGACATTCCGCGTACGTGGGGCATTTTCGGCCGAGGCAGTTACCGCTGTCGCTTTTGACCTCGTCCCAGACGTTGGGGAGAATTTTCAGATCGAGGTCGGCGCGAGAGCCATCGGTTGTCGTCACCGCCCATTGTCGTAGCTGTTCGACTTGTGAAATCTGTTCATCGGTGGAAAACAGGTTTTCTTTCCGCTGCACTGCCTGGCGAAGTCGCCTCAAGCTGATGTAGTTGCCGCGGCCCTTGGCCAGCACCGCGGAAAATTCCAGCGGGATGACGCTGTTGAGCAGCGGAATGTCTTTTTCAATCAGCTGTTCCTGTAAACTGATGGTGTGGGTCGAAACAATGATTCGCCGCTTGCCGCCGTCACGACTCTCCTGGTTGGCCTGAAGTGAAAGAATGGCCGGCACGAGGTAGCCGAAACTTTTCCCGACTCCGGTTCCGGCTTCCACGATCAGGTGCTTCTTCCTGCGAATCGCCGATTCCACCGCAGCGGCCATTTGAAGCTGCTGTTTGCGCTCTTCATAGTTCTCAAGTCGTTTGGCAATCGAGCCGCCTTGGCCAAGAATTTCTTGAGAATCCACAGTGTTTTCTTTAAAGTGTATAAGCCTGCAATGAACCCAGCGTTAACGCTGAACACCGAATCAGTTTACGAAGAAGTGCCGAATTAAAACAGGCGGTGATCGAGTTGATAACGCCAGGTCGATCGCTTCCGGTACACTTTGTAATGCCCTCGCAAACCGATCATTCATGCAGCGGGTGTTTTTTCATGCGATTTTTTCCAAAACTGGTTTTGACCATCGTCACCATCGGCCTTCTCGTTTACGGGTCGACGTCGTTGAGTCGCGTGGTGATGCCGGACCTTCATCAGCACTGTGGCGCCTGGGGCTGACTGCCACCGACCGAAGCATTGGTGTCAATGCACTTGATCTGGATGTCGTTGCTGGTTCCTGGAATGCTGTTTGTCGTCTGGGCCTTTCCGGAAAGCCGTCGCCAGAATATCTGGCTGGTCAGTTTTGCGATCGCAGTTCTCGGACTCGTTGGCGTGATCGCGATTGATCTCTTCGGATTTCTTGCTGACGGAGGAGAACCATCACAGGTTTTTGTTCGGGCCCTGTTCGCCGCCATCACCGCTACGGAAATGCCTTTTGTGGCAATGGCCATCGGAAGCATCCTTAACGGGTTCGTTTCGCATGGAAAAGACACGCAGGATTAAACGAAACGCCGTTTCCAGGTTTCGGTGATTATCGTGTGATTCCATCCAGAATGGAATGGGATTGAGTCAAGCCGAGCACTTGGACTTTCTCTCCGAGACGGAGCGCACATTCACGGGGTGAAAGTGCAACGATCGCTACTCAAGTTTTTTTCCACCCCGAATAAACTTCCTCATCGATATTGGAAGTTCGCTCTGATAGCTCACTTCTCTACCGGTTTCGGGATGAACGAACGTCAACTGCATGCCGTGCATGGCAAGTCTTTTTTTGTCCCAGCGTTCGTGTTCGAAGTTTTCTTTTCGATAACGCGTATCGCCCAGAACGTGGTGTCCGGATTCGAACAGCTGGACACGTGCCTGGTGCCGTCGAGCGGTGACAAGTTCAAGTTCCACTGCTGTTGCGTCGACCATCCGCTTGGTGACCTTAAAGTGGGTAACCGCGTGTTGGCCTTTCCCCTGTTCCAGAGTAGAATACCGGCTCAAGTTGTTGTGTGTGTCCAACCGGGATTCCAATGTGCCGGAATCGGCTTCCATCGCGCCATTGACGATTGCGAGGACAATGCGTTTGGCTTGGTCTTTGTCAAATTGAGTTCGAAGATGCCTGGCGGCTTGAGGAGTTTTTCCAAAGACCATGATTCCACTCATGCCGCGATCCAGGCGATGAATCAGATAGGCCTCATGGTTTTTTTTCTTGCGGCTCAGGTAGGACGAAACACGTTCCAGCAGTGTATTCGGTTCTTCCTTATTCGTTGGCACGGTCAAAACTCCCGCCGCTTTGTTGACGACGAGGATCTGGTCATCCTCGTGAATGATCGTAAAGCTGCGGTCGCTCCAGGGACGTTTCTTGACAGAGTAGCCTTGATGCGGATCGTAGGTTACCGTGACCCGGTCACCCACGCCGACACGCGTGGCAGGATTACTGCATGGTCGCTTGTTGAGCGTGACGCATCCGTGATCGAACATCGCGGTCAGCTTGCTGCGCGGAAGATCAATCAACGAACGGACCATCAGGTCAATTCGACCTTCCAGTTCCCTGGTGACTTCGCCTTTGATGATTGTGTTGGCCATTCTGATTTCGGTGAGTGAGTCGCAAAGGCACCGCAATGGACGCCAGCGAATTCGATTGTCCTGAACATGTAAATCGTTATTGAACGCCTGTGCCTTCCAAGTGAAGGTGGTCCTGTGAAGGCTCTCCGGGAAAGGGCCCGCTAATCACCGACTGCCCGCAAAGCCCTCAACCTTGCCGCTTCAAACTCGTCCCCCGAATTCCAGGCTGGTATGGCTTCCTGATTGGCTGCCTGCAAGCCAACGTAATACAACAGCTGGGCATCTTGAACGGCTCCACCGAGATTCCATTCGTCGCTGTACTCATCACTCGTCTGGTGGTAGATGTTGTCCGTCCATTGTCTCAGCTGTTCTCTGCCCCAGCCTTCCGGCTTACCAATCACGTGAACGCCCGAGCCGAGAAACACGCCCGGCACTCCTGCTTTCGCCAGGCTGAATTGATCCGACCGGTAATACGAGCCGTGGTCGGGAAATTGGTCGCCCACGACCACACGGCCTTGCCATCGCGTGATGCGATCGACAATGTTGTCCATGTCCGATTTTCCTTTCCCAATCACTTCGACATCTTTGGTGGGTCCGAGAATGTTGATGCCGTCGATGTTGATCACGGCTGCCAATCGGCCAGCAGGAACCGGTGGATTTAACGCCAGAAACCTGGAACCCAACAACCCCTGTTCCTCGGCAGCTACCGCGGCGAACAGGATGGAGCGTTTGGGACGCTCCGATTTTGGCAGCCGAGCCATCGCGCGTGCGATCGAGAGCATCGAACTGACGCCCGAAGCGTTGTCAACGGCTCCGTTGTAGATGTTGTCCGTTGTCTCGTCGCGGACCTCGGACATGCCGATGTGGTCGTGGTGAGCCGTAAACACAATCCATTGCTGGCTCAACTCGGGATCGCTGCCCGGTAACAGGCCCAGCACGTTAGCCGAGCTTCGTTTGCGAACCAGGCATTTCATCGAAACCGATAACGTAGTTCCCAGTTCGACCGGACGAAAATCGCGACGCTCTGCCGCAGTGCGGAGTTGATTCAGGTTTTTGCCAGCCAGTTTTGCCAGCTTCCCGGCGGCGTCTTCGGTCAACCAGCCTTCCATCAATGCCCGGCCTGTCTGCTGTCCGTCCAGCGCCATCTGTTCGCCGGTCCACGAAGTCTGCACGACCTGGTAGGGATAACCTGCCGATTCGGTCGTATGAATGATCAACATCCCTGCCGCACCCAGTTCTGCCGCCTTGGCGTACTTGTAGTCCCAGCGACCATAATAAAGCCGCGTGCGGCCGGCAAAGATTTCCGGATCGTCAGCGGGATCGTTGTTGAGACACAGCAAGACTTTTCCCCGCACATCGACGTCCTTGAAGTCGTCCCAGTCAAACTCCGGTGCCTGCATGCCGTAACCGACAAACACGACCTCGGCGTCCACGAGGTTGGCTTCCTCCACTCCGGTACCACAGGTCACGATGAAGTCGTCATTGTTGTTCAGCTCCAGTGACTGGTCGGCTTTCCTGAATGTCAGTGTTCTTGGTGGCCGCGTGGTCACGCCAAGCAATGGAACATCTTGCGTCCAGCCCCCGTCGGCAGCTGCCGGTTTCAAGCCGATCAGTTTGAATTGCGAGATGATGTATTTCTGGGCCAGCAAATCACCGCGCGTTCCGGGACCACGTCCTTCGAGCAGGTCATCCGCCAAAAACTCAACGTCGGCCCGTATCGCGGCCTCGGTAATGCATTCGTCCGCGAGTCGTTGCTGGGTTGTTGTGGGTAGCTGAATGTCGTCCTGCCCCAGCACGGAATGTCTCGCAGGAGCCAGTAGTCCAACCGACAACAGGGCGATCAACAAGAAACTCTGGTTTGACACGTGTGATCCTTTCGAATTCGGCTTGAGTTTCACGTCATTGTAGTTCACGCGAGAGAAACTGACACGGGCAGGGCGTTGATCGGCAGAATCGAGGGGAATGTCCAACCTGCAGAGGGTTCTTACTACCCCACCGCTTTCCTTGGCCGATCCCAGGTCCTACATGCGATACAGTGCATGCAAACCAAATGAGGTCAGGGTGGAGAGACAAAGAACCAGAAACGTGTAGATCAAAGCAAGCTTGCCTCCACGGCGGGCCAGCCAAATCGCAACGCCCATTTCAAGCATCACAAACAACATTGCAATCCAGGTCGACTCACCAATGTTGCCCCGTCTAGCAAGGGCGGCAGGAAGCAGACCGGGTCCAAACGCCAAGGCTGACAACAGGCCGGAAGCGTGTCCGAACGGCTTGCTGCAGGGGATGATCCAGGCAAATGGCAGGAACAGACTCGCCAAGATCGCCCCCATTCGAGAGCGTACCGCTGCCGACTGGAAACAGGTCCACACCGAGATGACCACCAGCACCTCAACCAGGAACCAGTACAAAACAGCTGTTAGTTCGTCAAAAATCGGGGCAACCGCCAAGGTCATTGCAACCAAAGTCGTCGCGATCAGGACGTGACGGATTCCAAACTGGATTCGATTCGCGGTCCCGTGTTCATCGCGATCTGGCGGACACGTGTCGGGGCGGTTGCGGATCCAGATAACGACGGCAATCGAAAGCGATGTCAGCATCGCGACCAGCGCGGCAAATTCCATTTCGGGGTGGCGGCTGCGGGCGGATTCCTGTTTGGTCCATTCGAATACGGTCGGCACCAGCAGGCCAATCGTTAGACTCGCGCCCGTCAGAATCGTAAACAATGGCAATCGTCTTAATCGAATCACGCCCAACGCCCTTTCGGATTGCATCTCATTGATTGCCAAGGCGATCCAACTCCGGTTCAATACTTCGAATACACTGATTTTGTTGTGATTCGCGCAAAATCGCTGCGACCTCGCGACGGATGTTTGAGTCCTGTCGGATTTTCACCGACTCCCGTCCGAGCATGACGATGTCCTGTCTCTGGGTTTGCGGCGATTCAAGCCGCCGTTCAACTTGCTGACCATGTTTTTTGTCGATCCAAACCGTAAGCATGTCCTTTTGATCGGGTGCCAGCCAGAGTTTCAAATCAACTTCTGCGATGAAGGCATCGACAGCAGAATTACGAATTGAGCGGTTGCGTTGATCCACCCAGGCATCAAATCTCTCGGTTTGCTGTTGCGAACAGATTTTCACGGGCGGATTGATCCCAACCTTCGTATGTTCAATGCGATCATTTTTCTTGACAAGATCCAAATCGAGCACCAACAGTCCACTTCGTATCCGCGGTCCTTTATCCATTTCTTTATCCTCTGCTTCCTGCTCTTCCTACGGCGGGTTGCCGGGATCGAAATCGAATCCGACCCTTTTGGCAGCTTTGACATCAGACAATGGTTGCGTTGACTGCTGGTACAATGTTGCTTCCCACTTGGGGCCGCCGCGCTTCAATGGCCAACGGCTGGGCCACCAATTCCGAATGAGAAATCATCCAGATTGCCGTTGTTTTATGCAAACCTGAACCGTCGGTAGTACGCGATCGGCATCCGTACTTGGCATTCATGAAGGGTTCCTCTGTTCGATCAACGAGGCCGTGTGTGGCAATATGTGGCAATATGTGGCCGTTCGCTCCGCGAACGAGCGCAATTTCGCGGAGCGAAATGCCACATTCCTGATTGCCACATTCCTGATTGCCACATTCCTGATTGCCACATTCCTGATTGCCACATTCCTGATTGCCACATTCCTCGTGGCCTCGTTGGGGCTTGTCGTTACGCTTAATTGTCGTCGTCGACTTGGATTCGTGCCGCTGGCAGCATCCGGATAGCGCGAACTGCGCCACGCACATTTCCCTGGACTTGGTTGAGTTCGTCGAGTTCGGTTTGAAAACTCGTTGCCCAGACATTGCGCTGCGATTCGGTCAAGATTGCAGCCACAATCCCGTTGACCGCAGGAGACTGTTCTCCCTGACCGATATTCATGACGACAAAACCCATTTGTCGATCTTCCGATTTTTTGGCGAGCTGTGTCGCGTAGGTTTCACCAATCCAAGCCGTGAGCTTCTCGCGCTGTTCGGGAGAAAGCAGCAATTCCCGATCAACCCGTGCGACAAAGCCGTCTACGGCAGCCTGTTCCAGCCGTCGCTGTCTCTGACTGACCCATGACTGCAGCTTTCTGTCCTGTTCTTCGGTGAGTACTTTCTGGATCGACAGCTTCCAGATTTTTTGCTGTTCGACAGTGTTGTCTTCGGGATTCATTCCCTGCACAACATTCATGGCAAAAACATTCTGAGCCGGGAGGGCGTTGGCTTGTTCCTTTTCCTCGTTCACCTTTTCTGGCGGGCTTCCGGGCTCAAAATCGAATCCAACTTGCTGCGCTGATTTCTTGATTTGCTCGGTTTCCGTCGTCATATACGATTCAACCGCCCCTTTGCCTGCGACGACGAGTTTTCTTCGTTGGACATCGGTCAGTTGGCAGGCATGGTCAATGTCGTTCAGGCAGAAGTCAATTCGGTTTTCGGCCGCCAGTTTTTGCAGTTGCAGTTGTTGCATGAATTGTTCATACAACGCCGCATCCCGGTTTTTCCCAACCGGTTGACCGACGATAAACTGTTGAGCCGTCAAGTCTGAATGGAACAGTAAGCCCAGAATGATTGTGGTGATACAAGCGGTCGTCCGTCTACCGATTGGCGATGCGAATGGGAATCCCATGTTGATTTCCTTGTGTTAATGATCTCGGCAAGCTTGATAAAAACAAGCTCGAACCACGTATTGAATACTCGCGCGTTAGTCCGGACTACAGGATTGTACAGGAATCGACGGGCGAGCGGACGAACGCCGTTGAATCTCGCACGATCGATCCGCGATTGCGAGCAGATCGTCTGGCTGTTTGAAGCTGAGCCCGTTTGACATTCCGCTAACACAAATCCATCGGGCGTCTATTTTTCACCAAGGCAGTACAGGAATCTGTCCGTTCGCATCAGAATCTGCCTGTCGTGGATTGCTGGACTCGCGTTGACCAGGCTGTCGTCGGATTCGATTTTGTTCAAAGCGAGCACCTTGAACGCCGGCTCCGCCGCCAAAACCCAAACGCCACTGTCCCGGGTCGTCAGGTAGAGCCTGTCACCGGCTCGCACGATCGACGCATAAACGCGCTCTTTGGTTGGCATTCGTTCGCGGTAGACGGAGCTTCCATTCCTGGCGTCCATGCAATTGGCGATTCCTTTGTCACTGGCCCAGTAAAGATGGCCCTCATGCAAGACAGGAGAGGTCACATTGGCACCCACGTTGGTAAACCATAAACGATGCGACTTCGTCACGTCCCCTTTTCCACCCAGCTTGATTGCCATCGCCTTGTTGCTGCGTCCACCCAGACAATAGATGATGCCCTCATGAACGATCGGTGTTGGAACGACGTAGTCATCGATTCCGTCACAACTCCAGAGTTGCTGGCCCGTTTGGGGATTGAGCCCGTAGACCTTGAATTTCTGATTAATGATCAATTCGGTCTCGCCCCGTTCGTTTTCCGCCAAGCAGGGAGACGACCAGCACTTCATGATCCCGTCCATTTTCCAGACGACCTTGCCGGTCTTTTTGTCCAAGGCATACAGGGTATCACTCTCGATACTGGCGTTGATAAAAACCAGTTCATCACACACGACCGGCGAGGAAGCGGATCCGAAGCCGGCGGTGTTGGTCCCCAGTTCATCGTTGTACCAGAGTTCGTTGCCTTCGAGGTCATAAGCTACGGCCCCCGAGGCACCGAAAAAAGCGAACACCGCCTGGCCATCACAACAGGGCGTTCCCGACGCATAGCCATGTCCGGCGACCTGTTTCTTTTTTCCATTTGGGTTGTTGTCAACCGACAAGCTCTGTTCGTTGGCGCTCGCCTCAATGGACTTGTTCCACAGCAGCGATCCCGAATCACGATCGAAGCACAGTGTATTGAGTCGAAGCTCCGTTTTTTCGCCCGGATCCTGGTCGGACTGGCCGTAACCGGTAAACGAAGTCAGAAAGATCTTGCCGCCTGCGACGATCGGGCTCGACGAACCCCTGCCCGGGATTTTGGTCTTCCAGACGATATTTTTTGAATCACTCCACTCGAGAGGTGCGAGGTTGGCCGAACTGGCATTGCCATCAAGACCCCGGAATCGCGGCCAGTCATCTGCCAGCGTTTTTGAAATCAGGATCGTCGCAACGCAGTAAATCAACGAGACACGAAGGCAGGTCAGATTCATCGTTTTTCCTTAAAATCGTCGTCCGTTTGGCCGATCGGATACGTCGGGGGGCTGATTATTGCAGGAAGGTAACAATTCCATTTCTGAAATTACGCTCATTCACGGAATCAACAGCCAGCGGTTTTCATTCCTGAGGTTGGAAGTTGTTGGTGGCCGGTAATGGTTCAGGACCAGGTTCAAGGGCCGGGGATACAACATGTTTTACTCGCCGAACTCACTGGCATAAAAATGCTCATACGCTTCCTCCGGCCATTCGATCAAAGCCGGATTCACCATCAAGGCAACCTCTCCAATCACGGTGATCATCGGGTTCGCCATCTTGAGTTCGTCGACTAGGTCGGCGATTCCGTAGAGCGTTGAGCAGGTGACACGCTGATCCGCAAAAGTTGCCCGTTCGATGCAGGCAACCGGTGTTTCAGGGCTCCGGCCGGCTTCCAGCAACTTGCCAATCAGGGTCCGAAGGTTCTTTCGGGCCATCATCAGGACGACGGTATCGGTGTGAGCCAGCGCGTAATAATCGAGATCGTGTCGGCCGAATTCGGAAGCCGTCTGGCCGGTCACGACGGTGAAGGTGCGCGCGACGCCGCGCGTAGTGACCGGGATCCCTGCGGCAGCCGGACCTGCGATCGCACTACTGACTCCCGGCACAACGTGACAGGGAACGTGGGCGGCACGGCAGGCCTCGACCTCTTCCTGTCCCCGGCCAAACACGAACGGGTCGCCCCCTTTGAGGCGAACAACCATCCGGTTCTGCCTCGCGTGTTGGATCAACAGGTCGTTGATTTCGGCCTGCGAAACACGGTGGTGATCCGGATACTTGCCGACGTCGATGCGTTTTGCTTCGTCGCGACACCAGTTGAGGACTTCATGTGGAATCAAGCGGTCGTGGATGACCGTGTCGGCCTGTTCCAGCAGACGCATGCCGCGCACCGTGATCAACTCCGGATCGCCTGGGCCGGCCCCTACCAGATAAACAGATCCGCGGCGGAAAATCATGTCGTGGGTTCTCCAACGGAAGAAAGCCGAATCGGTTCGGACCCGGAAATCGTTTTCTGTGCAAGTTGCAGACAGATCGTCGCCCAGTCGGGGTACATCCCGACTGGCAGATCGCAAATGCAAGACCCGTTTTCATTGTGCTGGACCAGCGGAAACTGAATGTCCGGACCTGCTGGTAACCCAAACGCCCGCGGTACGTCTTGCGTGGTATGCGGTCCCCGACTGATCAGGAACGGGATGACCAAAGTGTGTCGCGTTCGAATATTTGCGGCGACTTGATCTGCGGTTGGGTCTTGATCGAGGAATGCGGTTTCGAATTTCAAACCTGAAAACTGGGTGGTCAGGGTCTGGGTCAGGTCAATCGTTGACTGACCGCTCGTCGAATTGCGACGGGTTCCGTGGCCAACGATGACTACAGTGGTTTCTGAAATTGGCAGCTCATACTTGTTCAGCAGCCGCGAGATACGATGGGAAACCCGTTCCGGGATCGAAGGGTGCACTCCCAGAACAGGTGTCATGAAAATGCGAAACTGATCGGCGTTGCGATTCTCGGCAAACTTCGCGGGCAGTTTTTTCAGGTAATAACCTTCGCTGGTCATGACTGGAACGATGACCACGTCCCCTGGAGGAAGCGTGTCCAACACGTGGGTCATCTGGGGCTGTCCGTTGAGAAACGCGGGTCGAACTGCTTGGAATTTCCCGGCAGCGAATTGCGGCGAGTCGGCAATGGATTGCGCCAGATCATGCAGTGGTTGATTCGAGTTTTCGGAGTCCAGTGAGCCATGGGCGGCCAGCACCAGTGAGCAAAGTCGGTCGGGCATTTGGTTAGGCCTCGATCTGGACTAGTTTGGGCAGGACTTCGTTAATGGTCGGCGTCTCTTTGCCGGTAAGGCGTCGTCTCGCTTCGGTTCGTCCAAGGATGCGCTGGTAGAAATCACCCAGGCCTTCACCGGGGTTACGGGTCTCTGCGAAACTGGTCAACAGCGGCATGAGCGTTTCGATTGTTTCTTCAATTTTGACATCGGCGGCGTAGAGATCTGCCATCCGGTCACCGGCGAGTCGACCACCGACGAACAGGTGATAAACGCCGGGCCGTCTTCCTACCAGCGCGATATCGGCCGTGTAGGGGCGCGCGCAGCCGTTTGGGCAGCCGGTCATGCGAATGGTCAACTGCGCGTCATCGAGCCCCAACGATTCCAGGCAGTTCCCGATCTCGGTTATTAAATCAGGCATCACCCGTTCCGATTCGGCGACGGCCAAGCCGCACGTTGGCATGGCAGGGCAAGCCATCGAGTATCGGCGCGAGTTGGAGATTTCGTGAAGCAGGGGGACTTGATGCTCCTTCAAGATCGATTCCAACTCGACGATTTGCGACTCGGTTAAGTCATTGAACAAGATACTTTGCTGGGCGGTTATCGTCGCGGAACATCCGAGCTGCGTGATGATTTTCAGAAACGCGGTCCGGAGTTTTACGTCATCGGTGTCCTTGATCCTGCCGTTTTCCACAAACACGCCGTAGAAGAATTTTCCGTCGCGCTGATCGTGTTTGCCCATCCAGTCTTCGTTGCTGACGTCGGGCAACTCGCGGGGTGGGTGCACGTCGAATTCACAGCGTTGCTTGAATTCCTCACGAAACGCGTCGATGCCCATTTTGTCGACCAGGTATTTCAGCCGCGCCTGTTTGCGGTCAAAACGATTGCCAAAATCGCGATAAATCGTGGCGATCACGCGTGTCGCGGCGACTCCGTTTTCGACGGCGACAAAACCGATCTTGTCCGCGATTTGAGCATAGGTGTTCGGTCGTCCGTGGCTCATGCCGAGCCCTCCACCGGCGACCACATTCCAGCCAATCAACTGACCGTTTTCGACGATGCCGATCAAGCCGCAATCATAGGAATAGATGTCGATCTGATTGTCGCCCTGGATGGTGACGCCAACTTTGTATTTTCTCGGCAGATACGTTTCGCCATACAAAGGCTCGATTTCTGGAATGGCTTCCTGCGAAGTAAGTTGACGTTCACCTTCGACCCAGATCTCGTGATACGCTTTTGTGGCGGGTTTGAGTTCCGCAGCGACTTTGTTGGCCGTCTCCCGAATCGCGGTGTGAACTGGATCTTTCAGTGGCGCGGCGGTCGCCATCACGTTACGGCAAACGTCCCCACAGGCCGCCAGCGTTGTCATCAGCGACTGGTTGATCTGCCGAATTGTTTCTCGCAACTCGCCTTTGATCACCCCGTGAAATTGAACGGCTTGTCGGGTGGTGAGCCGAATGGAACCGTTGGCAAATTCATCCGCCATCCGGTCCAGGTCGATGTACTGTGAGTTGGTGATTTGTCCACCCGGAAGGACAATTCTCAGCATGTAACTGTAGGCTTTGCCCAAACCTTCGTCACGTCTCAACTTGCGCAAATCACGATCGTCCTGCTGGTAGGAGCCGTGAAACTTGAGGAGCTGCTGGTCGTCTTCGCCGAAACACTCGAGCTCCGCATTCTTCAGCGTTTCATCGATGGTGCCGCGTAACAGACGGCTCTGCTGTTTCGCGATTTCGACTTTGTTCGGATCAGTTTTTTCTTTGGCCATTTTGATATTCGAAAGAATGAAGTTGGTGTTGGAAGGAACATCGACGAAATCGACAACCGGAGGATCCGAAAGCGTTCCCTCATTGGGGAACTAAATCGAGAAATGGAGTCCACATTCCTCTTTATCGGAACCCGCCCAGCGTCCCTTGCGAATTTCCGAATCGGGGCTTGAGCCGGGAACCGCCCGGGTGCAATGGAAACAGCTGACACTGGGGTAGTTTTGCAAATGAAGCTGATTGAATGGAACGTTGTGCTGCTGGATATACGCCCAGACGTCGCCGCGCGTCCAGGTGGCAAGCGGACAGAATTTAAGCAGCTCGTACCGCCAATCCCAGCCCAGGACAGGAATGTCCGATCGCTCCTTGGTTTGCGTGCGCCGCAGTGCTGTGATCCAAAGCCGATAATGGACAATGTTTTCACGCATTGGCTGGACCTTGCGAATATTACAGCACATGTTCGGATTGTTTTTCCAAAGCATGTCACCGTACGTGTGACGCTGCTGCTCAATGGAGACCGGTGTTTCCCAGGTAATAAAATCAAGATTGGGATAACGGTCGATCAGTTTTTGGCGAAGTTGTTTCGTCTCAGGGAAAAAGAACCCGGTATCGATGCAGGCAACTTTCAGTTTCCCAAGTTGCTTGGCGGCGATCGTTTTGGAGCACATGTCCATCAATACGCAGCCCTCCATCCCGAACGAAGTTGTCAATACGATGGGTTGATCGGAGAATTTCTCGAGTCCCCAATCGATCAGTTCCATCGGCGAAGCCGCGGCCCCGATCCCGGGTTCGCCGGTCGCCGGAGGTTTGATCTGAAGGAGCGGTCCGACGGGCAACTCGGTCGGAACAGTCACGAGCGAAGCCGTTTTGTCCAAGATCGGCGACGTGGGTTCCGGCTGATTCGTGTTGGAGGTTTGGTAATTCATGCGATGGAGAATTTCTTGCGGAACTAGGTTTCGTATTTGACAGCATCCAGATATCGACAGACTTGATATATCCCGAGTTTGTCAGCTGGTGAATTGTGATGGTGGATAAAAAAAACCGCAGGCGGCCCTGCGGTTTGGTGTGCTTGAGATAACAGCAAACTTGCCAAAGGCGGCCCATTTAAGGCTCAGCTACGTGAGTTAATACAACAACTCGGCGTTTCGAAACAATGGCAAGCCGTCAATTGTCCCGGAAATGCGACCGGAATATTGTGCTCGAAGAAAATGCTTGACTGAAAGTACATCGTCGGAGTTCTCGGTTTCGGACGGGTTCCCTGGTCTACGACGCCGGTTTGGGGTAGCAGAACAGCGTTGTCATTTTTGTCTGGTTTGAAATCCCGTCAACTGTCCTCCGATGAATTGAATCTTTGACTCACGACTCGACCCCCTGCGACTGTCCGGATCAAATCCGTTGAAACAGTATTGGGGTCGGAGGAGTGTCATTGACTGGATTTTCAGGCTTGAATCGAAAGTGACAGCAAGAATTGATCTCCTTCCTTGAATTTGGTCAATATTGTCTCAAACTGAGATCTTCGTCTTGATTCGAGAGAGTTTCGGCCCACGAAGGTTCGGCTACTCGCAATTTTCATTGAGTTTTTGCGTTTTTCGGATTTGGCACAAGCGTTGCCTTTGATTTGGCTGGAGTGAGCGGAATTCTCTTCTTTGATCTTCCGAGCTTTTGTCATATTTCGCTCACTTCGTTTTCGTGTTGCCATCAACTCGATCGTCCCGCCTTGAAATCCCACCTCAATCGTCAAGATTGCTAAAGCAGTCTCGTCGTCAAAAAAACAACTACCCGGCCGCCTCACGGTTTATCGTTCTTCAGGGTAGTTGTTTTTTCATGCGCTGTTGCGGAGGGCGTAAGCGTTACGTCAAGCTGACGTAACGCCGTCATTTGTACGTAAATATTGGGATTTGGCACATAATCAAGGGGAAACGCCAACGAACGTCCATCATAGTGGTAGAGAGAGACAGATCAGTTCGTTGCTGACTCGAATCGAAGAACAAAATACTGACTATGGGTGGATGACATGCCAGAGATTCTGTTCGGCCTTGTAATTGTCGTCTTGATCCTCGTGTTCGCCTTGATTGGATTTGTCAGCTTTCTGAGTTGGATTTTTGGTTCAAAAGACAGGACTCAACCGCAGCCAACCAGTTCGCGACCTGCCGCGACGCAGCCCACGCTGGCAGCTGATGTTCTCGCCACACGCCGCCTGATTGACCATCTTCGGTCCCAAAACCAAATCAGCGAGAAAGCCTATCGTCAACTCCGCGGATTCCTGCACGACAAGTTTCCGGAACCTACCCTTGGACCTGCGCCCCGCCCAATCAACCAACCGCCCCATCGTACTTCGGACGTGCCGGAGATCGCTTCTTCCTCGCCCGTTCCCGATTCGCTGATTTCAGGTTTAACATCTGCCGGAACGGCCAGCCAAACCGGTCAACCGAACAACCCGCCGGAGGCGGATGAGTTGCATCGACCGCGCGTCCCAGCGACATCTCCCGTGATCCCGGAAAGTCCGATCCAGCCGAGTCGTCCGCTGACACCCGTCCCGCTGGTTGAACGTGAAGTCGTTCAAGCGGAATTGGCTCAATCGGCACGGCGTCGAGCCGCAACAGCCGAGTCCGTCAAAGCCAAGTCATCCAGTCCTGCTCCCTGGGACATTCCCGATCCTCCTCCACCGATACCGCGCCGGTCTGTGGGCGAGTTGATGTCAGGATTCATGCAAGAGAAAAACATGCGCTGGGGCGAATTGACCAGCGGTATCTTGATCGTGCTGAGCGCCGTAGGACTGGTCATTAGCCTTCGCGAGGAGTTGCGAAACACGATTCCGTATTTTTCCTCGTTGTTATTCCTGTTGATGACTGCGGCGATTCACGGGGCTGGAATCTATACGCTGAAGAAATGGAAGCTGCGGAACACCAGTCGGGGCACATTGATCATCGGTTTACTGCTGGTCCCGTTGAACTTTGTTGCCGCGTGCGTGTTGTCTGACCGCCGTGAGCTTGATGACCCCTGGCTATGGGTCGCGATCGCGATTGGAATTGCCGGGTTTTCGACACTGACCTGGTGGTCAAGCAAGTGCCTGTTGCGGCGCGGTAACTTGCCGATGACGTTGTCGATCATGGGTTGTGGAATTGGCACATTGATCCTCAACCGCTCCGTTGAGGCAGCCAGCTCGAGTTTTCATTATTTGCTTTTCGCACTTCCCGTGGCCGGCAGCTTTCTTGTTGGAAGCTGCTTCTTCGACACTCGTCAGTGGGTTCGTGCGCGCTGGAGCCATCGAGCGAAAAGCCGCATGTTCTTGTTTCTTGGCGTGTCCGTGTTCGCGACCGTTGCGGCACTTTCACTGGCTCTGATTCGAGTTGATACAAGGTTCGCTGCCCTGGTGGCGCTCGCACCCATCGTTTCCGTTGTGTGTATTGTTACCAGTTGGCTCGGTTCGATTGCCTATCGAGCGTCCTTGGGCCAGCCATTGCAGCCGCGGGTTTCAGACCAGGACCCGACGCAACTGGACCAAAAAACACAGGGCACGCGGCTTAGTAGCCTGACCTTGAAGGTCCTGGGTTTGATCTTGTTGGCGCTGTCGCTGCTGGTTTCGGCCAGTAATCCGACGGTATTCGTAGTCAATGCGATGATTTCCACGGTCGGTCTGATTGCCATGTTTGTGCATCAAAAAGACGAACACCTGGTTCCAATTGCGTGGGGCGTTTTTGCCTGGGGGGCACTGATTGCCCTCAACGTGGGGATTGGCACTTTTGGCTTCGACAGGTCCATCCGACTGGAGGAATTGAAAGCTGCTCTGATCAATGGCAAAAGTGCGCTTTGCCTGTTGCTGGTTGGTGTCGTGGTGGGAGGTGCGAATATGGTCTTGAAAAACTGGATCCCCGACTTGAAAGACCCTCGCAATTTCCTTCTTCGCGGCTGGATTACCGGGGGGGGGATCGTTCTGGTCGGCTGCGTGATTGCGCTGGTTGCCAGCTTGATAAATCGCGAAAACGTATTTGATGTGATGGTGGCCAGCGGGTTGTTGATGCTCGCGGCGATCTCGATGCTTGGAGTCTGCGTCATCGCTGATCGCAATCAGATTGCCAGAGCCAGGGTCCTTCCACCGATTGCATCAATCCTGCTGTTGGCAGCCTTGGCACACATGACAATATGGAATCCGAGTGTGGCGGCCTGGATTGATTCAGCGACCGGCAAGATCAATGCGACATGGGTCGCCATGCTTGCCGTTCATGCAATGATCCTGATTGGGTTGGGTTGGTTTTTGAGTCGCCAGGATATCGGTGAGACTCACGGGACGGTCGGTCGCATGATGATCCGTTGGGGATCTGGTTCGGCGGCGATTTTCTCGATCGGGGCTTTGTGCCTGGTTCCCTGCCAAACCGGCTGGGCAACCGGATTCGAGTTGATCGCATGCGGGGGATGGTTCCTGGCGGGGTGGGTGTGGAGCCGCGAAGAGTCGGAACTTAAATCGGTTTCATCAGCGCCGTTTATTTTCATTACTGCCCTCGCCGTGGGCGTTGGCATTGCGGAGCTTGTGTCGCGCACCGGGTGGTGTCCAACTCTGGAATCGCCGCAGCACTGGTTGATTCAGTTGGTTGGCCTGTCCGCCTGGTCGGTGCTTTGGACATGTCTGTTTAACGTGTTTGGAAGGTCGCCGCAGTGGAATTGGCTGAAGAGCCACACGGCGAATATCGATCAGTATGTCCTGTTTTCCCTGGTGTTCTCCATCGGCGTCATTGTCTTGGATTCTCTGTTTGCCGGAACGGTACGGGAACTGGCAAAATCCTCGAATCTGGAAAGCCAATTTGGTCTGGGCGATGCTTCGGGTTGGGTGATCGCAGCGTTGGCGTCCGTTGCAGTGGCCATGCTGGTATCGCTGTTCTCGACCCCATCGGCATATAAAGGTGCCGCGATTGTCGGTATCTGGTTTCTCGCCTGGGCGTTTGGCGCAACTCCGTTTCGTGACTCCAATTCCTCGGCGTCGGCCCTGCGTTGGCTGCTACCGATTGGTGGTTTGATTGGAGCGGTATTGATTACCAATCGCCGATCGATGTTGCCGGTTTGGGCGGCAATGCGAAACGCCTTGGGAATGACGGGTAAATCGTATTGGAGCAAATCGGCGACGCAACAGTTAATCAATTTTTCATTGAGCATCGTTTCCGGAATCGTGTTGCTGATTTCAACGGTAACCGTTTCTCAATTTCTTCTCAATGGAGCTGGCGCGCTGGGCGGACCGGATGCCGGATCCTGGTTCAGCCGAGTACCGGTAGAGATTTCTTACGGAGTACCTGTTGCCCTGATCGTGATCACATTCCTGCTGTATGCGATCGCTGAAAAACGGTCCTGGCTGGCGACGATCGGGTCGACGGTATTTCAGTACTTTGTCGTACTTGCGATTGTGTTGTTGGTCATTTCCCCTCACGATTCACTTGCGTCGGAGCGATTCGTCAAGATCCTGCAAGTCGTTTCACTGGGAATGACCGGATATGGTTTTGCCTGGTACTGGTTCCGCGACCGGATTGAAGGGCAGGGGGCCGACATCCGGAACCCGATTCAGGAGGGCCAGCCGGTTAAGCGCCAGGGCTGGGTAAGTCAAATCGAAGTCCATACGTTGCTTAACGGTTTGCTGATCACAAGCCTGGCGGTGCTGGCGATGGGTCGTTTCTTTTTGATTCCGGATCAACCGGGAGCGTGGATCAGTTCTGTGGGTAGCCTGGTCGGGGTGATTTCCTGGGCCGCGTTCGGCGTCCTGGCGTTTTGTGTTTGGCGAGATGCATCGACGAAGAGTTACTCAACCGAGACATGGGTTTGGCTTTCAGGTTGGATGGGACTGATTCTGGTGGGACTCGGTTCTGCGGTTGTGGATCGGTATTTCGATCAGGTAGATGGCTTTGTTGCCTGGCTGCCGTTTCGGGTGGTCATGATCGGCATGTTACTGGTTGGGTGGATTCAGACCGGAATGATCCGATGGTTTGATCGGACTGAAAAGGATGCCGGAGTAGATTCGGCCATGGTATTCACGAACGCCGTGCCCGGTTCAAGGAAGCGTCGGTCATGGGCGATGCCTGTATTGTTGACCGGATCGGTTACGTTGACGTTTGCAGTCCGAGGGGCCTGCTTCGATCCTCCATCGTTCTGGCTGTATCTCGGTGTCATTGTTTTGGCCTCGATGTGGGCCACATTGCTGGGATGGATTCTGCGCGACGGCAAGCTGAGTCTCGTTTCCGCCGCGACTGCGGTCCTGGGTACATCCATTCTGTGGTGGAATGACCCACACGGTTGGTTCAACAACGACCAGCCCGATTGGTTTAACCTGGTGCTTGTTGTGCTGTGCTGTCTGGCCCTCAGTTGGTCGACGTACTACCTCGTCAAGAGAAAGTCCAGGCCGTTGCCGCGTACATTCGTTTTGCTGCCGAACATCGTTTTGCTGACCGGAACGATCTGGATTTTCGTGGCATCGATGTTGCAATGCGGAACTGACAGCTTTGGGCAAGGCAATGCGAGTTCGCTGGCAAATCCGTTGGGAATCACCGCGCTCCTTGCAATCGTTGGACTGTCGATTGTTTCGCTCTGGAACGATCAAGCCAGGTTTCGCGTTTTCAGTTTCTGCCTGATTTCGATTTCGCTCGCTATCACCCTGGCTTCGGTGGTCGCGCCGACGGGCGGTTGGCGATTTGTCAATGTCATGCTGGGCGTGGGTCTTGTCATTGCAGGATGGGGAACCGTTTGGCTCGGCCGGGCGAAGTTCTTCCGGGTGGTCGAGCAATTGGGAGCATTAAATCTGGATTCTCTGGAACTCTCGATGCGGCGTCAGTTGCCAATCTATAGCCTTGTATTCGGGGGGCTGGTCTTGATTGCGGCTCTGATCGTCATTTTTCAGTTTGAGTTGCGACCACACCGGTATCTGGCAGCGTTCGTTCCTTTTGCATTGGCGATCGGTTTGGGCGCCCAGTCCAACCATTCGTCGAGGCGGTGGCTGCAGTTATTGACATTGTTGTTGATTACGATTGGCGTGCTATTGTTGGCCTGGGCTGATCTGTCGCGCGCCCAAATGAACGAGTTGCCGATGACACAGTGCCTGGTTCGCAGCCTGATTGTGTTGGCCGGTTCGATGTTCGTGTATGGAACCCTTGTGACGCGCTGGGTCCGCCCGGGAGACACATGGTTGAGATCACTTCGCGAAATGGCGGCGGTGACCTGTGGTCTGGCAGTTGCTTGCCTGGTCCTGGTGATTGCGAGTGAAGCCAGTGCGTTTGTCGAGAATGTCGGTTGCGGGCTGCCACTGGGTGAAAGTATCACAGTCGCGATGCTGGTGGCCGGCATGATCATGGGGTTGATTACCATCTCTATCCGCCCGGAGAACGATCCGTTTGCGTTAACGCTGCAAGGGCGAATGGGATACGTTTATGCCGCAGAATTTGTTGGTCTGGCGTTGATTGCCCATCTGTATTTCTCGATTCCCTGGCTGTTTCAACTTGGTATCAAGGACTACTGGCCGTACATCCTGATGGCACTTTGCTTTGGTGGTGTCGGCGTGGCGCACATTTTGGAAAAGCGAAAGCTGACCGTGTTGGGCCAGCCTTTGTTCAACTCCGCCGCTATTTTGCCATTGGTCGTCGCGTTTGCTATTTTCTCATTCAGTTCAAAAACCAATCGTGAACTGGTGATGCTAACTGTTGGAATGGCTTACCTGATGATCAGCTATACGCGCAGGTCGATTCTGAGCGGGACTGCAGCAGTTGTTTTTGGCAATCTCTCGCTCTGGATGTTTTTCCAGCGGGCTGAATTTTCGTTCATGGCCCATCCGCAGTTATGGCTGATTCCTCCCGCGATTTCGACTTTGATCGCATCCCAATTGAGTCGCAAGGCATTGTCGGCAAAACAGCTTGCCGGCTTGCGTTATATTTGCATCACTGTCATTTATGTGAGTTCGACGATGGAGGTTTTCATTTCCGGCGTGGGCGAAAATCTCTGGCCACCGATCATTCTCGCAATGTTTTCGGTTGCCGGGATCATGTCGGGCATCATGTTTCGCGTCAAGTCGTTCCTGTATTTTGGAAGCCTGTTTTTATTGATGGCGATGATCACGATGGTGGCCCATGCCCACCGGAGATTGGATCACGTCTGGCCCTGGTGGGCCTTCGGGATCGGATTGGGAATCGCAATCCTGGTCATGTTCGGGCTTTTTGAGAAGCGAAAAAACGAGATGAAGGCGATCACAAGTCAATTGAAAGACTGGGAAGCCTGACAGACTGATTGTCAACCGGTTTTCCGGTTGTTCCTCGCGACGCGGTCACCGTCGGCGGCGAAGTCCACCGAGTCCAACCATCACCCCCAACATCAAGAGCGAACGTGGCTCAGGAACGGGTTGGAGATAGCCTCGAATGACGCCCGTGTCGGTATCGGTAAGGTGGACGTTGAAGTACATGCGGCCGTCGAGAAACGCTGGGACATCCGCAGCGTCAATAAAAAAATCTGCGTTGATTCCACCAGAAGAGCGGGACGCGTCAAATGCGCTACTGCCACTGAGTGTGATCAGCAGGGGTGCCACTTCTCCGAACGCTCCAGTTCCTGAGCTGAGAGTCGGTCCGTGCAGGTGAAGCTTCAATACATCGGCGCTAAGATCAACAAATCCATTGGCGGATCCCCATTTCAAATCAACGTGTAACAACTGTTGGTCGGTATCGAGGGTAACTCCCGTCAGACCGATGCCGCCGGTGCCAGGCTCGCCGGTCGCGGGATCAATATTCCCGGCCAAGAGTCCTTCACCTGCTGACCCGGTCGCGATGAACTTGACAATATCTGCCGGCAAACGCCGTTCGTTGGCGAAGACCATTAAAGCCAACGCAAAAAACAAGATGTGCCACTTCATAAGTCAATTCCGAAAATTCGACATTTGAGAGATCAGATGCACGCCACCCATGCGATCCGCGCATTGCCAACGCGACAACCTAGATATTAGTTGAGCGGAGAATGGAATGTTAAAAATGATAGTATTGAGACGGAGATTAGCTCGACCCGGTTCCAAAAAAGTAGGATTATTCTTGTCTTTCCGGCGATGCCGTAATAAACTTGAAATCGGAACAATTCATTGATTGGGGTGCCCGATGCGAGTCAGTTTGTTGCGAAGCTTCTGTTTCCTGTTGACTCTGGCCATGGCTTGTCCGTTGCTCGGGGCATTTGATGGCGGCGGGGGAGGCAAATCACTGAATAATTCGGCCGGCGCCAACCCTGGTTTATCCGAGGGCAGTTACAACTCGTATAACATCAACTTGCTGGGGCACGTCTGGTTGCATGAAATGGGTAGCCTTGGCGCTTCCAATGTTCTGGCAAACGATCTTTGGGGTTGGACGGACAGCGCATCGGGGCGCGAGTTTGCGCTGGTGGGTTTGACGAATCGAACGTCGTTTGTCGAAGTGACCGATCCGACGGCACCGGTTTATCTGGGATCCCTCAAAACCACTCCCGGGACCGGCAATCGGACCTGGCGGGATGTGAAAGTCTATAACAATCAGGCGTACATAGTTTCCGACAACAACGGCGCCCACGGCATGCAGGTGTTTGATCTGACGCAGTTGTTGACAGCATCTGAGTCCAGTACAACTTCACCCACCTATTTTTCATCGGTGGGAGTGTACGATGGGTTTCGAGAGGCACACAACGTATTTGTCAACGAAGATTCGGGATATGCCTACGTTGCGGGATCGCCGGATGTGGCCAATGGTGGATTGCATGTGTTGAATCTCAATGGGGGGGTCAATGGTGCGATGCCGACATTCGCCGGTAACTTTTCTGCCGATGGATATACCCATGACACGCAAGTGGTGAATTATATCGGCCCCGATGCTGATTATGCCGGTAAGGAAATCGCGTTCAATTCCAACGAGGATACGTTGACGATCGTCAACGTGTCCGACAAGTCGAATATGACCCAGATCGCGCGCGTCGGTTACAGTGGGTCAGAGTATTCGCATCAAGGTTGGTTGTCGGAAGACCAAAAGTTTTTTTTCATGGACGACGAATTGGACGAGTCGCGCTCGGATACGCTGATTCACACCCGGACGCGAGTGTGGGATGTATCGGATCTGGACGACCCGCGTTACCTTGGCTACCACGAAGGGACCGAGTCGACCATCGATCACAATCTCTACGTCAAAGGCGACTTGATTTACCAGGCGAACTATACCAGCGGGTTTCGATTGCTGAGAATCAACGACGCGGCCACACTGGATCTGGAAGAGGTGGGGTATTTTGATACCTATGACGCTGACAACAACGTGACATTCAATGGAGCATGGTCGGTTTTTCCTTACTTTGACAGCGGTACCATCCTGGTGAGTGACCGACAAAACGGCTTGTTTATCTTGACCGCCGTTCCGGAACCCGGCTCATTGATTGTGCTCGGTTTGTCTTCACTGGCACTTGTCGTTCGTCGTCGCCGGGTTGGAACCAGGTGAACTTACCGAATTCCATTTGATTCTTCCAATCATCGCCCTTGATCGTTGGTTGATTCGTTGACCGACGCCGGTTCGGCACTTTTCACGTACTTGTCAAACCAATCGATCATTTCCGCCTGCGTGTGCAATACCGATTGGCGTGCGCGATAGCCGTGCGATTCGTAGGGTAACATGCACAATCGGACGGTTCCGCCATTGCCCTTGATCGCCTGGTACATTCGCTGCGATTGAATTGGGAAGGTTCCGCTGTTGTTGTCGTTCTCCCCGTGGATCAACAGCAACGGTTCGTTGATTCTGTCGGCGTGCAAGAACGGTGAAATTTCGTGGTAGATGTTCTTGGCCTGCCAGTACGGTCGGCGTTCCGACTGGAATCCAAAAGGCGTCAGCGTGCGATTGTAAGCGCCGCTGCGGGCGACCCCTGCCTTGAATAGATCACTGTGCGCCAACAGATTTGCGGTCATGAACGCACCGTAGCTATGTCCGCCAACGCAAGCCCGGTTCGGATCAGCAACACCCATCTCGACAGCCTTGTCGATCGCGGCTTTGGCAGCATCAACGATTTGCTCGATGAAGGTGTCGTTCATCGTTTCCGGATCGCCAATGACCGGCATCGTGGCGGCATCCATGATCGCATAGCCCTGCGTCAGCAAAGTCAAATGGGTGATGCTTTGCATACGCGTGAACTGGGAGGGGCTTCCCGAAATCTGAGCCGCCGTTTTCGCGTCGTTGAATTCCCGGGGATAGGCCCAGACCAGCAGCGGAAGTCTTGTGCCCTCCTTGTAGTCGGCCGGCAGGTAGAGTGTTGCCGAAAGGGGAACCCCGTCGGAACGATTGTATTTTACCAATTGCTTTTTGATGCCGCGAATTTGAGGAGTCGGATCCTCAAAACGGGTCAGTGCAGCAACTGAATCATCATTCAAATCACGAAAAAAGTAATTAGGAGGAGTGATCGGCGTCTCACTACGGGTGATCACTGTCGGTTTAAACGATTCGCCACTGGCAACAACCGCGACGACGGATTCGTACGTTCCCTCCGCACATCGCCAAAGCCGCTCTGTCGCCAGCGTTTCGATGTTCTGTCGGTCGACGAATGGAAGATTACCTTTGGGCGAGGCCCCGGAACCGGAGCGATAAATCCAATCCCCATCCTGTCGGGCAACCTGGTGTCCTGTCTCATCCGGAACCCGGACAATTCGGCCGGGGTCTCCGTAGCGATCTCGGATACTTCGGTCCACCAGTGTTTTCGGTGTCGTGCCCGGCATTTTCAGGTCGTGCAACAAATCGCGAATCCAACGACGGTCACGGTCATATTCGGTCGTGATCACGAGCGAGGGGTCGGAAAAATATGTCAACCCGAAAGCACGGTGCTGGACTTTGAGCAGTTCTTCAGGCAAATCAACGAACGGGGCAGATTGCGTCATAAAACGGTCACGGAAATCAACTGACCGGTTCGGGTCGCCACCGTCAAGCGCCTCAGTCCAAACCAAAGTCGCTGGAAAGTTCGATATCCATTCCACGCTCCGTGGCCCCAGCCGAACACCTTCGATCGGTATGTTCTCGTCCATCGGCACGTCGGCGATGATATGAACGTCCGGGCCACTGGCTGTTCCATTTATTTTCCAGACCTGGATTCTGCGAGGAAAACTCCGATAGGTCATCAAGTAGCTGAAAGGTCTTTCGATCGTCGTCACCAATACGAACTCGCCGCTTGGCGAAGGGCTGGTTTCCGAAAAGATTTGAGGCTGGCCAATCCTCCTTGTGGTTCCATCAACATCGATGACGGCCAGTTGAGTGGTCGAGTAGAATTCGAATTGTGCTTCTTCGTGTGGGTTTGTCAGCAAATCCTGAAAGGTCCGGGTGGGCGACTTGTTTCCTGAAGATTCCTGAATATTTGGGCCGGCAGGTCGACGACCGGCGGGAGGTTCTTTGCCGCGATTTTCCGGAACGAGCATGCACAGGATCTGGTGCCCGTCTGGCATCCATTGAAAACTACCGGTAACCGTATTCAATCGGTCGGTCAGCAAGCGGGGGTGGGGAGCGTCGACCGAGGCAGCCCAGAGCTGTTGACCTTCCTCGGTAACTACGGAAAAAGCGAAATTTCTCGAGTTGTGTGACCAGCTGACGCGCGAGATCTTGGCATGTCCCGGCAGTTCAATCTTCGTTTGACGAGTTTGGTCTGCCGGGTCCGCGTCGCGCCGGCGAAGTGTCAACCCGGTATTGAAACTCGTTTCAAACTCTCCGTTGGCCACCGGATCGATACGCAACCCGGCGAGTTGGAGCATTCGACGCGAGACATCTTCAATATCCGGCATCGCGTCGCGATCAATCAGCATCATCCATTGGCAATCCGGGCTAAAGCTGATCGACGGCTCGGGGGCGGCGTCAATAATGTCGACCACGGTTTGGGGTGGAAGCCGATATCCGGACTGCTGGGCCAGCATCCTTTCAGAGGCTGACGCGGACAGGAACAGGAGCGCAAAAAGGCCAATCAACTTGAGTTTCATTCGATTGATTCCGCTGATGGTTCGCAAAATGAAAACGGTTCGGTGTTGCTCCGGAGCCTCACGAAGATTCCGGACCGGAAGATCCTGCCTTGATCGTTGGGCTGGTCCGCGCAATCGACAACAAATGGTGAGTGGTTCAACCCTGCTCCTGGTCCGCTTGAGCGAACCACTCTTGGGCACGTTTCGCCATTTCCTCTTCGGGGACGTGTTCCACGTGAGTTGCAAGTCCCCACTGGTAGCCAAACGGATCGGCGACTTTTCCGTAACGATCTCCCCAAAACGTATCCATCAACGGCGCCACGACGGTGCAGCCCGCATCGACGGCTTGTTGGAATGCGGTATCAACATCAGGAAGATAAACATGCATCGACGCAGGCGATCCGCCCAATGACTCTGGAGACTGGGTGCCCCATTGCGGGTTTTCTTCACTGAGCATGACGGTCGAATTGCCGATCTGAATCTCGGCATGCATGATGCCTTTGCTGTCGGGACCCGGCATGCACATACCGCCGACAGCACCAAACGCTTTTTCGTAAAAATCAATCGCTGCCTGCCCGTCCTTGACGACCAGGTAAACATTCACTGAATTGCAGCCCTCGGGAATCGGATTTATGTTTGCCATGGTAGAGTACCTCCAACGAATTGTGTTTGATAACTTGCCAGTCGGATGTTGCGAGTCTATCGTCATAGTCGGACAGTTGCAAATTGCTCCGCCCCGGCTTTTGTTTCGCGTTAAATCAGGCAGTCAAACGTGCTAGAATTCAAGTGATCTGGTCGACGCCCGGTGTCGCCATTGCCCGCGCGACACAAATATGTTCAACAGGGAGAGTTGTTGTGAATTCAATCCAAAAGGTGGCCGGAGATGCCAACCAATTCCGAGTCGTACTTTGCCTGTTTGTCTTGTTGACGCTCGGCAGTGTTGGCAACATTGGCTGGGGGCAGGACAACCATGGCGTTCGTTGGTGGCGAGGGAATCTGCATACACATTCGCTGTGGAGTGACGGAAATGACTTTCCGGAAATGATTACCAAATGGTATGTCGACCATGGTTATCATTTCTTGGCACTCACGGATCACAATGTACTGAGCCAGGGCGAACGATGGATGGACTTGGCGGCGATCGAACAACGCGCCGGGAAAACTGCTCTGGAGAAGTACATTGCCGAGTTTGGTGACCAATGGGTTGAGTCGCGAGAAAAGCCGACGCCTGCCAGACAGACGGAACCGTCCGTGACTGCTGAATCAGCCAAACAGATTCGATTGCGAGGGCTGGATGAATTTCGAGGAAAATATGAAGCGACTGACACCTTTCTATTGATCACCGCTGAAGAAATCAGCGATCGCGCCCAGGGTGTTCCCGTTCACATGAATGCCATGAACCTGCAGGAAGTCATTTCACCTTTGGGTGGGTCCACGGTAGTCGAAGCGATCAATAACAACCTGCGAGCTGCTGAGCAGCAAGCGAAAGCGAATGGTGAGCCGATTATGGTTCATTTGAATCACCCCAATTTCGGCTGGGCGGTGACCGCGGAGGAATTGGCAGCCGTCACCAATGAGCGATTTTTCGAAGTCTATAACGGGCACCCGTCCATCAACCATCTTGGCGACGCGACACGACCCGGAGTCGAAAAAATGTGGGACATCGCCAATACGATTCGAATTGGCGAGTTGAACGCGGATCCGATGTTCGGGTTGGCAACCGACGACAGCCACAATTATCACGGCCCGCCAAACCAAGGGGCCACTTCGGGTCGAGGTTGGGTGATGGTTCGTGCAAAAAACCTAACCCCGATTTCGTTGATCGAGGCCATGAATCAGGGCGAGTTTTACAGTTCCAGCGGCGTGGAACTGTCAGGCGTCCATTTTAATCATGAAACCAGACTGTTTTCCCTGCAGATCAAACGACAGGCCGGGATCACGTTCACGACTCAGTTCATCGGGACCAGAAAGGGCTACGACCATGGTTCAACGGTTCAACTCGATGCTGCCGGCAAACCAGTCCGGGCAACACGCGTGTATTCTGATGACGTTGGAGAGGTCTTCATGACTTCCGATGCACTTGAGCCGAAATACCAACTATCCGGGGATGAACTGTTCGTTCGTGCGGTGGTGACTTCCAGCCGCGAACATCCGAATCCTTCGTTTCGGGATCAGAAAGAACAGGCGTGGACGCAGCCAGTGGGCTGGTAAATTGCCTGGTGCGGATTGGCCGTTACCAGTTCGTTTCGACCAACCTGGAAGAATCGAGGCTGCAGTTTGAAGAACCGACGTTGGCTCCTGTGCGAATCGGGAATGGACGACAATCGATCTGGTTGGACAACGTCGAGGCGTTTCAGATAAGCCCGTTTCGAGTCCAACCATGAGTTGATATTTCCCGTGTGTAACATCTTGCTGTTATTCGATTTCGCCTTCATATATCGAAAGTTGGAATCGTCCGGTGAAGGAGTCGATTGCATCGGACGGTTTGAATTTGGCCGGATCAAAACGGACGGTTGCCGTTTGCTGGTCCATGTCGGTTGTTGCGGCAACTACACCCGGTAGCTGTTTGAGCTGTGTTTCTACAGCCGTCGTTCACGCGGTCCCTCAGACCATTCCATCGACATAGAAGGTAACTGTCTGCAAACTTGCGGCGTGAGCATCGGGTTTCACCGTTGCCTGTGGCGATGTCGGCGAATGACAGCCGGCCGTAACCCCCCAACCAATGAAGCACGATGTGAACAGGACGGCGCGGGAAAAGGGTTTCATGGTTTCCTCAATGATAAAGGGGGAAAAAGTGAATCCATTGTACGCAAATGACTCGGGCGAAGGCCATCCGATTGGCCAAAAGTTTCCTGGTTCGTGCGTGATCGAACCAACCAGGTCGGAGTTCTTGGTCCAACCAGGCCGAGTCTGCAGCCAGGTGGAGCGGGGAGGGAAATCAGTTTCACGTACCGGGTTGCCGGAATCCGGATCCAATTATTCCAGCGACCTCTGGATTGATTCTGGCAGGAATGGTCTGGCTGATTTCGTCCATTTTGAGTTTACCGCGTCGGCGATGGAGATTCGAAACTCATCCTGCTTCTCGGCGAGTTGACGATTGATTCTTTCCAGCAGTTTGACTTCCTTTTCCGCTATCTTCTCATCCAGTTTGGCACGAATGCCTTTGGTTACCTGTTGGGCGAACTCGCCCCCGACTTTTCCGATTCGATCAATTCGAAATTCGTCCAGGACCAGTTGTGCTTGGGTGGCTCGTGGCACGAACACGAGGTCCGGAGGGAATTTCGTACCACCCATTCTGACCTCCAGTTCCATTGAAACGGCCAACCGGATTTTGGAGTGGCCATCGACGCCGACGCTGTAGAGCTGGACTCCTTTCACCCATTGTGCCTGGCGCCCTTCCAGGTTCAGGTGAGCCAGAAAATGAACATCAAAGGCGAGTTTTTCGTCGTCGGTTTCATGCATGTTCTTTATTTGAACGGTAAACTCTTCGCTCGGATTACGAAGCTGGGCAGAGTACTTGTTCCAGGTTCCATCATTGACCATTTTCTTGCGACGCCGGGTTTCGATCTTCAGCCCGTCGCGTTGAATTTTGAGGCCATCCCACCGTTCCGTTTGTCCGCCCCAGTCCTTGGTTTCCTCGAAGTCGTGCGGGATGTTTTCCAGCACCAGTCGCGTCAATAGTTGGTCCACGTCCCGACCTGCGTCGGCCGCGGAGGGAGCTGGCTGGGAAGGGGGCGGCGCGGATTTTTCCGAGGGAACATCATGGGATTCAAGAATGCTGAATCCGTTGAGCGGCACCTGACTTGGCGGCTGTGACGGCATTTTCTGCCCCATGGCAAAAGAGCAAACGACCATCACGTAAATGCTTGCCGAAAGCAAAACAGGAACCGAGCAGAGGCGAAGCCGGTCGCGCGAAGCGTCTGGGGTCAGCGGCTCAAGTTCCTGTTTTCGATACACCATCGCAGATTTTTCGACACGGACAAGGTTGGATCAATCATGATGTTGAATCAGACTGACGTATTATATATCGGCAAATCCAAAGTCGATGGCTAGCTGGAATTTGCGTTGCTTTTGGGATGTTGTTTCGGTGATTTACTGGTTATTGTCTGATGGCGAGCTTGTGTTGGTTTGGACATTCATTGTGATAGCTTCCTTCTCCCGTTGTTTCCTGGACGTGGTGAATCGTACTGTGGGAATCTGCGCTGATTTCAAAAGGAAGTTCAGTCGACCCGAGGATCGCACGTGGGCAGTCGGAATGTTGTTTTTGGCAGCGATCGTGGGATGCAAGGAGGCAGTCCCCGACAGGTCGCTACCCGCTCCAATTCGAGATTCCGTTGAATACCAGATGACCGGTAAGATCCCTCGAGTCTGGGGAGGCGACCACTTTGAATTCGGTGATTCAAATGAACTTCACTATGTCATGGTTCGTGGCGTCGATTGCCCCAAACCTGGCCAGAGTTTCTACAAACAGGCTTGGCTTCTGATGAGGAATACAACTCGAAACAAAAATGTCCGGATCGAAGTCGCTGACCGGGAGGAATCTATGATCGAGGTCGCCGACGTCTTTGTGATCAATGCTGACCCCGCCGACATCGCTGGTGACTTGAATGTCGGACTTGAGTTGATTCGGCAGGGGTTGGGCTGGTTTGACGGAACGGAGTTTGAAAACTCGGAGCTTTATCAACAAGCCGAACTCGAAGCCAAAACAGAAAAAATCGGCCTGTGGAGTGAACCTGATCCCGTCCCGCCGTGGAAATTCGAATCAGAAAAACAAAAAGCACTCCTGGAACAACTGAAGTTCCAGTCCAACGATTGAATCGAGAAATGGATCGAGCCGGCTTCGAGGTTTGGGCGAGGCCATGGCACCAGTGCTGGTTCAGTCCCGACCTGGGATCTGAGCTGGTTAATCGACCCTGACGCGCAGAAAACGCCCTGGGGGATGCCCTGAATCGAGTCGTTGGCGCGCAATCGCCGAAACGAAAATACCGTTCAAGGCAATGCCTTGAACGGTTTTGAATCCATTCGTTTGTCTCGTTCGCTTAATCTACAAGTCGAACACTTTCAGCCCGCGGCCCCTTAGGACCTTGACCTTCTGAATACTCAACCTTTTGGCCCTCGCGCAGGTTTTCGTACGTGGTCTCTTCCAACGCGGAGTGATGGAAAAAAATATCTCCTCGCTCGCCTTCAATGAAACCAAACCCCTTGTCCGTCAACTTTTTAATCGTACCTTGCGGCATTCCGCCACCCCCAAACAAAACACAAACTGCGTTGGTCGTTAATGCCGATTCGGCCAACCCGACGAAACCAACGCTTGGAAGCAGCATAAACCGCATCAAATTCGAAGCTTGTTAAGTGTGATTGGGTACGAACATTAATGACGATCCGTCATCGCCAATTTCGGCCAACATGATGCTTTAATTCTATGCGAGCACTTGGATCAGCACAAATATAATTGCCCGGCCCATTCGCAATTTTTTGCTGCTTCCATCACAGGATTCAATTTCAAATCAATTTTTAACAGTCTGAATCACCGGATCCCTGAAAAAAACGTTGTTTCAAACCACCCCTGACCGAGATTCAAGAGATTTGCAATAACCAATGTTTATGCATCTGCCAGATTGGACAATGCCCGACAATCGAAATACATCCGGAATTTTCGTCCGCCGATCCAACTCGCCGGATTCCATGTCGATGGAATGGTTCAGGAAACAGCCTCGATCCAGCGGGCCGGAATTCCCAACAAGATTTGAAATGAGACGTCGCAACCGGATTCCAGGCCATACGATCCTTGACAGTAATCGCTGGCATCCAAATCCAGCCCAGGAATTTTCTCAACCAACCCATGCAACGACCACCGACCGATTCCGATTCTCCCTTGCTTCAAACCAAGTCGGCCCGCGTCCATCCGTTGGGGCTAATTTTTGATTGCGACGGGACGTTGGCGGATACGATGCCGCTGCATTTTGTCAGTTGGCAATTGACCATGTCCAGGCATGGAATTGAATTCGATGAAAACCGGTTTTACTCACTCGCAGGCCAGCCTACCATTGGCATCATCGAAACGCTGCTTGACGAACAATCGTTGACCGGCGACGCATCGGCGATCGCGGCCGAGAAGGAGGCTGCTTTTCTGGAGGTCCTGCCCCAGGTTCAACCAATCAAGCCGGTGGTTGAAATTGCGCGACGATATCGGCAATCGCATCCGATGGGAGTCGGTTCCGGTTCCAACCGCGATGTCGTGTTGCAGGTCCTGAAACACATCGGACTCGATGGTTTTTTTGACGTGGTGGTTGGGGCTGAAGATACGGTCCATCACAAACCGGAGCCGGATGTTTTTCTTGAAGTTGCCCGGCTGATCAAGGTTCAGCCGCATCAGTGTCAAGTCTATGAAGACGCGGATCTTGGCATCGAGGCCGCTCGTCGGGCTGGCATGACCTGGTTTGATGTCCGCTCGGTCCATACACCGCGTCGGATCACGTAGTGGCACTGGCCGAGTCGCCGTGATACCCATTGGAAAAACTCGCGGGGTGCAAGACAATGGGAGTCGGAACGAACAACATCCAACAAGAAGAACCATGACAAAATCGAAAATCATCTACACATTGACGGATGAGGCGCCTGCCCTGGCGACCCAATCTCTGCTCCCGATCATTCAGGCCTTCGCCGCCGCCTGCGACGTCGATGTCGAAACCCGTGATATTTCGCTGGCGGGTCGCCTGATTTCTAATTTCCCGGAACACCTGACCGACAAACAGAAAATCGATGATGATCTGGCTGAACTGGGATCGCTGGTCAAACAACCAGAAGCCAACATCATCAAGCTTCCCAACATCAGCGCTTCCGTTCCGCAGCTCAAGGAAGCGATCGCCGAGCTTCAGTCTGACGGTTACGCGATCCCCGACTATCCAGACGAAATAAAAACAGATGCGGACAAGAAACTCAGAGTCCGTTTCGCCAGAGTGCTGGGAAGTGCCGTCAATCCGGTGCTGCGCGAAGGCAATTCGGATCGCCGCGCTCCAAATTCGGTCAAGCAATATGCCAGGAAGAACCCGCATTCGATGGGTGCCTGGTCGTCCGATTCAAAGACTCATGTCGCGACGATGAGCGACGGCGACTTTTTTTCAAACGAAAAATCGGTCACGATTGAATCAGCCGGCTTCGTAAAAATCATTCTGGAAACAGATGCCCAGTCTCGACTTTCCAACGAGGACGATCCTGGATACGAATGCAAAACCCTCGTGCTGAAAGAATCCGTCCCGGTCCTCGAGGGCGAGGTCATCGATGCGACCGTCATGAACGTGGACAAACTCAAAGGGTTCCTGGCTGCCCAGATTCGCGACGCCAAAAAGCAGGGTGTGCTGTTTTCGCTGCACCTGAAGGCGACGATGATGAAGGTCTCGGATCCGCTCATTTTCGGACATGCGGTCCGCGTTTTTTTCAGCGACGTGTTCGCCAAACATGCTGATGCACTTCAGCAATGTGGCGTTAACGTCAATAACGGACTGGGCAACCTGCTGGCCGAAATCAAGAAACTCCCTGCCGAAAAACAAGCCGAAATCGCCGCTGATATTGCCGCCGCCTGCAATCTGGGTCCCGATTTGGCGATGGTTGACTCCAACAAAGGTATCACCAACCTCCATGTTCCCAGCGATGTCATCATTGACGCATCCATGCCGGCGATGATTCGAAGTTCAGGCCAGATGTGGAACTCGGACGGCAAACTTCAAGATACCAAGGCCGTGATTCCCGACAGCAGCTACGCCGGACTTTATGCCGAGACGATCGATTTTTGCAAGGAACATGGGGCTTTCGATCCTACCACCATGGGGACGGTTCCCAATGTCGGGCTGATGGCGCAGCAAGCCGAAGAATATGGTTCACACGACAAAACCTTTGAGATCTCCCAGTCAGGTAGCGTACGCGTCGTCGATCAAACCGGCCGGACCTTGATTGAACATTCAGTGGAGGCGGGTGACATTTGGCGCATGTGCCAGGTCAAAGACGCACCGATTCGCGACTGGGTGAAACTGGCCGTTGCACGGGCCCGCGCCACGGGTTGGCCGGCAGTGTTCTGGCTGGATTTGAACCGTGCTCACGATGCGGAACTGATCAAGAAAGTCAAATCCTACCTCGGTGACCTCGATACTGACGGGCTTCAAATCGAGATCATGTCGCCAGTCGCGGCAACGCGATTTACGCTGGAACGATGCAAAGCAGGCGAGAACACGATTTCAGTAACGGGTAACGTGCTGCGTGATTACTTGACCGATCTGTTTCCGATCCTCGAACTGGGAACCAGTGCAAAAATGCTCTCCATCGTTCCGCTCATGAACGGTGGCGGGTTGTTCGAGACGGGCGCCGGTGGTTCGGCACCCAAACACGTGCAGCAGTTTTATGCCGAAAACCACCTCCGCTGGGATTCCCTGGGTGAGTTTTTGGCACTCGCGGTCTCGCTGGAGCATTTGTCCGAAACCAATCACAACCCGAAAGCCAGGATTCTCGGTCAAACGCTTGATCAAGCAACCGAGAAACTGCTGGACGAGGGCAAGTCGCCTTCGCGCAAGGTAAACGAACTTGACAACCGAGGCAGCCATTTCTACCTGGCGCTTTACTGGGCTCAGGCACTGGCCGCACAAACCGATGATCGCGAGCTCCAGGAGAAGTTCGCACCTCTGGCCAGGGAGCTAGGTGAGCAGGAGTCCAAAATTGTCGAGGAACTGAATGCCGTCCAGGGCGAACCGGTCGACATTGGCGGCTATTATTTTGTCGACCTGGAAAAAGCCTCCTCGGCCATGCGGCCAAGTGCCACGTTTAACGCGGCGCTGGAAAAACTCACTTAGGAAACCGGGCTCTCATTCCGGTATCTCCTGGTGACTTTTCATGATGTATCACCGGGTCGCCAGGGGAAGAATGAACAGGAGAAAATCGAAGCCACCGTGCGATACATTCCGTTGTCCCTGCTAAGACAGGATTATTCGGGCGGAATCTGCTGCCTGGTCGCGCGCAAGAATTTCCCATGATGAATATCGAAATCACACTTCCCCAATGGGCGATCGCCGAAAACAACTCGCTTCCCGAGTTCATTCCCGAACTCGAATCGCGAATGCGAGCCGTGATCCGGTTCGCCCAGCTGAATTTCGAGCACGATACCGGAGGCCCGTTCGCAGCAGGGGTCTTTGAAAGGGATACCGGTCGAGTCGTCGTGATTGGTGTCAACCGGGTGGTTCCGTCCAACGTTTCATCGGCCCATGCCGAGATCGTGGCTCTTTCGCTGGCTCAACAAATCTTGAACACGTTCGATCTGGGCGGACCCGGCATGACGGATTATCAACTTGTGGTCAACGGTCGTCCTTGTGCGATGTGTTATGGTTCCATTCCATGGTCCGGTGTGAGAAGTCTGGTCGTTGGCGCTTCGGGAGAGCTGGTCGAATCGCTTACCGGATTCGACGAAGGGCCAATCCATCCGAATTGGCAAGCCGAACTTCAGACTCGAGGAATCGAAGTCATCGAAGATGTTCTGGTCGACGAAGCCTGCCAGGTCTTTCGTGATTTTGGCGAAAGTGGCCAACCGGTTTATAACGGCCGGTCGGGATGAATGGCGTGGTTGCTTTGACCGTGGGTAACTTGACCCGGAATTCTGTCTTGTGATCGGAAATGATCGACCTCGGCCCCGGTCCAGGATACGGAAAATCCGGCGGCGGAGACCGGCTCGACCGACCGCCGTCTACTGCATCATTGAATCGGCTCACGCAGTCCAAATCAAACAATGAGCTCCGCGCATCTCAGTGGAATTCCTGTTTTCGCAGTTCGAATCCATCAGAATCTGACCCACTCCAAGCGAGTCAAATGAAATGGGTTCGACGTCAATCGGGCCAAGTCTCGTGCAAACATGAATCTCGCCATCCGAATTTTGGTACACAAGCCTGAAAATGGAATTTTCCAGATCCGCTCGAGTGGACAGGTTGGCGACGGTCAGCCAGCCGTCATGGATCGCGTTTTTTCGAAACTGCAGCAAATCACGATACCAACGATGGGTCGCGTGGTCTAAATCGTCCGGCTTGGAACGCGTACTGGTAAATGCGACCGGGTCCGAGGGAAGCGGTGAGCCTGCCCAATCGTGATGTGGATATTCAGCTCGGCGCCCCTTGTCGACCGCCTGCCTCAATCCGTGGTCTTCGAAGTCAGCGAAAAACGGGAAAGGTGCATTCGTCGACCATTCTTCACCCATGAAAATCATCGGAATGGAGGGATAAAGCAGGATCAGGGCTGCCGCCGCTCGCTGGTACTCGACCGATGTCAACTGGTGAAGTCGTTTTCCGTGGGGATGATTGCCGACGCTGTCGTGCGTTTGCAACGCCATGATCAGCGATTCGATGTATTTCCGGTCACCCCTGGCATGGTTTTTTCTGCGAATGGCGTCGGTCACGCGAACTGCCTGGGGCGTGCTGAAAACGTACGCATGCTCCAGGGCATCTGCGATATCAGTAGCTTGGTAATGCCGGTCCGTCAGACGAACATTGGGGTTGCCCAACGTGTAGATGGAATGCATCAGACAATCCGACCAGATCGCATCGTAATGCGGATTGCCCTCGGCAACGTCTCCCACGAGATCCGGGTCGTAAATATTGGACTCGCCAATCAGGTAGGTCTTGCGACTGAGGGTCGATTCATGTGAGCGAAACCGTTCGTGAATTTCTGACAATATGTGTTTGTCGCCGTCGTCAAACATGTAGTGAACCGCGTCCAGACGCAGCCCGTCAAAATGGTATTCGTCAATCCAGAACAGAATGTTGTCGATCACGAACTGACGGATCTCATTCCGGCTGAAATCGAAAGCATCGCCCCAGGGCGTGTCGAATGCTTTCGAACGGTAGGGGCCAAATTCCGAAAGGTAATTTCCTTCTGGTCCGATGTGGTTGTAAACGACATCATTGATCACGGCCAACCCGCGTTCATGACACGCATCCACAAAAGCTTTCAGATCGTCTGGTGTTCCGAAAGCGTTGTTCGGGGAAAAATAATTGACACCGTCGTAGCCCCAATTCCATCTGCCGGGACATTGGCACAACGGAAGGACTTCGATCGCGGAAATCCCGAGTCGTTTGAGCTCGTCCAGTTTTTCGATCGCGCCGGCATAGGTTCCTGCCTGAGAAAACGAGCCGACGTGCAACTCATAGATCACAAGGTCGCGCTTGGAGACTCCCGCCCAGGCTTGATCGGTCCATGGAAACGAGCAGGGATCGATGACCTGCGACGGACCATGTACGCCGAAAGGCTGAAACCTGGAGCGAGGATCCGGGCGACCCGTTTTCTTGTCAAGTTTGAATCGGTAAAGCGTTCGCGAGGGACAGTCTGACACGACATTAAAAAATACATCGTTGTTCGAACGCTCGAGCAGATGTTCGGACAACACTTTTTCGGTATTGCCCCAGCGTCGGACCAATTCGACAGAAACGGTTTTGGCATTCGGAGCCCAGACGCTGAACCGAGTTTGGGTTTCGGAAACGGGAAAGGCACCCAGCGGAAACTTGAGGCCAGGAGAGACTTGAACTTGCGGGGTCAAACGAGAATCCATTCCAATTTCAAATAATGGGAAAGCCAGGTGCTTCCTGGAGGCCGACGGAGTCAGCCTCAGGCTGCAAGCCAGGATTGCAATGATCGACGCTGCTTTTTTCTCGAGACTAATGCGAGGGCATGCAATCTTGGCGAGCTGCCATCAGGTTATTTTGCATCAACGCCGTCGACGTCTTTCGTCTCCGCTTCCATCACAACCAGCTCATGATTTTCGACATCGTATTGGTACCGGCGTTTGCCGGGCAACACGGGTAGCTCGATTTGATTTTTCTTGATGATCTCGTTCATGAACTCCTCATGATCTTTTGGAAAACGCCCGAATTCGGCCTGGAACAACTGCAACGCATGTTGGACCTTCAACTTGGAGGTTTGCGCAACAGCAAATCCATAGGCGCCCACCGACGCGAAAGGACTCGCCGAAGTCTTGACTTGCAGGTCAGCGACCTGGTCGTCGCCATCGGCGTTAAACTCACCGATCTCTTGAGTCGTTTTGTTGATGATTCCGGAGTCCGTAGGCTGCGGTTCGGCACATCCCATCATGACCAGGCCCCAAACCCAGAGTGAGGACAGGATGACGGCAGAAACCGAAAACTCAAATCTGGGTTTGGTGTTGTTCATTGCTCTTCCTCGGGTCATTGTTCCATATCCCAAGGTTAGAGGCCGTTGTTGAAACGGTCAACTGCTTTGGACGGGTTTGCGATTTACTCGACTCGACCGTTTTGCCGTTGGTCTCCCTGGAAATCCCAGCAACGACCTGTTCTACCTCTTCGTCGCATGCATTTTTTATTCTGTGAACTTCTTTTTCGACGTTCGATCCGACTGCCAATCAACGGTTGTTTTTGTTCAGCGGTCGCGGTTTCAACCTGAAAGTCGCCCCGTTGTCCTGTGGCATCGAGTTATGCCAATCGACGACCTTGCGTGTCAAACGAGCCGCAACCTCGGGGTTCTCGACGGCCAGGTTGGTTGTTTCACCGCGGTCGTTTTTCAGATCATACAACATTGCGTTTGAGCCGTCGTACTCGCACAGCAGTTTCCAGTTTCCGTCGCGAACGGCCAGATCCGGACAATCCTCGACTCCATAAAATGCGTCACGGTCCGGGGGGCGCCGGAAATAAATAGGTTGCTCGCGGGATGAATCGGAATTCCCTAACACGACATCGCTTAACTGTTGGCCATCAAATGCAACGGTGCTTTTGACATCCGTGATCGCCAATATCGAGGGAACCAAATCGATTGCGGAAAACCAGGAAGTAGTATTAGTGGTGCCGACACGTTCCGGGTTTACGAATCCGGGTCCCCACGCGATCAATGAACTTCGAACTCCGCCTTCAAACAGGTGCGTTTTGAATCCGCGAAAGGGCCCTGCCGAGCCTGCGCCCTGTTCCGGTCCATTGTCGCTGCAAACCAGAATCAGCGTATTATTTCGCAGACGCGCGTTACTCCTCACGTAGTCGAAAAGCACCCCCAGTTGTTCATCCATTGTGTCGAGGACGCCATGAAACAGTTTTCGTTTCGACCCGTCGCCGCGCCGTGCTGCCGGAGGAAAGAACGGAGAATGTACATCGTCGGGCCAAACATTGACATAAAACGGTTGGTTCTCTGCATCGGCTTGCTTGATGAAGTCAATCGCCGCGGCGGTGAATGACTGTGTAACCAGGGAACGGTCGACGTAGGTTATTTCTTCTGGCCGTCCCAGCTTGTCGGATCCGAGTGTGTGGGCAACCGGTTTTTTGCCATCATGGGCATCTTTGAGTGCGAGCACGCGCGGGCCAAGTCCTTCGAAGTTCGTCAATGAACGATCAAAACCATATTCAGAAATTTTCGGCGCGTCGCCCACATCACGCTGTCCGCCCATGTGCCATTTGCCAAAATGCCCGGTCGCGTATCCCGCCTGCTGCAGGAATCGGGCCAGCATGGGTGCCTTGGGGTCCAGCCACTGTGCCATCCCGCGGTCCGTGTTCAATTTTCGGTTGGCCAGATAGGAAGTGATCTGCCATCGCGCCGGATACTGACCGGTCGAAATGGCGACGCGTGAAGGTGAACAAATCGGCGAGTTCACGTAGAATTGTTCAAATCGAATTCCTTCGCGAGCCAGTCGATCGATGTTTTGAGTCTCAACCGCCTGGTTTCCAAAACAGGAAAAATCGGCCCACCCCATATCGTCGACAAAAACCAGGATGACGTTCGGTTGGGGGGCAGCGGTTTCGCTTGCCGAAACCCGCGTGTCCCGGCCCGAAAAGGAGATCGCCGACAAGACAAACAGCGTGGCAAAAACAGGGCAACCAATAACCGGTCTGAGTTTCATCATCCGTCATTTCTTATTTTCAGGGGACATTCGCGGCATGAATAGGAGTTGGTCCGCGGAATGAACTGCCGCGAATTTTATGCCTTGTCCATATAACGGTTCACAATATTCTCCAGCAGCTCCTGGCGTCCGCTTTTGTTCCCCGAGCATTCGCCTTGCTTCAGCATGGTGGCTTCGAGTTCTTTCAATCCCATGGAACCGTTCTCGATCCTTTGCCCCAATGCGGAATCCCAACTGCTGTAGCGGTCGGTTATCAAATTCTCAATAGCCTGGTCCGCCCGTATAGCGGCGGCGATCTTGAGGCCGCGTGCAAACGCATCCATGCCACCAATGTGGGCATAGAACAGGTCAAGCGGTTCAAAGCTCTCGCGTCGAACCTTGGCATCGAAATTCACGCCTCCGGGGGCCAGTCCGTATTTCAACAAGACCAGCATCGTTTGTGTCGTCAGATAATAGTCCGTCGGGAATTGATCCGTGTCCCATCCCAACAGCAGGTCGCCGGTATTGGCATCGATCGAACCCAGTCCGCCTTGCATGCCGGCATACTCAAGTTCATGCATCATCGAGTGACCCGCGAGCGTCGCATGATTGGTTTCAATGTTCAACTTGAAATGGTCCATCAGATCGTAAGCTCGCAGGAAATTCAGGCACGCCGCGGCGTCTGAATCGTACTGGTGCTTGGTTGGCTCCTTTGGTTTTGGCTCGATCAGAAACTGACCGGTAAAACCAATTTCATTGGCGTAATCGACGGCCATGTGAAAAAACTGGGCCAGGTGATCAAGCTCACGCTTCATGTCGGTGTTGTAGATGCTTTGATAACCTTCGCGTCCACCCCAGAAGACATAATTCTCGCCACCCAGTCGGTGGGTAACTTCGAGTGCTTTCTTGACTTGAGCTGCCGCATAAGTGAAAACATCGACATTGCAGGATGTCGCGGCGCCATGCATGAACCGGGGATGGGAAAACATATTTGCCGTTCCCCACAGCAATTTCACGCCACTGCGGTTTTGTTCCTCTTCCAGTACGTCCACGACGGCGTCCAGGTTTGCGTTGGTCTCGGACAGTGATTTTCCCTCGGGGGCAACATCGCGATCGTGGAACGCGTAGAACGGAACATCCAGTTTTTCGAAAAACTCAAACGCGACCCGGGCGCGGTTGCGGGCATTTTCAACCGACTCGGTGCCGTCGTCCCAGGGCCGAATCATCGTCCCGCCGCCAAACGGGTCGGCACCGGTTGCGCGAAACGTGTGCCAATAGCAGACGGTGAATCGCAGGTGCTCCTTCATCGTTTTGCCTTCGACCATTTCCTCCGGGTCATACCAGCGAAACGCCAGCGGGTTATCGGATTGGGGTCCCTCGTAACAGATTTTTTCGATATCAGGGAACGCTGCGGTCACCAGTTTGCTCATTTCACAGACCTTTTCGTTTAACGGTTGATCGTCGTATTGTTTCGTATCGGATGCCATTTGTCACGTCGCGGTTCGAAAATCGGATCAAAACGGTGACGGGTCGCTGGTCGCACGCTATTCCCGAACTCGACCCTGGTCATGAACCTTCTGAATTTGCCCGGTAAGGAAACGAACCAGCGGTTTCAGGGGCTCATCATCCATTCGATTGGATTGCTCGCGCATGTCCGTTTTCAAATCGTATAGCTCCTTTGGATTGGCCTTGCCGCCCATCAGCAACTCGTGATCGACCAACAGCTTCCATTGGCCTGGGATCGTCTTGCCATCGATCGTCGGATCATCGACACGGATCGCCAGCCACGCGGCTTCGGGACTGTTGGCCTTTTTCCCGGCGGCCTGCGCGCCTTCGTTATGATCATTGTGAAATATCGCGGGGCGTCTGCCCGGAGCGTTGCCTTGCAGGGCTGCCAGGATACTGAAACTGTCTTCGGCCCCGTCTTGAGGAAGGGGCGAGCCGACGATTTCAGCGAGCGTGGCAAACAGGTCAACGTGGCAAATCGGAAACACGGATGTTTGGCCGGGAGTGGTTGAATCGGCATCCCCAATCCCTCCCAGTTTCCATGCGGCAATGAAGGGAACGCGGTGGCCGCCTTCGTAAACCGAGCCCTTGTTGCTGCGAATCGGTCCGGTCGCCGTTTTTTTCGGATTTTCCGCGCCATTGTCACTGGTGAAAATGATCAGCGTGTTGTCGATCAGTTTCGAACCAGGGCGACGGGGGTCGTCGTGCTGGTTGAGATAGTCGACGAGCAGTCCCAACACAACATCGTTTTCATAAATGAAATCACTCCGTTTGCCGCCAGGATGGCTCCCACCTCTGACCTTGTGGCCAGCAATTTCGCGACACGGATCATGGGAAGTGTGATTGGAGTGACAGGCATAGTACAAAAAGAAGGGCCGCTCCCGGTCTTCGTGGCTGGCAAAATGATCATCCAGAAACGTTTTTGCCATTTCGTAATTCTTCGGGCCAGTCTGATCCAGAACGTACTTGGAACCGTCAACCTGTTGACCACCGGTTGCAGCCAGAACCTGACTGCCATAAAGCCAGCCCTGGGCTTTGGAAGTCGGATGGCTCCGCGACGTGCCGTGAAAGAAATCAAAACCGTGGTTCAGCGGGCCATCTGCGATCCCTTTGGTCAGGTCGACGTTGTCATAATCCGATTCCGGCTCGGCGTTGAAGTTTCGATATTTCAAACCACAATGCCATTTCCCCGACATCCCGGTTTGATAACCGCTGTTTTGCAACAATGTCCCCAGCGTGGGACGGCCGGGTTCAATCAAGGGATCACCTTGCGGACCCCAAAGTACGCTGTATTTCAAGCGAGTTCGCCAGGTGTATCGTCCCGTCAAAAGGGCCTGACGAGTTGCCGTGCAGCGCGAGGAGGGAGAATGGGCATCGATGAATCGGATTCCCGTGTTTGCCAGTTGTTCCATCGCGGGCGTTTTGACCTGAACGGCGTCGCTGTTCCCGGTCCAGTCCTGGTAGGCGCTCGTATCGCCGAGCCCCATGTCATCGGCCATCATGATGATGACGTTGGGCGACTTGATCGGATCCTGGCCCAGGCCTTCATCAACCTGAACTGAAGAAACCATCATCGCGAATGAGAAAATTGCCGATCGGAGAAGGGTAGTGAGATTTGGCATGATGTATCCGGGAAAACTACAATGGGTCGTCGATTCTAATCAATCCAGAACTTGTCGGACATTCATTCCTTGATGATTCAGTTGGAAAATCGTGGTTTCGGCGAACCGGATGCCCGTTTCCGTGTCTTGAGCCGCAGACATTGACGTACCGCAAAGGCAGCTGCGACCTGGCAATTTGCCATCAGGATCGAGCCTCGCTTCGGCCGGAATGGACTGGCTATCCGGAGCTATCGCTGGACTTGGGCTGGAGTGAACATCAAACTACAGAATCTTCCATGGCTGGCCCGAGGCCAACCCATGCGGCAGGTAAATCAAAAACGGTTGAAAACAAGTGACTCATTACGAACTACACGAACTTGGTTGGCAGCCACATTTCGATCAGCAGATCGATTTTGACGAACTCAGTCGCTGTATTGCCAGTCGGGTCTGCGCCCATCATGGAAGTCACGTTCTGTTCTTGACGCCGACGGGAGAAATTTCTGTTCCTTCGCCACTCGTCGAGACGGACGTAGACGAAGGACTGGGGAAGACGCTCGCGATCGGGGACTGGTTGTTGCTGGACGCGAACGACCATCGCGCCCTTCGGAGGCTGGAAAGAAAAACGGTCCTGGCCCGCAAGGCGGCCGGTGATTCCGTCAAGCCGCAATTGATCGCCGCCAATGTGGATACCGTTTTCATTGTCAGTTCGTGTAACCAGGATTTCAACCCGTCTCGACTGGAGCGATACCTGGCCTTGGTGCTCGAATCGGAATCGGTTCCGGTCGTCGTGCTTACCAAATCCGACCTCCATGACGATCCAGCGTCACTTCGGCAAATTGCCGAGGCGCTTCACCCGGGCTTGATCGTGGAAACGCTTGATGCGCGAGACCCCGACCAGGCCGGCAGCCTGAATGACTGGTGCGGAGTTGGCAAAACGGTTGCAATGCTTGGTTCTTCGGGAGTCGGCAAGTCAACTCTGGCCAACGCGATGTGTGGCCTTTCGATCAAGACCAGTTCAATTCGGGAAGACGACGCCAAAGGTCGGCACACGACGACCGCACGGTCCATGCACCGTCTGGCCGCAGGCGGTTGGCTGATCGACAATCCGGGAATGCGCGAATTGCAACTGGCTGATTGCGAGCAAGGCGTCGCCGACCTGTTCGACGACGTCCTGAAAATTGCCCGGGACTGTCGGTTTCGAAACTGCAATCACCAGGGCGACGTTGGTTGTGCCTTGGAGGCCGCGGTTGATGCGGGGCAACTTGAGCAACGGCGGCTGACGAACTACCTGAAGCTCCAGTCCGAGCAGGCTCGCAATTCTGCTTCCCTGGCCGATCGGCGCGAGAAAGATCGAAAACTGGGGAGATTCTACAAATCCGTTATTTCGGAAAAACAAAAGCGACGGCAATAATTCCGTTGCAGGCGACGTCCGGCCCGGGGCCGCGCCGATGCGATTGGTTATTCGCGCGGGTGCACATCGACGGGGAAACCGATATAAATGCGGCAGCTGAAACTCCAGCAGTGGCATGCGGCGGGAATCCTGAGAATGGACTTTGCGAGGATGAATCTTGAATCGGCTTGATTATGTTGGTTTGACGTTTTCCCTGGTCTGTGTCGCATTTTGCCATGTGGGGTTTTCGAGGATTCAGTCGAACACCGAGGACGTGCTGCAATGGCTTCCGGACCAATCCGAAGCCCGCGAGAAGTATGATTTCTTTACATCGAAGTTCGGATCCGATGACTTCCTGATTGTGACGTGGGAAGGTTGCACGGTAGATGATCCGAGGTTGAAGTCGTTTACCCAGCACATCCGGGATCACGATTCGGAAGCGCTGATTCAGACGGTCACCAACGGAACGGAAGTTTTTCATCGACTTTCGGACGATCTGAAGCTGCCGCGGGCCAACGTTCTCCGGCGACTGAGGGGTGTGTTTTTTGGGACTGAGAACCCTGAGCTGACGTCTGCCTTGATAGAACTCTCCAGGCGGGGGACCGCGAATCGAGGGGGCTCGATGCAGCTGGTCTGGGACGCGATCGACGCTGAGCCCGACCTTCGGAGGGACGACGTTGCGATTGGAGGTTACCCCTATATCGCCACTTTTATCGACAGGCAACTCAACAATTCATTTCGGAATTTCCTGGTTCCGTCCGTTGCATTGTCGACCCTGATCGCGCTGATTTGTCTTCGGAATTTCGTGTTGACGATGATTGTTTTCCTGACGGCGGTGGGTTCCGCCGCGACCAGTATCGCGTTTATTCCGTTGTGCGATACGAAATATGGCGGGCTGATGTCGATCATTCCGGCGCTCGTTTTTGTGCTCGCAACATCAGGCAGCATTCACTTGATTCGATACAGTCTGGGAGCGATCGGCGATCCGATCAAGCTGTTGAAAATTGGCTGGAGGCCATGTGCCGTTTCCGCCGCGACGACTTCCGTTGGCATGTTGTCGCTGTTGCGGAGCGATTTTCCCGCGATTCGCAATTTTGGGTTGTTCTGTGCCACGGGAGTCGGCTTCGCTTTGGCGTTTCAGTTGGTATTGGTTCCCTGGCTACTGGGTCGGTTTGGAGCCGTGGGTTTGAACAGGCTCGCCATGCGCAGCGAACGATCGTCATTCTGGTTCAGTCTGGTCGATCAAGTCCGGAGCCACAGGAAATCTGTCGCGCTCTCCTGCGTTTTGATCATGGCCTTGGGCGGGGTCGGTTTGATGTGGTTGGACGCGGAGGTCGAAGTCGAAAAGCTGTTTCGGCCCGATTCGGAAATCCTGACTTCGATCACGAACCTGGAATCCCGGTTGGGACCAATGGATCAAACCGAGTTGTTGGTTGTTTTCGACCAGCCTGATCCCGAGTCCTTTCCGGATCGCGCGATCCTGGTTCGTAGAATTCAGTTGGCAGTGTCAAAACTTCCCGAAGTCAACGTGATCTATTCGCTGGTCAATTTCTTGCCCACCGAACCCACGAAAGCCACGGCGACCAGTTTCATGAAACGGTCAGCCTATCGAAGTTTGCTGAGACGGGAGCGGGAGAATTTGTCCAATGGAAACCTGCTGCACATCGATGGTCATTCCGAGACGTGGCGCGTGAGCTTGCGGTTTCCCTTTACCGAGAAAAGGGATTTTGACAAACTCAAACGCGATGTGATTGAAGTTTCAAGTTCAGTCGTCAAATCGCAGCGTCCGGCCGGTCCATCCGTTGGATCCACCGAAATCGAGGTCGCTGAGTCCGCCAATGAAGCTGGCGCGACGAAGGTTTCCGATGCTGAAAACCCAACCCTTGCGCCGGCGCCATCGCAGTTGGTCTACAGCGGCAAGACCCATTTGTTTCACCACGCTCAGCTGAATTTGCTGACCGATCTATTTCAGAATTTTCTCCTCGCGTTCTTGATCATTACCCCGATGTTGGTCATCGTTCTAAGATCCTTTTCGCTTGGCCTGATCGCGATGTTGCCAAACGTATTTCCAACCCTCATGGTATTCGGCGGATTGGGCTGGGCCGGTTTCCCAATTGACCTGGCGATTGCCATGACGGCTTGTGTTGCACTTGGGATCGCCGTCGATGATACGACCCATTTTCTGATCCGGTTTCGCGATTTCGGTGGTGGATTTGGGAATGTGGTCGATCCGGTGCGGACAACCATGTCCCAATGTGGACCGGCGATGCTTCATACGACCCTGATCGGCGCGGCCGGGCTGTTTGTGTATTACTTCAGTGATATGCTGGTCGTGTCCCGTTTTGCCTGGGCCATCGCGACGCTGTTGGTGATCGCGTTGCTGGCCGATGTGCTGATGCTGCCCGCCATCCTGTTCCTGCTGGTCCGGTCAGAGTCGGATGGAGTGGATGAACCAGTCGGCTCGGGGCCGGGATGACCAAGATGACGACCGGAGGCGCGGGGAGCTAGGATGGTCGACGGTTCGGCCATCGGATTGATGAACGACGTTTTTGTGACCCTGGTAGAATTGCAGAATGAAACTAAACTTAGCTTGCCTGGCACTTTTGTCGGGTTTGATTCAGGCAAGCCTTCACGCTGACAACTTGGATGATGGCTTGGTGACTGCCAGCGCCGACTGTCCGAATGTGTTAATGATCCTGGTTGACGATTTGAAACCGGCGCTGGGCTGTTACGGCGATAAATTCGCGAAAACACCCAACATCGACTCGCTGGCCAAACGCGGAATGCGATTTGAATTGGCGTATTGCAATCAGGCCGTTTGTGCACCTTCGCGGTTTACGTTAATGCTCGGTTCGCATTCGACATCGACCGGACTTTATGGGCTGGGGAGTCAATTGCGTCAAATCGTGCCTGATGCAGTGACGATCCCGCAATATTTTTCCGCGTATGGCTATCGTACCGAGTCGTTGGGTAAAGTTTTTCATATTGGTCACGGCAACCAAGGCGATCCCGACTCCTTCGATGTCGAGCATTTTCACGAAAAGGTCATCGAGTATCTTGATCCGGACAGCACCGATGGCGGCAGGCTTACTCGCGAGGAAGCGTATTTTACGAACCAGCAACTTGGAAATATCAAATCGCTCCCGCGGGGCGCGGCTTTCGAGTCGCCCGTTACGCCGGACGATGGATACGCCGATGGCCGCGTTGCCGCCGAGACGTTGAAACGCTTGCAGGCAGCGAAACTGCGACTCGATTCGGACGGGACACGTTTTTTCATCGTCGCGGGTTTTGCCCGACCGCATTTGCCGTTTAGCGCACCCAGGAAATACTGGGACATCCATGATCCGCATCAGTTGCCGCTGCCCGAGATCGAAACATTCCCGATCGATTCGCCCGCGGTGGGCCATAAACAGGGTGGCGAGATCACCAACTATCAACCGGTACCGGTTTCCGCCGAGATGACGGACGACTTGAAACGGAAATTGATTCACGGCTATTACGCGAGTACCAGTTTCGTCGACGCACAGATCGGCAAAGTAATCGCGGAGCTGGATCGGCTCGATTTGGCAGAAAACACCATCGTCGTTTTGTGGGGAGATCACGGTTTTCACCTCGGTGATTTGGGAATCTGGACCAAGCACACCAACTACGAACAAGCCAATCGGATCCCGATCCTGTTTATGGGTCCGGGCGTCAAAAAGGATTCATCGTCGAGGCAGCTAGTTGAGTCGGTCGACATTTTTCCCACGCTTTGCGAGCTGGCTGGTTTGCCCCTTCCGAAGGGCCCTCAGCCGATCGACGGACTATCATTGGCGACCGTGTTGAAGGATCCCGCGGTTCGCGTTCGCGGACATGCCTATCACGCGTATCCAAAACAGAAACTGGGAAGGGCGATTCGCACCGAGCGCTATCGAATGGTCGAATGGGCCATGCTTGACGGTACAGATCAATCGGTCGAATACGAGTTATACGATTATCAATCCGACTCCCTGGAAAAGCAGAACATTGCCGCCAGCCGGCCGGAGGTATTGAACGAATTGAAGTCGATTTTGGCGGATTATCCTCCGCCCGTTTCCAAACGGGGAAAAAAGAAAAGATGATTTGACCGCGTTGGCCGTTTGCCGCCTGCATACCAGCATCTCGGACGCCGGAACGCAGGCAGGAATGAAAACCTGTCGTTTTGCCGGACGGAGTTCAATCGCCACTGCAAGATCTGATCTTCCTTGGGGTGAACCGAAATTCGCGTCAAGACGGTCACCAGCAAGCCGGTACCGCCGGTCGCGATCAACGCAACGGGCTCTCCATCGCCTGAATCTTCGGGCCCGGTCGAGTCGACGACGGTCGAGAACCGCGACCGAAATCAGCTGAAACCTGTTTGTCGTCAGGTACGATGTCGGACGAATGGTCTGGGACCCTGGCGTGATCCAACATTGTTTGTCTTTTCTTACTGGTTCTGGTTCTGTTTTTTCTTTTTGTTCAAGAACTCATACATGTTAAATCGTTCAGGATACGCGACTTGGTTTTTGACTGCCCAGGCTTCCCACATTGAGACCATTTCGTTTTTCTTGGGTGATTTGGATTCCGCCAGATCGTTTAATTCGGTTCGGTCGACCGTGATGTTGTACAACTCCCATGGCTTTTTGTATTCTCGGACCAGTTTCCAGTTGCCCCACCGCATCGCTGCATTCCCTTCGTGTTCCCAGTAGATCGGCTCCACGTGAATCGGTTCGGAACTCCCTTTGAGTACGGATAGTAACGACACACCGACACAGGGAGGGACATTATCGGGATACGTTGCCCCAGCGATTTCGACACAGGTCGCCATGAAATCAGGCAAGTAACCGAACTGGCGTACAAACGATCCACGATCTTTGGCCGCGATCCCGTTTGGCCAAAATGCAATCATTGGCGTGCACGCACCGCCTTCGTGCAGGAAATGTTTGTACAAGCGAAACGGCGTATTGGAGGCATTGGCCCAGGCCAATCCCTGGCGAATACCTTCCGTTGTTTCCAATGGCGAGTTCTTCTCCCAGCCCTCTTCGAATCTGCCGAGTTGTCCGCCTTCCTGACACGCGCCGTTGTCCGAAAGAAAAAAGATCAATGTATTGTCTAGTTTGCCCAGCGATTCCAGGTGCCGGGTAAGCTTGCCAATGTTCTGGTCGATCGAGTCGATGCACCCCGCGTAGGCAGCCTGAATGGAATCAAGTTCGTCTCGTTGCCGGACGTCAAGCGAATCCCATTTCGGACCGACGTGAGGAGCCGGCGTGAGGTCGGCGGGGAACAGGCCGATTTCTTTCTGCCTGGCCAATCGCGATTCCATTAACGCTTCCCAGCCTCTTGAGTATTTGCCTTTGTACTTTTGAAACTCATCCCACTTCGGTTGCAGTGGCCAGTGAGGGGCGTTGTAGGCCAGGTACAGGAAAAAAGGTTCGTCGTCTGCCTGGGTGACTTCCGAAATGTACTTGCAGGCTTCGTCGGTAAACGTGTCAGTGCTATAGAAATCGGCGCCGGTCATCACCGGTTCATTGCCGCGCGTCATCTTTCGGTTACCGCCTGGCTTGAAGTAGTTGAACGCCCCAGAAATTCCACCGTAGTAGCAATCAAACCCGCGCTGACGAGGCCAGGTGTTTTGATCGTTGGCACCCAAATGCCATTTGCCGGTCATTAACGTATGGTAACCTGACGACTTCAATACCTGAGCGATCGTGACACAGTGGTCGTTGAGGTAGCCCTGGTACGGCCCCGTAATTCCCAGGGGCTGGTTGGGCGGGGCGGTCATGTGGCCGATTCCCGTTTGGTGAGGATGAAGTCCGGTCATCAGACTCGCTCGCGTCGGACAACATCGGCCGCAGTTATAGAATTGAGTAAATCGAAGCCCGTTACTTGCCAGCCGGTTCACATTTGGTGTCTCAATTTCACCGCCATAGCAGCCGATGTCCGAAAACCCCATGTCATCGACCAGGATGATCACGATATTCGGGCGCGGATCGGTTTGAACATCAAGGGTGACAGAATTCCTGACAGGTAATTCCGACGTTGCCGAGACCACCGCGATGCCGCAGGTCAAACCACATGCCAACGCGATAATCAGCTTCAATGCCGGGCTTTTCATGTTGGGATCCTTCGACGGGTTGGCGGTTTTGATCAAGATGATGTTTCGGCGGTTGACCGTTCAATCAGAATTCCAAACCGCGAATGGCGATCGATAGCGCAGGCGATTGAACCATAACCATTAAAAAACCCGACCTCACCCCCGGGGACAGCACGGGAGGTTGTCGATCAGCCTTCAAAATACGTATAGCCTCTCAAGCTTTCGCTGAATAGCTGCAGCATTTCCTGTCGCTGGGCCACCGTGATTTTTCCTTCTCGAACGGCTTTCTCGGCACGGGCGCGAAACTGTTCATAAATCGACTGCGGTTCGTATTCCACGTAACTCAAGACATCACCGATGCTGTCCCCTTTGAGTTCACGGACGAACTCCAGTTGCCCCGCTTCGGTGACGCGCACACTGACGATATTGGTGTCTCCAAACAGGTTGTGCAGATCGCCGAGCGTTTCCTGGTATGCACCGACAAGAAAAACACCCAGGCAATAGGCTTCGTCATCCCTGAGCTGATGCAACCGCAATGTTTTGGTGTTGGCGGCCGTGCCCACGAACTGATTGAGTTGACCATCGCAGTCGCAGGTTAAATCGCCGATGATCGCGTGGCGCGTCGGTTCTTCATCCAGGCGATGGACCGGCATTACCGGAAAGATCTGTTGGATTGCCCACGCGTCCGGGAGCGACTGAAACACACTGAAATTTCCGTAGTAGATATCGGAAAGTGAATCCTTGATCGACAACAGGCTCTCCGGAGGCCGGCTCATCTCCGGAACCTGCTGGGCAACCTGGTGCAGGATCGTGAGGCAGATGTTCTCGGCCAGGGCCCGTTCGCGCAAGCTCACTTGGCCCGTTTGAAACGCCCTGCGGGCTTTGTCCCGGTAATAGATCGCATCGTTGACGTTTTCCTGAAGTCGTCGGACTTTGATGTGACGGAGAATGTCGATCAGGAAATCAATCGAGGAGTGAATCCCTTCGGGGAGCGGATCGGGGAGAGGTAGAGGTTGAAAATCGTTGACATCCAGAATGTCAAACAATAAAACTGACATCGGTGCGACGGTCCAGCGACCGGATTCCGAGACGATCGTTGGATGCGCTACGTTGTGGGGATCGAGCGACGCCATGATCGACTCAATGATGTCAACACAGTATTCGTCGAGGTCGTAGTTGCGGCTGTGACCATCAATACTTGCCGATCCGTCATAGTCCACTGCCAGTCCACCGCCCAGATCGAAGTAACCCATGGGGGCACCCTCTTTGATCAGGTCCAGATAGAATCGACACGCTTCCGTGACGCCATCGCGGATATTGCGGATGTTTGGGATTTGGCTGCCAAGATGAAAATGAAGCATCTGCAGGCAATGGAGCATTTCCGCTTCGCGGAGCAGATCGATGATTTCAATCAGTTGCACCGTGGATAGCCCAAACAGACTCCGATCGCCCGCATCGTTGCTCCAGTGTCCGTCGACCTGCGTCGAGAGTTTCACACGCACACCGATCAGCGGTTCGATGCCCCAATGTTTGGCTCTCCTGAGGATGATCGGTACCTCTTTGGGCGTTTCAATGACGAAGAAGACCAGCAGTCCCATCCGCCGTGCCTGTAAGCCGAGGTCAATGAACTCCTCGTCCTTGTAGCCATTGCATACAATCAAACTGTCATTGGACGGTAAGGTTGACAAGGCAATCAACAACTCGGCTTTGCTGCCAGCTTCCAGCCCATGATTGAATCGTTCGCCGAAACGTGCAATTTCCGCAATCACGTGGTTCTGCTGGTTCACCTTGATTGGAAATACCGCCCGGTACTCGCCGTGGTAGTTTGTCTCCCGGATCGCCGAAGCAAATCCTTCATTCAATTGCGTGATTCGGTCGTCCAGCAGGTTTTCCAACCGCAGCATGACCGGCATGTCGAGACCTCGCTGTTTGAGTCCGTCGAGGATCTCGGAAAAATCGATCGTTTTCACGCCATTGATCGTGGGTGCTTCGACGGTCGCATTGCCCTGTTCAGAGATACCAAAATATCCCATTCCCCAACGCTGGATTCCGTACAACTCACGCGCATCGTCGATGGTCCAGTCGGAATCAGCAGCCAGGTTTTCGGCGATATTGTGCGGGCGGTTTTTCAATCGCTCGCACGGTTCAATTTCAGAGGAAGTTGAGGTGTCAGGTGGGTTCAATTCGATTTACCTTTGGATCGCAAAAATGATGTTGGGGACATGGTTATCGTAACAAAGAAATGGCGGCGAACGTTGTGAATTTTGGGAGAAAGGCAGATTACGGGCGCGGATTTCAGGAAATTTCAACTGTGTTTTGGAGTCGCCGGTCACTCGTCAATCGCGATTTCAAGTTGTGATCAAGCAATCCTCCGGTTCCCGGATATTTGCATTTCGATGTTGAATCGGACGTCGTCCAGCAGGGCTGGAGTCGAAAAGTCCGCGATTGCATGAATGCTGGCGGACTCACGCGATCAATTCATGGACGACACGCCCGTGTACATCGGTCAATCGGAATTGACGTCCCTGGAACCGATAGGTCAATTTTTCGTGGTTGATTCCGAGCAGGTGCAAGATCGTGGCCTGGAAATCGTGAATATGAACCGGATCATGGACCACATTCATTGCCAGTTCGTCGGTCTGACCGTAACTGAGTCCTGGTTTCAATCCTGCTCCAGCCATCCACATGGTGTAGGCGTAGGGATGATGGTCGCGGCCCCAGCGGGCGCGGTTATTGAACTCACCCTGAATAAACGGGGTTCGCCCGAACTCGCCACCCCAGATCACCAGTGTGTCGTCGAGCATGCCACGCTGTTTCAGATCCATCACCAATGCAGCACTTGCCTGATCGGTGTCACGGCACTGCGTATAAAACTCGGTCGTCAAACTGTTGTGCTGATCCCAGCCCGCATGCATCAGTTGAGTGAAGCCAACTCCTCGCTCGGCAAGCCGTCGCGCCAGCAAACAGTTGTGGGCAAACGTTCCTGGTTCTTCGACGCCGGGTCCATACATGTCGAGGACCGATTGTGGTTCGTCCGAAAGGTCGATGAGGGCGGGCACGCTGGCCTGCATCTTGAAGGCCATCTCGTATTGAGCAATTCGGGTCGCGATTTCCGGATCGCCAAAGTCATCAAGTTGTCTTTGATTGAGCTGAGCGAGGTCGTCGAGCCAGTCCCGGCGCATCTGCCGGCTCATCCCGGAAGGATTGGAAAGATACAGTACTGGATCTCCGGATCCACGAAACTTGACACCTTGATGTTTCGAGGGCAGAAACCCGTTGCCCCAGTAAAAGTCGTAAAAGATCTGACCGCAGGTCGTGTTTTTGGAAACCGATGTCATCACGATGAAATTCGGCAGATCTTCGACTTCACTGCCGATTCCGTAGTTCATCCACGATCCAAGGGACGGCCGGCCCGGGATCTGGGCACCACTAAGCAGAAAACTGATCGCCGGCGCGTGGTTGACCGCATCGGTGTGCATTCCTTTGACGAACGTCAACTCGTCCGCGATCGAGGCAGTGTAGGGGAGCATGTCACTGACCCAGGCTCCCGAGCGCCCTCGTTGCTTGAATGGCTCGATCGGCGCGAGCATCAGCTTCCCGTCCGCCTGGCCGGTCATCGTGCTGAATCGTTTTCCGGCGATGAAGTGTTCGGGCACAGGCTGTCCGTGCATTTTGGCCAATTCCGGTTTCCAATCGAAGAGATCGGCATGCGATGGGGCGCCGTTTTGAATCAATGCGATCACGCGTCTCGCTTTTGGAGCAAAATGAGGAAGACCCGGCAAACCTCCCAGACGCGCGCCTTGGGTTGGATCCGCTCCCGGGTTGCCCGAATGTGGTCGGTTTCCCGGATCAAGTGCAAGACCCGTTTGGGCCAGCATGTTCGCCAGAGCAGCCGCCCCAATTCCGTTTGCGGTACGCCCGAAAAACTCCCGCCGTGTGGCATGAAGCTGGATTGATGGGTGCTGATTCATTGATTGATTCCCCGCGTTTCGCCCGAGTCGGATTCACTTTGGACATGGTTCGGTCGTTCCATTGAATGCCATGGTTAGCGTCTTGAAGTGGATTAAAATGGGTTCCTCACTGACGAGTTAGCGCTTCATCCAGATTAAGCACCGCCAAACACAAACTGGTCCAACTGGCCAAGGTTACGGTTTCGATTTCCCCGGACGCGGGAGATTCGCCGATTTCCAGAAACGATTTGGCGGATTCCAGTTCACGGCAATATTGGTTGCGGGTGCGAACGAGAGCCGCGAGCAGGATTTGCGTTTCGTCCGGTCGGATCGGACGACCGACGACTCGCTTGAAAATCAGATCCAACGACTCAGGTTCACTCAATTTCAGTCGCAAAACGTCTGTCGCCATTAATCGTGAGGCTTCCACAAACGTCACATCGTTGAATGTGGAAAGTGCGTGCAGGGGTGTGTTGGTCCGATAGGTTGTGACCGAACACGTCATTCGGTCGGCGTTGTCGAAGATGATGGTCGGGGCGGCGATCCGCCGCCAGAAAGTGTAAATACTGCGGCGGTAAAGCTCGTCGCCTGAACCGAGTTGGTATTTCTTGTTGCCGAAACTGGATTCCTCCCAGACGCCGGAGGGCTGGTAGCTGTTAACCGGTTTCCCTCCGATCGCACGAACCAGTCTGCCGCTGGCGGCCAAGGCATGATCGCGTATCATCCACGACGGCATCCGAAATCTCGAACCGCGGGCCAGCAGACGGTTTTCCGGGTCGAGTTCCTGAAGCCTTTGATTCGTTTTCGAAGACTGCCTGTACGTTTGGCTTGTTACGATCAAGCGAATCATGTGCTTCGTATCCCAGCCACTGTCGCGGTATTCTGCGGCCAGCCAATCCAGCAATTCCGGGTGGCTTGGCGGCTCGCCCTGGACGCCGAGATTCTCAGTCGTTTTGACAATTCCGATTCCAAAAAACTGGGCCCAAAGCCGATTGACAGTCACCCGGGGCGTGAGTGGATTGGAAGGGTCAAATAACCATTGGGCGAGCGCGAGCCGGTTGGCCTTCGCGTTTTCCGGTAGCGGGGGAAGCATTTCCGGCACCCGTGCAAAAACTTCGTTGAGTGGTTGCTGGTAAGAGCCACGATTGAGACGGTAACTCTTGCGCGGCTCGGGCATGTCCGCCATAACCATGACTTTGGGGATCTGCCTGTCAAGCGATTTGAGCTTCTCCTGTTCCGTTTTAAGCTGTTCTTCCAGTTCCTGGAAACGCGGGTTGTCGTCTGGTTCGCCAAGTTGATTTCGCTGATCGATTAGTTTCGCAATTGAGTTTTCGAGGTTGGATTTGCGTTCCTGTTGGGTTTGGTCCGGAATGGCGATCACCGGAGGCGATTGGGCATTTCCGCCTTCACCCGTAATCGGCGTCTGGTCAAAAAAAGCAAACAGGCTGTAGTAATCGTCCTGCGTCAGTTGGTCGTACTTGTGATCGTGGCACCGGCAACAGTTGAACGTCAATCCCAGCCAAAGAGTGCCCGTTGTTTCCGCCATGTCCATCACGTAATCGACCCGGTTTTCTTCCGGGATCCTGCCACCTTCCCCGTTGATCGGATGATTGCGATTGAATCCGGTCGCCAGGATTTGTGCCTGCGTCGCATCGGGCAGCAGGTCACCGGCGAGCTGCCATTGAGAAAACTGATCAAACGGCAGGTTGTCGTTGTAAGCTTGAATTACCCAATCGCGCCAAGGCCACATGGTTCGCTCGTTGTCGCCCTGGTAACCGTTGGTGTCGGCGTAGCGGGCGGCATCGAGCCAAATCCAGGCCATGCGTTCCCCATAGGCATCCGCAGCCAGGAATCGATCAACCATATTCTCGTAGGCCTCCGGCGATCGGTCGGCAAGGAATTCGTCGAGTTGATCCAGCGTCGGAGGAAGACCGGTCAAATCAAGACTGACGCGACGGATTAGCGTGGCCCGATCGGCGGCCGGCGAAAAGTCCAGGTTGTTTTGCTTGAGTTTCTGTGAAACGAAGAAGTCGATCGCATGCGTGGCCTCAACGTCTGGCTTGGCGATTCTCGTGTAAGCCCAATGCTGCTCCCATGTTCCCCCCTCATTGATCCAACGCTGAATCAATGTGATCTGTTGTCGCGTGAGTTGGCGATTCGACTCTGGAGGAGGCATCCGTTCGTCGATGTCATCCGATGTGATCCGGGCAAACAGCTCGCTGGCTTCGGCATCGCCCGCTTTAAACGTACGTTTGGCATCGGCCTCGACGTCCAGCCGCAAGTCGGACTGTCGCTGTTTTGCATCCGGACCATGACAGAAAAAGCAGTTTTCCGAAAGGATGGGTCGGATCTGGTTGCTGAAGTCGATGGGTTGGTTCGCCTGCGCCATCGCGCAACACGGGATCCGCATCACCAGTAGGAGCGGTACCAGGGCTTGGCGAAGGGTCTTGGATGGCATGCTTAACAAGGGAAAAAATCCAACGGACATCTGGCAAGTTCAACACGATAGATGCGCAAGTCTTCAACCGTACGACGAGTACTCCTGCCTGTCGAGAACCGATGAGAATCAACAGCTGGAAACCTGCCCAGTATCTTCCCTCCCGTGGCGGGTTGGGTCGGTGATCCCATGATAACACGCCAACGGATCATGCAGTTATCGTTGCGAACGCGAAGAACCTGTTCATGGCCACACGGGGACGGCCCAACAGATACCCCAATCGGTAACTTGGAATGGCAAGATCGGAGAGTTAACCCCAATATTCAATCGCTCAGGCTTTTGGCCTAGTCCTCGCGGTGATTGTGTGTATGATAATCAGCGAAGACGGTTCCTTTCTCAAGAGGGAGCAGTTGATGTGGTCGGACGAAAACGAGAAACGCGTTGCTCAACCAGAGCGGAAGCGTTTTCCGACCCGCGGGGCGGTTGAGAACTGGATCTCCCCGTCGCCCCTTTGATACGTGTCAGCCGGTGGCTGCGCACTTTTGCAGCGAGCCATTGATTCGAACAATACGAATTCGGATGGAGAGCGGCCGGCGTCATGATGGACGCACTGAACTTTGCGACTTTCTTGTTTGTCCAGAGTTGGCCATGAAAATGGCGTTTGCCTGATCCAGGTTGATGTTGGTTCATCCCGCGAATTGTTCGCCCATCCGCATCAGACCTCACGCATTCAACTGTGTTGCGCGCAAATTTTGGAGCCGTTTTGCTATGTGAGCAGACGCCATGTTGCGGAGCAAAATGCCATGCACTGGCAAACTGGAAATCATACAAGAAAGAAAACCGTTGAAGACATTTAAGGAACTAGACCTGATCGAGCCTTTGCAGCGTGCTGTGGCCGGCGAAAACTACGAGACACCGACGCCGATTCAGGCACAGACAATTCCTGCGGCTTTGAAATGCCGCGACATATTGGGGTGTGCCCAGACGGGAACCGGTAAGACCGCCGCGTTTGCGCTTCCGATCCTCAACCGCCTGGGTGCCCAAAATCGAGCTGCATTGCCGAATCGTCCGTTCGTGCTGGTGTTGGCACCGACGCGTGAGTTGGCGATTCAAATCGGTGAGAGTTTTGCAACCTATGGCAAGCACCTCAAAATCCGGCACGCCCTGGTCTATGGCGGTGTTAACCAGATCAGTCAGGTTCGTACGCTGAATCGGGGTTCCCACGTGCTGGTCGCGACCCCGGGTCGCCTGCTGGATTTGATGAACCAGGGGCACATTCAACTTGATCGGCTGGAAGTTTTTGTGTTGGACGAAGCCGACCGAATGCTTGATATGGGATTCATGCCGGACATCAGGCGAATTATCCGTGAGCTACCCAAGCAACGGCAGTCGCTGTTCTTTTCGGCGACAATGGCCCCGGCGATTATTGAACTTACGCAAAGTCTGCTGACCAATCCGGTGAGTGTCAACGTGACCCCGAAATCCCGGAGCGTCGACAAGATTGAGCAGCGGGTTATCTTTGTGCCGAGAAACGGCAAGCAAGATCTACTCCAGCGCATTCTTTCCGGGAGCAACGCCCAACGGGCGATCGTATTTACCAAGACAAAACGTGCTGCCAATATCGTTGCCGAACGGCTCAATCGCAATGGAATCAAGGCGGCTGCGATCCATGGCAACAAATCGCAAAACGCTCGGCAGCGTGCCCTCGATGCGTTTCGAAACCAGTTTGTAACGGCTCTGGTTGCGACCGATGTTGCCGCTCGCGGCATCGATATTGACGGAGTCACGCACGTCATCAATTTTGACCTGCCAATCGAGCCCGAAGCCTACGTCCACCGAATCGGCCGGACGGGTCGAGCGGGAGCTGAGGGAATCGCGCTGTCATTTTGCAGTCCCGGAGACCAATCCGATCTTTCTGCAATTGAGAGATTGATTGGACAAAGCGTACCGGTCGACTCTACATTGTCGGTTCGCCTGCCACGCGAGTCGGGCGACGGAAAATGTGCCAAGGAACGCCCTGCCTCCGGTCGTTCTTTCCCGACTCGCCGTCCCGGCGGTCCCGGTTCTTCCACCAGAACTCGTCCCAATGATTCTGGTTCAACTGCCGACAGAGCCTCATCCGATGGCAAGCGATCGAGTAAACGACGTCGACGTCGTGATCGAACTGACAAAGCCGTGGCGGTCACTAATGCCCGTCGATCCGCAGCGGTTGCCGCATCGCACCCTGGGAGTTCGGTGAATCAGACAGAATTTTCTGGCGATGCCAGCCGTGCGAAACATAAACGACCACCACGACAGGGCAAGAATGCCCGATTACGGGCAAGGCAAGGCTAGGAATCGAAGGCAGATCACGTGGGACCCGGAGTTCACCTGGAAACGGGTTCCACCTGTTTTGAGTGCCCCGGACTGCAGACCCATCATTCGAATGGAACGGATCACGAGGATCGGTCCTGGGCGATTCAATCGGTTCGGCCAGGGAAGATCCAGCGCCGATCGACGGGCGATCGCCCCGGCGGCGCGAGGCATTAAGTGTCTCAGCGTTTTGTGAAAAAGGAACCAATCAACACAAGCATCCCCAGGCCAGCCAAGCCGATCAGTCCGTAGGACGCCTTGCGGAGGATTTCTCCCTGTGTGTTGTAACGAATGAAATTCGGCTCATACCATTCACCCAAGCCCTTTTCGATTTGCATGGCTTCGTACAATGCGACAACCTGGGGAGCGGTCAGTCGGTCGACTTCTTGATCGAAGCTTTCTTTTTCGGCCTCGTTGTCAACTTCCAGAATCAAATTATCAGCGTAGCGATTAACAAAATAACCGGTCGCGCCACCGACAATTGCCAACGCCAGACCGACGACAAAGAGAAGATTCCGAAGGCTACCAGTGGATGAATCTGGACCTTTGATCGGGGTGAAACCACCCACCATTTCGAGCTGTTTCATTTTGCCGAGCATCGGAGCCTCACATGAGTGCTGGCATTGGGGGCATTTGAGATTCTGCCCCGCTTGTTTGGGGACGACGATGAGCTGGTGATTGCAATTGTCACACGGAAGCAGGAATTGATGTGGCATTTGTGTCCAGTAGGTGGTGAATGGGGTGGCACTTGCTTCCCTAAATCGGATTTGTCCGAATCCAACAATCTCCGGGAGCCAGACCGCATCGAGGCGGTTGTTGTCGCGTGATTGCCTGATTGGGAGATTTGCCGGTTGGGCGCAATTCGCGGTTTGACAACGGAAAACCGGTGCTGATATTTTTCGCGGTTTCCAAAATCAAACCAGGATGAAGCAATTGTTATCGCGAACAAGTATAGCCAATGCAGCCCGATCCGTTGCAGGGCGCATGATAGCATTCAGGGATGAACCGGGTGTCACCCGTCCGGGATTGTGAGAAGCCGCACGGTTGATCGGGCGGTTTGCGTGTCGGTGAGAAAGGGGACTGTCGGGATTCTTCGGATCGTTTCAAAGCGCTGGTTTTGTCCGGTCAGGTTGTGGAATCTGCCTGGTGTTCACTGGTTGGCCCGGGAAACCGGGAGAGGTTAACTTCAGGAGCGATTCAGGCGAGAAAAAACGGGTCAAGTGTCGTTTTTTCGCTGGACGATTCTTTGCCCCCAGTTACAATTACGTTACTGCGATTCGAGACTCTCGCTGTATCCACAGCCCACCCGAGGTTTGTCACCGGCTAACTGGTCCTGGCAATCCTTAATATTTGAGTGAAACTGAACGCAGGCGGCCAATTTGGTTTGGCCAAACCCCACGCGGGAACTGTGAGAAAGATTCTGCGCAAACGACAATCGGGACAGGGCTGTTAAATCGACTTGATCAACTCACTCAACCAGGAAGAAATATCGGTTGAAGAACATGGTTGGTCGCGAAGATGATTGCATGACGCTCAAACGACTCCGACTTGAGCTGGAATTGAACTTGAACTCCAAGGAGTCAAGACAAATTCAAATACAAGTTGAAACGGCAGGTTCATATGAGTGGTTTGATCATGCGATGTTGATGCATGCATTCGTTTGCCAATAGGAATCTTTTTCCAAATTGTTCTTTGCCGCAGGTTTACGTGAACTGAGTGGTAAACTTACGAAATTCGGTGTGAAGGCATTTTTGGATCCATCCCATCTGCATCGGGCACTTGCGAGTGTCAGGACACTTGAGACTAACCGCTTCCGCCTCACAATGGAAACAATATTAAACCTTTGCGCAGGAGTGCTAAATTGTACGACGCACTGCTTGAAGATGATGATGCAACACGCACACGGGTTGCACCCAAGCGATTTGAAGAAGTAGTTGAATCAAACCCTGTTGCCCCCAATGATCCGCTGGTCGATTTGGCGCTGAACAAAGAGCGTGATGATGGCGACGAGCTGGCGGCTGGAATCGATGAATCAGAATCATGGTCCGATGACCCGGTCCGGATGTACTTGACGCAAATGGGTGAAATTCCTCTTTTGACCCGTACGGAAGAGATCACACTCGCCAAACGGATCGAAGAGACTCGCCGTGAGTTTCGGACCAAATTGCTGGAATGCGACTACGTTATTCGGTACGCCTACAAAACGCTTGTTCGCGTTCATCGGGGTGAGCTGCCGTTCGACCGAACCGTTCAGGTTTCGGTCACCGATCGGCTGGAAAAAGAACAGATTCTGGGACGAATTCCGCACAACCTTAATACTCTTTCGGTTTTGCTGAAACGCAATCGCCACGATTTCCTGACGGCGTTTTCAAAAACGCAATCAAAATCGCGCCGCAAAGAAGCCTGGAAAAACCTCGGTCGCCGTCGACGTCGTGCCGTTCGATTGATCGAAGAACTTGGTCTTCGGACCCAGCGTATTGAATTGATGATCCGGACAATCGAAGACTTCAGCGCCCGTGTGGATGAACTGTTGGGGAAAATCAAGAAGCACAAGAAAACCAAGAAGCCTGCGGTCGAGCGAGAGCCGTGGATCCAGGAGATGCGTACAATCCTGCTGGCCTGCCAGGAGACGCCAACCAGTCTTCGGAACCGGGTCAAATACCTGCGCAAAATCTATACCAAGTACCAGAAAGCCAAGCGGGAACTTTCCGAAGGTAATTTGCGACTGGTCGTTTCGATTGCCAAGAAGTACCGCAACCGTGGTTTGAGTTTTCTGGATCTGATCCAGGAAGGCAACGCCGGTCTGATGCGGGCCGTCGACAAGTTTGAATATCGCCGTGGGTTCAAGTTCTGCACCTACGCTACGTGGTGGATTCGGCAGGCGATCACCCGCGCCGTGGCGGACCAGAGCCGCACGATTCGAATTCCTGTCCATATGGTTGAGACGATGTCTCGCGTTCGAACCGTTTCCCGGCAACTGCTGCAGGAACTTGGCCGTGAGCCAACGCTGGAAGAAGTTGCCCGCCGAAGCGAAACGACGATCGATGAAGCTCGCCGCGTTTTGGCGATGAGCCGCTATCCGATCAGCCTTGATCGACCCGTTGGCAACAGCGAAGACAGTCATTTTGGTGATTTGCTTCCCGATGGTGAGGCCGAAAGCCCGTCCATCGGAGCCTCGCAAGAGATGCTTCGTGGGCGAATCCAGGATGTGTTGAAGACGCTCAGCTATCGGGAACGCGAGATCATCAAACTTCGTTATGGACTTGGTGACGGTTATAGCTATACGCTCGAAGAAGTCGGCCACATTTTCAAAGTGACCCGTGAACGTATTCGACAGATTGAAGCCAAGGCTGTTCGGAAACTCCAGCAACCAAGTCGCTCTCAGGAACTCGTCGGTTTCCTCGACTAGTCCAAAACGAACAGCAATCGAAACCAAAATTCGAAACCAAAATTCGAAACCAAAAGGGCAGGCTTATCCTGCCCTTTTTTCGTATGACTTCATGGGAGCATGCATCGGTTCGGCGATTTGACGGAAAATTCAATTATTGGTGTCGTCTAATCAGCAGATTTACGTGTTTAATCTGGAGGTCGCTTGGGCCAACTGATTCAAACGTCTTGATCACCAACTGGAAATGGCGTCCATGAAAACAAGGCTTTGCCTGCTGGGTGAGTTTTGGGTAACGCGAGCCAGGCCGTGGTTGACTACCGATGTTTCGACGGCTCCACCGAAAGGAGGCTGCCAAGATGTCAGGATTTTCCGTGGCATTAACCAGGGCTTGAATCCCAGAATGTCGGACCCGGCACCAACGGTCATTCGGAATGAAAACGAAGACACGAACTCAGGTGTTGCAAGTTCGCTATCAGTAGATTCGGCAAGCAATTCCGGAAATAATTTTCCCCGGGACAATTTCCTTGCGTTCAAAGGCCGGAACACGAGCTTTAATTTATGGCGGAGGTGGGGCGAGGTCGTTATGTACGCCGCGTCTCTGGCGGAAGATTATAAGCCCGGGAAATGGATCGTCGTTGAGGGAGATTCGCTTGCGGTGTTTTCAATATGGCGGTTACCCTTCCCGGCAATTTCAGGGCGAGGCGTTTGTGAACCGTGGCACCGTTTTGGGGGACGTCGCACCGATTTGCTACCAAACGAAACTTTCTTGAGTTGTGCGAGTTAAATGCCCCCAGTCTATGGATGTGTTGTCCATAAGCGTTGCAAAAAATCGGGAATTGGATGCACCATGTCTTCTTCTTTGAATATTGAAACCGGACCATCAAACGACCGTTACGATATCCGGATGCGTGGCGAGGCCGCTCCGGATTCGCGAGTTCGCTTGAAAAACCGGGTGTTTGCGATCGCCGTGACTCTGGTGGCAATAACTTCGATTTACGACGCATTTCTGGTTTACCATTTTCGGCAATCGATTGATGAACAGAACCCGTTTTGCGCCTGGCTCATTAGTTTGGAACCTGAATACGTTTCGGTTTTCCTGTTGAGCAAGGGGCTTGGGACGCTGTTTGTCGTCTCGATTCTGATCGGTCTGTTCAAGTATTGGCGGCCTGTGGCAATTCCGGTGGCGCTGTTTCTGGTTTTGTTCCAGGCAGGGTTGATGTCTTATGTCCATGGTACAGACGGCAGGCGACAGCTCGATCCGCAGTTTGCGATGGCGACGGTTCAGTACCAACCGTCGCGATCGAATCCATCGTCAAACGCGTCCCGCGCGAAAAAGAACGCACGGGGAACGGGTGCCGCCCAAAAACAGCGGCGTCGAGACAAAGGGATTGGCGTCGGCAAGAACAGCCATAAGAGTCTGGATAGGCATCTGCAACGGAACCAGATCAGGTAACCCAACGGGCGGATATAACCAGGGTACTTTTTCCAAGAGGATGCTGAGCATCGAACCGAGCGATTGCGATGGAGTGTCTATCCTTTTTTTCTCAACACGTATACCACGTCTTCGGTCGACGAGTCGACCTGAATCGGTCGCTTGATGTTGTAGGCGAAATCGTACGTTTCGACGACTTCCCATCCACCTGCCTTGCCAAGCAGCGACGAAAATTGTTGCGGCGTGTAGGACCTCATTGTCAGTTCATCCTCGATACGTAACAACTTGGTCGGCGTGTAAACGTCAAACTTCATTCCGAATCGTTCGAGTCGCTTGGCGGGATTTCGTTCGACCGTCCACATCTGGGTCAGGACCGAGAGGTGCCCCCGGCGAGCCGACCACGATTCGCCGTCAAGAGGCTCCCCGGTTGTGGGTGTGAGGTGCAGGCCAATCAGGTACAGGCCGCCCCGTTTGGTCTGGTCGGCCATGCATTTCAGATGATCGACCGCAGATTCGGCGGTTGTCAAATGCCGAAAGCTGTTGATGGTATTGAATGCGAGATCCCATTTGCGCTGGGCGCGGAATCTCGTCATATCGGCCACCCTGGCTACTGGCTCAAGTCCGTGTCTTTGAAATCGCTGATTACTGAACGCGACCGCTTTTTCATTCAGGTCGATTCCTTCGACTTCAAATCCCCGTTTGGCAAGCCCGAAAAGTAGCCGTCCGGTCCCGCACGCAGGTTCAAACATTCGTATTGATTTGCTGCCCAGGTATTTTTCCTTGACGTCGCAAATGAAATTCAGTTCTGAAGCGCAATCCGTTCCGAAAACCAGATCGTAGTAGCGTGGGTGATCGTAAATGCTTTCCGTGACTGTTTCCACAAGGAATGCCTTCGATGGATGAATGCGTTAAGAGGGCGGAAGCCGGTATTCTAACGATCGCGGACGATTCGGCCAGTTATTTGACACCTGTTTTCAGGACGCGAATCCAGTCGGTCGAGATCACGAATTCACTCCGCTCCCGTGAATGGGTCACCGTCGTGGCGGACGCATGGTGCTGCCACGCCGAAGTTGAGTGAGCATCTCTTTGGCGGTTCGCGTGACGCTGGTGTCGTTAGACTGTTCCGAAGCCTCGATCAATGCACCCAACTGCATGGCAAGTACGAATTGGGTTGTTTTGTAGGTCCGATCCGTCGGAGAAAGTTGGGTAACATGTTCAAAAGACGATTTGGCTTCTTGTAGTGACTCCAAGGCCGCTGCCAGTTCTCGACGTTTTATCAACTGCCCCGCTTGCTTGTTGCAAACGGACCCGTAAAGGTAGAAATAGTCGAGAACCTTGGGAAACTGTTTCTTCAATTCCCCTGCGATTTCGACAGATTTTACCAACATGGTCAACTCGTCCTCCGAAGAGTCGTAAACATCGCCAAGCGAAAAAGCCATGGCCAGCCGATAGCGGTAGGCAGGATTTTCCGGTTCCTGCTCAATCAAGGATTGCAGTTCGTCGATTGCACGGTCACGCATGACGCGGGCCTGCCTGGGATCCGGCTCAATCAGCGTTGAAGCCAGGCTGCAGTAACAGTTGGCTCGAACCAGGCGATACTCGGTATGATCAGGTTCCTCGGCAATCAAGCCATCGAGGATCTCGATTGCTTCTTTGGAGTAATGATTCGTCCGTCGACCAAGTTGTCGTCCAACGACGGATTCCAATTCTCGACCGTTTCGTCGACCGGGTGGTTGTTTGGTCTGGTCACGAATTTCAGGTCCGGGTCGACCGATGCCACGTCCTTCCGGCGCGCGGCCGGGGATTCCGAATCCGCCTGGCCCGCGACCCATTGGATTGAGATAGGCCTGAATCCAGCCAGGTAACAGTCGACCTTCCGGACCGCGTTGAGGCGGCAGGAAACCGGGGGGCTTGTCCCGGTTATTCAACGCACTGGTATACATTACGGAGATGATAGCGGAGCTGGAACCAATGGAATTAAGCGTTTTGGCCAATTCCAGTTTTAGTTCGTTGTCAAGTTGGGCAACCGGTACCTCTTCCAGGAGGGCAATTGCACTTTCGTTTTCCACAATGGCGTCCTGCCAGTTCTGATTTCGGCGGAATGCCCGACTCAGTTCGTTCTTGGTTTGTACAAGAGAGATCAACTCGTTTCTTGAGTCCGGTGATTTCTTTACCGCTTGTTCATAAATATCGATTGACTTCTTGTATGCATCAATCGAGCGCTGGACTTCGCCGACGAGCTGGTAAATATTGGCGACTCGACGAAAGGCCCGCGCTGATTCGATCGTCAACGACTCGTTGTCGGCATTTTGGGTTGCGAATTTGTCGTAAAAGACCAGAAACTTGTCAAGGAATGCGGCATCCTGCCGGGTCACGGATGTCTCGATGCCTTGCAGTTCTTCAAAACCGTCGATATCCAATTCCCCCGTGGATGAGGCACCGCGGGCAACGACTTGTTTGAACATTTCGTCGAATGCGGCGATCGTAATTTCGACGTTCGCTTCAGCGCGATCGAATTGAACTTTCATTTTTTTCGCAAATTCTTCGGCGTCCTTCCGGGCAGCATCCGCTGCCTGCTTTTGATAATCGGTTTCCCTGATTTGAACCTCAAGCTTGGCCGATTTATTGGCTTCCCTGGTGTAGGCATCCATGGTGTAGAGATAACCGATCGATGCAGAAACTGCGACAAGTACGAGCAATACTGCGGAAATGGCCGACAACGTCGCGGCCAGCGGATTGCGTCGCCCCCATTTGACGATGTTCTCAATCAGCGACGGCGGCCGCGCCGAAATCGGTCGGTCGTCCACAAATGCCAAGAGGTCCTGTCGCAATTCTTCTGCGGTTTGGTAGCGCGCGTTCGGATCCCGGGCGATGGCTTTATCGATGATCGTGCTTAAATCGATCGGAATTTTCGAGTTGAGCCTGCGGGGCGAGACGGGTGAAGTTGTTGCGATCGCGCGAATGACTTCCGCCGTCGTTCCATTGCGATAGGCGGGTTGCAGCGTGGCAAGTTCATACAAGGTCAAACCGAGGCAGTAGACTTCGCTGCGACAGTCATACTTCCCCTCAAGCGATTCCGGTGCGAGATACTGCGGCGTACCGATCACATCGCCCGTCCTGGTCAAGTCAATTTCATTGGCACTGTCTTTGGCCAACCCAAAGTCGGTGATCCAAACCAGCCCCTCTCGATCAAGAATAATATTCGAGGGCTTGATGTCGCGATGCAGGATTTGCGCGTGATGGGCATACGCCAGCGCGTCCGCGATATTGGCACCAATGCGGGCGGACCAGCGAAAATGCTGCGAATGGGTGTTGGGTGGTGCGACCTGGCTCTCGAACGTCGAAGCCGAACCAGGCGATTGCCCGGAATCAACCAAAATCAGGTTTGGCGGGTCGCTTGAGTTTGATTCGTTCAAGGTCGAGTCGAGCTTTTTCGTCATTTCCGGAAGCGTCCGGAAATTCTCTTTTGTCGAGTCACCGTGACCGGGATGTTTCAAACCGGAAATAACCTCGCTGAGCGACTGTCCATCGACCAGGTCCATCACGTAGTAATAGAATCCATCACCTTCGCCCACGCCAAAAACGCCAACAATGTTCGTATGGTGCAACCTCGCTGCGGCCTGGGCCTCCCGCAGGAATCGTTCCACGTATTTCTGGCTGTTGACCAGCGGAGTGGGCATGACCTTGATGGCAACATGACGGCCAAGCGATTCGTGTACCGCTTCGAAAACGATACCCATTCCTCCTCGCCCGATCTCACGTTTGACTTGGTAGTTACCGATCTGTTGAAGTGACGAGACTTCATTGAGCGAGCGACGATCCCTGAATCCCGGATTGGTTGGATTGGATTTAAGTTGCTCAATCATCGCGACCGAAGCAAGCAAGTCCTCGATTTCTTCTTTGAATTCCGGGTGTTGCTGCTGGTACTCAGCGATCGCGGGATGTTCGCCTGCGCGGAGCCTGTTGGTAAATTCATCAACGATCCATTCCAGAATCTCAGGATCTGACTTTGAGGGGGGACGGTTTTCCGGCTCTTTAGTCGCCATAAATCCCCCTTGCCGATTCCATGATTTCGCGAAGTCGTTTTAACGCCCGCAAGTATCGCTTGCTCGCCGCCGCTGGCTCGATTTCAAGGATTCTTGCGGTCTCGATATTGGAAAGTTCTTCAAAGTGACGAAGGGCAATTACTTCCCGATCCAATTCATTCATTTCACCGAGCGTTTTTTCCAGAATCTCAATCTGTTCGGCGCGCTCAACGAGACGACTGGGCGAAGTCAATTTGGCGACAATATGTGCCGCCAGTGCCATCGAAGTTTTTCCCGAATCGTTGTTCTGGCCCAACTTGATCTCTTTACGAACATCCCGCTTCTCGGCGCCGAAATGGTGCCTGTGGATCTCAAGAAGTTTCTGACCGATTTCCAGCCGCAACCACACGAAAAACGGCATGTCGTCCTTTTCCAGGAAACTGTCGATTCGTTTGGCAGCCCGTACGTACGTTTCCTGAATCACGTCCGACTCGGAAACTCGTCCATTGAGACGATAATCCAGACGAAAATTGACAATCCGCTTCAGACGCCCCTGGACGGCCGAAAAGTATTCCGCGAGCGCCTCTTCACGGCGAGACCTCAGTGATTCGACAATCGCGTCGTCGTCGGGCAACGGTTGATCCTTGGTCATGAAAATTCCGGTGACACCCTGTTGATATGCACGAAATAAAAAAGGACTCGAGACAGCCCGTTCGATTGATTGCCTGGACTTTATCCT